>CAVENX010000016.1:0-46456 GCA_963617275.1 bacterium
CACTTCCTTTAGTCGTAGGCCGCCCATCCTGACAATTGTGGCGCTTGAGGAACCCGAAAACCATATCGCTCCGCATTTACTTGGTAAGCTGGTGGAAAATCTTAGTAATATTGCCGACAAAAGCAATGCACAGGCAATTATGACCTCCCATTCGCCGGCTATTGTTAAGCGGATTGATCCTGAGAATCTCAGATATTTCAGGATGGACAAGGATCAGCTTGCATCGAAAGTGAGAAGAATTACTTTGCCTGAGAAGGAAAGTGCACAAGATCAGTATAAATATATTAAAGAGGCAGTCCGGGCCTATCCTGAACTATACTTTGCAAAACTTGTGATTTTGGGAGAAGGAGACAGTGAGGAAATCATTCTCCCTAAGTATTGGGAAGCTGTGAACGGCAGTGTAGATGTTGGCGGCATATCAATCGTTCCTCTTGGTGGCCGACATGTAAACCATTTCTGGAGATTGCTGAATGATCTGCAAATTCCTCATATTACGCTACTTGACCTAGATCGAGAAAGAGAAGGTGGAGGTTGGGGACGCATTAAGTATGTGCTCAAGCAACTCATTGCAAATGGGCACGATAAGAATAAATTGCTCAATACAAAGAGTGGCGTCTTGACTGACGAACAACTGGATGGTATGTCTGAGCGGGATGTTTCTGATGTGGCATCAATGCAAACATGGCTCGATAGGCTGGAACAATATAATGTTTTCTTTTCCGCACCGCTGGATATTGACTTTATGATGTTGGAACAGATGGCATCGGAGTACAAGAAATCTCTAGATACCGCCGAAGGTCCACGTTTAGAGATTGCTGAGGATGGAAAAAAGAAACGGGTATTAATCCAAACAATTGAGGAAACTGGTACTTATCCAGCGGAATATGGGGCTCGTATCAAAAAGGATATTAAATCCACACTGAAAGAAGAGGGAGGAGATGGGAGCACCTATTCTACGGAGCAGCAGAATCTTATGATATGGTACACATATTTCTTCCTGAATAGAGGTAAGCCTTCCACGCATATTGCAGTACTATCCCGATTGAGCGATGAAGCGATAAAAGGCAATATTCCTCCGGTATTGGAGCGCTTAATTGAGACGGCAGAGCGTATCTTAAAAGGAGATAAGAAATGAAAATCGTGTATCCTGATAAGTGGCTGCCTTGCGATGGGATTATATTGGAAGAAGCTGCGAATACTGCTGTTCGTTGTAGCGATAGGCATGTATTGGTTATTGCAGGGCCTGGTGCAGGAAAGACAGAATTGTTGGCGCAAAAGGCAGCATTCTTGTTTCAAACAAACCAATGTAAAGAGCCACAGAAAATACTGGCTATCAGCTTCAAAACGGATGCTGCGCAGAATTTGAAAGAACGCATTGAACGACGTTGTGGGGCAGAAATAAAGGGAAGGTTTGTATCGATGACATATGATGCATTCGCAAAGAGCGTCCTTGATCACTTCAAGTATGCGTTACCTGAAGAACTTCGCCCTGCATCTGATTATTTAGTTAATGATTCCGATACAATCGATGCTGCATTCAGATATATTGGATATGAGAATCCTGATGGATTAACACCATCAAAACTCAAATCCAAATACGACATGTTCTTGACGCAGATAAGCCTTCCGCTAACAGGGAGCGAAATAGGGCATAGAGTATGGCCGCTGTTGCTAAAGGGATTTAACGGGAACAGAGCGACACTGACCTTCAAGATGATTATGATGCTTGCCATATATATTGTAAAAACAAATCCATATATTAGGCGTGCATTGCATATAACATATTCTTATGTATTTCTGGATGAGTTTCAAGATACGACGGATATTCAATATGCCCTTGTGAAGGAATGCTTCTTTGGTTCAAACACTAAGATAACAGCTGTTGGAGACAACAAACAGCGTATCATGGTGTGGGCTGGTGCAGTAAAACAAATCTTTAAAATTTTTTGCGATGAGTGGAATCCTAAAGGTGTTCGTTTGCTAATGAATCATCGATCGGCACCAAGATTGGTTGCACTACAACAAGAAATGTATGCCTCTCTAAAAGAAAAGGCAACAGAAGTCTGTGTCTCAGATAAATGGGCAGAAGATGATGGAGATATTGCTCTGATTATTGCAGGCGATGAACAGCTGGAAGCTGGTGCTGTATCAGCAGATATCCTAGAGAGAATTTCCGGAGGCAAAAAGCCTAACGAAATATGTATTCTCTGCAAACAGTTGCCGCAGAACTATGCTTCAGCGATTATTGCGGAGTTAGCGAAACATGGTGTCCGAGCTCGCATTGAGACTGACTACCAGGATCTAATTAAGGAGCCAATTGTAGATCTGCTCATCAAGTTTATGTTGTGTGCCTATGACAGGAAACATCCAAATGAGTGGAACTTCATAGGGGAGTCATTGGTCGAACTATGGGGTATTGGTGAGACACAGGAGAATGGTGTCTATGATGAAATTCAGCGGAAGCTGGTTAACTTAGCAGATACCGTGAAGAAAACCGCACAGCAGGGATTTGACGGTGTGCAATGGCATGACATTCTGGGGACGATAATTAGATTCTTCAGCATTGAAAAAATCAAGGCGAAATTTCCGGCGTATAAGCAAGGGACTCACTTTGATGACTTAATTGAAAAATTTGAAAACCTCTTTTTTACTGAATATGTTGCTGCGTGTGGGGACTGGAATCTAGCCATTGAGAATTTTTGTGGAGAACATTCAGTACCTATAATGACAATCCACAAAAGCAAGGGGCTGGAATACTCTGCTGTATATTTCGTTGGATTGGAAGACTCCGCTTTCTGGAACTTTAGAAATCAGCCGGATGAAGATCGCTGCACATTCTTTGTGGCATTATCCCGTGCAAAGGAATCGGTTACTTTCACATTCTGTAAACGAAGAACAGGTATGAGATATCCAATGCAACAGCACAATGCAATTAATGAGTTTTTTGATTTATTGCAAAAACCGGGAATTGCAGAAGTAAAAATCGTATCTTAGAATTTAGATTCTTTAGTTTGATTACTTCATATCTTCTTTTTTATCTCCTTGGTTAAATTGAGTTTGAAAATGAGGGAATACCGCAGTACACCTTTTTTGAGATTCATATACAGGAAAGTCATCACAGCACATCCCTCCTTAGCATTAGGTACTGTCAAGAATTATGCGCAAATTTATTTGCAGACTCCGGCTGAATGAAGTCAGCCGGCAATAGAGACGTCGTTCAAGGCCGCCTCTAAGTGCTTCATGTTCATGTATTTCTTGTTGCCCCACTGAGTTCCCGCTACATGGCGCAGCCTCGCGCAGACCAGCATCAGAGCAGAGTTCCCATCCGGGAATGTCCCCACCACGCGAGTCCTGCGGCGGATCTCACGGTTCAGCCGTTCGATCACATTGTTGGTGCGGATGCGGGTCCAATGCTCGCTGGGAAAGTCACAATAGGTCAGTGTCTCCTCAATGCCGTCCTCAACCTTCTTGGCAGCCTCCTTCAGCTTCATGGCGCGCAGCTCAGCAACAACAGCCTTCGCCTTCTCGCGGGACGCCTTTTTGCTCTCCTGGGCGTGGATCGCCTTGAGCATTTTTGCCACAATTTTGACCTTGGATTTGGGCACAACAGAGAAAACGTTGCGGTAAAAATGCACCGTGCAGCGCTGGTATTTGGCGTCCGGGAACACCTCGCCCACGGCCTCCAGCATCCCCATGCACCTGTCACCGACGATGAGCTTCACGCCATCCAAGCCGCGGCCACGGAGCCACTGGAAGAAATTGACCCAGCTGGCCTTGTCCTCTTTCATTCCCTCAGCGGCACCCAAAACCTCGCGAAAACCGTCATCATTCACAGCGATTGTCACCAGAATCGCCACATTTTCATACTCTCCGCCCCAGTTGCGGCGCAGGTAGATACCATCCACGTAGACATACGGATATCTGCCGCCCTGCAAGGGACGGTTCCGCCAATCCTCAATGTGAACATAAGCTTTCTTGTTCAGCTCACTGATCGTAGAGGGCGAGACCTTACTGCCCCACAGAGCTTCAGTGATGTCCTCCACACGGCGCACGGATACACCTGCCAGATACATTTCGATGAGTGCTTCTTCCACGCTGCTCTCACGGCGGCGATACCTCTCGATGATGGCAGTTTCGAAAGACACTCCCTTGAGCCTTGGCATATGGAGCGTGACGTTGCCGGATGTTGTGGTAAGGTTGCGGTCATAGTGACCGCTGCGGTAGCCCTGACGAGCCTCATTACGCTCGTAGCGAGCGGCCTGCGTCAGAGACTCCGCCTCCTTTTCCAACAGTTCGTTCAGCGTCTCTTCTACGCTTCCGCGAACTAATTCTTTGAGTTGACCCTTGATAATTTCCTCATTAAGCTGTACAATTTTCTCGGACATAGTTTGCTGTCTCCTTTCAGAATGGTGTCTCGCAACTTCATTCTACCAGAGTCTGCATACTATGTCTTCTCTTATCCATTTTTCTTTTTGCGCAACTTATTGTACCTTATCTAGCATTAAAGGTATACAAAAATAACCCTATTGTAAAGTTTTAGAACGCTTCAGAAATATAGAAAAAGCGCCGCCTCGGAATTACTTCCAAGACAGCGCTTTTCTGTTGTGGATCAGAGCGAACATTTCACGGCGAAACCGCCGCTGAAGAAATAGGTGTTCGTCCAATACCTGTCTGGTGGAGGTGAGGGGAGTTGAACCCCTGTCCGAAAGCACATTAACAGAAACTTCTCCGGGCGCAGACGGTTATTTTGATTCCCTCGGCGAAGCGTGAGCCGTCACACTCATCGTCTCGGTAGCTTCATTATGCGTGGCGCGGGCAAAGCTTACCGCGCTCACGTTCACCACTCGTCGACGCCCCGTCCCGAGCCGTGGTCCTCTCAGGCGGAACGCTCGCTAATTAAGCAGCGAGAAGAACAGTATCGTTATTGTTCTTTAATTTATAAAAGGTTGCCTGTTTTATGGATGTCAGGCACATCCGCCCGCTATTTCTGCCTCCGCACCCCCGTCGAAACCGTTACACCCCCATATATAAGCCCAAGGGATGCCCGTGGGCTTGATCAACGGAGAAAGCGATCAGCACTTCTCAGGTTCGGGATAATCCACACCGAATGTCTCGACGGTGACCTTTTTCATGACCTGAGGGGTTCTGGGCTTGTCGTTGTAGTCCGTGCGCACCGCGCAGATCTTATCGACGACCTCTTCGCCCTCGATGAGCTTGCCGAACGCGGCATACTGACCGTCAAGGTGCGGAGAATCCTCATGCATCACAAAAAACTGACTTCCGGCGGAATTGGGCGCCATGGTGCGCGCCATGGAAAGGACGCCGCGGCTGTGCTTGAGGTCATTCTTGAAGCCGTTGGCTGAAAATTCGCCCTTTATCGAATATCCGGGGCCGCCGATGCCGGTGCCGTTGGGATCACCGCCCTGAATCATAAAGCCGTGAATAACGCGATGGAAAATAACGCCGTCATAAAAACCGTTTTTTACGAGTGAAATAAAGTTATTGACGGTGTTGGGCGCAATTTCCGGATAAAGCACCGCTTTCATTATATCGCCGGATTCCATTTCGATTGTAACAATGGGATTGCTCATTGGTAATTCCTCTCTTTCATAACTCTGTCAATGTCGCGCTTTGACTGCCGGTCGGCCTCACTGTCACGCTTATCGTGCAGCTTTTTGCCCTTGCACAGTCCCAGTTCGACCTTGACCTTGCTGTCCTTAAAATACAGAGACAGTGGAATAAGGGCAACGCCGTCCTGCATTATGCGTGCGTTTAGCTTTACTATCTCGCGTTTATGCATTAAAAGCCGCCTTGCGCGCACTGGATCGCGGTTGAAGATGTTCCCCTGCTCATATGGAGAAATGTGCATCCCGCGCACAAAAAGTTCCCCGTTTTTTATGGTGCAGAATGAATCCTTGAGATTTACGTTGCCGGCTCTGATAGACTTGACCTCCGTGCCTGCAAGCTCAATACCGGCTTCAAACCGTTCCAGAACAAAATATTCATGGAAAGCTTTTCTGTTGGCGGTTATTTCTTTTTTTCCAAGCTGCTTCGGCAAGTCGTATCTCACTTCCTCTCTTCAATATACAATAATAACACATTGAGGGAAAAAATAAAAGAATAATTTGTAAAAACGGGAGACTGATTTTGCAGAGCCTGAAGAGATAAAGAAACAGTTGCTTTTTATATTGGTATATGGTAGAATCTACACTAAGTGTGCGTGTTTCCACTTTATTTAGAAACTTGGAAGGTGCCTGTATTGGAAAAATATGTAATCAAGGGCGGTACCGTGCTTCGCGGAGAGGTTGAGATAAGCGGCGCAAAAAATGCTGCCGTTGCGATCATTCCAGCGGCTCTGATGGTGGATGGCGTTTGCCGTATTGAAAATATGCCTCAGATAAGCGATACCGATATGCTTCTCACCATCCTGACCGATCTCGGCGCAAAGGTGAAATATATCAATCCCTCCACGGTAGAGATAGACTGTACGGATGTGCGTTATCAGGATGCCCCATATGAGCTTATGCGCAAAATAAGGGCATCGTACTATCTTATCGGTGCAATGCTTGGCCGCTTCGGCAGTGCGAAAACGACTATGCCCGGCGGCTGCAACTTCGGTGTCAGACCTATTGACCAGCACATAAAGGGAATGACGGCTCTCGGCGCCCAGGTCGAGGTAAAAAACGGATTTGTTTATGCCGACGCTCCCGGAGGAAGGCTTCACGGGACGAGGATATATCTTGACAAGGTATCTGTCGGCGCGACGATGAACATCATCCTTGCTTCTACGCTCGCTCAGGGGCGCACGATCATTGAAAATGCCGCGCGTGAGCCGCATATCGTCGATCTTGCGAACTTTCTCAACTCAATGGGTGCTGATATAAGAGGTGCCGGAACAGATACGATCAAGATAAACGGTACGGATAAGCTGCACGGCGGGTGCTATACCATTATTCCGGATCAGATAGAAGCGGGTACATATATGGTCGCGGCCGCGGCGACAGGCGGCGAGGTGCTGATAAAGAACATTATCCCGAAGCATCTTGAGTGCATAAGCGCCAAGCTGCGCGAAACCGGTACGATCGTTCAGGAGTATGAGGATTCCGTGCTTGTAAAAGGCGCGAGAAGTCTGCGCCGTGCAAATGTGAAAACATTGCCTTACCCGGGCTTCCCGACGGATATGCAGCCCCCGATAGGCGCGCTTTTATGTCTTGCGGAGGGAACGTCAGTCATTACCGAGGGCATATATGACAATCGGTACAAATATGTCAATGAGCTTCGCAAAATGGGTGCGGAGATTCAGGTTGACGGTCGTGTTGCGGTCATTGAGGGCGGAAAACGGCTTACGGGCGCCCCGGTGCAGGCCTGCGATCTAAGAGCGGGGGCGGCTATGGTTATTGCCGGTATGTGCGCCAGCGGGACAACGGTAGTGGAAGATATCCACTACATTGAGCGCGGCTACGAGAACTTTGTCGGCAAGCTGAAAACGATGGGTGCGGATATAGAGATCGTGGATTTCCCGGAAGAAGCGGAGTGTCAGAATAAAATTATTTCGGTCAGTTGATGAAGGTATTTGTTTTTGCGAGCGGTTCCGGCGGCAATTGTCTGCTGGTTTCTGATAAAGGTACAAATATATTGATAGATGCCGGAATATCGATGCGTAGGATAGAAAACTGTCTTTCACAGTCGAAAATTTCAATGGACGATATAACCGGAGTGCTCATAACGCATGAGCACTCCGATCATATTTCGGCGCTGAAAACCATGGCAAAAAAGTATAAGACTCCTATATACGCACCGCATACTGTTGCTTCGAGGATCACCGGTATGCTTCCGGAGACGGAAGGGCGTATCGAGGCGATATCTGTTGGGGAAAGGTTTCATCTGGACTGCGTCTCCGTCATGGCGTTTCATACGAGCCACGATGCGGATGAAAGCGTGGGATACCGGCTTGAAGGTGACGGCAGCTTTTCGATAGCGACTGACACGGGATGCGTTACGGAAGAGATTGAATCGGGGCTTTCCGGCACGGATGCCGTTCTTATCGAATCAAACCATGATGAGGATATGCTGAGATACGGCCCGTATCCGGTGTATCTTAAAAGACGGATCCTTTCTGAGTGCGGGCACCTCTCCAATGAGGAGTGCGCCGCCCTTGCAAGAAGGCTTGCTTTGAACGGCACCGGAAAAATCATTCTTGGGCATTTGAGCAAGATAAACAACACCCCGGAAAAAGCTCTGGAGGCGGCGCGGAAAACGCTGTCCGACACCGGGGCGGAACTTTTTTGCGCACCGCAGTTCGGGATGCTTGAGATTTCTTTGGGGGAAGATGCGCTATGCTTGCTGTAAAGCTTATTTGCGTTGGGAAAATGCGCGAAAGGTTTTATGCCGACGCCTTTTCGGAATATGCAAAGCGCCTGCAAGCCTACTGCCGGTTTGATCTTTGCGAAATACCCGAGCAGAGGCTTTCGGATAATCCGTCTGCGGGCGAGATAAGCGCGGCGCTTTCAAAGGAAGCGGCGGATATCATAAAAAATATCCCGGGCGACGCTTTTTTGGCTGCACTTTGCGTGGAAGGAAAGCAGTTTCCCAGCGAGGGCATGGCAAAGCTTATCGCTGACAGGGAAAATTCCGGCAAGCCCAAGCTCTGTTTTATTATAGGCGGCTCATTTGGGCTGCATGAAAGCGTAAAAAAACGGGCGGATATGCAGCTGAGCATGTCGGAAATGACGTTTCCGCATCACCTTGCCCGTGTCATGCTTGCAGAGCAGATATACAGGGGCTTCAAGATAAACGAGGGATCGAGATATCACAAATAAAATGTCTGGAGAAAAGAGTTTTATGGACGAATTGAACATTCAGTGGGGAAGGGCCGATATAGGCGGGCTTCTGGACAAATGGCCGAAAGATGAAAACGGCAGGCCGGAGGAACCGGCGTTTCTCTGCAACTGCGAAAACAATGATATGGGGGATACACTTCGGATAAATATGCTGGAAGCGTATGGGATACCGTGCGTCACCCGCTATCCCGGCGACGGCGGTTTTGGAAAGCTTGTACTCGGAATGAGCGGTCAGGGAACGGATATATTTGTCCCCAAGAGCATGCTTGAGGATGCGCTGCAATTATGTAAGGAGGAAAACAATGAGGAGCTTTAAGGAAGAATACGAGCGTTGGATGGACAGTCCTGCGCTGAGTGAGCGTGAATGGGCGGAGCTTGATTCGATCAAAGACGACGAAAAGGAAATCGAAAACAGATTTTTTGCCCCTCTCGAGTTCGGCACCGCCGGTCTTCGCGGCACGATGAAGGTCGGGCTTCACAACATGAATATCCACATTATACGCCACGCTACGCAGGCTTTTGCAAACGTTATCTGCGCTGAGGGGCAGGAGGCGATGGACAAGGGCATTGTTATTGCACATGACTGCCGTCTCAACGGGGTGGAGTTTGCAAAGGAAGCGGCATGCGTTATGGCGGCGAACGGCATCCATGTGCGCATCTTTGACGCTTTGCGTCCTACGCCGGAGCTGAGCTTTGCGGTGCTGTATTACGGGACCGCTGCCGGCCTCAATATCACAGCAAGCCATAATCCGAAGGAATATAACGGATATAAGGTGTATTGGTCGGACGGCGCACAGCTTCCGCCACAGAAGGCGGAAGCGATTGCCCGCCAGATGGAAGCGATAGATATTTTTACCGGGTTCAGGACATGTGATTTTGATAAAGCGGTCGAAGCTGGTAAAATCGAGCTGCTCGGCGCGGAAACGGATGAGGCCTTCCTTGAAAAAGTCATGGGGCAGGTCATTGACACGGAGACGATAAAGAAAGTCGCCGATGATTTTAAAATCGTCTATACTCCGTTCCACGGCTGTGGATATAAGCTTGTACCGGAAGCTCTCGGAAGATTCGGGATAAAGCACCTTTACCCGGTGCCGGAGCAGATGGTCATAGACGGTAATTTCCCCACCGTCGTAAGCCCCAACCCGGAAAATCCCGAGGGATTTTACCTTGCGGTAGACCTTGCCAAAAAAGTCGGGAGCGACCTTATAATCGGCACTGACCCCGACTCCGACCGCATAGGAACAATGGTAAGGGACGGCGAAAACTATGTGAGCATTACTGGCAATCAGCTCGGTGTGCTGCTGCTCGATTATATTATCAGCGCCCGCACGTCCGCCGGCACGATGCCCGAAAATCCCGGTGCTGTCAGCAGCATAGTGTCAACGGCCATGTACCGCGTCGTTGCCGAGACGAACGGCGTGCACTTTGAAGATACCTTCACCGGCTTCAAATTCATGGCAGAGCGCATCGCCCAGTGGGAAGCTGCGGATAGCTATAAGTACATTCTTGCCTTTGAGGAAAGCTACGGCTATATGATGGGCGACTATGTGCGCGATAAGGATGCGGTTACTGCGGCTCTCATGGTATCCGAAATGGCGGCGTATTACTTTTCAAAGGGAATGACGCTGCTGGACGCGATGAACTCACTGTACGAAAAATACGGCTGGTTTATGGAGAAAACCATAAATCTCGTTATGCCGGGACTTGACGGCCTGCAAAAGATGAATGAGCTTATGGCAAGCCTGCGCAGCGATCCTCCCAAAGAGATCGCCGGCGAGGAAATCATAAGGATAAGGGACTACTCCAGCGGAAGCATATGGGTCGCCGGACTTGGCAAGGTTGATAAGACTCCCATTTCAGGCTCGAATGTGCTGTATTTTGAGCTTGCCGACGGGTGCAGCTTTATCGTGCGTCCTTCAGGCACCGAGCCAAAGATCAAAATATACATCCTTACGCGCGGAAGCTCCAAGGAAGAGTGCGAAAAGTGCATAGATAAATATTATAAATATGCAGAAGGTCTAAAAAAATGAAGAAGCTTTTTGAACTGTTTGTTTCCTTTGCCAAGATCGGGGTAATGACCTTCGGCGGGGGATACGCGATGCTGCCGATCCTGCAAAGGGAGATCGCAGATAACAAGGGCTGGGCAAGCGAGGAAGAACTCATGGATTACTACGCGGTCGGGCAGTGCACACCCGGAGTGATCGCCGTCAATACGGCTACCTTTGTCGGAAGCAAGCAGGCGGGCGTTCTGGGCGGTATCGTTGCAACGCTGGGGCTTGTTTTCCCAAGCCTTGTGATCATCTGTACCATAGCCGGTATTCTGACAAATTTTGCGGATATCCCGGCCGTCAAGAGCGCTTTTGCGGCGATACGCGTCTGCGTCTGTGTGCTCATTTTCAATGCCGTTGTGAAGCTGTGGAAAAAAGCGGTCGTGGACAAGGCGACGCTGGCAATATGCCTTATTGTGTTTGTGCTGTCGCTGCTGTTTGATATTTCGCCTGCCGTATATGTCGCCGCCTGCTGCGCGGCGGGAATACTGCTCACACGCTTGGGGGTGAGAGGCAAATGATATTTTTGAGACTGTTCTGGGAATTTTTCAAAACGGGGCTGTTCGCTGTCGGCGGCGGAATGGCGACGCTGCCGTTCCTGTACGATATCAGCGATAAAACAGGCTGGTATAATCATGCGCAGCTTGCGGATATGATCGCCGTGTCGGAATCTACTCCGGGACCGATAGGCATAAATATGGCTACCTATGTGGGATTTACAACCGCGGGCGTACCGGGTGCGCTTTGTGCGACGCTGGGTATAGTCACTCCGGCGATCATTATAATCCTGCTCATTTCCAAGGCACTGGAAAAGTTCCGGCAGAATGAATATGTTGACGCGGCTTTTTATGCTCTACGCCCGTGCTCCGTCGCGCTTATCGCGTCTGCGGGCTTTCTGGTGCTGAAGATCACGCTTTTTCATGCGGATACATATGTCGCGGGAGATGCGATACTTTCGTTTTTCAATTGGAAGGCAATAGTCCTTGCGGCGGTGATATTTGTGCTGACGCAGTATGTCAAAAAGACAAAATCACTTCATCCGATAGTGTTCATCGCCTTATCGGCAGTGGTCGGGATAGTTTTCTCGTTCTGACGGAGAGGTGCCGATCACTGTTAAGCGGTTTTATAACTGCTATATCATCTGAATAAAAGAAAAAAGCAGATATGTGTAAACAGAAGCTATCGAACCACTCAAAAGGTGCCCGGCAGTGTGCAGGGCGCCTTTTATTTCGGTGCCGGACAATACAGCGTGTGTCTGGAGATGCACGGAGAGCCCGCCCCAGCCGAGTATAAACGAAACGAGCGAGAGATTCGCGGGCGTGGGGGATAAGCGTCCCATTTCACCGAGTGAACAGCCAAGCTCAAAAATGCCGCTGAAAAACACGCGTATACAGCTTATGTCAAGACCCGAAAAAGCAGAGCAAAGCTGCATGAGCCTGACAGCAAGTCTGCTTTCTTCGAGCAGCCTGACAATTATCGTGAAGCAGACAACAAAGCCGCATACGTTGAATATTGAAGTTACGGCAGCGCGCACGGCGTCGGTAAAAGCAAGAGAAAAGGGGATGTCGCGCTCAAGCACCGGTTCTTCTGACCGGGTGGGGAAATTAAAATTTTTCCTTTTGCCTTTGAGCAAGATCCCGACCGAAACGGCGGACATAATGTGTACCGCATAGAGAATAGCGCCCGTCCTTGCCGAACCGAACACCCCGCAGCCGACGGCGCCTATTATGAAAGCGGGGCCGGAATTGTTGCAGAAAGCGAGCAGAGCTTCGCTTTCCCGCAGGGTTATCTGCTTTTGCCGGTACATATCCGCTATGTAAGCGGCTCCCATGGGATAGCCGCCCGTAAGCCCCATTGCAAGCGCGGTCACGCCGGCTCCGGATACGCCGAAAAGCGATCTGCCGCAGAAGGAGAGACGTCTCCCGAGATAGAGCGGCAGTCCCAGCCTGTTTATAAGAACGGAGAGAATAAAAAACGGGAACAGGGATGGAATGATCGTTTCACAGCAGGTTCTGAGTGCGCCGCGGCATATCGCGGCTATCTGCCCGGAAAGAAAGAGCGCCGCGATGAATACCGCGCAGCATACTATGAGCCAGAGCTTCTTTTTCATAAATTCCTCCCAACTGTAAATGCCGTTGTAATCAAGCTATGCTGCTGCGCATAGCTTTATACGAGGGGGAGGGATGGTTCCTGAACAAGATGAGAAAGCTTGCAGACAAACTGTGCGGTTCGCTGGAACTGCCGGAAGAGGCCGCACTGAACACGTCAAAGCTTAGCGCCGTGGGCAGTAAGCGTATGCTGATAGAAAACCACAGGGGGCTGCTGTCATATTCGGACAATGCCGTGGAGATAATGACGGAGAGCGGGAAAATATCGGTACTCGGCAGCGGATTTATAATAAGAACAATGACAAGAAGCAGTCTTTTGATATACGGGGACTTCCGTAGCGTGGAGTGGTGCGGATGAACAGAACGGGATTTGATTTTTACGGAAGATACAGGATCTCCGTTCGCGGAAGTATGCCGGAAACGGTTCTTAACGCCTGCGCCGCCAAGGGAATCGAGATACGGGAAGCGGAATACTCGGATGAGCACTGCATATCCGTCTGGATATATGAAAAGGATGCGGAGGAATTTAAAAAGACCGTTGAGGAGTGTATGTGCTTTTTCGAGCTTGAAGAGGTGTGCGGCGGAAAAAAAGCCGTGAGTTTAGTAAAAAGGCATAAATGGGGTGCTGTTTTCTGCGGACTGTTCGCCCTGTGCCTGCTTGTGTCCTCACTTTTTATTTGGGAGATACGGGTAGTGGGCAATAAGAGAATATCGGACGGAGAAATAAAAAGAGCGCTTGAGGAATGCGGTGTATATACGGGATGCTTCTGGCCAAGTATAAACAACGATATGGTTCGTGCGAAGATGATAACGAAAAATCCCGAGATCGCGTGGATGAGTGTCAATGTAAACGGCTCAAAGGCGACGGTGCCGGTTTTGGAGAGAAAGCAGGTTTCCGAAATATATAATGACCGGGAATATTCTGATCTCATCGCTGCGCGGGACGGGATAGCGGAAGAAATTTATGCAAGGAACGGCAGAACGCTTGTGAGCCGCGGTCAGACAGTAGAAAAGGGCGACCTGCTTATTTCAGGAGCGGTTGACAGCACCTACGGACGGACTGAGTATGTGAGGGCGCTTGGCGAGGTATACGCACGCACATGGAGAGAAACGACCGCCGTTTGCCCCGAAAATCTCCAACAAAAGAGTCACACGGGCGGAGGCAGAAAAAGATTTGCCGTCCTGATAGGGAAAAAAAGAATAAATTTTTACTTTGGCGGCATAAATACGGTTGACGAATATGATAAAATTATTCATAATAATGTTTTAGGCATAGACGGCATTTTTTCGCTTCCGGTCACTATAATAACAGAGGAAATTCTGCCGTATTCGCATAGCGGGTATACCGCCGTGAACGCTGAGGATATGAAGCATAACCTTCTGCGGGCGGCGGAAGACGATATCGACGGGGAAATTTTAAGCTCCGGCTTTGTCTCCGAGAGTAAGGACGGCCTTATAAAGGTGACAATGCGCTGCGAATGCCTTGAAAATATAGCGGAAGAAAAACGCGGTGAAAGGATACTGCAAGATGATAGAACAGACGGTTAAAGTTGACAGAATGGAGCACATAATAAGCGTGTTTGGCTCATTCGACCAGAACCTGCGCATTATAGAGACCGAACTTGGCGTAAAGGTGCTCGACAGGGATGATATGATCCACATCTGCGGCGAGGCGGAGGACGTTATGCTGGCAGAGAAGGCTATCAACGGTCTTCTCACGCTTGCGGCAAAGGGAGAGAACATAGACGCGCAGAATGTCAGATATATTCTGAAGCTTGTCCGTGAGGGTAAAGAAACGAAAATAGGCGAGCTTGCGGGGGATGTTATCTGCATAACCGCAAAGGGCAAGCCGATAAAGCCCAAGACCCTCGGACAGAAAGAATACTGCGACGCGATAGCAAAAAACACGATCACACTCGGTATAGGCCCTGCCGGTACGGGCAAGACCTACCTTGCGGTTGCGGCGGCTGTCGCGGCTTTCAGAGCGGAGGAGGTCAACCGCATTATCCTGACGCGTCCTGCGGTCGAGGCGGGCGAGCGCCTCGGCTTTCTGCCCGGCGATCTTCAAAGCAAGGTCGATCCGTATCTGCGCCCGCTGTACGATGCGCTTTTCGATATGCTCGGCGCTGATACCTATCAGAAGTATCTTGAAAAGGGCAATATTGAGGTCGCGCCGCTTGCGTATATGCGCGGGCGAACTCTTGACGACAGCTTTATAATTCTCGATGAGGCGCAGAATACCTCGCGGGAACAGATGAAAATGTTTCTTACGCGAATAGGCTTCGGCTCAAAGGTCGTTATAACTGGCGATATAACCCAGATAGACCTGCCGGAGGATAAGGTCAGCGGACTGAAAATTGCAATGAAAGTGCTGAAAAATATCGAGGATATTTCCATATGTACTCTGACAGGCGCGGATGTTGTGCGCCACAGGCTCGTTCAGAAGATAATCGAGGCGTATGAGGTTTACGACAAGCAAAACCCCGCGCAGGAGATAAAAAAGCTTCCCGCACACAGAAATTTCAAGAAAAAATAAGGCGTGTATGCCTATAGGTGAAGATAATGGAACATGAGATACTTATAAGCCGCCGGATACCGGGGCTTGGTCATAACGAATCCGCCGCGCTTATAAAAAAGGCCGTCAATATGGCGCTTGACGCGGAGAAAATAGACGTGCCGTGTATTGTGAGCGTTATGTTAACCGATGACGAGGGTATCCGTGAGGTGAACAGAGCATTCCGTAATGTTGACCGTGCAACGGATGTACTGTCGTTCCCTATGAATGAGCTTGTACCCGGTGAGTTCTGTGCCGACGGCTGTGAGCGGGATATGGACACGGGGGCGGCGCTGCTCGGGGATATGATGATATCCGTTCCGCGCTGCGAAAAACAGGGCGAAGAGTTCGGGCATGGCTATAAGAGGGAGATAATGTACCTTACGGTACATTCCGTTCTGCATCTGCTCGGCTATGACCATGTGGACGAGGGTGAAATGAAGAAGAGAATGCGCGCAAGAGAAAAAGAGATAATGGGAGATAGTAAAAATGACTAAATCAGCAATGGTGACGATATGCGGCAGACCGAATGTGGGTAAATCCACTCTGACAAACGCGCTTGTCGGCGAGAAGATAGCAATAGTGTCCGATAAGCCGCAGACGACAAGAAACCGCATCACGGCGATAGTTGAGCGCGGGGAAACTCAGTTTGTGCTTATGGACACGCCGGGCTTTCACAAGCCAAGAACGAAGCTTGGCGACTATATGGTCAATGTTGTACGCGAGAGCGTTGCGGATGTTGATCTTGTGCTTCTGCTTGTTGAGCCGGTAGCCGCAATAGGTCCTCAGGAGCAGGCGCTTATCGAAAGGATAAAAGAGAGCGGCGCCCCTGCAATACTGCTTATCAACAAGATAGACACCGTTGAGAAGCCGAAGCTTCTCGAGGTGATCGCCGCTTATTCGACTGCTTATGACTTTGACGCCGTTATCCCTCTTTCAGCGAAAACGGGCGAGGGGCTGGAGGAGCTTCTGGGCGAGATGGAAAAGTATGCCTGCGATGGGCCGCATCTTTTTCCGGACGATATGATAACCGATCAGCCGGAGCGCCAGATATGCGCGGAGCTTCTGCGTGAAAAGCTGCTCAAATCGCTCGATAAGGAGATCCCTCACGGGACGGCGGTTGAAATCAACCGTTTTAAGGAACGAGACGACGGCATAGTTGAAATAGAAGCGACGATATACTGCGAAAAGGAAAGCCACAAGGGGATCATAATTGGCAAAAAGGGCGCCATGCTCAAGAAGATCGGCGCGCTTGCAAGAGAGGATATGGAAAAATTCCTTGATGCGAAGGTTTTCCTTCAGACATGGGTGAAGGTTAAGGACAATTGGCGCGACAGTGAATCTCTCCTCCGTAATTTCGGCTTCAGAGACGATTGATTTCCTGATTGCTTAAGCATAAGGGGAGTAACCGCCCCTATGCTTGCCGGAAGCCTCACCAAAATATTCCCGAGGCTTGCAGAAATTAATTCCAACTGTATTTAAAGACCTTTTGCAGATACTATTTGCAGGAGGCGGTTTTATGAAATGTGCTTTTTTATGGAAAGCGTTTGAAGAAACGGGCGATCCGTTGTGCTATCTTTTCTACAAAAGCTTTTCCCAAGCCGATGAAGCCGGAAAAACGGGAAATAAAGGCAACCGGGAGAGACTCCCGGTATAATGCCGGGGATACATATATGTTTGTGACGACAAAGGCGCTTGTATTAAGAGAGGTCAAGTACAAGGAGGCCGACAGAATACTGACCGTCATCAGCGAATACGGCGGGAAAATGACGGTAAAAGCGAGAGACGCACTGAGAAAAAACAGCAAGCTTGCCTCAGCGACACAGCAGCTTTGCTTCAGCGAGATGACGCTTTTTTTTACCCGCGGAAAGTGGAGCGTGAACGAGGCTTCAACGCTTGAAACGTTTTCCGGCTTGCAGGAGGACTTTGAGGCTTACGCCCTGGGATGCTACGTTGCGGAGTGCGTCGAGGCCGTTGCTGTCGAGGATCAGCCCGACCCCGCTCTGATGCAGCTTGCACTAAATACGCTCTACGCGCTGAGCAGAAAAATGTATGGCAGCACCGCGATAAAGGCAGCATTTGAACTGCGCCTGATGGCGGTCGCCGGATACACGCCGGATGTGAACAGCTGTGCCGTATGTGGGAAGACAGAACCGGAGCGGCCGTATCTCAGCCTTTCCGACGGCCGTATCCGCTGTGCCGCATGCCGGGGTACGGCGTTTGACGCGCCCGTGGGATTGAGTGCCGAGTCGCTTGCGGCGATGCGCTATATTCTCTCCGCGCCGTCAAAAAAAATCTTTTCCTTTTCTATGTCAAAAGAGGGGGAGAGGGAACTTTCAGACGCTGCCGAGAGATATCTCCTCCGGCAGACGGAGCGGAGTTTTTCCTCACTTGATTATTGGAAGAAGCTAAGATATGCTTTCCTCCGGTCTTCAATTAAACCGCATTAAGATAAAACGGAGTAATGATGAATATATCTGAAAAATCACTGAATACGCTTGAACTGCCGGCAGTACTGAATATGCTGGCGCAGGAGGCGGTATCCCAGGGAGCAAAGGAGGCGGCGCTGAGCGTAAGCCCTTCGGCTGAACCTGCACAGGTGAACCGTCTTTTGCAGGAGACGAGCGCGGCAAAGCTGATGATGACCGTGCGGCAGAGCCCGTCCTTTTATGGTGTGAAGGATGTGAGGGCGAGTCTCGGCAGAGCCGGGCTTGGCGGTACGCTCAATACGAGGGAGCTTCTTGACATCGCGGGCGTACTGCGCTCTGCGAGGGCGGTAAAGGGCTATATCGGCGATGACGGCGTAGGAAAAACCTGTATTGACAGCCTTTTTTATGCGCTTCGCGCAAATAAGTTCCTTGAAGAAAAAATCGGCGCCTCGATAGTCGGTGAGGATGAGATCGCCGACGCTGCATCGGCCGACCTTACGTCTATACGCCGTCAGATGCGGGCGGCAGCGGCAAAGGCGCGGGACGCGCTCCAGAAAATTCTCTCCTCGCCAACTCTGTCAAAGGCTCTGCAGGAGCCTATCATAACCATGCGCTCCGACAGGTATGTCGTTCCGGTAAAGGCAGACAGCAAAGGCTCTGTGCCGGGGCTTGTGCATGATATCTCTTCCTCCGGAATGACGGTGTTTGTTGAACCTATAGCGGCGGTCAAGGTAAATAACGAGCTTCGTGAGCTTGCCGCGAAGGAAAAGCTTGAGATAGAGCGCATACTTGCCGAACTGAGTGCGGACTGCGCGGAGCATGCGGAGGATATCTCTTCGGACTACGCGATACTTGTCCGGCTTGACCTTATTTTTGCTAAAGCGAAGCTTTCTTATAAGCTTGATTGCCAGCAGGCTTCCACGGAGGATGGAGGCATAATTCTTCGTCATGCGAGGCACCCGCTGCTCGACAAGGCGAAGGCTGTGCCGATCGACCTTGAGCTTGGCAGGCAGTATGACACACTTGTTATAACCGGCCCAAATACCGGCGGAAAAACCGTATCGCTCAAGACTATAGGTCTGCTTGCGGCGATGAATCAATGCGGCCTGCATATTCCGGCGGCTGATGGGTGTAATCTGCCGGTGTTCGGGAAGATACTTGCCGATATAGGTGACGAGCAGAGCATTGAGCAGAATCTGTCCACCTTTTCCGCGCATATGACAAATATTGTGGAAATACTCGACGAGTGCGACGCAAATTCGCTGCTACTCTTTGATGAGCTTGGAGCCGGAACCGACCCCACGGAGGGCGCGGCGCTTGCCATTTCGATAATCGAATATGCGCGGCGGCACGGCGCGATGATAGCGGCGACCACCCATTATGCCGAACTCAAGATATATGCCACGAATGAAAAGGGCGTACAAAATGCCTCATGCGAATTTGACGTGGAGACTTTAAGACCTACATACAGACTTCTCGTAGGCATCCCCGGCAAATCAAACGCCTTTGCGATCTCCGGACGTCTCGGTCTGAACAGCGCGATAATAGATGACGCGAGGAGCAGGATAAATTCGGACAGCGTAAGCTTTGAAGCAACAATTGAAAAGCTTGAACAGACGAGACGTATGCTTGAAAAGGACCGGGATGAGGCGGCAAAAAAACTCAGAGAAGCCGAACAGAACGCAAAAAAGGCGGCGCTTCTCAGGGCGGAGCTTGAGGTAAGGCTTGAAAAGGCCGATATCAAATCCAAGCGGGAAGCGGAGCGCATTATAAGCGAGGCGAGAGCGACGGCAGAGGAGGTTTTCGCACAGCTTGACAATATGCGCAGGGCTTCAAACGAGCAGGAAAATATCCGTCAGGTAAACGAGGCGCGTTCCGAGCTGAGAAGACGTCTGAACGTCCATGAGCAATCTCTGCGTGAAAGCACGGAAAGCGAAAAGGACGAAAAATCTTCAAGACCTATAAAAGTCGGAGATACGGTTAAAATAAAATCCATGGGCGTTACTGCCGAGGTTGTGGCTATATCGGAGGACAGGACGCTTTCTCTGCGCGCGGGTATTATGAACGTGTCCGCCGGGGAGGATGATGTTCTTCTTGTCGAAAGCAGTACCCCGCCTCAGAAGAAAAAGCCTGTTCAGGGAACGGCGGTCTCACTCAGGGCGTCCGTAATGCCCGAGATAGACCTGAGAGGAATGGAAGCGGTGGAGGCGGTCATAGCGGCGGAACGGTATTTAGACAGTGCCGTTATGGCAAAGCTGCAAACCGTCACAATAATCCACGGGAAGGGAACGGGTGCATTGAGAACGGCCGTTCAGCAGATGCTCAGGCAGAATAAGGCCGTCAAAAGTTTCCGCCTCGGCCGGTACGGCGAAGGCGAAAGCGGCGTGACCGTTGTCGAACTGAAATAAAAATGTGCCGCATCTGGACGCCCAAATGTATAAAATAACGAAACAGGCGAAATCAGTTGACGTTCGTTGGATTATTTGATATTCTATATATGTCCTAATGGGATTAAGCAACTTTAAATAAAGATATCTGTAAGGAGTGGCGAGTATGATAGCAAAAGAAGTAGTTATCAACAATCAGGTAGGTCTTCATGCCAGACCCGCGACTTTCTTCATTCAGAAAGCCAACGAGTTTAAAAGCAGCATCTGGGTGGAAAAAGATGAGCGCAGAGTAAATGCAAAGAGCCTTCTGGGCGTTCTTTCTCTCGGCATCATTAAGGGCACTGCCGTTACCATTATTGCTGACGGCGTGGATGAAGAAGCCGCAATATCCACTTTGGCAGAGCTTATCGACTCTGATTTTTCCGAATGATTTTAATCTGAGCACAGGTCGTTTTTGACAGGATAGGGGCGTGTTTCACGCCCCTGTAACTATTTAGGCGTACTTAAGCCGGGTATTAAGCAGCCTCGCCAAAAAGACACCTGAACGGAGGCAACGGTATGAAAAGCGAAAAAAAGGCAATTTTTGAAATGATAATATGTGCTTCTTTGTGGAGCATCGCGGGAATATTCATGAAGCTTATTCCGTGGAACGGGTTTGCTATCTCCGGTATGAGAAGCCTTTTTGCAGGGCTTACCATCGGTGCGTATATGCTTATCACGTCGAAAAAGCTTATAATAAATAAAACAACCGTCCTTGCCGGCATTATGACGGGCTGCGTATATACCTGCTTTACGGTTGCCAATAAGCTCACGACCGCTGCAAACGCGATCGTCCTGCAATTTACGGCTCCGGTGTTTATTGTCGTTTTTTCCGCGGTTTTCCTCAAGGAAAAAATAAAGCAAAACGATCTGGCGGTCGTTTTGCTCACGCTTCTGGGTATATCGCTGTTCTTCCTCGATCAGCTCAAACCTGGATATCTGCTTGGCAATATTGTAGCTATTGCTGCCGGGGCCTTTATGGCGGGAATGTTTATTGTTGTCGGCAATATTGAGGGCGACAGCCGCTTCAGCACGATACTTATAGGGCAGGCATTTACTTTTCTTGTCGGGCTGCCGTTTATAATTGCCACGAAGCCGGAGTTTACGCTTTCGGCAACGGCAAGCATTATAATCCTCGGCGTCTTTCAGCTTGGTCTTGCGTATATTCTCTATGTCCGCGCCTCTATGAGCTGCTCTCCGCTCTCGTGCTGCCTTATCGGTGCACTTGAGCCGCTGCTCAACCCTGTCTGGGTCCTGATATTCGACGGGGAGAAGCCGGGAATATTCGCGCTTATCGGTGCGGTGATCGTTGTTGTGTCCATTACGGTTTGGACGGCGCTTAAGCATAAGGAAAGTCCGGATGCTTCCGCTGCGCCTGAAGAGGAGAGTCGGGAAACTGCCGATGCTTGACACACTGAGGGAAAAAGCGAATAATCTTCCGCTGCTGCCGGGCGTTTATATAATGCTGGATGAGCATAACGAGGTCATATATGTAGGTAAGGCAAAAAAGCTGAAAAACCGTGTCAGCAGCTATTTCCATGGGGAACATCTGCCAAAGGTGGCGGCGATGGTCGAAAAGGTCAGGGATTTCAATGTGATCGTCGCGGGAAGCGAGTTTGAGGCGCTGGTGCTTGAAAATTCGCTTATCAAAAGGCATAAACCGAAGTATAATATCCTCCTTAAGGACGATAAGGGATATCCGTTTATCCGTGTCGATCTGAAGGACGAATATCCTGTTATGAAAATTGTCTCCAGAACGGCGAAGGACGGGGCAAAGTATTTCGGCCCGTTCGGCGGCAGGACGCAGACTAGGGAAATTATCGAAACACTGCTCAGAACGCTGCGCCTGCCCGACTGTTCACGGCGCTTTCCGGCGGAAATTGGAAAGCAGCGCCCGTGCCTCAACTATCACATGGGCTTGTGCGACGGATGGTGTCTCGGAAAAAAGGACGGAGAGGAGTACAGACGCACATTCTCTCAGGCAATGCTGATTCTCGACGGAAAAAGCGCGGAACTTATTTTGCAGCTGCGTGAAAAGATGGAGCAGGCGGCAGAGGAACTTAAATTTGAACAGGCGGCCGAATACCGCGACAGAATAAATGCGGTAGAGGCGCTTTCAAACAGGCAGAGGGTGATATCCACCGCCTTTGCCGATACCGACGCCGTAGGCTTCTGCCGCGGTGCAAGAACCTGCTTTTCGGTGCTGCATTTTGTGAACGGCGATCTTGCCGGAAAAGACGTTGAGATGATGGACGAACCGCTTGAGGATGATTCCGAGGCGCTTTCGGATCTTCTTATGCAGTATTATGGCAGCCACAGGGGAGGCTGGCCGAAGTCCGTTATACTGCCATGCGAGATAGAGGACAGAGAAGCTATGGAAGAGCTTCTCAGCGAGCTTTCGGGCAGACGCATATATATAGAGGTGCCGCAGAGAGGAGACAAGCACAAGCTTGTCCGGAGCGCGATGCTCAACGCCTCGGAGGAAGTGCTCAGACGCACCACGGCATCCCAGCGGAGTCTGAAAACGCTTGAGTGGCTGCAAAAGGCGCTTGGTATAGAAAACTATCCAAACAGGATAGAAGCGTTTGATATCTCAAACCTTGGGGACACGGGTATCGTTGCGGGAATGACGGTTTTTCAGAGCGGAAAACCGCTTAAAAGGGCGTATAAAAAATTCAGGATACGCGATCTTGAAATACGCGACGACTATGCGAGTATGCATCAGGCAGTGTACAGAAGATATAAGCACGCACTTGACGGAGATGAAAATTTTGCGGAGCTTCCCGATCTCCTGCTTATAGACGGCGGGGACAGACATGCCGCGACCGCCGAAAAAGCGCTTGGAGAGCTTGGTATAAAGCTTCCGGTCTTCGGTATGGTAAAGGATGACAGGCACAGGACAAGAGCGCTTGTGAGATCTGACGGACAGGAGATAGGAATTCAGACAAACCAGGCCGTGTTTGCGCTCATAGGCTCCATTCAGGAGGAGACACACCGTTTTACGATAGAATATCAGCGCAGTCTCAGAAACGAGGGCTATGCCTCCGCACTTGATAAAATAGAGGGGATAGGTCCGAAAAGAAGAACCGATCTTATAAAAAGCTTCAAGTCGGTAAAGGCGATAAGCATGGCGAGCGTCGAACAGCTCAGTCTTGTTGTGCCGAAAAAAACAGCGGCTGCGGTGTATGATTATTTTCATAACAGGGAGAAAAATCAATGAGGGTCATTACGGGCTCCGCAAGGGGAAGAAAGCTGAAAACGCCGGAAAATTACGATATAAGACCGACGACGGACAACGTAAAGGAATCGATTTTCAATATTATTCAATTCGACATCGAGGGAAGGAAGGTACTCGATCTTTTTGCCGGTACGGGTCAGCTCGGGATAGAATGCCTGAGCCGGGGCGCGGACAGCGCCGTGTTCGTCGATCACAGCAGAGAGGCGATAAAGATCATAAAAGAAAATCTTGCCGCGTGCAATCTCAAGGGAGTTGTGAGCGAACAGGATTCGCTTGCGTATCTGAGAAACTGCGGCAAGTTCGACATCGTCTTTGTCGATCCGCCCTACGACTCTGATTTGTACGAAGAAGTGCTTGATTCCATCAATATGTTTGACATTTTGAACGATGGTGGTATAATAATATGCGAAGCGAGGCACGGCAGGGTCTTCCCTCAGATGACCGGCTGTTACCGGCTGGTAAGGGAGTATAATTACGGGTCGGTCAAGCTTTGCAAATATACTAAGGAGCATATTGAATGAGCACAGCCATATGCCCGGGCAGCTTTGATCCGATAACTCTCGGCCACCTGAATATTATAAGACGCACCTCGAAGATTTTTGATGAGGTAATTGTCTGCGTCATGCAGAACGCGTCCAAGACTAGCCCGATGTTCAGCGTTGAGGAGCGGGCAGATATGGTAAGGCGCGCCGTTGAAAAATATCCTAATGTCAGGGTAGACACGCCTGACGGGCTTTTGGCGGAGTATGCCAAGCGCTATCCGAAGGCCGTTGTGGTCAAGGGCATGAGGGCAGCGTCTGACTTTGACTATGAGTTTCAGATGAATCTCATCAATAAAAAAATCAACCCCGAAATGGAAACCATGTTTCTCACTTCCAGCGAAAAGTATACCTTTTTAAGTTCGTCTATTGTGCGTGAAATGGCAAAATACGATGCGGATCTTACGGGCCTTATCCCGGAAGAAATTAAAGAAGATATAAGAGAAAAAGCTAAGGAATGGAGGAATGAATAAATGGAAAACAACAATGACATTATCGAATTGCTGGATATCCTTTACGGCATGGTCACCGAGGCATGGGGCGTTCCTCTCGGAAACGACAAGTGTATTATAGAACGCGATAAGGCGGTCGAGATAATAAACGAGATAAAGGACAATCTCCCTTCCGCACTTGCGGAGGCGAAAAGACTTGTCGCAGCAAGGGACGAATTTATCGGCAACGCCAAGCGTGAGGCCGAAGCGATGCGCAAGAGCGCCGAGGAAAAGTCCCGCGCAATGATAGAGGAGCAGGAGATAGTACGTGTCGCAAGGGCGAAGAGTGCGGAAATGATCTCTGCCGCGGAGAGCAAATCCAATGAGCTGCGCAGGGTCGCAAGCGAATATGTCGATGAGATGATGCGTCAGACCGAGAATAATGTAAGCGAGGCGCTTACCAAGCTCCAGAACGCGCACAACGCTTTCCGTTCTATGGGCAGCGCAGTTTCCCAGAATGCCGCCGCAAAGCCTCAGCAGGGAGAACAGAGACAGCCGGCAGACGCGGCCAGACAGGCAAGACCCGCTCAGGCGGTTCCGGCCTCGGCTGTGCAGCCGCAGAAACGCGCAGGCGCTACGGTGATGAAGATCCCGAGAGAAAACTGACAGTTAATACTACATATAGTATGATTGATATCCGATAACCGCTTATGCTGTTATCGGATATTTTTGTAAATAAAAATACATTAATTTCGCTAAAAAAGACAAAAAAAGACAAAAAAAGTCAAATTAAATTTCTTGCAATTTACAGGGTTTGAACATATAATTGTAACTGTGGTGGGGAGAAGTGGATTAAAATGGTGCAAAAACCCACAGGATGGAGGTCGAGTGAATGACCGGAGAATATCAGCATTCTTTGGATAATAAAGGTCGTATTTTTATTCCGGCAAAGCTCAGGGATGAACTGGGCGATGTTTTTTATATAACGATTTCTATGGACAAATGCCTTTGTGCGTATAACAGCTTAAATTGGCAGAAGCTTTCCGACAAGGTGAGCGAGATGCCGTATGTCAAACAGCGCAGGATGCGTCCTCTTTTTGCACATGCCGCAAGATGTGAGCTTGACAGTCAGGGTAGAGCGCTTATACCGCAGAATCTGCGCGAGTTTGCGGGGCTTGAAAAAAACGTGTCTGTGATAGGGTGCAATAATCATGCGGAGATATGGGACAGCGCGGCGTGGAACGAGGTGTTCAGCACTGAGACCACGCCGGAGAATATTGCAGCAGTTATGGAGGAGCTTGAATTTTGATGAGTGAGCCAAAGCATGTTTCCGTGCTTCTTAATGAATGTATAGAAAATCTGAATATAAAGCCTGACGGCGTCTATGTTGACGGAACTCTCGGCATGGGCGGACACTCGTATGAGATTGCCTCCCGTCTGAGCAGCGGAAGACTTATCGGGATCGACAGGGACGAGAGCGCAATAGAGCGCGCCGGAAAAAGACTTGCGGTTTTCGGCGACAGGGTGACGCTTGTACACGGTAATTTCTGCGATACGGTGGAGATCCTTGAAAACCTCGGTATAGGCGGCGCGGACGGGATGCTTTTTGATCTGGGCGTATCCTCACCACAGCTTGACGAGACGGAGCGCGGTTTTTCCTATATGGGGGACGCCCCTCTCGATATGCGCATGGACAGCGGAGATTCGCTTAAAGCGAGTGACGTTGTAAACGGATACAGCGAGGACAGGCTCAACAGAATATTCTGGGATTACGGTGAGGAGCGATATGCCCGCAGAATAAGTGCGGCGATCGTGAAATACCGTGCCGAAAGACCGATCGAAACGACCCTTGAGCTTGTCGGGATAATAAAGTCAGCGCTTCCCGCTGCCGCCCTGAGAGAAAAGCAGCACCCGGCAAAGCGCTGCTTTCAGGCAATAAGAATAGCTGTCAACGATGAGCTCGGCTCAATAGAGCATATGATGGAGACCGCGCCGGATAAGCTCAATCCCGGAGGAAGACTTTGTGTAATAAGCTTCCATTCGCTTGAGGACAGAATTGTAAAAAGCGGCATTGCCGCGAGGGAAAACGGTTGTACCTGCCCGAGGGAAGCGCCCATATGCACCTGCGGCTTTGTGAAAACGCTGAGATCTGTTTCAAGAAAGCCCATACTTCCGTCTGAAGAAGAGCTGGAAAGCAATCCGCGCTCAAGAAGTGCAAAGCTTCGCGTTGCAGAGAGAGTATGAATGTTGCGGCCGCCGGTCAGCGGTCAAATAATTTGCGAAAAGGTCTTAAAATGACAAGAAAAATTTCCGAATCTCTTTTTACATCCGTGCTGTATCTCTTTTCTTCCGCGATGCTGATACTTTCGCTGCTGATGTCCATAAAGCTCAACGCGATAAGTGACAGCGCGGAAAAGATTGAAAAGCAAATCACCGCTCTAAAACAGGAGAATGCACTGCTGTCGGCGGAAATTGAGCGCCTGACAAGCCTTGACGCCATTGCCGCCTACGCGGAAAACGCGGGCATGATAAAATGCCCTGCGGATGCTATCGAATATCTGGTCATATCGGATTAAAAACCGAGGTTTTAATTCCGGCTCTGCATGAATATATTTATAAGGTCAGATTGTTCGTGCAGGGGGTAGCGCTTATGAAAGCAGGCAAGGGTGAATTCAGAGCTGTACCGACAAGGCAGATGCTTATACGTACGCTCGTGCTTATGTCGGTGTGCGGTATAGGCGCTTTTCTGCTCCTGCTGGTACGACTTTACAAAATCCAGATCTGTGAGCACGAGCATTACGAGTCAATGGCGATCTCACAGCAGCTCAGACAGGCTCCGACAACGGCGGAGAGGGGCGTTATCTACGACAGAAACATGAATCCGCTTGCCGTCAGTGCCTCCGTCGAAAATGTCTATCTAAGTCCCGCAGAGATAGAAATGTACGGCGAGGACAAGAAACTTATTGCCGACGGACTTGCTGAAATACTCGGGCTTGACCGAGGTGATATACTGAAAAAGGAAGAACAGAAAGGCTCGTGGTATGTTACCGTTGCAAGAAAACTCGACAGGGAGACGGCGCAGAAAGTGCGGCAGTTCAAGATAGACAACTCTCTGCGCGGGGTAAGGCTTGAAACGGATACAAAAAGGTATTACCCGAACTCATCGCTTGCCTGCCATGTGGTCGGATTTGTCGGCACGGATAATTACGGGCTTGAGGGAATAGAAGCGCAGTACGACTCAGTTCTTGCCGGAACCTCCGGAAAAACCGTGAGGGCGGCAAACGCCTATGGGACGGAATTGCTATTTTCCGGCTTTGAAGATTTTCAGCCCGGTAAAGAAGGCATGAATATCGTAACTACGATAGACACCTCCATTCAATATTATATCGAAAAGCATCTCAAGCAGGCTGTCAGGGATTATGATATACAAAACGGCGCAGGCGCAATCGCTATGGATGTTAACACCGGTGAGATACTTGCAATGGTATCCCTTGACGGGTATGACCTCAACAACTTCCTTGATGTAAATGATGATGTAAAAAACCTGATGAACGCGGCACCGACAAAGGAAGACGCGGATAATATACTCAGGCAGGCACAGACAAAGCAGTGGCGCAACAAGGCTCTCTCTGATACTTATGAGCCAGGCTCAACATTTAAAATAATTACGCTCGCAATGGCGCTGGAAGAAGGCGCTGCCGACCTTAGCGACAGCTTTTTCTGCCCGGGCGCCGTAAACGTGCAGGGGAGAACCAGTCCCATACGCTGCTGGAAAAGCGGAGGGCACGGCTCGCAGACGCTGACTGAAGCTGTGCAGCATTCGTGCAATGTGGCTTTTGTCAATATAGGTCAGCGTGTAGGCAGCGAGAAATTTTATGATTATTGTGATGCGTTTGGCTTCCTGAAGCTCAGTGAGGATGATGATGCACAGCTTACGGCGAAAACAGGGATAGACCTTGCCGGAGAGAGCGGCAGCATATGGTGGAGCAAGAATGTTTTCTGCTCCAGGAAAAATCTCTCACAGCTTGCGGCAGCCTCCTTTGGGCAAACCTTTACGATAACTCCGCTTCAGCTTATAAGCGCCGTGAGCGCGTGCGTAAACGGCGGCAATCTGATGAAGCCGTATGTCGTCGGAAAGATCACGGACGCCTCGGGCAATACCGTGAAAGAGAAAGCGCCGGAGACCGTAAGGCAGGTAATAAGCGCACAGACGAGTGAGAAGGTCAGAGCGATACTTGAAAGGGTAGTAGGCGACAGGAACGAGGGCACGGGGAGAAACGCGGCGGTAGACGGATATAAAATAGGCGGCAAAACGGGAACAAGCGAAAAGGTAAGTCTTGAGGCCAAGACGGGAAAGAAAGAGTATATCGTGTCATTTATCGGCTTTGCCCCTGCCGACGACCCGAAAATCGCAGTGCTTATCTTTCTTGATACCCCATCGGATAAGTCCGGAGTATACATAAGCGGAGGTCAGATGGCAGCGCCTGTGGTGGGGCGGATGATGGCGGATATTCTGCCGTACATGCATATAGAAAACGATTCGGAAAAGAAAGCATCAACGGTTATGCCGATGCTGCTGAATAAGGATATCACAGAGGCCAAGCCGCTTCTGGAGGACTGCTCCCTGCGGTACAGGACTATCGGAGACGGCAGCGTCATAACGGCACAGCTTCCTGCGGCAGGTACATCCATAGCAGAAGGTACGGAAGTGATACTTTACTTTGACGCAGAAATCTCCGCCGAATCCGAGTCGCTTCCGGATGTGACGGGGATGAGCTATGAAGACGCGAGGGATGCGCTGTCGTATTACGGCATATACATAAATTCGATAAGTCCCGTTGACGATATGAAGGAAACGGTAAGCTGGCAGAGCATAAGTCCGGGAAGCGTGATGAAACACGGAGCGGTTGTCGAAGTATCGCTCATGAAGGACGATGAGGCCATGCTCGGAAGATATTAGGAAGGACGGCGGAATGAAACTAAAAAATTTGTTGGAAAAAGTAAATATTATTGAATGTACAGCGGATCCGGAATGTGAAATTTCCGGCATCAGCTATAATTCAAAGCTGACAAAGCCGGGCGATGCTTTCGTCGCAATAAAAGGCCTAAGTACGGACGGACATAAATTCATCCCTATGGCGGCGGAAAACGGCGCGTCAGTCGCTGTATGCAGCAGTGTGCCGGAAACGGATATCCCGTATGTCCTCACGGACGACTGCCGCCGTGCGCTTGCCCTGATGAGCGGCAATTTCTACGGCAATCCCGCCGCCGGAATGAAAATGATAGGCATTACCGGCACCAGCGGCAAAACCACATCAAGCTATCTTATCAAGCATATTCTCGAGAAGAAGCTGAACGCCAAGGTGGGATTGATCGGCACAAACGGCAATATGATAGGCGATGAGCATATCCACAGTGAGATGACCACGCCCGAAAGTCTTGAACTGCATGGGCTTTTCAGACGCATGGCGGACGCAGGCTGTACCCACGTAGTTATGGAGGTTTCCTCCCATTCGCTTGAAATGGAGCGAGTTGCCGGGATACACTATGACGTTGCCGAGTATACTAACCTGTCGCAGGATCATCTTGACCTTCACGGAACGATGGAAAATTACGCCGCTGCAAAGAAAAAACTGTTTTCTCAGTGCTCTGCCGCATGCATAAATAAAGACGACAAGTGGTTTGATTTTATGTGCGCCGGAGAGACATGTGCGATAAGCAGCTTTTCAGCAGAGAGAAACGACGCCGATCTTACGGCAAAAGATATACGCCTCAGCGCCAACGGCGTGCGTTTTGCGGCGGTGTGCGGCGATGAGCTTGCCATTGTCAGACTTGCTATTCCGGGGCTGTTTTCGGTACATAATGCTTTGGGCGCCATATCCGTGTGCATGGCTTTGGGCGTGAGCCTCGGCGGCTGCGCCGATGCGCTTGAAAGCGCAAAGGGCGTTAAGGGCAGGGTCGAGATCGTGCCGACAGATGGGGATTACTCGATCGTGATTGATTATTCACACAAGCCCGACGCCCTTGAAAACGTGCTTAAAACCCTGAGACCTGTAACGAAAGGCAGGCTTATCGCGCTTTTCGGCTGCGGCGGTGACAGGGACAAGGCGAAGCGACCGATAATGGGCACAATAGCGGCGGACAATTCGGATCTTGTCATTGTGACGAGCGATAATCCCAGGACGGAGGAGCCGGAGGAAATAATCCGCGAAATAGTCGATGGAATGAAAAACAAGCGCACGCCCAAAAAAGTTATATGCGACAGAATCGAAGCCATTCATTGGGCTATTGACAACGCCCGCCCCGGTGATGTAATATTATTAGCCGGAAAAGGTCACGAGGACTATCAGGTCGTTGGACACGAGAAGCATCACATGGACGAACGAGAGATAGTGGCCGAGTGGCTTGAGGAAAGAAAACGTGCCGCGAAGTGAGCGCGGCATATGGAGCGAATATGACTATTAAGCTGATTTGCGCCTTTGTGCTGGCGTTTCTGTTTGCAACGGCGTTCGGAAAATTCTATATCCCGTGGCTGAGAAAACAAAAGGCAGGGCAGGAAATAAGACCTGACGGGCCGACATGGCATATGAACAAGAGCGGTACGCCTACCATGGGCGGGGTGATTTTTATCTGCGCTGTGACGTTTGTGTGTCTTACCGTAGGGTTCGAGGGTATGCTGCACGGCAATTATGTACATATCTTTGTGCTGCTGTTTGCTCTTGTGTTCGGCGTGATAGGTTTTCTTGACGATTGGGAAAAGCTCAAGAACAACAGAAACCTCGGCCTTACCGCAAAAGCCAAGTTTCTTCTGCAACTGGTCGCCGCGCTTGTCTTTGTGCTTCTGATGAGGGAGATCGGCTATCTTACGCCGAACCTCTATATCCCGTTTTTCAATGTCACGGTGCTGATGCCGGAATGGCTCTATTTCGTCTTTGCGGCGTTTGTTATTGTCGGAACTGTGAATGCGGTAAATATTACCGATGGTATCGACGGCCTTGCCGCCGGCACCTCGGTGCCCGTATTTTTGTTTTTCGTTGCGGTTTCGCTGTTATGGGGCAAGAACTACGGTGAGCTTGGCATATTTGCATCTGGTATGGTTGGCGGACTGATCGGCTTTCTGGTATATAATTTCAACCCGGCGCAGGTTTTCATGGGCGATACCGGCTCACTGTTTCTCGGCGGTGCGGTCGCGGCGCTTGCCTTTGCCTACGACATGCCGATGATACTTATTACTTTGGGTATCGTGTTCATTGTTGAAACGCTGTCGGATATTATTCAGATAACCTATTTCAAGCTTACCCACGGAAAAAGAGTGTTCAGAATGGCTCCGCTTCATCATCATCTCGAAATGGGCGGATGGACAGGAAAAAAGTGGAAAGAAAAAGAACTGTTTGTTCTTTTTGCAGGCATATCTCTTGCCTTTGCCGTCATATCATTTATTGGGGTGTATCAACGTTTTCTTATTTAATGATATGAAGCATCGGGTCGGGGAGGTGGTAACATGCTTTATGAAAGCGCCCGCCTCGCCGACTTTTCCGTTTCAGGTGCAATGCCGGAGCGGAGGAGAAGGATGGATTCGTCGTTCCTTGCGCTTGTGCTGATACTTCTGACAATGGGTGTCATAATGGTGCTTTCGTCCAGCTATGCAAGGGCGTATTACGATCCGGGCAGTATAACCGGCGGAAATCCCGTATATTTCTTCGTCAGACAGTTTATATATGCGCTTCTTGGCATTGCCGCGATGATCGCGGCATCCTATGTGCCGATGTACATATACAGGAAATATGCCGCGTATTTTTTGGGCGCAGTGATCGTTTTGCTGCTGCTCGTGCCGTTTATCGGCGTCAAGGCCAACGGGGCAAGAAGGTGGATAGGGGTAGGCGGGCTTACGCTCCAGCCGTCGGAACTTGCCAAGCTTGCCGTGATAATTTCATTTTCAGCAATGATCGGCAAAATAAGGTCTGGCATGAAGACGGTAAAGTATGGTATAATACCTTTCGTTTCGGTCATTGCCCTGATAATCGGACTGCTCGTTCTTGAACCGCATTTTTCCGCATCTGTGATAATTGCGGCAATAGGCGGGATCATGATGTTCCTCGGCGGTGTCAGGATAGGGTGGTTTGCTGCGGCTTTCGCGGCGGCGGGCGCGGGGCTTACGGTTCTTTTGACGATGTTCCCGTATGCCTCGGAAAGGATCAATACATGGCGGGATCCGTTCGCAAGCTCCTCGGATGAGGGGTATCAGATAGTTCAGTCGCTGTATTCAATAGGCTCCGGAGGACTGAGCGGACTGGGGCTTGGAGGCAGCAGGCAGAAATTTCTTTACCTTCCGGAAGAGCATAACGATTTCATTTTCTCTGTGCTGTGTGAGGAAACAGGCTTTATCGGTGCAGCGCTTGTCATTGTGCTCTTTTCTCTGCTTATTCTCAGGGGATATTGGATAGCGCTGCACTGCGCCGATTCGTTCAGCTTCCTTGTCTGCGCGGGGATCACCTCGCTGCTTGCTGTTCAGGTCTTTCTGAACATTGCCGTTGTCACAAATCTCATTCCCTGCACGGGAATTTCGCTGCCGTTTTTCAGCTACGGCGGCACGGCGCTTATGCTTGACCTGTTTGAAATGGGGATAGTGCTGGGCGCTTCAAGAAATATAATTTACTGATAGGAAAGGGACGCGTTATATGAAATTTGTCCTTACTTGCGGTGGTACCGCGGGGCATATAAATCCGGCCATAGCAGTTGCCGGAAGGCTCAGGGAGCTTATGCCGGACTGCGGTATACTCTTTATCGGAGCCAAAGATCATATGGAGACGGAGCTTGTTCCGCGGGAGGGATATGATATACGCACTCTCACGGTCACAAACCTCAGCCGAGGCCATGACCTTGAGGCTGTGAAGCACAATATTGAAACGATAAAAAACGTCGCCGTTTCCATCCGCGAAGCGAAGAAGATCATGCGAGAATACAAACCTGATGCCGTTATCGGCACGGGCGGCTATGTCTGCTACCCGGTCATAATTGCGGCTGAGGAGCTGGGCATACCGTGCGCCGTGCATGAGAGCAACGCCGTTCCGGGACTGACGACGAAGATGCTTGCCGATAGAGTGGAGCGGATAATGGTTGGTTTTTCTGACAGCGTCGCGCATTACCGCCACCCAGAAAGAGTCGAGGTTACGGGGACGCCCGTCAGGGGGCAGTTTGATAGCTTTTCAAAGGAGCAGGCAAAGAGAGAGCTTGGCCTTGATGCGGATAAGCCGCTTATCGTTTCCGTCTGGGGATCTCTCGGCGCGGGGCATATGAACGACGTTGTTGCGGAGCTCCTTTGCAGCGACAGGATGGACGGAAGCTTCAATATCATCCATTCGGTCGGGAAACGCTACTATAAGGACTTCACGTCAAAGCTCAGCGAAAAAACGATGGGCAAGGCCATTCCGGGGGCTGATGTGCGCGAGTATATCTATGATATGCCTAAGGTGATGGCGGCTGCCGATCTTATAATGTGCCGGGCGGGGGCATCCACCCTTGCGGAACTGTGCTACATGGGGAAACCCGCTGTGATAGTGCCTTCCCCGAACGTTACGAATAACCATCAGGAGCATAACGCACGTGTTCTGGAAAACGCGGGAGGCGCAAAGGTGTATCTTGAAAGAGAGCTGGAGAGCAGAGCGTTTTTTGATGATATCTGTGCGCTCGCCAAGGATGAGGCAGCACTCAGCAAAATGTCAGGCTCAATGAGGTCGCTTGCCGTTACGAACGCAGTTGACAGAATATGCGAAATAGTTCTCGGACTGACCGATAAAAAATAGCACCATTTATCTGTCGGCCGATATAATACAGGCACACAGTATCCTTCCCATGCATAGTATGGACTGAAAAAAGCACGGGGAGGATTATTATGGATATTTGGCGCATCCGGGGCGGGAGAAGACTTGAGGGAACGTCTTATGTGCAGGGCTCAAAAAACGCCTCCCTGCCGATTCTGGCGGCAAGCATTGTCTGCCCTGCAAGGACGGAACTTACAAATGTCCCCAAACTCAGAGATGTAGACGCGGCGCTGCGTATCCTTCGAAGCCTCGGTTGTACCGCCGTTCAGGAAGGAAACAGTGTTTTTATAGATTCTTCGTCGGTTTCCGGAAGCGAGATCCCGTTTGATCTCATGAGGGAAATGCGCTCATCGGTCATTTTTTTAGGCGCATTGGCGGCAAGATGCAGAGAAGCAAAGCTATCTCTTCCGGGCGGATGCCGTCTCGGCAAAAGGCCGATAGACCTGCATCTGGATTCACTGCGCCGTATGGGCGCGTACATAGAGGAAAACGACGGAGAAATCTTCTGTAAAGCGGATGAGCTTAAAGGCGCGGAGATATGCCTTAGTTTTCCGAGCGTGGGCGCGACAGAGAATATAATGCTTGCCGCCTGCGGCGCAAGCGGCAAAACGGTGATCAATGGGGCGGCCAGGGAACCGGAGATCACCGCGCTTCAGGATTATCTCAACGGCCTTGGCGCGAGGATACACGGCGCGGGCACTTCCCGCATAGTTATCGACGGTTTCCGGGCAAAAAAGGCTGTTAGCTGTGAAATGATCCCTGACCGCATAGTGGCATCCACCATATGCTGCTGCACGGCCGCTGCCGGCGGATGCGTGGAACTGAAAAATGTTCTGCCGGAGCATTTTTTTGCCGTTTCGAGCTTTCTAAAGCGCAGCGGATGTGATATAATAACAAAACACGATTCGCTCATAATATCCTCTCCGGGAGCACTTCATTCTCCTGGTAAGATCTTTACATATCCGTATCCCGGCTTTCCGACGGATGTGCAGCCGGTGCTTATGGCGGCGCTTTTGAAAGCGGACGGGACAACGAGTATCACGGAAAATATTTTTGAAAACCGCTTCAGACAGGTGGAAGAGCTGAATAAGCTCGGCGCGGAAATAACCGTAAACGACAAGACGGCGCATATCACAGGCACGGGTAGGCTTGTTGGAAATACTCTCAGAGCGACCGATCTCAGAGGAGGCGCGGCGATGATAGTAGCGGGACTGTGTGCCGAAGGAGAGACCGTTATTCTTGACGAAGGGCACATAACACGCGGCTATGACGCTTTTGATAAGTGCCTTGCCGCAATAGGGGCGGATATTGAGCTTGAACACAGATAAGCACTGAAAGGACATAGCATGGCAAATTACCGTTCGACACAGCCGCCCGCCGATAAGCGCGGGGACTTCATCAAACCCAGACGGCACAGCAGCATCAGCGCACCGCTGATGTTCATCGTTGTCATTGTGGCGACCATTTTTGTGATGAGCGTTTTCTTCCGCGTATCGGATATAGAGGTAACGGGGAATACGCATTACACGGATGAGGAGATCATACGGGCTATAGATATCGAGCAGGGCGATAACCTTTTTTTCTTTGACCGTTTTGCCGCGATCAGCAGGGTCTTTGCAAAGCTGCCGTATATTGAAGAGGTGAGTGTTGTAAGAAAGCTCCCGAACAAGGTGACTATTGAGGTCGTGGAGAGTACCGCTCTTGCCTACATAAAGCTTGGTGACGAGAGATGGACGCTTGACCATAACTGCAAGGTCCTCGGCAAAGCGGCGGACGGTGAAACGGGGCAGCTTGTTGAGGTGTCCGGAATAAGCCCCGGCACACTCCTGATTGGCGAGCAGCTTACAACTGCCGACGGGGATACGGCGGTTGTGGAGCAGCTGGCGGAGGTGCTTTACCAGATACAGGAAAGGGGGCTGACCTCATATATTTCACTCGTCGATATCACGGACACGAATGATGTTCAGCTGAGCTATGCAGGAAGATATACGGTAAAATTAGGCAATTCCTCCAGGACGGAGCATAAGTTCGGCATGCTTGTGAGCGTTGTCGCAAAGCTTGGCGCCGAAGACGTCGGGCTTATAGATTTGTCCGACGGAACGACCGCTCATTTTATGTCAGAATGAGTGTTGTTACATTTTGTTTACAATTTGTATCCGAAAAATGTAAATAACTATTGACCAAAGAGAAAAAATGTAATAATATATACAACGACATTTTATCGAATAATTACCTCAGAAAAAGGTTTACTTATCAGACAGGGAGGCAGAAATATGGACTTCAAAGCCGAGACAGGTCCGGAGAATGTGGTAACAATAAAAGTGGTTGGTGTTGGCGGAGCCGGCAACAACGTTGTAAACAGAATGGTGAGAGCCGGCACTCAGGGGGTTGAGTTCATTGCCATTAATACGGATAAACAGGCGCTTGCTATTTCCAATGCCAATCAGAAGCTTCAGATCGGTGAGAAGATGACTCACGGACAGGGCGCAGGTTCGGATCCCGAGGTCGGCAAGCGTTCGGCGGAGGAAAGCCGCAACAATATCGCCAAGGCGATCGAAGACGCGGATATGGTGTTCATTACTGCCGGTATGGGCGGCGGAACGGGTACGGGCGCCGCGCCTACGGTTGCCGAGATATGCCGTGAGGCGGGAATCCTTACCGTCGGCGTTGTTACAAGACCTTTCAAATTCGAAGGCAAGCGCCGTATGGATCAGGCAAACGCCGGTGTCAAGGAACTGCTCGGGAAGGTAGATTCCCTGCTCATTATACCGAACGACAGACTCAAATATGCCACCGACCAGAAGGTAACTCTGGCAAATGCTTTTGAGATAGCGGACGATGTTCTGCATCAGGCGGTCACAAGCATATCCGACCTTATAAAGAATACGGGATTTATCAACCTTGACTTTGCGGATGTTACCTGCATTATGAAGGACGCCGGCTTTGCCCATATGGGCGTCGGACATGCCGCCGGCAAGGGCAAGGCTGAAGATGCTGCGAAAATGGCGGTTGCAAGCCCGCTTATGGAGACGTCTATCAACGGTGCACGCGGCGTGCTCATCAACATCACCGGTTCCGAGGATATGGATCTTGAGGATGTTGAAACTGCCGCAAATCTCGTGCAGGAAGCCGCACATCCCGACGCCAATATTATTTTTGGCGCTACCTTTGATGAGTCTATGCAGGATGAAATAAGAGTGACCGTTATTGCAACCGGCTTTGAGGAATCTCCGGTCACATCCGCCGCTTTTTCGGCGGACAGCTCGACGGCCGGGCCCGCATCGGTGATCAAGCCTGTCCAGACGAGAGAGAGAAGCACGGGACTCTTTACCGGCGCGGCCGAAAAAGCCGCCTCTGCCGCAGCTGCCTCGACGATCGCTCCTCCGCCGCTCAATGTCACCCCCGCCGAACGCCCGGCGAACGCGAAGAGCGATGACGCTTCCGGGGAAGATCCTTTTGACAGCATTTTCAAGATATTCAATGCCAACGGAAAGTGATGCTCCAAAAGCCGGAAGCAATAAAGCGAATAATCTGATCAAAAATTATTCCCCCGCACAAGCATGACCTGTGCGGGGGAATGTTACGGAAGTAAGCGGTGTTATGAAAAAGATCAAAGTGTTTATAAAAAATTTCATGAACCTCTATACAGCGGACAGGCTGGCCGTTTGTGCGGCGGCTTTGTCCTTCCAGATGACGCTTACGTTTTTCCCGCTGTTGATCTGTCTGTATACGCTGCTTGGAAACAGCTATGAGAACCTGATGCGCATTATTCAGATGGCGGACGGTGTGCTTGCCGATGATACGATAAAGCTAATCACGGATTTTGTCGGATATGTTGCGAGCAACAACAGTCAGGCGATGATGATGGCCGGAATCATGCTTCTTATAACCATGTCGTCAGCCGCGGTGAGGACGCTCAGCGGCACGATAGGGAATATGCAGGGAGGCAATAGATTCAGGGGACTCTGGGATTACCTGATAAGCCTGCTGCTGTCTGTCGTCCTGCTTGCGGCGATTTATTTTGCGGTAATCGTAATGTTTACGGGCAAAAATTTTATTGACCTCGTAAACAGATATATCCCGTTTTTCGATATCAGCAGCAGCTGGAGATATCTGCGCTATATCCTTCTCGGCGGCATTTTCTTTTTCCTCATCTGCGGCCTCTTTGAAAGCTGCAAGAGAAAAACCGATATGTACGGCACCGTTGCGGGGAGCCTTATCACAACGGCGGCGCTTGTCGCGGCAAGCTATGTTTTCGCCATTTTCATCTCAAAGTCCGCCCGTTACTCTCTCGTATACGGCTCGCTCGCGTCTTTGATACTGCTGATGCTGTGGCTTTACTACTGCTGCCTCATTATCTGCTGCGGTGCGGCGATAAATATTGCGATAAGGGACACACGCAAAGAACTTGTTGAGCTTGCCATTGACGAGGAGCGAAAGAAACGGCAGAACAGAAAGAGCGGCTTTATGACATGAACTTGTCGATCGCCTCGTTCAGCGCTTTGAGCTGCTCCGCCGCATCGACTTCGGTGTCGGAGATGCAGTGCTCAAGATGGTCTTTCAGTATCACCTTTGCCGTGTTGTTAAGGGCAGAACGCACCGCTGCGAGCTGGAGGAGAACATCTGTACAGTCGCGCCCGGATTCCACCATCCTTTTGACGGATTCGAGGTGACCTATGGCTCTGGAGAGCCTGTTGATAACGGCTTTCGTCTGGGTATGTGTGTGGCCGTGTGAATGGCTGTGCATAATGCCGTCACCGTGGTCGTGCCATATAATTTCTTCTTCGGGAATGTGCATAAGTATCCTCCGCAATTTAACCTGATTTGTTTTCTAAGCCTGCTTTTCGCGGGCTTTTTTTGTTTTTTTCGCTGCACTGCAGCGGCGGAACGACGTATCATTCCGCGTATTCTCTGCACCATTCGCTGACGGCGCATACAGCGGCGTCGTCATAGCGTCCGGTCGTTTTGACTATCCGTATATCATCAAAATTTTCTATGGCACTTAAAATCTGTTGCCTGCAAGTAAGAAATCTGTCCGTAAGACCAAGAGTGCGCCGGAGGTTTTCAACGTTGCCAGCATCCTTGAAAACGCCGATACACGGACACGGAGACGACAAAAAATCCGAAAGCGCCGCACGAAATTCCGGAATAAGCAACTCAAAGCCGCCAAATTCGTCAATGACAGAGAAAGGATAATATTCCGCCTCGCTCAGCAGCCGCACAGCCTCTTTCCTGAAAACTTCGGTGTCAGCTTTCGGCGGAGTACATGTGCAGTCAAGAAATCTTAAAGCCGTGAAGCCGGGCAGACCGGAGGCTGCACCGGCAGGGAGCAGATCAAAGCCTGCAAGGCAGCCGTTTTCGTCAACGGCACGCTCTGTAATAAACCCACCTGCGCATGAGAAAGCGCTGCCGAGGGCGTTTCTTATCATCGTTGTTTTTCCGCATCCCGAGGGACCGGTCAAAAAAAGCTTCGGCTGCATATTCTTCTCCTCCTCCGGCAGTTTGGCAAATCATAAGAAATCAATCGAATATAATTATATACTCCGCGCCGTAATTTGTAAATCTTTTATGTACGTTCCGGAAAAACCATTGACAAATGCAAAAAAGAAAAATATTATACGGCTGTTGAATATAGGAGTGAGGCAGATGATAGCGACAGTTGTCAACGCCGCGGCGATTATCCTCGGCGGAATTATCGGGAGCGTTTTTGGAAACAGAATTAATGAGCGGTATACAAAGGGCATAATGGCTTGTATGGCGATGATAACCGCCATTATAGGTATTCAGGGCGCGGTCGGCACAAACAGCATCCTTGTAGTGGTAATATGCTGTGTTATCGGCACCATATTCGGTACCGCTCTCAGACTGGATGAAAAGATCAATAGCGCGGGTGACCGGCTAAAAGATAAGCTTGAAAAAACCGGTCTTGCAAAAGGACGCTTCGGAGACGCTTTTGTTACGGCGACTTTGCTTTTCGGCATAGGGACAATGGCGATACTCGGCTCGATACAGGCCGGACTCAATAAGGATTACAGTATTTTGTTTACAAAAAGCGTCATGGACTTTACGAGTTCTGTCGCATTTTCGGCGGCCATGGGGCCCGGAGTGATTTTTTCAGCAATCCCGATATTTATTCTTCAGGGCGCGATAACGCTGCTTGCAGACGTGGCGCAGCCGTTCCTTACGCAGGACGTAATAACCGAGATGTCTGCGGTGGGCGGGCCGGTATTTATCGGTATGGCAATAAATATGCTTGAGCTGAAAAGCGAGCGCATAAGAATAGGGGACATGATCCCGTCAATATTTATGCCGGTCATTCTTTTGCCGACGGCGAGACTTTTGGGTATCCTCTCATGATAACTTGGCGCGGCCTTGATGGGCGAAAAGACTATGATGCAGCTGATCCCAGAGCTACGCAATCGTTAGCTTAAAATTTGGTTTTTTGCGGATGTCAGTATACTTTACAATTTATGGCAATATAATTATACACTTTTAAATTTTTGCGCAAATAAAATGCTAAAAAGTTTTTTAACTTTCACAGGGGAGACTATTGATAAAAGAATAAATATAGTGTATAATAGATTACGATAAACAAACGAAACACAATAGAAAGAAGAGAATGAATTTCTGATGACATGGGGTTGAGATAACTATGGAACTTACAAAAAGCGAACTTGAAATCATGAATGTGATTTGGAAAGAAAACAAACCTCTTACAAGAGGCGAGATTTTGAAATGCTCAGGTGACAAGACCTGGAAAGACAGCTCTATTCATATTCTCCTGAACGGACTTATGAAAAAGAACGCTATTGTCGAAGCAGGCTTTGCCAAGAGCGGAAAGACTTACGGGCGTGTGTATGCCGCCAATATCAGCGGCGAAGAGTACTACTGCTCGAAGATACTTGCCTACTGCGGCAAGGATGGGCTTCCCGGCATCTTCTCCGCGCTTATCAGAAGCGACGGTATAACGCTTGAGCTTATTGATCAGCTTGAAAAGATGCTTGAAGAGCGTAAAAAAGAGCTTTCAAAATAATTGTTTTCTGTTGTGATGGAAATAATGCGAACGGGTTTTTCCCGTCGCATTATTTTTTTGCTCTACTCCAACTATTGACATAGAAGCGATTTTCTTTGTATGCTCTACTTCTTTTTTTGCTTTTTGCATGAAAAATGTTGGGAGCTCATCCCGAACGGATAAGCTCCCAACATTTATTTTAGAACCTTTTTTATTTTCAATGGAGGGAGAGTAAGCCTTGCGGTGCGCTATAAGCGGCTGAATGACGAATATCACGCTTTCAGCAAGGCGGCAGGACTAAGAGAGCAGTTAGAGCGCGGGAATATCGCGGAATTCGGCGCGGACGAATCAAAACTGATCAACAAGCAATACAACGCGCTTGCCAAGTAAGCCAACGGAATGTATAATACAGGCAGCGAAAGCGGTAATGTTGACGCGTATCTCCATGACCTGCCTATCCGGCAGAAGATAAAGAACGAGTATTCCCGTGAGATGAACACCGGGCGGCAGAACGGGCATTATGTCGGTACGAACGAGTATAATATGTACGTCCAGAGGCAGCAGAGACAAGGCTTGTACGGCCCGAGTGTCGTTACCGTAACGCCGGATGAATTGACCGAGCTTTTTAATCGGTATTCGGGTACGGGTGTCTTGAAAAAGCGAAAGGACGGTACATGGGCAGAAATTGAGACAATATCGGCCTCAGATAAGATTATCGGTTATACCGTTAACGAGATAACGAACGAGCAGATAGAAACATCCTGCTTTACCATTCATTACAGCCGTAAAAAAGGCTGGCACATTGTGCCTGACTATGCGGATACGAAAGGAGCAGAAGAACATGACACCACGAGAGGCAGCAAAGTATAACCTGAAAAATATCTGCATTGTTTGCAAAGACGGATATACTCGTAGTGGAAAGTGTTATATGTACACAGACCTCGACGATAATGATGAGTTATATGTATACTTCGATATCGGCAACGTGATTATCGACCTGGACGACATCGCGGAAATAACCGAAATATAGTTTTTAAGCACTGTGTAAATACACGGTGCTTTTTCTATACCTATTTTCAACAAGCAAAAGTTCATTCAGTGGTTATTGCAGAAATGCGATAGCCACTTTTTGATATGCCGACGGGCATAAAACGGCCGCGCCGACGGGCAGCGGGTGGGGATAGATGAGCCGTTTATAGTTGGCGGGGAGAAGCTGATGTTTCCCGGCGACACTTCCCACGGCGCGCACGGCTGGAACATCTACAACTGCCGCTGCACTATCAGGGCGACTATCAAGGGGCACGAGCGCACCCGGGAAACATACACGGAGTGGGAAGAACGAAAGAAAGCGGAAACGGCGGAGGCCGCGGCAAAGGACGATGCGGCCGCGCTTGATTTTTTAGGCGCGGATGCAAGAGACAACTTGCAAAAAATCGTAATGAGGAGTACACTCAAGCTGCAAAACGGCATTGCGGCGTTTGCGGAAAACGACGTTTTGCAAAAATATGTAAAAGCTGTCAAGCCGCTGAAAACGTACTTTGATGTTGCGCTGCACGGCTCGCCGTCGGCGGTGGGATTCGGCTCAACGCAAACAAATATGTCGCCCCGATTGCTTGCGTCTGTAATACGGCATAGCGAGGGGTGGAACGGGCAAAAGATAAGGCTTTTGTCATGCAGCACGGGGGCGGCAAACGGCGATGATTATTGCTTCGCGGAAGAGCTTGCAAATGCGCTTGGCGTTGAAGTAATGGCGCCGGATGATGTGCTGTATATCGGCGCAAATGGGCAACTTGATATAGGTGAATACGGAGCAGGTGGATTCGTTACATATGTACCGAATCAAAGGAAAAGGAGAAAATGAAATGAAGGCGTTTGGATACTTTAAAGGCATGCCGTATAGCATTAGTCATGAGGACTTTGACGAATACCGCAAGTTTAATAACACTTTGCCAAAAGAAAAAATATACGAGCATATGTTACAGGTGGATGCGCGTCACCAATGGAGAGCCGCGGTAGAGACGCACGACATATTTACCGGCGAGGAATTGACCGCGGGCAAGTGCGTTGACGGAGACTTTGTGTTCCCACTTGATTTTCTGCATTACTACAAGAACTACGATATAGGCATCCCTTACGACTATGAAGAATATTTGAAAAGCATAGGAGTTGGGGAATGAGCAAAGGCTTTGAATTTCACATCGACGACAACCGGGAACTTGTGAAAACCGCCTGCCGGGAGGGGATACTGCGTGCGCTGGAGGCGGCCGGCATACAGGCCGAGGGCGACGTGAAGGACGCGATGACAGAAGTATGGGAAGAGACCGGCACGGACATTGTGGACACCGGGCGCGGGCGCGATAGCATCACGCATCAGGTGGCGGAAGATGAAAAGGCGGTGTATGTCGGTTCACCGCTTGAATATCTTGTTTATGTGCATGAGGGCACGGGCAAGTACGCCACGGGCGGCGGGGGCACGCCGAAAAGCCGCTGGGCTTACAAGGATCCCTTGACGGATGAATGGCGTATCGGCGTGCCGCAGAAGCCCCGCCGCTTTCTCAAAAACACATTCGAGAAATTCGCCAAGGACTATATCGCAATCATCAAGGAATACCTTTCCGGCGGCGGCTGAAAAGATGAGCCACAAAGGCCAAAATAATATATTAAAATTAGCTCACAACGAAAGTTGCGGGCTAATTTTTTTACCCGCCCGCCCCTTGCGGCGCGCACGCCGCCGAGGAAAAGAAAGAGGAGCGGGAAAAGGGAAAACACGGCCTGTTTCCTTGCGGCGCGCACGCCGCCGAAGAAATGAAGAAGGGGAGTAAAACAAATGGCACTCACAAGAAAAGCCCTCAAGGCAATGGGGCTTACGGACGAACAGGTGGACAGCGTCGTAGAAATGCACACCGAAACCGTTGACGCGATCAAGGAGCAGCGGGACGGGTACAAGGCCGATGCGGACAAGCTTGCCGAGGCACAGGCGGAGCTGGAAACGCTGAAAAAAAACGACTACAAGAAAAAGTACGATGATGAGCATGCGGCTTTTGAATCGTACAAATCCGACCAAAGCAAGAAAGAGACCAGAGCGGCGAAAAGCGCCGCCGTGCGCAAGTATTTTGAGGCTAAGGGCATCACCGGCAAGGGTCTTGATATAGCGATGCGCGGGGCGGGGGCGGAAAGCGCGGTCAAAAAAGTCCTTACAGGACTTTTTTGACAAGCTGAGCGGGGATATACCCCGCTCTTTTGTGCTAATAGTACGTTGATAATAGAGAGAAATCGAGCGAAATAGAAACAAATAAAAAAGTGACGGGAAATTAGAAAAAATCTCTAAATTCCCGTCACTTTCAGTCCGAGTGACTAGATTTGAACTAGCGGCCTCTTGAACCCCATTCAAGCGCGCTACCAACTGCGCTACACCCGGATATTTGCTCTTCATCAGCGCTTGATTATAATAGCACAGATGATTTGAAAATGCAAGTGCTTTTTTAAGATTTTTGGAAAAAACTATCTGAATAGAATGTTATGTAAACCATGGTGAAAACCGTTTGCATACGATTTTCACCATGGCGGCGTTTTGCTTTAATAAAAAGTGTTTACAAAAGCAAAATGTCTGATAATCAGCAGTTGCAGCAGTATTTCTGCTTCAGCTGATTGATTTTCTGAGTGTCTGCCTGTTCCTGAGTGTACCAACCGTTGTTGGCCATTCTTTCGTAGACACAGCTCTGCATGGCAAGGCTGTCGTTCAGTGCACCGGTAAATGCCTGACGCACCTTAGGCGTTGCCGATTCGATAGAGCCGTGCATATACAGGTCGCACACACCCTTTGTGGTGAGAAGAATATTTTCCATAATTTCTCTGTCGTTCATGCTGTCACCTCATTATATCAGATTGTAAAACTGCGTGAACAGTTTCTGGTTGCCGTTTATAAGCTGCTGGGCCTGCTGGCGTAATGCGGGGTCAGTAAGCCTGTTGGCAGCCTCACGACACTGATTCATGAGAAACTGAGTATGACCGAGTGCGTCTTCGATATAGAGCAATTCTTTAGGACTCATTTTTATCACCTCGCTCTTATTATCTGCACCGCCCCGACCGTCTATTCTGTGAATATTTTTGAAAAAATAACTAATTTTTCTTATAGCGCCGCCAAATTAATATAGCCTATGCAATCTTGTTAAGAATGCGGAGTAAAGGACAGCGCAGCCATAGTGGAATCTTTTGTATCACTGGGGATGTTATCCTGCAAAATAAGCATTGTGCGAAAGGGATAAGCGTTTGTGTTGCGCCAGAGAAAATTGAAAAAATATAAAAAGAAGCTATATAACCTTTGGCGTTATCAATATTGATCAACAATTGTGTGCAAAATTCACAAATGTGATATGCTGCTTTTTGCGAAAATAACGAATTTTAGAAAAAACTACACAAAGGGTAGTTTCTTGCCGGAAAAGCAAGTTGTAAAATACTCTTAAAGAACAGAGATTGAAGTTTTACTTGCTGGCCACAAATAAAAATGGAGGTTTCGTCTTGATTTATTACAAATGGTGTTTAAGCAGCTTCATTTTAAAGGATTTTTCTGTTATGCTCTACTTTTATTTTTTCACTTATGCTAAAAGTTGGAGCACCCGGGCTTACCCACGCACCCCAACTTTTAGTTTACAACCCCAATTTTTTATGGTATCCCGCAGCATGGTGATTGCCAAATATGATCGAGCGGAACTAAAGACATTCAAAAACATTTGAAATTTCCATCCAAATCCGCTATAATAAATATACAACGTGTGGCTTTTCTGCGTAAATCCGGTTGCAGAAGCGCCGCACGTCTTTTTTTTCGGAAATGGGCAAAAGTTCATAAACAAATCGTGTAGCAGAAATGCGTAAGTCCGGGTTTGGCGGACTTGCGCATTTCTTATTTTTTGAAAGAAAGGTGAATGGAATGGATACAGGAAATCAGTTCTTGGGGACGGAGCGTATCGGAAAGCTCATGCGGCAGTACGCCGTCCCCTGCATCATCTCGCT
>CAVENX010000017.1:0-42525 GCA_963617275.1 bacterium
TATTGGGTGTACATAGAACTGCCGTTTACTGGGGGAAAACTTGTTTACGATTATGCGGAAATTATTATGCAGAAAAAACTACAAGTGCAGGAATCATTTAGGGAGATTCAGCATGAGCTAAGCAAAATAGAGTTGCTCTTGCTTAAAGCGAATGGAACAAATGATAAAGAGTTGACTCCTCTGTTTAATTCATTGAAATGGATTAGAAGAGTATGGGATGCTGAAGATTCAGATGACAAGGTAATCTATTCTATTATTGCCTTGGAATTTATTGTTTCTAAAGAACCGAACTCTCCTATGATGGAGAAAGCCTTACGTAAAAAATGCAAAGGTGCAATTCGAAAAATTATTGATGATACGAAAAATCTCCCGGCTGAAAAAATCTTATATTCACAGAATGTATGCGCGAAGTTTGACCGAGTGTATACCGAAACACCATTTATGGAAAAGCTACGGAATCTTATCAATAGGTTACACATTCCAGTGAGTGCTGCCGATATGGATTTGATTGCGAAGTGCCGGAAGCAACGTAATGAAATTGTTCACGGAGAAAATAACTCAAAACTTCCAGTCAACGATATTTATAGACTTTGCGAATGCATCGGAAGAATCGCATTTTATAAATTGGTGTTCTTGGAGGAGCAATTATGAGTATTCTAGGAAAAAGCGAACTAATAGGCTATGAATTAAAAAATACTGTAGAGGGGCAAAAGGCACTTAAATTTCGCAAAATTATCTCTCAATATCCCAGGGAAACCACTTCCGAGTTTTTTAGGTTAATAAATCTATACTCCGCTCAGATGCATTTTTTCTCGGTGCAACATGCGTTAGACATATTGAACGGCAATATAAACACCGAAATAGTGGGAACACTTGTAAGGAAAATCCTGTCAATCAAAGAGCTACGCGATTTTGCTTTATCAAATATTCCAATAGGAAACTTTATCGAAAAAATAAGCAAAACCGCCTTTGATAACAACGTAAAGTACGAACTGCCCAAAGATGTCACCTTTACTCCGGAACTTGTGAGGCTATCCAATTCTTTAACGATTGAATGTTTAAGGACAAATATTTTGCAACGTTTTTTGAAAGAGTATCGTACTAAACCTGAGTTTGCTGCGGCAATTCAGAGATTTGATGAATTGAGAGGCGCTAAGCCAATTATTCCATACAGCAAAGAGGATAGAAGAATTCTAAGTATTCTAAAAAAAGAATTTGGCGGAAAGTGTGATGTTGATCTTATATATTCGTTGGTTTGTATTATGTCATATATAAAGAGCATGGTTTTTGATGCTTTCTACGATAACATATTTGAACTACACGAAGAAACGGACATTATATCCCGACAGCAAAAAGCTTTGGCTAATTGTGTTTATAACAAGCTCGTCTTACGCCCTGATATACAAGATGTCATGTCAACTGGGTGGATTATGAAGCTGCACAATACGGATGATAGTGTTACATATGGCCAAATATTCAAAAAAACTACGCACTGGACGCAAGAAAATTGCACTGTGACCATTTACTCGTTAGCATACGATATACTTTGAAGCTGTCCCCCCCTCACCCCCTGCGCCGCAATAGACAAAGAATAAGAAAAGCTCTCTGAAATCGCTGATTTCAGAGAGCTTTTGGTCCGAGTGGAGGGGCTCGAACCCCCGACCTGATGGTCCCAAACCACCCGCGCTACCAACTGCGCTACACCCGGATATTCTATATCTATTTGTATATTATACAACATTGCCATGCAAACTGCAAGGTTTATTTTTCTGGAGCCTGTGTTTTGTAGGTTAGTCAATGATGTTGCTTTCCAGATGAGCGGTACTTGCTGATTAAAGTTTTGCTTGCTTATACAGCATGTTTTATGTTATCTTATTCATAGCGAATAGGGTACACCTGCCTTTCGGTTTTGTCTTCTCAACTCAACCTTAACACAGGATCCCCCTATTCGCTATCCTTTTTTCTATCTGTCTCTCTTCATTGTAACTCCTACAAAATTCTCTTTGTGATTTTGGCGGTACTACTTGTGATTTTGCCCGTTTTATGGTAAAATAAAGTATATTTTATTCAAGTCTGCTCAAGGAGATTTTATGGACGGCTTTAAGCTCGTTTCCTCATATAAACCCACAGGCGATCAGCCCGCGGCGATAGAGGCTCTTGTATCGGGGATAGAAAACGGGATAGACGAACAGATCCTGCTCGGCGTAACCGGTTCGGGGAAGACCTTTACGATGGCAAACGTCATCTCCCGTCTTAACCGCCCCACGCTCGTGCTTGCGCACAACAAGACCCTTGCCGCACAGCTTTGCAGCGAATTCAAAGAGTTCTTTCCCGAAAACGCGGTGGAATATTTCGTCTCATATTACGACTACTATCAGCCGGAGGCGTACATTCCCCATACCGACACATATATTGAAAAGGACTGCTCGATAAACGACGAGATCGACCGCCTGCGTCTTTCCGCAACGTTTTCCCTGCTGGAGCGGCGGGACGTTATCGTCGTTGCGTCGGTGTCGTGCATCTACGGTCTCGGTGAGCCGGACGATTTTGCGAACATGGCTATCTCCATGCGTCCCGGACAGGAGCTTGGCATTGACGAGCTTCTGCACCGCCTTGTAGAGGCGAGGTATGAGCGCAATGACATCGCTTTTGAGCGCAATATGTTCCGTGTGCGCGGGGACACGGTGGAAATTTTCCCTGCATACTGGAAAGACAAGGCCATCCGCGTCGAGTTCTTCGGCGACGAGATAGACAGGCTCAGTGAGATAAACATCGTAACCGGCGTACCCGAACGCTTTCTCACGCACGCGGTGGTCTATCCCGCAAGTCACTATGTCACGACAAAGGAGAAAATGGCGGCGGCGATAAGCCGTATCCGTGATGAATGTGACGCGCAGGTAAAATACTTTGAGGAAAACGGCAAGCTTATCGAGGCGCAGCGCATAAGGCAGCGTACAGATTACGACATAGAAATGATGCAGGAGCTTGGCTTCTGCTCGGGCATAGAAAATTATTCACGCGTTATTGCGAACCGCCCGGCGGGAAGTCCGCCTATGACGCTGCTCGATTATTTCCCGAAGGATTTCCTGCTGTTTGTGGACGAGAGCCATGTGACGCTGCCGCAGGTGCGTGCAATGTACAACGGCGACAGAGCGCGCAAGGAAGCGCTTGTGAATTTCGGCTTCCGTCTCCCCTCTGCCTTTGACAACCGCCCGCTCAAATTTGACGAGTTTCAGCAGAGGATAGGTCAGCGCGTTTTCGTCTCGGCAACGCCCGGGACTTACGAGCGCGAACGAGCCGGGCAGATCGTCGAACAGATCATCCGCCCAACGGGGCTTCTGGATCCTGAAATATTTGTCCGCCCTATCGAGGGGCAGATAGACGACCTTATAGGCGAGATAAACGCGAAGGCGGAAAAGGGGCAGCGTTCCCTTGTAACGACGCTTACCAAAAAAATGGCGGAGGATCTCACGGCGTATCTCATAAACGTCGGTATCCGCACACGATACATGCACCACGATATCGACACGATCGAGCGCATGGAGATAATACGCGATCTGCGCACGGGCGAGTTTGACGTGCTGGTGGGCATAAACCTTCTGCGCGAAGGGCTTGACATTCCCGAGGTCGGGCTTGTGGCGATCCTTGACGCGGACAAGGAGGGCTTTCTCCGTTCGGAGACCAGCCTTATACAGACCGTTGGCCGCGCCGCAAGAAACGCGGAAAGCATCGTGATCATGTATGCCGACACCGTAACGCCGTCCATGCGCGCCTGTATCGACGAAACGGAACGCCGCCGCAGAATACAGATGCAGTATAACGAAGCGCACGGCATAGTGCCGAAAACTATAATAAAAAGCGTGCGCGATCTGCTTGAAATCTCCTCCTCAGCGGCGCCGAAGACAAAAAAGGCCGGCGGCGTAAAAATGACCGACAGGGAGCGGCGTGAACTTATCGCACAGCTTGAGGACAAGATGAAGAAGGCGGCAAAGATGCTTGAATACGAGATTGCCGCACAGCTCCGCGATGAGATAATCCGGCTTCGAGGTGAAAAGTAATGAAACTGATGATAATCGACGGCAACAGCATAGTAAACCGTGCGTTCTACGGGGTGCGAACACTCACTGCACCCGACGGTACGCCCACAAACGCGGTTTACGGCTTCCTTGCCATTTTCCAAAGGATATACGAGGATGTAAAGCCGGATGCCGCCGCCGTTGCCTTTGACCTCAAGGCTCCCACGTTCCGCCATAAGGAATGTGACTTCTACAAAGCCCAGCGCAAGCCCATGCCCGATGAGCTGGCGGTGCAGATGCCCGTTCTCAAGGAAGTTCTGGACGCGATGGGTATACGCCGCTATGAACTTGAGGGCTATGAGGCAGACGATATTCTGGGTACCGCCGCACGTATCTGTGAGGAAAAGGGCTGGGAATGCGTTATCGTCACAGGTGATAAGGATTCATTGCAGCTTATTTCCGGCACGACAACTGTATGCAACGTCAAATCCCGCATGGGTCAGACGGAGACGATAATGTATACGCCCGAGGTTTTCCGCGCCGAGTATGGGTTCGAGCCGGAGAAAATGGTCGATCTGAAAGCGCTGATGGGCGACAGCTCCGACAACATCCCCGGCGTTCCCGGCATAGGCGAAAAGACCGCGATGAGCCTTATCCGGACCTACGGCAGCATTGATGGCATTTATAAGGATCTGTCAGCGCTCGACGTGAAAGCCGGCGTGCTGAAAAAGCTGACCGTGGGAGAGGAAAGCGCGCAAAAATCTTTCTGGCTTGCAACGATAGTGCGCGACGCGCCTGTTGTGTTTTCCCCTGAGGACAATCTTTGGAATAAGGATTATAAGCCTGAGCTTTTCGGAATTTTCAAAAGGCTCGGGTTCAATAAATTCATTGAAAAATGGGGGCTGAGCGCCGATGGCGCCCCTGCGGCAAACGCTGAAGCCGTTCCCGCGATGCCTTTTGTCGTTGTGAGCGAAAGCGATATCGGCAGCGTTATAGAAAAAATAAAGGCCGCAGAGAAGCTTGCCGTCATGTCCGTTGACGCTCTTGACATGATAGAGCTTTGCGACGGCGAAAAGGTATATTCGCTCGTCTGGAACCGGTGCGGCGAAAGATACGGCGAATTGCTGAAGCTTGTTTTCAGTCCGGACATCAGAAAGATCGGGCACAACGCAAAAGACCTCATGGGGCTTGCGCTGAAAGAAGATCTTTCAACGGCGGGCTTTGTGTTTGACACCGCTCTTGCCGCCTATCTTATTGAGGCGACCGACAGCGACTATTCCCTCCCCCGTCTCACACAGGGCTATCTCGGCGGAGAGAAGCAGGGCGCGGAGGCGATATGGCTTCTCGCGCCCGTGCTTGAAAAAAAGCTATCCGACCTCGGCATGACAGAGCTTTATTATACGGCGGAGCTTCCCCTGTGTGAGGTGCTTGCGGATATGGAAAGCATAGGCTTTCTCGTTGACAGAAAAGCGCTGTACGAATACGGAGAGAGCCTTAACGCAGACATCGACCGTCTCCAGAAAAGCGTATGGGAGCACGCGGGGCATGAGTTCAACATCAACTCACCCAAGCAGCTTGGCGCGGTGCTGTTCGAGGAGCTTATGCTGCCGTTCGGCAAGAAGACGAAAACCGGCTGGAGCACGAATGCCGATGTGCTGGACAAGCTTCGCGGCAAGCATCCGATCATTGAGGACATTCTTGAATACCGCACGCTTACAAAGCTTAAATCCACCTATGCCGACGGGCTTTTGAAGGTCATCGGCGCGGATGGGCGGATACACACCAGTTTTCAGATGACCGTCACCGCCACGGGCAGGCTCTCATCCACTGAGCCGAATTTGCAGAACATCCCCGTGCGCAAGGAGCAGGGCGCGAAAATACGCCGGATGTTCGTCGCCTCTCCCGGGAAAACGCTTGTGGACGCCGACTATTCGCAGATAGAGCTGCGCCTGCTTGCGCACATTTCCGGCGACGAGACCATGCGCGCCGCCTTTCTCAGCGGCGAGGATTTCCACACGGTCACTGCGTCCAACGTTTTCAACGTTCCGCTCGGCGAGGTAACGCCCCTGCTCAGGAGCCGTGCAAAGGCGGTCAACTTCGGTATAGTATACGGCATATCCGCATTCTCTCTCGCGCAGGATATAGGCGTTTACCAGAATGAGGCAAAAGCATATATGGACGCATATCTGGCCAAATACCACGGTGTGCGCGATTACATGAAGAGCATTGTCGAAAAGGCAAAGCAGGACGGCTATGTCGCCACACTCTACGGACGTCGCCGCAATCTGCCGGAGCTTAAAAGCGCAAACTTCAACGTGCGCTCCTTCGGGGAAAGGGTCGCGCTCAATATGCCGATCCAGGGTACGGCGGCAGACATCATCAAAATCGCAATGGTGAACGTGCATAAGCGGCTGAAAGCGGAGAAGCCGAAGGCAAAGCTCATATTGCAGGTGCATGACGAGCTTATCGTCGAGTGTCCCGAAAGCGAAAGCGAAAGTGTCCGCACGATCCTGAAGGAAGAAATGGAAAACGCCGCGCACCTTTCCGTGCCGCTTATCGCGGATACGGAAGCCGGACACAGCTGGAGCGAGGCGCACTGATGGGCTATAAAATAATCGACGCATCCAAAGCCCACGCCAATCAGATAGAAAGGCTTGAGCATATCTGCTTTTCTATGCCGTGGACAAGAGACTTTCTCATTAGCCAGCTTCCCGACGACAGGCACATATTTATCGTCGCTGCGGACGGGGATGAGATTCTGGGCTACATCGGCATGACGCATGTCGTTGACGAGGGATATATCTCCAACGTTGCCGTCGCCCCGGAGCATCGGCGGCAGGGCGTCGCGGACGCGCTTATTCTTGAGCTTCTCCGCCGCTGCACGGTGCTTGGGCTGTCCTTTGTCACGCTTGAGGTCAGGGCGGGAAATGCACCGGCGATCGCGCTCTATGAAAAGCACGGCTTTTCTCCCGTGGGAAGAAGAAAAAATTACTATGATTTTCCCAAAGAGGATGCTATACTGATGACGAAAAAATTCACATAAGATTTCATGCTTATCACACCGGCAAGTCCGATTTCGGCGGCATTTGGTGTCCCCGCACGACACAGCTGCACAAAAAGTGAAAATTTTTCCGCAAATATCTGTCAGATAGAAGGAATTTACATTGAAAATACTTGCATTTGAATCAACCTGCGACGAAACCGCCGCCGCCATAGTCGAGGACGGCAGAAAAGTCCTCACTGATCAGATCTTTTCCCAAGCCGATCTGCACGCCCTGTACGGCGGCGTCGTCCCGGAGATCGCCTCAAGATGCCATGTTGAGTCCATTTCACAACTGGCGCAGAAGGCCATCGACGACGCAGGCATCACCCGCCGGGATATCGACGCAGTTGCCGCTTCATACGCGCCGGGGCTTATCGGCGCAGTGCTGGTCGGCGTAAATTTTGCCAAAGCCTGTGCGCGCGCTCTCAACGTCCCGCTTATCCCGGTACACCATATACGCGGCCACATCGCCGCCAACTACCTTGCCTATCCCGAGCTTGAGCCGCCCTTTCTCTGCCTTGCCATATCCGGCGGCAACACCATACTCGTCGATGTGCGCGGCTATACGGACATGAAAATACTCGGCGCAACACGCGACGACGCCGCTGGCGAATGCTTTGACAAAACCGCCCGTGTACTCGGTCTTCCCTATCCCGGCGGAAAGCCGATCGACGAGCTTTCACAAACCGGCGACGACACAAAGTACGTTTTCCCTGTCTCCCATGTTGACGGCAACCCTTACGATATGAGCTTCTCCGGCCTTAAAACGGCGGTCATAAACCTCGTGCACAACTGTGAGCAGAAGGGTGAGGAGCTTGATCGGGCGTCCCTTGCCGCTTCATTTACCAAAGCTGTAAGCGACAGCCTTGTGCCGCGAACCGTCCTTGCCGCAAAAGAACTTGGCTATAAAAAGGTCGTAGTTGCGGGCGGCGTTGCGGCGAACTCCCGCATCCGCGCCGACTTCAAAAAGGCAGCGCAGGAAAACGGATTTGAGCTGTTCGTTCCGCCGCTCAGACTCTGCGGGGACAACGGTGCAATGGTCGGGGCACAGGGCTATTACGAATATCTTGCCGGTCATACCGCACACAGCGATCTGAACGCATACGCAACAATGGAGCTGTAAAATATTCTGCAAAGAAGCCGCGCTGCGGCGTTTATATAGATTTTCGAGAGGATAAAATGTGCAATGAGCATTCACGATGGGCATCGGGCGCGTTTAAGAGCTAATTTTGTCGAAAACGGACTTGACAGCTTCAATGAGCTGAACAGTCTTGAGCTTCTGCTTTTTTACGCCATTCCCAGACGTGATACGAATGAGCTTGCCCACACGCTGCTTGACCGCTTCGATTCGCTTGACGGCGTTTTCGACGCAAGCCTGCATGAGCTTATGAGCGTCGATGGCATCGGCGAAAACGCCGCCGCGCTTATCAAGCTCATACCGGAGATAATGCGCAAAAGCTGCATTACGAAGGCGTCGGAGGTCAAGACCATAACTACTTCAATGCAGGCGGGAAAGTACCTTATGCCGCGTTTTCTCTACCAGAAGGAGGAAATTCTGCTCCTTGTGTGTCTCGATTCGCAGAAACGCGTCATCTCCTGCGTTGAGCTGAGCCGCGGTGTCGTCAATTCCGTTGAGGCGAACGTCCGCAAGATCGTTGAAACTGCGCTGCGTTACCGCGCCAGCAGCGTCATTATGTCACACAATCACCCCGACGGCATCGCGCTTCCCTCAAGAGAAGACGACGCTATAACAAAGCAGGTCTCTACCGCACTTTACAGCGTCGGTATCCCGCTCGTGGATCATATTATCGTCGCGGGAGATGATTTTGTCTCCTACGCCGATTCCGGTATGCTCCAGTTTTACAGATAAACACTTGCAAAAAGATAAAATCATGGCAGCCTGTGTGCTCCTGCACACAGGCTGCCATCAGCTTGTCAAAAAGTCCCTGTAAGGACTTTTTGACCGCGCTTTCCGCCGGCGGTTTATTCAATTTGAGGCGGGCCTTGCCCCCTCAAGCTCCCCCGCTGCTCTGTTATCTGACTTTAAAACATAGTTTTTTTGACAGTCTCAGGCAGCTTTTTTATGGAACTCTGTGAGACTTTTGAGACGGATCATAAAAACTCACGTATATCCACCGTAAGGCGCTCCTCCAGATCAATAAGGCGCTTGGCAATATCCTTGGAGGCTTCATCTGCCGCCGCGTATTGGTTGAGATACCTGTTCAGTGATTTGACGCCCATATTGCAGCCGTCCGTCATAAGGTCGGCGACGGTTTTATCGGAACCATCCATTCCCAGCGTCAAGTTGGTTTTTATCCACGACATTCCTTTGATTACCGGAGACGGCTCTTTCCCGTCGTCATGGTAACGGCCGAGTGCTCTCTGGATCTCATCGTTCAGCTTCTCGTGCTTCTTTTTGCAGTCCGTCAAATACTGTCTGAACGAGGGACTGTGTACCCTGTCGATCACCTCTTCGATAGACGAAACGCCCATTTTAACGCCCGAATCGCACTCTCTCAACAGCTTCACGGTATCCTGTTCGATCATATTTTTCGCTCCTTCTAATTAAAGAATAGAGCTATTTTATACGATTTTGCGTATATTATTCCTTACAGATATGCATTTTTCATTATCGTATCGCGCAGACATTGTGCAAACATTTCATACTCGCTCTGCGTCAACCTTTTCGGACGGCTCATAACGACAAGTTCATGCCCCGGATTTCCCCGGTGATAAGGCGGGTGGACATGATGATACGGGTTTTCAGCAAAACCGCAGCGCTCATAAAATCCCTTCCTGCGCATGGACATATCATCAGTCGGCGGGTCTATTTCAAGGATCAGCGGTTTCGCCCGCATGGCCTCCAGGATTTTCTGACCATAGCGTTTATTTCTCTTCGACGGAAGAACGCAGAAATGCTCAATATACAAAAACTCCCCGACTTCCCAATACAAAACTTCGCCCACAAATTCCCCGTCGTCGCAGACAGCGTCAAAATGATATCTGCCGTCAGAAAGTATCCGCGTCTGAGACAGGCTCTCGCGCTGCTCATGCGGCGGGAAACTTACGGCATAAAGCGCCATTGCCTGCGCATACAGCGGATGGGCGGCATCGGTTATTCTTTCCGTATTCATATTATAGCCTTCTTTCTGCTCTGCCGCTTCACAGTGTGTGGTAATACGGGCAGATATTCTGATAGCTTCCATCCTTCATCCTGAACCCGTTCGGAATGGTGCCAAGCTGCACAAAGCCAAGTCTTTCATACAAATGGCGCGCATGGACGTTGCTCTCCACCACCGCGTTGAACTGCATCACGCCAAAGTCGAGACGCTTGGCCTGAACAAGACAGTCGCTCACAAGCTTTTCCCCGATATGCATACCCCGGCATGCGGAATCTACCGCGTAGCTTGCATTGCATATATGTCCGCATCGTCCGACATTGTTCGGATGCAGAATGTAAAGCCCCATAATGCCGCCATTTTCTTCCGCGACGCCGCAGTACGTCTGGGAAGCAAAAAACTCTTTCCCGCTCCGCTCATCAAGAAGCTCCTCCTGCGGGAAGGCTATCCCGTCCTCCACGACCTCGTTCCAGATGCGCACCATCGCCGGTATGTCTTTTTCGGTATATTCCCTTATTTTCACTATGATTACTCTCCGCAATGTTTTATCTGCACCACCGTGCACGGCAGGTGCGGTGTGTATTATAGCACATCGAGGATGTAAAACGCAAATTCCGCATCGTCAAAAAAATATTTTAAAAAGCGCAAAGAACTGTGGAATACCGCTCCGACATATGGTATACTGCCAGCAGAAGATGTAATTTGCCTTTGCCCGATTTGTTTTCCATGCCCGGAAGGGCTTGAAATAAAAAACATTAAAAGGAGAAGACAAAATGAAACGACTGTTGGCAATTCTACTCGCACTCATGCTTGTGCTCGCAGGCTTTACCGCGGCGGAAGCAGCCGAACCCGGCGAAAGCAAAGGCATCGTTGTCCTTTACACCAATGACGTACACTGCGGTGTTGACGACAGCATCGGCTACGCGGGCGTTGCGGCTTATAAGAACGCCTACGAAAAAGCCGGCTACGAGGTTCTTCTTGTAGACTCCGGTGACGCCGTACAGGGCGCTACCATAGGTACTCTTTCCAAAGGCGAATACATCGTTGAGATCATGAACGAACTGGGCTATGTCGCCGCCGCTATCGGCAACCATGAGTTTGACTACGGCATGGACCGCTTCATGGAGCTTACGGAGCTTGCGGATTACGATTACGTATCGGCAAACTTTGTTGACAAGGACGGCAATCTCGTTGTTGACGCTTACACCATCGTTGAAGCGGCAGGTCACAAAATAGCGTTTGTCGGCGCCGCCACTCCCGAGACCTTTACCAGCTCCTCACCCGCATATTTCCAGGATGAAAACGGAAACTTCATTTACGGCTTCTGTGAAGGCGGCGACGGAAGCGACTTCTATGCCGCGATACAGTCCGCCGTTGACAGTGCAGCGGCCGAGGGCGCGGATATAGTTATCGTCCTGTCCCATCTCGGCACCAATCTTGAAAGCGCACCTTACTCCGCCTCGGACCTCATTGAAAACACCAACGGCATCGACGTTGTCCTTGACGGCCACTCCCACAGCGTGTGGGCAGGCGAGATCGTTCTGAACAAGGACGGTGAGGAAGTTCTTCTCTCCTCCACGGGCACCAAGCTTGAAAACCTCGGCTCGCTCACCATTGTTGACGCCGAGGACGGCATTGAGTTTACAACTGAGCTTCACCATGAAGTGATCTTCCAGGATGACGATATGGCGGCGTTCGTTGCGGGCATCAAGGAAGAGTATGCCGAGCTTGCGCAGACCGTTGTCGCAAAGACCGACGTTGACCTTACCATCGTTGATCCCACCCTTACCGACTCCGAGGGCAAGCCTGTGCGTATCGTCCGCAGTCAGGAGACCAATCTCGGCGACCTGTGCGCAGACGCATACCGCGCAATGAGCGGCGCTGACATTGCCTTTGTCAACGGCGGCGGCATACGCACCTCCATACCTGCTGGCGACATCACCTATGAACAGATCATCAGCGTACACCCCTTCGGCAATGCCCTGTGCGTCGTCGAGGCTACCGGTCAGGAGATCCTTGACGCGCTTGAGATGAGTGCAAGAAAGCTCCCAGCCGAAAACGGCGGTTTCCTTCAGGTTTCCGGCATCAGCTTTGACATTGATATGTCTGTCGAGCCGACGGTCGTTACCGACGACAAGGGTATTTTTGTCGAAGTCTCCGGCGACAGACGGATCAAGAACGTGACGGTCGGCGACGCCCCGATCGACCCCGACGCGACATACACTCTCGCTTCCCACAACTATATGCTCAAGGAGAGCGGCGACGGCATAAGCATGTTTGCGGACAATGTTCTGCTTCAGGACAGCGTTCTTCTTGACAATCAGGTGCTTATAAAGTACATCACAGAATATCTCGGCGGCGTTGTAGGCGCAGAATACGCCGATCTCTACGGTCAGGGCCGCATAAACATAATCAACGGCTGACAAAAACCGTAAAAACTCTGCGAGACTTTTTACACTCCCGCCTGCATCCGGCTCACATCCGGATGCAGTTTTTTTGTCTGATATCTTGATATTCTGCGCTATGATGAGTATACTTAATACCATCAACAGACAAGAACACACGGAGGAAAAGATAATGCTGCATTTCGGAACCGGCGGCTGGCGCGCAATAATAGGCGATGAATTTACCAAGAGCAATATTCAGCTTGTCGCAAAAGCCGTCGCCGTAAAAATATTGGAAGAGCATCAGGAAAACACGCCCGTTGTCATAGGATATGACCGCCGCTTTCTTTCCAAGGAGGCCATGGTCTGGGCGGGCGAGGTCATTGCCAGCAACGGCATCAGCGCCATGCTTGTCGAGCGATCCTCTCCGACGCCGCTTGTAATGTACTACGTCATGGCGCACGATCTCAAATATGGCATGATGATAACCGCAAGCCACAACCCGTCGCTTTATAACGGCATAAAAATAGTGACGGAGGGCGGACGCGATGCAAACGAAGAAGTGACCGGCGAGCTTGAGAAAATAATCGCGCGCCTTGAAGAGAACGACACCACCGCCCCCGTGCGCACAGCAAAGGAATTGCAGGCAGAGGGGCTTATCACCTTTTTCAACCCGCTCAATGAATATCTGGACAATGTAATTTCAAAAATAGATATGCAGGCAATACGCAACGCGAATCTGCGCATTGCGATCGACCCGCTCTACGGCGTATCCATGCGTTCGCTCAATACCATTTTCTCTACCGCCCGCTGTGAGCTTGAAATGCTCCATGCCGAGCATGACACGCTTTTCGCCGGCAAAATGCCCGCGCCGGATGAGTCCACGGTCAAATCCCTGCAAAACTACGTCACCGATTACGGGTTTGACCTCGGCATAGCAACCGACGGCGACGCCGACAGAATAGGACTGATAGACGACAAGGGCCGCTATGTCGATGCAAACAGCATACTGTGCATCCTCTATTACTACTTCCTCGAGTACAAAAAAATGCGCACGCCCATCGTCAAGAATCTCGCAACGACTTATCTTCTTGAGCGCATTGCGGCCGCCTACGGCGAAACCTGCTACGAAGTGCCCGTCGGCTTCAAGCATATTTCCGCAAAAATGTGTGAAACAGGCGCTTATCTCGGCGGCGAAAGCTCCGGCGGTCTTACGGTTATGGGACACATCAACGGCAAGGACGCAATATACGCAAGCGCGCTTCTGGTCGAGGTTATCGCCAAAACCGGCAAAAAGATGTCCGAGCTTACGGAGGAGATATACGACAGGTTCGGCCGGTACCACACCGAAGTGCGCAATATCGCCTTTCCTGCCGAACGCCGCGCAGAGCTTATGCACCGCATTTATGAGGAGCATGAGCTGCCCGCATTTGACGAAAAGATTGCCCGTATCTCCTATCTCGACGGCTGCAAGGTGTATTTTGAAAATACCGGCTGGCTGCTCATCCGCTTTTCCGGCACCGAGCCTCTGCTGAGAATATTCTGCGAGATGCCCGGAACCGACCCTGCGCAGGCGGCGGCTATCTGCGATAAAGTACGTGCGCAGTTCGGAATTTAAGAAATTCAATATGCAAAATGCAAAAAGTCCTGACGGTGCTTCAAATCGCACGCCGTCAGGACTTTTTTGCCGCTTTTTTGCGGTCAGCGCCGCTTTATTCACCGGCCGGTGTTAAATACGGCTTTATGAAATCATAAGCATCTTCAACGCTCATTATATTGGACAAGACGTTTCTTATGGCCGTTCCTATCGCAAACTCGACCTGCGACATTGTATACTTATCGTTTTTATAAAGGCCTCGTGAACTTAGCTCAAAATTCTTTTTTGCTGTCGGAAACCACGGAAAAACCGTAAAATAGCGCGTGTCGGTATACGTTTCAAGCAACGGCGATACCCCGCCCAGATTGACCATCAGCGATATGACCTCTTCCGAATAAAACCAATTGAAAAATTCCCCGCACAAATCATGGCTTTTGGAAAATTTGCTTATTCCGAGGAAGCCGCCGCCGAGAAGAGGATGCCCGCCCGGAACAACGGCAGCGCCGATCTTTCCCAAGGTGTCCGAATAGTCGCTGTTCACAATTTCGGAAGCAAAGTTTGAATATACTATCGTAGTGGCGCTCTGTCCGGACAGAAATTGTCCGAGGCTGTCCGACCACCACGAGTGTCTGGACGAATTTGCCGCAACTTTAAGATAGGTGTTTATGGCATTTATCGTTTTCTCTTTCCGTATCGGTTCCGATGTGACGTCTGCATCCGCAAATTCCGCAAGCAGGTATGGGTAAAAATCGCTTGATGCAACGGAAGCGCTGCCCGTTGTGGCGGTCGCGCCGTGTAACGTGGGAGATATGGCGTTGGTTTTTCTTGAGAAAAACTCCGTTATCTTCACATATTCCTCCATTGTCGTGGGAACGGAGAGCTTTTGATGATACTTCTCATAAAACGCCCTGCTGAGGATCGCATCCTCAAACAGATTTTTCCTGTACAGCAGTATCAGCGCACTCGGATCGAACGGGAGGATGTATTCATTGCCGCCGGTAAGATACTTATTGATGAAAGTGTTTATTATCATCCGCTCCGACAGCTTCTTGCTGTCGATATCGGCGCATCGCAGAGGGATATAGGTAGACGTCCCATAGGTGTCAAACTGAACGATATCCATGCGCACCATATCATAATAGCAATTCTCATCAAGCAGAGATATCTGCTGCGGGATATCGTTATACGGCATACCTATTATTTTCAGGTCTATGCCGGAAGCTTTTTTAAAAAGAGGCGCCAGCTTTTTCAACGCGGTCGTCGAGGGCGAATCAATAGTAAGCAGAGACAGTGTGCGTTTTTTGAATCTCACCTTTGTACCGGAAAACGCCTGCGACATAAAGCCTCGTGTTTGTACAAACTGCTCGTCGGGAAGTACGCTCTTGTTTTCTAAAGATGCTATCAGCAGCTCCGAGATCCTTTCGCCTATCCTGTTGAAATCGAAGCGGTATACGGTAAGCAGCTCGTTTGGAAAGTTGGAGGATGAGCACAGCGAAACGATTTTAGGCGGATCTTTTTTCCCCAGCAGGCCGATAACATTGATAAGGACATCCGAACGCAGTTTGTTATTTGTAATGACTATATCGCTGCTGCCGGTCATTGCCAGAATATCAAAAGCCTTTGCGAGAGAGTAATTTATCTCGGAACAATACAGCTCTGCGCAAATATTTTTTTCTTTAAGTTCATCAATGACACGTTCAAATATCACATTTGTGTATGAAAAATCGCCATATGAAGAAAAGAAAACAACATTTTTATACTTTCCCTTGAGAATATAACCCAAAAGATCCTTGCTTATTATTTCATTCTCAAACGAAATATAACAATCTCCCGGTCTTCTGAGCTGTCTGCACCGGTTTACAAAAATCACCGGGCAAGGAATTACCGCATACGGGGATTTTTCGGGAGATGTATTTATAAACGATGAAATCGCCACGATCGCGGCAAGGCTTGAAAACGGGAGTTTATGAAGTATCTCCTCTTCGTTTTTCTCAATTTCGTCGGTGACATAAATCAGCACATCATAACCGTTTGGCTTGAGCGACTGATTGAGCGAGGTGTACAGTTCAAGCGCCGCATCGTCTTTCAGCGACGGAACGATCAGTGCGATCGCCGTCGCGTTTCCGAGGCGCAGATTCTGCGCCTGAGTATTCTGGACATACCCAAGCTTTTTCGCCGCTTCCTCAACAAGGCGTATCTTTTCTATGCTTACTTTGCCGGTTTTGTTCAATACATTCGATACAGTGCCATGCGATACGCCCGCCGCTCTGGCAATGTCTTTCATCGTCACCATAAAATATTCTCCATATCCTTTTTTGTTTACTATACCACATTGCATCCTTTTTTCAACAAAAATGTGAAAATCGCCGGTCGTGCTATTGACACGTTCCAATTTTTGATATATTATTTGTCCAACGGGCAGTTATGACTGCCGCACAAAAAAATATGGAGGATAAAACCATGAAAAAACTGTTGTCCCTTTTACTCTGTCTGGTTATGATCACGGCACTGGCCGTCCCCGCGCTTGCTGCCGATGACGTAGTAGAGCTTACCATGTTCTTCCCCGTCAACGTCGGCGGTGATGTTGCCAAATTGGTTGACAAAATGGCAGAAGATTTCAACGCGGAGAACCCTGACGTCCACGTGACCGCCGTATATACCGGCAACTATGACGATACCGTAACGGCTATCCAGACCGCGATTCAGGGCGGCAACGCACCCGATCTGTTCGTGAGCCTTGCCACTCAGCGCTTCACAATGGCGTCCACGGGCATGGCAATGTATCTTGACGATCTCATCGCGGAAGACCCCGACGGCCAGGCATTTGTTGACGACTTTATAGACGGCTTCATGCTCGACTCCTATGTTGACGGCAATATCATTTCCATTCCTTTCCAGCGCTCCACAATGGTCATGTTCTATAACAAGGACGCTTTTGCCGAAGTCGGCCTCGATCCGGAAGCTCCTCCCACAACTTGGGACGAAATGGTTGATTATGCGCAGAAGCTCACAAACGACGACCGCTACGGCGTCGGCATCGCGCTCAACTCCGGCTCCGCACAGTGGGCATTCACCGGCTTCTCTCTCGAAAACTGCACCAACGGCTGCGGACTTATGAACGCAAACGGCAAAGAAGTTTACTTTGATACTCCCGAAAATGTCGAGGCTCTTCAGCTCTGGCTGGATCTCCAGAATAAATACAAGTGCATGGCGGAAGGCATTGTTCAGTGGACAGACCTTCCCACGCAGTTCCTCAACGGTCAGGTCGCTATGATCTACCACACCACCGGCAACCTTGCCAACATCCGCAAGAACGCCGACTTTGATTTCGGCGTATGCTACATGCCCGGAAACAAGCAGTACGGCGCTCCCACCGGCGGCGGAAACTTCTACATAACCGCAGGAATAGACGAAGCGCACCAGAAAGCCGCATGGCGCTTCATCAGATTCTGCTGCGATACTGACCGTGCTTCCCAGTGGTCCATCGACACCGGCTATGTCGCCACACGCAAGAGCTGCCTTGAAAGCGATGTTATCAAGAACTACTACGCCGAAGTGCCTCAGGCAAGAGTTGCGTTTGACCAGATCCAGTTTGCCCAGCCCGAGCTTACGACCTACAACGCAGCAGAATGCTGGAGAATCCTCAACGACAATATTCAGGCCGCAGTCACCGGTGAAATGACGGCTGCCGAAGCGCTTGCAAACGCTCAGGAAGAAGCGGATTACATGCTCGAGGATTATCAGTGACCATGAAAGCAGTTTCCGGACGCGCCCTGCGCGACAGAAAGGAAACTTTGACCTTCTGGATGCTTGTGGCGCCGGCTCTTATAGTCATGCTGATTTTTACCGTATATCCGGTATTCCGGAGTCTCTATCTGAGCTTTACCAAGTATAAAATGGGCGCTGCCGAACCGCAGTGGATATGGTTTGAAAACTACGCCCATTTGTTCAAAAACAAAACCTTCTGGAAGGTCATGCGCAATACGGCTCTGTTTGCCGCCATGACGGTTATTCCCAGCATGGTTCTCGGCCTTTTGCTTGCCATGCTGGTAAACCGTAAAGGCCGTCATATCGGCTTTACACGCACAGCTTTTTTCTATCCTTCCGTTATGCCGATGATAGCAATAGCAAGCGTCTGGATGTTCATCTACATGGCCAAAAACGGATTGCTTGACCAGCTGCTTATAAAGATCGGCCTCCCGCCCGCCAATGTTCTTTCAAATAAAAATACCGTGCTTCCGGCTCTTGCCGTAATGTACGTGTGGCGTGAAGCAGGATACCTGATGGTTTTCTACCTCAGCGGTCTTCAAAGCATGAACAAGGATGTGCTGGAAGCAGCGGCGATCGACGGAGCAACCGGTTGGAAAACGTTCCGGCATATAACACTGCCTTTGCTTGCTCCCACGACGCTGTTCGTATCGACTATCGCATTCACGAACTGCTTCAAGATGGCGGATCACGTGGTTATCATGACGGAAGGTGCTCCGAACAACGGAAGCACAATGCTGATGTATTATATCTATCAGCAGGGCTTTACCAACATGAATTACGGCCTGTCATCTGCCCTTACAGTAATTCTGCTGTTCCTGCTGCTGGTCGTTTCACTGCCCAGGTTCTTCAGTCAGGACAGAAAAATACATTACAACTGAAAGGGGTATAATATGGACAATAATAAAACAGCCCTTTCATCCGCCGGTAAGCCGCATCGCGGGAAAATCGATCTGCTTTCTCTTATCGCAACCGTTCTCTCCATACTTCTGGCGCTGCTGTGGTTCGCGCCGCTGGTATGGCTCGTGGGTACTGCGCTTACGGAGACAAGCTTTAACATGACCTTTCTTCCGACCACGCCGTTTACATGGGAACATATCAAATATGTGTGGAACGCCGTTCCTTTCGCGCAGTATTATCTGAATACGCTGACTATCTGCGTGCTGACTTTCGGGATACAGGTGGTGACGTCAACTCTCGCCGCATATGCTCTGGCGTTTTATAACGTCAAAGGCATCAAGCTCGTTTTTGTTGTCATTTTCATGCAGATAATAATCCCGAACGACGTATTGATCATCCCCAACTTTATGACTCTGTCCAAAATGGGACTGATAGATACCAAGCTTGCCATCATGTTCCCGTTCCTCGGGAGTGCGCTGGCGATATTCCTTCTCCGTCAGACTTTTAAGACGGTTCCTCGTGCATTGGGCGAAGCCGCAAGACTTGACGGTGCAAACCTGTGGCAGATCATATGGAGGGTATATGTTCCCTGTGCAAAGCCCGCATACCTTTCTTTTGCGGTTATTTCCGTCAGCTACCATTGGAACAATTACCTCTGGCCTCTGGTTGTCACGCAGTCAGTTACAAACCGTCCGCTTACCGTCGGTCTGGCAATTTTTGCCAAATCAAAAGAGGCCGATATGCAGTGGTCAAATGTCTGCGCGGCGACGCTTATCATCGTAGCTCCCCTGCTTATCACGTTTTTCATCATGCAGAAGCAATTCATGGACAGCTTTGTAGGCGCGGGGATTAAGGAGTAACAGCATATGATCGACTTGAATTTTCTTGGGTGCGGCGCGGCCTTTTTCCCGAAGCTTGGAAACACAAATGCGTATTTTGTAAAGGATAACCGCATTTTCTTCCTTGATTTTGGTGAATCCGCATTTGAAAAGGTGTATTCGCATCTGCACGCCGAAAGTTACACGGATATATATGTGCTGATAAGTCATTTGCATGCGGATCATGTCGGTTCTCTCGCTTCTTTCATAAGCTATATGTACTTTGTACATAACAAGACGATCCATGTGATCCACCCGTCCGAGCAGATACTGAGTCTGCTTACGCTTCAGGGGATTGCCAGAGACGCGTATCTGCACATGACGGCTCTTCCGGCGGAAAGCGGTGTATCCGTCCGTTTTGTTCCGGTCGAACACGCAAACGATATGCGATGCTTCGGGTATGTCCTCAGCGACGGAGACAGCAGAATATATTTCAGCGGAGATGCCTCGACCGTTCCTCCGGAGATCCTGTCGGAATTTCTCGGTGGAAAAATAGAGCGTATCTATCAGGATACCGCAAGCCATAAATCGGCTTCCCACTGTTATTACAAGGATCTTATGATGCTGATTCCTGAAAACAACCGCAAAAACGTGTTCTGCATGCACTTTGACGGAGATTATGTTCAGCTGCTCAAAGAAGCGCATTTTTCCGTTGTGAAATCGAGTTTCTGAAAAACACAGCAAATTACAGCAAAAAGTCCTGATAATATGTATTCTTCATATTATCAGGACTTTTTTGACAGTCTCTTTTCTTTTACGTTATGCCATGAAGCCACATGTATTCACGATTCCGCAAGCTTTGCAATGCTTCCGATTATATTGCCGTTTATCCTCCCTGTCAGTGCGCGGTTATAATTGCAGATAAACGTTCCGGAGATGAGGATCATCATCGCCTCAGCCTCGTCCTTTCCCGCTTCTTCACCGTAAATTTCAGCAAGGCATTTTTCCATTACCTCGCGCCATTCCCGAAATTCTTCCGTGATCATTTTTCCGATCTCGTCATTATAATGCCCGAGAATATATGTCTGCGTGGTCGCATTCGGGCGCAGCTCACCCTCCGGAGCGGCGGCGACATAGTTCATGAAAGCGTTCATATACGCAAGGTTGGAAGCATAATCCCCCCTGCGGTGCGCCGCGAACCATTTCATACAGTGCTTTGACATATACTCCCGTGTATAACGCACATAGCTGAATATGAGCGCGTCCTTGCTGTCAAAGTAATTGAGCAGCTTCGGATGCGACATCCCCGCCTCGGCGGCAATATCACGCAGTGTCACCTTGTCAATGGGTTTCTTCTCTATGCAGCGCTGGAAAGCCATGAGGATCTCCATGCGCGTTTTTTCTTTGTCAACAATTATAGGCATAGCTTGAGTTTAGCACATATTTACCAGCCGGTCAACAAAAAAACTTGACATCGCCTGTGCGTTGTGATAGCTTATATTTACCATTTGGTCAACATTGACCCGTGGGTAAATTATTTACGGAGGAAACATTATGTCTGAATCACAGCAGAAAACAGTCCGGCTGCTGGACACAAAGCTTGACGCTAAAGTCATCAGGACCATTACCGCCTGCGCAGTCATTATGATCATTGCCGTACTTATTCACGACGGGGATCATATCCGTCAGGCCTTCAATTGGGGATATTCCATTCCCGTCTCACTGTGGGTACTGAATCTCACCGTTTATGTGCTGCCCGTCGTCACACTCTTCCTTGCCAAAAGCGGAAGAGCGTCCGCCACGCTTGTCGGCGCGGTCGCTGGCGTATTCACGACAGCCTCTTTCCTTATCATTCATCTCTGCGGTTCATTTTCCGGGAATTGGGGCGTGTGGAACTTCTCCTACTTTGACCTTATCAAGGGCGTTACATACAACGGTGTATTTTATCAGGGCATCGACTGGCTCAGCTGGGTGTTGCTGTTCCATATTCCCGTGTGCTGCCTCCCCTGCTCATGGGTATGCTTCAGGGAATACCTCAGGATAAAAAATGCAGCAGAATAATATCGGTATATCATGTCCCACCTGCGCTGACGATAGCAGCAATGCTGGCGGCAGACTGAAGCTTTTAAGGACGCTTTGCATAAGCGTCCTTTTGACGATGCCCCTGTTCTGGAATATGCGCCCCGCTATACAGCTCGTCATAGCAACGCTTATCCAATTCTGGCCGGGGATGTACTTCTACAAAAGCGCATGGGCGTCTCTCAGGCAGAAAGTTCTCGGAATGGACTTTCTTGTTGCACTTTCAACAACGGTCATATATCTCCACAGCGCTTACACAGTGTTTACGGTTCACGAAAACGTAAAGCTGTATTTTCTCTCCGAGGGTGTCCTGCTGTCGCTGATACTGTTCGGCAAATATATGGAGAGTACGTCGAGGTATGAAGCCTCGGAAGCGATAAGGAAGCTTATCCGTCTTCGCCCGGAAACAGCGAATATTATCCGTGGCAGCGCCGAGATGACCGTCGGCATAGCGGAGCTTAAGCCGGACGACACCGTCATTATCCGAAGCGGTGAGCGCGTTCCGATCGACGGCGCCGTTACCGGCGGCGGATGCGAAGCAGACGAATCAATGCTCACCGGTGAAAGCACGCTCGTCTCAAAGCACATCGGTGACAGGATGTTTTGCGGCACACTTTGCAGACGCGGCGAGGCAAGACTCTCCTGCGCGGACATCGCGGGCAAGACCGTGCTCCAGCAGATAATAGATATCGTGAGCTGCGCGCAGAACGAAAAAGCCCCGATTGCCAGACTTGCGGATAAGATCGCCGCGGTATTCGTTCCGGTCGTTATTGTGATATCCGCTGCGGTTTTTTGTCTGAGATACTTTTGTATAGACGCCGGGAATCTCTCCTCCGCGGTGAACTGCGTCTGCGCGACGCTTGTAATAGCGTGTCCGTGTGCGCTTGGACTTGCGACGCCGACCTCGATCATGACAGGCTCCGGCAGGGCGGCAGAGCTTGGCGTGCTGTTCCGCGGCGGAGAGCAGCTGGAAACAGCGTACAAAACCGACGCCGTCATATTCGACAAAACCGGCACATTGACGCTCGGCCTTTCTGACGGGGAGGAGCAGCTGCGCGCCGGCTCCGCCGCAGTTATAGAAGACCTGAAAAAGCGCGGCATGGAAATATGGATGATCAGCGGCGACAAGAAGGACAAAGCCGATCGAATAGCCGGGCTTTTAGGCATAGAAAACGTTCTCAGTGAGGTAAAGCCGCAGGACAAGGCAGACGCCGTAAAGGCGCTTCAGGCACGCGGAAAAAGAGTATGCTTCGTAGGTGACGGCATAAATGATTCTCCGGCTCTTGCATGTGCCGACACAGGCATCGCCCTCGGCTGCGGCACGGATATCGCCATCTCCTCGGCGGATGTAATGATAGCGGGAAGCAGCATCGAAAGCGTCAGAACCGTATTCGATATATCCTCCGCCACAATGAAAAACGTCCGACAGAATCTTATATGGGCGCTTATATACAACATCATCTGTATTCCCCTCGCCGCCGCCGGAATAATCAACCCGTCAATCGCCGCCGCGGCTATGTCGCTCAGTTCAAACGGCGTTCTGCTGAACGCATTGAGGTTGAAAAAGTATGGTAAATGAAAAGTTTGTCAGCAAGGTGGACGGTATGATATGCCCTCAATGCGAAGACGAGATCGCCGCCGCCCTTCTTCACACCCGCGGCATAATTGGCTGTAACGTGAGCTACCGCAAAAGTCAGGTAACCGCCGAATACGACCCGGAGATCATATCCGCTGGCGGAATAAAAGGGGTCTTATCCGCCGCGGGTTACCCCGTCGGTAACGGCAGCAGCGGCAGGCGGGCAGATATTATCGCGCTTATTTCGGTCATTTGTCTGTATTTCGCCGTTCCCGCAGCAACCGGACTTGTAAAGGTTCCAGCGGCGGAAAGCGGCGTCGGCCCCACCGCACTGTTTATAATAGGCATACTGTCCGGAGTACACTGCATCGGAATGTGCGGCGGCATCATGCTGTCGCAGGGAAACGCGCTGCTCTATAACGGCGGCAGGGTTTTGAGCTACACGCTCATGGGCGCCCTCTTCGGAGCGGCAGGAAAGGCCTTCGGATACGACGCTGAGATGAAAAGTATGCTTTTTACGGTGTGTGGGCTGCTTGTAGTGCTGATAGGGCTTAAAATGTGGGGCGTTCCGTTCCTGCGCCGGATAAGTCCGGCGCTTACAAAGCCTTGCAGATTCAGTGGCAAGGCTTTTTGCGTGGGTGTTCTGACCGGCCTTATGCCGTGCGGCGCTTTATCCTCGATGTGGATGCTTGCGGCGTCCTCCGGATCGTGGCTCGGCGGTGCGGCAGACATGCTTGCGTTTGCGCTGGGAAGCTGCGTTTTTATGCTGGCTTTCGGACTGCTCGGTACATTTATCCCGAAAAAGTACAACAAATACATGCTGAAATGCAGCACGGTACTGATAGTCGCGCTTGGTCTTATTCTGACGACAAAGGGAATAAAGATCATGCTTGTTCCGTAAACGGCTGCGGAGTTTTTGCAAGAGCGTTTGTGTATTTATTTATGCAGGAATTTACAGAATAAGCCTAAATTTGCAGTATATTGTCTTGCCGTTGAAACAGTTTTTTGAAAAACGTGATTTAATGGAGTGCATTTTGCCAAAATCGAAAAACGGTACTTGACAATCGGTCGTTTCATGTTAATATATAAACACAATGTTCCTTGACAATGCAGAATATTTTTATGAGTACACAGCCCATAGTCTATTCTGTATTGCAATTTTTTTAATATTGTTTTTTGATTCCCGACGGGTGGCATGTGCCACCCGTTTTTTTCTTTAAATTTCCGCGATTTTACATGGATTTTACTTCGCTCTGTGCCGGATTTTACAATCCGCTTTTATACTTGTATAAAAAGGCATTGCCGGCTCGCCTTTTTAGAATAGATTTCAAATTATATTAAATTCAAGAGGAGAAATAATCATGGAAAAAATTATTCCGCGCTGGGAGTGGCGTACATTCGGTACTAAGTTCGGTGTTTCCGAGGAGAAAATTCAGAACCACAAGCTGGGAAATTTCAAGCGCAGCTCCGAAAAATACATTCTCTCCAGAAAGAGCAACGATAACTGCAAGATCCGCGACGATCTTATGGACATCAAGCGTCTCAAGCAGGTCGATGAGAACAAGCTCGAGCAGTGGTGCCCCGTTCTCAAGGAAACTTTCCCCATGAGCAAGGAAACCATCGAGACTCTGTTCCGTGACTTCTTCAATGTGGACGTCCCCGAGTTCAAGCGCGACAGCTACACCTACGAGCAGTATCTTGAAGAGCTGGTCGCCCCCGCAAAGGATCTTGAGATCGTTGATGTTTACAAGGAGCGCTCCATCTACGTTATCAACCTCGCTATCGTCGAAATCGCCGAAGTCACCTTCAACGGTGTGCCTACCCGCACCATCTGCGTTGAGCACGAGGATCCCAAGAACGTTATCAACACCGTCTGCCAGCTCGGCCTTGACCGCTTTGAGAACATCAACTACCTCAGCGCAATGAAAGCCGCCGTCGGCATGGACAAGTAAGAGGGACGCCGGATGAGCAGAAAAGCAATAATCGATATCGGCTCCAATTCTATAAAGTTCTTTGTTGGTGAGCTTGGCGAAGATGGAACCATAAACACTGTTCTTGATACAAACGACATCGTCCGTCTCGGTGAGGACCTTAACAAAACGGGTATGATCTGTCCCGCGGCTATGGAACGCAACGTCGCTTCCGTGGCAAGCTTCTGCGCAAAGGCAAAAGAGCTGGGCGCAGATCAGATAGTCGCCGTCGGCACGATGGCTCTGCGCACCGCCTCCAACAGCGGCGAATTTGTCGAGAAGGTCAAAGGCGCCTGCGGTATTGACGTTCAGATAATCCCCGGCGAGGAAGAAGCGCGCCTGTCCTATTTGGCGGTTCTGTCCGGTCTTCCGCTTCAGGGCGGCGACCTTGTTATATTCGACACCGGCGGCGGCAGCACCGAATTTATTTTCGGTCACGGCACCGAGCTTGTCAAGCGTTTCAGCGTCAACCTTGGCTCTGTACGCATCACGGAGAATTATCTCAACTCCGACCCCGTAACGCCCGATCAGGTCACCGCCGCACTCGCGCAGATCAACAAGGAATTTGCCGAAGCCGGTGTTGACGGACATCCCGCACAGCTCGTTGGCATGGGCGGTACCGTCACCAGCATGGGCGCTGTCAAGCACAGAATGGTCAAGTATGACCCCGACGTCATTCAGGGCTCCACACTCACACTCGAGGATATCCGTGAGCAGATAAGCGATTACAGCACCCGCACCATAGAGCAGCGCAAGGAAATGCCCGGCCTTCAGCCCAAGCGTGCCGACGTTATTCTTGCAGGCGCATGCATCCTTGACGTCATCTGCGAGCGTCTCGGCGCGGACAAGCTGACCATAAGCGACAGAGGTCTGCGTCACGGTCTGGCTTTCGATCTTTTCCGGAAATAACACGCAAAACAGAGCGAACTCAAAACTTTTGATTGAGAGGAATATAAAATGAAGAAAATCATTGCATTGCTCCTTACCCTCGCCATGGTATTCGCCCTTTGCGCCTGCGGCGCACAGAGCGCGCCCGCAGAGAAAGCCGAAGCGCCCGCAGAGAAAGCCGAAGCGCCCGCAGAAGCAGCCGCTCCTGCTGAAGAGGCCGCCGCTCCCGCAGAGGAAGCCGCTGCCGCCTGGGAACCCAAGCAGCCCATAACCATCATGAACTACGTCGCAGCAGGCGGCGCAATGGATCTTGCCACCCGCAAGTTCGTTGAGATCGCATCCAAGTACACCGACGCAACCTTCGTCGTTGACAACATGACCGGCGCTTCCGGCATGATCGCGGCGGACTACGTTCTCGATCAACCCGCTGACGGCTATCTCATTTACGCCACTACAGTAACTTACGTTTACGGTATCGCAGCGGCAGAGGAAGACGCCGAAAAGTACATCAACGGTCTTACATGGATTGACAACATCATGGCAGACCCCTACTGCATCCTCGTTCCCAGCAGCAGCGAGTACACACTTGAGTCCCTTGTAGAGGAGGCTAAGAACGGCAGCATGATCTGGTGTGAGCCCAACGCGGGCGGTGCAAAGCACATTGCAGCTATCCAGATGTGCAACGCGCTCGGCATTGATGTTCAGGTCGTACCCTATGAGTCCGGCCCGCTTGCTATCGGCGCTGTTCTCGGTGGTCAGGGCGTTGCCAGTGTCGGCAATCCCGGCGATACCACAAAGTATGAGGTCAAGGCCGTTGCAGTCGCAAACGACGGCAGACTTGAAGGCTTTGATGTTCCCACCTTTACAGAACTTGGTTATGATTCCTCACTCGACAAGATCTCCATGTGGCGCGGCTACGCCGTCAAGAACGGCACTCCCGCCGAGATGATCGAGTGGTTCCAGAATCTTTGCCAGCAGGTCACGGAAGACCCTGATTGGCAGGCATACTTTGCCCCGCAGTTCGTCAGCGTCACCAATGAGCGCACGGAAGACTTCACCGCCAGAGTCATGGCCGACTTCGAGACCGGCAAGACCGTCCTCAAGGGCGTCGGCATGATCAGTGAAGACTACGAGGGCTGATCTTAAATATCCTTAAAACAGCGAAATTACTTCGCCCGTCCGGTATTTATTGAATATCTGATAACTATCCGGACGGGCATTTTATGACCGGATTCCACCCAACGCCGCTCCCGCTGCCGCTTGCGGAGAGCCTGCGCCTTATAAACCCAGAAGCGGCAGATTGGAGAAAAGATATGGAAGCCTTTTCAAAATGGCTTGCTTCCCTTGATTATTATTGGATACTGCTGGGCGCGGTCGTGATAATGGCCGCACTGTTCTTTGTATTCCGCGCAATACCCAAAACGCGCCCCGTCACAGGTCAGCTCATAACACTGAGCGGCATGTGCGTTCTTTCGCTGCTGTTCTACATTCTCACCTTCTCGCTGCGCGTCAGCAAAATGTCCGCGTCCACAGGCTTTACGGCGCGCACGATGCCGCGCCTCTGGTGCGCGCTCATGGTGCCTATCGCTATCGCGGCCTTTGTGGAAATAATCCGCCATGGCAGCAAGGACGAGCCTTTCGGCCGCTGGGGTCTCGCGCTTGGCGTTGCCCTCGCTTCGATATTCAGCGTGATAATGTTCAAATTCCTCGGCTACTACATCAGCAGCGCCCTGTTCATTGTCGGCGTGATGCTTGTCATGAATGAACGCCGCTGGAAGATGCTTGTTATAACCCCCGCCGCATGGATCGTATTCACCTATTTTGTGTTTCAGAAAATGCTTTACATCGGCCTGCCGTCGGGCATGCTGTTCGATTTGATATTCTGAGGAGGAGAGTATAATGGCTGAAATATTCAAAAACCTCGGCATGGGCTTTGCGTCCATTGCGGGCGTAACACCTGTCCTGCTCATACTTCTCGGCGTGTGCGTCGGTATACTCGGCGGCGCCATCCCCGGCATTTCCCCGTCCATGGCAGTCGCACTGCTGCTGCCGATAACCTATACAATGTCCCCGGCAATGGCTATGGTCATGCTTATGGGCATTTATATCGGCGCAAATTACGGCGGCTCGATAACCGCTATCGCCATAAACACCCCCGGCACTCCGTCCGCGACCGTCACATCCTTTGACGGTTACCCCCTCAACAAGCAGGGACGCGCCGGCGAGGCAATGGGCATTTCGCTCTGGGCTTCGACGATCGGCGGCATTGTCAGCATATTCATTCTTATATTCTTCTCCGTCCCGCTGTCCAAGGTGGCGCTCAAGTTCTGGCCGAGTGAGTATTTTGCCCTGTGCTTCATGGGTCTTACCACCGTTGCAACACTCGGCGGAAAGAATTGGAAAAAGGCGCTGGCCGCCGTTATATTCGGCCTACTGCTCAACACAATGGGTCTTGACCCCGCTTTCAGCGTAAAGCGCTTTACTTTTAACGTCAACAGGCTCTATGACGGTATAGAAATGGTTCCCGTGCTTATCGGTCTTTTCGCTCTCGGCGAAGTCCTCAGCAATCTTGAGCATTACGATCCCCACAAAAAGGAAGCAAGCGCAAAGGGTTCCTACAAGCTTCCCAAGCTCAGCTATTATTGGAAGCTCAAATGGCCTATCCTCCGTGCGGGCGTTATCGGCTGCCTTATAGGCATATTCCCCGGCGCAGGCGGAACTATCGCCTCCTTCCTTGCGTATGACGTTGAAAAACGGTGCAGCAAGCATCCCGAGGAGTTCGGTCACGGTGCTCTTGAAGGCGTATGCGCAGCAGAAGCTTCAAACTCCGGCTCAGTCGGCGGTGCAATGGTGCCTATGCTGACGCTCGGTATCCCCGGCAGCTCCACAGCAGCCGTGCTGATGAGCGCACTGATGATACATAACCTCACTCCCGGCGCTCAGCTGTTCACAAATGAGCCTGCGCTTGTCTATGGCCTGTTCGCTTCCATGTTTGTTGCAAACGCGCTCATGGTTCTCGTCGGAACCTACGGGAGCAGGCTCTGGGTCCGCGTCGGCGACCTGCCCAAGACTCTGCTCTATCCACTGATCTTCGCTTTCTCCATTCTCGGCAGCTATTCGATCAACAAATCGCTCTTCGACGTTGGTACCTGCCTTATATTCGGCATTATAGGCTGGATGTTCAAGAAGTACGATTATCCCGCCTCCCCCGTCGTCCTCGGTCTTGTTCTGGGCCGTCTCATGGAGCTTAACTTCGGTCAGGCGCTTATGGTCAGCGGCATTTCCAGCTTCATCACGCGCCCGATGACCGTAATACTCTTCGTTATCAGCATCGCTGCCATTATATACCCCATTCTTGCCGAGAAAAAGGCGCAGAAAAAGCTCGCGGCAAAGAAAGCCGCCGAAAACTGAAATACGGACGGATAACATATGAAACTCATCTTACTCGGCGCACCCGGCGCCGGAAAAGGGACACAGGCGGAACGGCTCTGCAAACGCCTGAATATTCCCACAATTTCTACCGGCAACATTCTTCGCGCCGCCGTCAGGAACGGCACGCCGACAGGGCTGAAGGCCAAGGCCTGTATGGACGCAGGTCATCTCGTCCCGGATGACATTATAATCGGCATCATCAACGAGCGGCTTGCCCAGCCCGATTGCGAAGGCGGCTATATCCTCGACGGCGTGCCGCGCACGATTGCGCAGGCCGAAGCCCTTGAGGCGGCGGGCATCAAATTTGATGCCGCAGTCTCCATTGAGATTTCCGACGAGGCAATCATGGAGCGTATGTCCGGAAGACGGGTTTGCCCCGCCTGCGGCGCGAGCTATCATGTTCTGGCCATTCCGCCAAAGGCGGAGGGCGTGTGCGACAATTGCAGCGCACAGCTCATCACCCGTAAAGACGATGAGCCGGAAACCGTAAAGGCAAGGCTTGACGTCTACCACCGCGAAACGGAGCCTCTCAAGGACTTCTATGCAAAGCGCGGTCTGCTCTGCGCGGTGCAGACAAAGCCTACCGCGGAAGAAACCACGGCGGCGATACTTTCAGCGCTCGGTCTCTGATACTATCCCCTGATCTTCAATCAGGCAGCGGCCGGAGCTGAAAATATTCGTGGGCGGCAGCCCATAACGGGCTGCTGTCCTTTTTATACTCAAAAACCTTTTTTCTTTGACAGGATGTGACCAAATTATGGTTTTTTTGATGAACACGCTTGAATATCTGCGGGAGCTCAGTCTGGCTTCGGTATGCCTGCGGCTGCTGCTTGCCATCGCCTTCGGCGGGCTGATCGGTCTTGACAGAGAGCGCAAGCGCCGCCCTGCCGGATTCAGAACATACATGCTTGTCTGCATGGGCGCAGCGCTGACAATGCTGCTCGGGCAGTATGAATATATGATGGTGACGGGGCCGTGGAAAGATGTCTCGGTGTCTCTCGGCGTGAAGACGGATGTATCGCGTTTCGGCGCACAGGTCATAAATGGCATCGGCTTTCTCGGCGCAGGAACGATCATAGTCACCGGACGGAATGAGGTAAAGGGGCTTACGACAGCCGCTGGTCTATGGACAAGCGCCTGCATGGGGCTTTCCGTAGGAGCCGGCTTTTATGAGTGCACGCTCATCGCGTTCGTACTTATCCTTGTTTCAATGCAGGTTTTTCCGGCTATCGAAACCTACTTTGTCACAACCAGCCGGAATCTTAATATATACGTGCGCTTCAACAGCGTCGTGGATGTGTGCGAGATCACAAACGCACTGCGTAATATGAACGTTGTTGTGTATGAGATCGAGCTTAACAAAAATTCGCAGGCGGACGCCGACGGGGCGATACTCGAGCTGCGTCTGCCCAAAGCCCTTGAGCATGAACAGGTCGTAACGGCGATAGCCGGACTTGAGTGCGTCAGAGGCGTTGACGAGGTATAAGGAGGTGCGATTGATATGGCTTTTTTAGACAATATACGTGATCTCAATGCGTTTTCCGTTCTTATAAGGCTGCTGCTTGCCGTCCTGTGCGGGGGCCTTGTAGGGCTTGAACGCGAACGGAAGCACCGCCCGGCGGGCTTCCGGACGCATATCCTCATCTGCCTCGGTGCGTCGATCACAACACTGACGAGCCAGTACCTGTTCCTTGTGCGCAGTCAGTTTACCGACATAGCACGCCTTGGAGCGCAGGTAATTGCAGGCATCGGTTTTATAGGCGCAGGCACGATAATCGTGACGCAGCACCGCCGTGTCAAAGGGCTTACCACTGCGGCGGGACTTTGGGCAAGCGCGGCGATCGGCCTGTGCATCGGCGCGGGATTCTACGAGGGCGGCCTTGCCGCAACGGTGCTCATCCTTATGGTAGAGCTTGTGTTTTCAAAGCTTGAATACCGCATCATGGACAACGCCCGCGAAGTGAACATCCTCGTAGAGTACGAAAACATAGCGGTGCTCAATCAGGCGCTCAAATACATGAAAGAGGTCGATCTCCGCATAATCTCAATGGAGGTCATAAAAGCTGACGGGAACCCGAATGGCAAGAACTGCGTCAATATCCATCTGCTCATACACCGCAAGCTGCGTATCCGCGACATGATAGCGGACATTGCCCAGATCCCAGGCATTGACACGGTTGAAAGACTTTGAGCGCGTAAATGCATGAATGGAGGAAGAAATGTACAGGAAAAAGATTATTTGTATCGGAAGCAGCGCTGCCGAGGAGCTGCGCCTGTCAAGAGAAATTCAGGAGCGCCTCGGTTACAGCTATGAAGTTCTTCCCTGCACCGAGGAAAACGCGGTCGAATTGGATACACTTGTCCAGAGTATACTTGCCAAACGCCCCGTGGATACGCTTGTCGTCATGCTGACCGGTGGAGCACCGGAATTGGACGCGGAACGGCTTTTGTGCACGGTACTTGCCGCACCGCTGTGGAGTGAACAGCATAATTATTCTTCTCTGCACGACTGTTTTTCACGCCGCGTTCTCCTTGTCGCACCTGAAACCGAGACAAATACGGCGCTTGCGGAAAAATATCATGTCAGCTTTGCCGCATCCGGTGACCCGGATGAGCTTCCCGCCCGTTACGGCTTTGGGCGGCACATAGCCGAAAAGCTGAGAAGCTTGTACTGAAACTTTATATATGCGTATAGAAAAGCCGGCGGTTCATCTGAACCGCCGGCAAAATTTTTTATTTTTACAGAGACTGCTCTGTTCTTGCGATTATATCATCCTGCGTTTTTCTTGACAGCACATTGAAAAAGGCGCTGTATCCGGCGACGCGGACGATAAGATCCTTATGCGCTTCCGGATGGAGCTGGGCATCAATGAGCGTTTCACGGGATACGATATTATACTGCACATGATATCCGTGCAGAGCGTTGAAAAACGTGCGTATGAGCATTTCAAGCTTCTCCCGGTTCTCCTCGGAGGAAAGCATCTGCGGTGTCATCTTCTGATTGAGCAGCACGCCGCCCGTGATCTTATCTGTGCGTAGCTTGGATACGGATTTGAACACGGCGGTAGGGCCGTTCTTATCCGCATTGTGCGCGGGGCTGCATCCCTCGGCAAGCGGCTCAAAGGCATTTCTGCCGTCCGGCGTCGCCATCGTCCCCATGCCCTGCCCGACATTCGCGCTGATCGAGGATGTGCCCGCGTAGCGGATGCCGCCGATAGGCCCCCTCATATGGCGGGTGTTGGGATATTTTCTTATCTCGTCAATATACGGGTCATATGCCTGCACGATAAGCATATCTGCATCGTCGTTGTCGTTGCCGTACTTGGGCGCGTCGTTTATGAGCATCTCCTGAATTTTTTTGTTTTCCGGGGATCGGAAATCATCAAGGATCGCATTCCAAAGCTGCGTTTTGCTGATCTTCCGCTCATCAAAGACGAGCTTTTTTATTGCGGACAGGCAATCCGCCATGTTCGCAATGCCGACCTGAAGACCGGAAATAAAGTCGTATACCGCACCGCCCTCTTTGATCGTTTTCCCTCTGGCGATGCAGTCGTCTGTAAGGGCTGAGCACAGGATATCCGGTACATCCCGCTCGGACGCCTTGTCAATAAAATTCTCCACAATGACGCTGTAACGGGTCATTTCGCGCAGGGACTTATCCCATGCCGCCATAAGCTCGTCATAGGAGCGCATATCCTCAAAACGGCCATAACCCTTTACAAAGCGCTTGCCGGTGGTCAGATCGACCCCGTCGTTCATAACGCACAGCAGCAGCCGCGGAAAATTGATATACGACATTCCGGTGCAGCGGTAGCCCCATTTGCCGGGTACAGCGGTCTCCACACAGCCTATGGCGCTGTAATTATACGCGTCCTCTTCGGAAACGCCCCAATTGATAAATGACGGAATGATGATCTCGTCGTTATTGAGCGCAGGCATACCAAATCCGAGGCGCATGACCTCAATACACTCGTCAAAAAACTTTTTGTTGAGGTTTTTGTGATAGCGCACCGTCAGATTCGGCTGAGTAAGGCGGGTCTGCGCTACGGATTTAAGCACCGCAAAGCTCAGTTCATTGACGGCATCCTTCTTTTCCGCCGTCTGTCCGCCTATGGTGACGTTCTGATACATAGGTGAACCGGCAGAGGAAAGCGTGTGTTCCTGAGAACGGAGCTTATTGACGGTGAGGGTCTTTATCCACAGGCATGTAAGCACTTCGAGCGCTTCCTCCTCCGTCAGTCTGCCCAGACGCAGATCATTTATATAGTAAGGATACATATATTGGTCAAAACGCCCGTAGCTGAGCGAATGTCCGTTGGACTCTATCTGTAGAATGAGCTGGATAAACCATACGGCCTGCACCGCCTCACGGAAGGAGTCCGCCGGTTGATACGGAACCTTTGCGCATATGCGGCTCATTTCCGTAAGCTCACTCTTTCTGGCTGGATCGCGCTCTTTTTCCGCAAGAGACGCGGCAAGGGCGCTGTAACGCATGGCAAACGTGCGGACGGCCTCAATAACGACAAGCACAGCCTTATAGAAAACGTGCTTATCCACGCTGTCAGGGTCGGTCAGATCAAGCGCGGCAAGGCAGTCTTTTGTGCGTTTTTCGTAGCCGCGGAGTCCCTCCCTGAGCACACGCTGATAGTTGACCGAAAGATGCGCGTCCCCGGCGTTGAGCTTGCCCTCCATGCCGAAGACGCCCGTTTCCATGAATACGCTGACCTCCTCCGGCATGATCGCCTCGCCCCTGTCGCGCAGAGTATTGTTCTCCCAGAACGGTGCAATCTCCCGAAGCTGCCGCTTTGTCTCCTCAGTTATATAGAAAACGTCGCCGTCTCTTTTTTCAAAGAGGTCAAGCTCCCTCATAACAAAGCCCATTGTGTATTCCGGAAATATGGGCGCATTGACGTTTTTTGTCGCCTGATTGCCCGCAAGAAGCGTTTTGTCCTCAATATATATGCTCATGTTCTCAAGGATTTTTTTGAGCATCAGTGCCCTCGCCATTACACGCGGCTGATTGAGATTTTCCTTATATGCCTCCGTCGCAAGAATGGCGCGCTCGACGTCAACATACGGCTTTTCGTTCAGCACCTCCTCGCGGAATGCTTTCATTCTGTCAGTCAGTGAGCCAAAGTGTTCCGTGTTGTTCATAAGCACCTCCGGAAATCATTCGTAATCAAATTACTTTCATTCGTAAGTTTATGCTACCATTGTTTCCGCTTGCTGTCAACAGCAAATTCTGTATCTTCCACTGCAAGCAAGCGTTTATGTTCAAAATCAAATCCGCTTTCATTCGTAAATATCATTGACAGGCGATACGGGCTTTGGTAGAATAATTTATAGAGTAAAACGATTTATAAGCGCGGAGGGGGAACACTATGCGGTATCGTATGGGAATTGATGCAGGCGGCACGAAGGTCGCTTACGGTCTGTTCGATGAAGACGGCAGCCTGATCGACCGTTTTCAGCATCCAACGCCTATCGAAGCCGACGGCCCCGAGTTCTGCGATCTGCTGATCGGCAGCGTCAATAAGATGCTCAGCAGCAACAATATAACCGTCAGTGATCTTCAGGGTATCGGCATTTGTATGCCCTCCTTTATTCTTTTCGACGAAGGCTATGTCTGCATGACCTCGGCAATGGTGAACATCCGCGATTTCGCCATGCGTGATTATTTGCAGGCGCGGCTTCACACCCCCATCGTGCTGGACAACGACAGCAATGCTGCCGCTCTTGCAGAGCATCGGTACGGTGCGGGCAAGGGCAGCCGGCATATGGTCTATGTCGCAACCAGCACCGGCATCGGAAGCGGACTGATCCTCAACGGCGAGCTGTTTCGCGGCAGCTACGGCTGGGCGGGAGAATGCGGGCATATGCTGATAACCCCCGATGCCGGTGAAAACTGCGGCTGCCGCAACTCCGGCTGCTTCATGTCATGGGCGTCAGGCCGCTATATTCCAAAGCACATCCGCCGCATGGCTCAGGGGCGCGAAACTTGCATGGAGCTGAGCGACAATCTTGACTGCGTGGAGCTTTACCGCGCATGTCAGGCGGGCGACGCGCTGGCGCTGGACGTGCTCAGACAGACGGCGCACTACCTTGCGGTCTGCGTATTCAACATATACCAGCTTCTGAACGTCAACCTTTTCGTTTTCGGCGGAGGACTTGTAAACTTCGGTCCGATGCTGTTTGACCTTGTCAGGGAGGAGTTTGACCGCTACAACCATATTCCGCAGCCTGTGGAATTTCGCTTTGCCGCTCTTAAGCAGGACTTCGGCATCATCGGCGCGGCGGAGCTTGTCCGTGGTATCCGATAAGATTTTTAAATATAATGCGGAGGTAAGAACAATGCAGCAGTTTCCGAGAACAACGGTGGGCGGTATATCAATGCCGCGCATGATAATCGGCACAAACTGGCTCCTCGGCTGGAGCCATACGGGCGCAGCGGCAGACGCCGGCATAAAAGAAAAGTACCAGCGTCCGGAGGATTTTTATCCCGTTCTGCATACATATCTTGAGCACGGAGTGGACGCCATTATGGCGCCCGTCAGCGATCATGAGCTTTTGCAGGCGGGTATCAGATACGCCGAGGACAGGGACGGCAAAAAGATACACATAGTCGATACGCCCGTTCTCAACGTAGACGACAGCGCCGAGGCAAGGCGTGAGACGGAAAGGCTCATCAGGCACAGTGCAGAGATAGGTTCCGAATTCTGCCTTGTACACCATGTGAGCGTGGAACAGCTGGTGAACAAGAACAGGCGCGAGATAGTGAGGCTTCCGGATTATCTGAGCATGATACGCGATGCGGGCATGAAGCCGGGATGCGGGGCGCATATGCCGGAGGTCATTCTCTACTGCGATGCAAACGGCTATGATGTGGAGACGTATATACAGATATTCAACTGCATGGGCTTTATGATGCAGGTAGAAATAGAAAACGTGGCGAAGATAATACACAGCGCCAAGCACCCCGTTATGACCATAAAGGCAATGGCGGCGGGCAGAACCACTCCCTTTGTGGGGCTGACGTTCAACTGGAACGTGATACGCCCCTGCGACATGATAACCGTCGGTGCAGGCTCTCCGCTTGAGGCGGAGGAAGATATAGAGATATCCCTTGCCGCGCTTGAACACCGTATGCCCGACCTTGCCGGACGCAGCTCCCCAGCGAAAAATCAGGACGTGCTGAAAAAGAAGCTTGATTACGACAACGCAATGTGATTCAAAGCAAAAAGGCCGTCTGCCGGAAGTAAAAACCGGCAGACGGCCTTTGTTTATCGCTCAATTATCGGTCTTACTCGCACACGAGCGCACCGTCGCGCACATCTATCGTGAGAATAACGCCGGCGTCCACATCGCCCTTGAGGATAGTGCGGGCAATGAGGGTTTCTACGCTGCTCTGGAGATAACGGCGCAGAGGTCTTGCACCGTAAAGCGGGTCAAAGCCGTGGTCAATGATAAACTGCTTTGCCGCATCAGTGATATACAGGCCGAGCGACTTATCCTCAAGACGCTTGCGCAGGGAATCGACCATGATGTCGATTATGCCGTTGAGATTGTCTCTGGTCAAAGGTCTGAACATGATAGTCTCATCAAGACGGTTGAGGAACTCCGGACGGAAGGACATTTTCAGCTCCTGCATCACCGCGTCCTGAGCCTCCTGCGATATGCTGCCGTCCGGCTCAATACCCTCAAGCAGATGCTGGCTGCCAAGGTTGGACGTGAGGATAATGATGGTGTTCTTGAAATCCACCGTTCTGCCCTGAGAGTCGGTAATACGACCGTCGTCAAGGATTTGCAGAAGAATGTTGAACACATCCGGATGAGCCTTTTCTATCTCATCGAACAGCACCACGCTGTACGGTTTGCGGCGGACCGCCTCGGTAAGCTGGCCGCCCTCGTCATAGCCCACGTATCCGGGAGGCGCACCGATAAGACGCGACACGGAGAATTTCTCCATATACTCGGTCATATCAATACGCACAATGTTATGCTCATCATCAAAGAGACATTCCGCAAGCGACTTTGCAAGCTCTGTCTTGCCGACGCCCGTGGGGCCGAGGAACAGGAACGAACCGATAGGTCTGTTGGGGTCGGATATGCCCGCACGGGAGCGGAGTATTGCCTCCGTTACCTTCTGCACCGCTTCATCCTGACCGATAACGCGCTTATGCAGAAACTCGTCGAGATGCAGTATCTTTTCCCGCTCGCCTTCCATGAGCTTCGATACCGGAATACCTGTCCACTTTGCGACGATACCGGAAATTTCCTCCTCGGTCACAGTGTCGTGAACCATGGTGTTCGCCTTGTTGTTTTCCGAACGCTTCTCCGCTTCTTCAAGCTTCTTCTCAAGCGCGGGCAGATCGGAATACTTGAGCTTTGCAGCCGTTTCGTACTCATAGCGAAGCTGTGCGTTTTCAATATCGGCGTGCATCTGCTCGATCTGGGATTTGAGGTTCTTGACCTCATCCACGCTGCTCTTCTCGCTCTCCCAACGTGATTTCATCTCGTTGAAGGTGTCCTTGAGATTTGCAAGCTCCTCTCTCAGCTTCGCAAGACGCTCAACACTAAGCCTGTCGTCCTCTTTCTTGAGAGCCATTTCCTCGATCTCAAGCTGCATTATCTTACGGCGCACATCGTCCAGCTCTGCCGGCATCGAGTCGATCTCGGTTCTTATAAGGGCGCACGCCTCATCCACAAGGTCTATCGCCTTGTCCGGCAGGAATCTGTCGGTGATATAGCGGTTTGAAAGCGTTGCCGCCGCTACAAGCGCACTGTCGTGGATACGCACGCCGTGGTATACCTCATAACGCTCCTTCAGGCCGCGGAGGATGGATATCGTATCCTCAACCGACGGCTCATCCACCTGCACGGGCTGGAAACGGCGCTCAAGCGCGGCGTCCTTTTCTATATACTTCCTGTACTCGTCAAGAGTCGTGGCGCCGATGCAGTGCAGCTCACCCCTTGCAAGCATAGGCTTGAGGAGGTTGCCCGCGTCCATGCTGCCCTCTGTTTTGCCCGCGCCGACTATGGTGTGCAGCTCATCAATAAAGAGGAGTATCTGCCCTTCACTGCGGCGTATCTCTTCAAGCACCGCCTTGAGACGTTCCTCGAACTCTCCCCTGTATTTTGCGCCCGCAATGAGCGCGCCCATATCAAGAGAGAAAATCGTCTTGTCCTTAAGTCCCTCAGGCACGTCGCCGCGCACGATACGCTGTGCAAGTCCTTCGGCTATGGCTGTTTTGCCCACGCCCGGTTCGCCGATAAGCACCGGGTTATTCTTAGTCTTACGAGAAAGGATACGTATCACGTTTCTTATCTCGGTATCACGCCCGATAACGGGGTCAAGCTCATTTTCACGGGCACGCTTTACAAGGTCGGTGCCGTACTTATTCAGTGCGTCATACGTACTCTCGGGATTATCGCCCGTCACGGGGGAAGTTTTCACCTTGGAAAGCTCAGCCGTGAACGCATTTTTCGTTATGCCGTGGTCGGCAAAAATCCGCTTGATAGCAGGAGTTGCCGCGGCAAATATGCCTATCATTACATGCTCAACGGAGACATATTCGTCCCCCATGGACTTTGCCGCCTTCTCTGCGGCCTGAAGAACACGGTTCGCCTCCTGTGACAGATAAACCTCCGCCCCTTCGCCTACCTTGGGCAGGGCGGATATCGCGGTGTCAAGCTCGGAGAGGATGCCGTTGCAGTCAACGCCCATCTTTTCAAAGAGCGACGGGATAAGTCCTCCGTCCTGATCGACAAGGGCATAGAGCAGATGCTCAGGCATAATATAATTATTGCGGTTTTCCTGCGCCATTGCCTGCGCGGTCTGCACCGCTTCAAGTGTCTTCTGTGTAAAATTCTTTGCGTTCATAAGATCACGCTCCTTTTATAATCGGAGATTGGATAGATATCAAATATGGACTGGTGCATTTATCATATGCGAATAGTAAGCAGCCTCGACATTGTGGGCATCATAGCGTCCGGTAAGATACCCTTTCAGAAGCTTGTCAAAAAGCTTGATATACTCGCTCAGCGCGCCTGCAAGCTGCTCCGCCGTGCAGTCCTTATCTGGAACGGCGATACTGCGTACAAACTTGCCGTCATACAGGGCATAGTCGATATGCGCGCCGGTCACGCTGCGGAGATGCGCATCCTCTATGTTCTTCCACAGGCGGAAGAAATCGGTTATCGACGAGATAAGCGCTGCCGATTGGGTACGGAACATCACCGACAGCTCGCCGATCGATTCACCGCCACTCTTGAACAGCTCCACCTCATATTTCACCGTGGGGCGGTATTTGTATTGCAGCGAACTTTTCAGCGACAGTGAAAGCGTATTCGGCGCGAAGAACGGCACAAGCTCCCTCGACGGCGCCATAAGCTGCTCAATAGCGGAAAGCACGTTGTTTATTCTGCGCTCCGGCGTTTCATAGTTCACATACTCGGCCAGTATCTGATTGATAAGATTTGACCTGTTCGTGCCAAGCCTGTGCGCCATTGCGTCTACCTCGCGCACCACCTCATCATTGAGCATGAGGCTGTATAATGTCTTTTTCATCTTCCGACCATCCCTCTCTCAAAGCGGCCGCTAAGCCTCGCTTCACGCCCGCCTGTCCGTTTCTTTGAGTATAATATAGCACGCCGGAATTATTTTGTCAAGAGTTATATATAAATTTATTTGCAAATTATATATGAACGTCTCGCAGTAAATTTTACATTTTCTTTTCAGATGCCAAGGAAATTTTACATATTCACGGCTTGAAAGCAGGTATTGAGATGTGTTATACTAAAATCCGTTCAAAACATTGAAAATGTTTTACAGCTTGTCAAAGAACCAAGGTTCTTTGACAAAAAGGCTGCACTGCGCTCTGTGCCTCGGTTGTCCGCCGTAGGCGGACAATTTGACACTTGCTCCGTGTAAAGTGTTTTCTCCGACGTACATGCCGCCGGAGAAAATGATCAAAACTATTTTTTGCCTGCGGGCAAAAAACTCTGCAAGGCCTTTTCGAAAAGCTGAATTAATTATCATAAAAGAGGTTATATAATGGATAGAATAATCAGAGCCACCGCCGGCGGCGGTTACATAAAAATGGCTGTGATAGACGCACGCGGCACGGTAGAAACGGCGCGTCAGATACACGGCTGCACCCCTACCGCCTGCGCCGCTCTTGGGCGTACCCTGTGCGCCGCGTCGCTCATGGGTGAGATGATGAAGGAGGAGAACGCCTCCCTCACTATTCGCGTCAACGGCGGCGGTCCGATAGGCAGCATTGTCGCCGTGTCGGATTCCAAGGGCTTTGTCCGCGGCTATGTTGGCAATGCGCTCGTCGATCTTCCGCTCAGAAGCGACGGGAAGCTTGACGTAGGCGGTGCGGTAGGGCATGACGGCATGCTCACCGTCAGCCGTGATATAGGCCTCAAAGAGCCGTACATCGGTTCGGTTGAGCTTGTCAGCGGCGAGATCGCAGAGGATATCACATCATATCTGCTTGAGAGCGAGCAAGTGCCGTCTGCCTGCGCCTTGGGCGTGCTGGTGGATACCGACCGCTCAGTAAAAGCTGCCGGCGGCTTCATCGTCCAGCTCATGCCCGATGCGGACAAAAAGCTCATCGACACGCTGGAGGAAAACATCTTCATGATGGATCAGCTTACGACCGTTCTCAGTGAGGACGGAGCGAAGGCTCTTTTCGCGCAGGTATTGAAGGGGCTTGAGCACCACATAGTCGGCGAGACGGAGATCGGCTACCGCTGTCCCTGCTCAAAGGAGCGTGTCGAACAGGCGCTTGGATGTATCGAAAGATCAGAGCTTGAGGAGCTTATAGCAGAGGGCAGGGATATCGAGGTCTCCTGCCAGTTCTGCGACAGAAAGTACAGCTTCTCCCCTGCTGAGCTTATCGCACTCAAGGATAAAACAGACAAGGCCGACTGACGCCTCTAATTTTATGGGAGAGAATAATTGCAGCAAAAGGAGGAATAAGATGCTTAATTTTAATGAGAAAAAAGGCTTTATATGCGATATGGACGGTGTTATATACCATGGCAACCAGATTTTGCCCGGTGTACCCGAATTTATACAGTGGCTCAAAGATGAAAAGAAGGAATATCTTTTTCTGACAAACAACAGCGGCTGTACCCGCAAGGAGCTTCAGCAGAAGCTTTCGCGCCTCGGACTTGACGTTCCGGAGGAGCATTTCTACACAAGTGCACTTGCAACGGCCGCTTTTATAAAGGATCAGGCGCCCGGCTGTTCCGCATATGTCATAGGCGAGGCGGGACTGCTCAACGCTCTTTACGATGTCGGCGTTACCATGAACGAGGTCGATCCCGATTACGTTATCATCGGCGAGGGCAAGGCGTATTCTCTTGACTCCCTTACAAAGGCGACAAACCTCGTTCTCAAGGGTGCAAAGCTCATCGGGGCAAATTCCGATGTCTCCGGCCCTATTGAGCACGGCATCGCCCCCGCCTGCCGCGCACTCGTCGCGCCTATCGAGATGGCGACCGGCAAGGAAGCATACTACTGCGGCAAGCCCAACCCCCTCATGATGCGCACCGGCCTTAAAATTCTGGGTTGCCACTCCGCTGAAGCGGTAATGGTGGGCGACAGGATGGATACCGATGTCATATCCGGTCTTGAGGCAGGTATGTCCACGGTTCTTGTAATGTCGGGCATTTCCACGCGTGAGACGCTGGATCACTACGCCTACCGTCCCTCGATCGTGCTCAACGGCGTCGGGGACATTGTCACGGAAGCCAAAAAGCAGGCGGTCATGCACTGATATGTAATACATACAAAAACGCTCAGAGTCTGAGACGGCTCTGAGCGTTTTTCAGCTTGTCAAAGAAGCAAGCTTCTTTGACAAAAGGGGCAGCACTGCGCTCTGTGCCTCGGTTGTTCGCCGCAGGCGAACAATTCGACACTCGCT
>CAVENX010000018.1:0-2492 GCA_963617275.1 bacterium
AAACTGGGCCCCGCATTTCTGCGAGACCCAGCCTTTCTTAACTTAGTGACATTGGGCTGTTCGCCGGGTCCATCCGGCAGCTGTTCCGGCGGTATGGATGCTTCCGGCGCTTCCGGGGCTTCGTCCGGCAGCGTGACAAGCGTCGTATCCGTCGGCGGCTCCGCAGGCTCAAAATCCCCCTGAACGGCAGTAAAGCCCGACATACCAAGCATGGAAGAGACAAGGAGGAGTATCGCAAGGATCCTTCTGCCTGCTCTCCCTGTGACCCGCCAACCGTTCGCCGTGCTTCTTCGTTTTGCGTTATTCAATTTTTGATGCGTACCGAATCTCACATTCATATCAGATATCTTCCCGATTGCGTTTTGTCTTTGCTGCGTTCAGTCAAAAAGCCGTATGAAGCGGCATATCGCCGTTTTGCGGTATGGTTGCCTGTCGTTTTAGTTTTGTTTAAAACATGCGCAAAAAGTTCATATATATATATATATTACAGGCTAAAATTCGTTTCAAAATATTCAGTGTAGATATTACATGCTCACGTCCTGTTCTGTCAAGAACACTCCGGTGGAATCTGTCAGTTTTTATTATATTTCGGTGAAAGTGTGCAAATAAGCAGAAGTGCAGAGCGCATTTTTTACTGCCCTTGTTTACTTTTGACAGCAAAAATTGAGCCGCCGCAAAAGAAAAGCTCTATAACAAATGTCAGGGCAGGTATCCTGTGAGGATGAGCTGCACCCAACATTTATTATAGAACCTAATTTTCCGCTTTTTACATGCAAAAAGGGCTTGAGCAAAACAGAAATTCTGCCCAAGCTCCTTTGCTTATGCTTAATCAGTCGATCATATCAATGGTAAGTGAAGATGTCGATTTGAGATTATGGTAATTGCTGTCAACCGCTATTTCGCCGCCAGCAAGCTTTTTGAGCAGCTCAGCATATTCCGCCTCACTCCATGTGTTGAAACGGGATGCGGCCATGGGAAGCGCGGCAGCATTTTCTGCCGCACCTATCGCGCTTTCTGCTCCGCCGATCTCGCTCCATGTGCCGTTGTACACCTTTGTAAGTGCCCATTCGGCCGCCGCGCCGAGGTTTTTCATCGCGGAGGTGATAACGGTTTCGGATGCCTGCGACTGGTCAACTTCAACGCCGATCACTTTGCCGCCGTATTTCTCCGCCGCTTTTACCGCGGACATATACATCGATCCTCCGCAGCAGAAGATAGCCTTTGTGCCGGTATTGTACCATTCGCCAAGCATCTTCTCAAGCCCCTCCGAAGCGGAATAGGATTCACCGAAAAGCCATGAATATTTCATATAAACGGTCTTTCCCATTTCGGCGGCGGCAGCCGACGCCCCCTGCACAAAACCGTAGCCATAGCGGCAGCAGCTGGGATTTGTTCCGCCGCCCCCGCCGCTGAAGCCAAGGCTTTCATAGCCGTCCTTAACGGCGGCATAGCCTGCAAGAAAACCACATTCTTCTTCCTTGAAATTGATTGCCGCAAGATTGTTAAGTCCCTCGATCTGCCAGCCATCTATGAATATGAATTTCACATCGCGGTATGCTTTTGCGGCTCTTTCAACTGCCGCACCCTGCATAAAACCTGTGCATACAACGACCTTTGCACCGCTTTCGACGGCGGCTTTCATGGCATTGAAGCGATCGTTATCGCTTGCTCTGCTGCCGTTGGCGGGCTGATAGTATTTATGCTTCAGCCCGTTTGCAGCGGCGAAGCGTTCAACGCCCTCATATGAATTCTGGTTAATTGATCCGTCGTTTATCGGCCCTATGTCGGTGACATAGGCAATTTCAAAATCACCTCTTACCACAGTTACCTTGACGGTAAGCTTTGTTGGAGTGGTGCCGACGGCGGCGTCCTTGGGAAGCGCCGTTACCGTCAGAGTGTATACTCCGGGCTTGACGTCGTTTGCGGCAGTTACGGTGAGGAGTTTTTCAGCCGCGTCTATACCTGCCGACAGTCCTGCCGCTGCAGCAGGAACAATCACGTCTGCCGACTCAAGCTCGCAGGCGGCGGGCACGGTATTTATGATTATATTCTCTCCGGTTCCCTGCTTTATTTTCACCGCAGATGCCTTGAGTCTGAGCGCAGTCTGCACTGGCGTCACCTTGACCGTCGTATATACCGTGCACGTCTCACCGCCAAGTGCCAGCTCCGCCGAAACGGTAACGTTGTACGCCTTTTTCACAAGCGCATAGCCCTCATTCGCCCTGAATACGGCTTTGCCCGTGCCGTAATCGTATGTCAACTCAAACGCATCCGTCACGTCGTTCCCGGCGAAATCCTTTACCGTCTCAAGCTTCATCCCCTGCATCACGCTTCCCGCCGTATTCGTAAAGCGCGGCGTGTAGGTGATGCCGGTTCCGGCGCGGTCGATCAGGTCTATCTTTCCGCTTGCCGTAAGCGTCATTTTCGGCGCTGCGGTATATTTTACGTTCATTGTCAGCTTAACGGGCGTAAGCCAGTCTTTGGATTCAAAC
>CAVENX010000019.1:0-193403 GCA_963617275.1 bacterium
GGATAAACCGCCGTCGAAAGCCTTGATATATCAAGGCTTTCGGTAACAGCATTTTGAACTCTTTCAAAATGCTCGGCGGAAAGCGCGGTCAAAAAAGCCCTGTAAGGACTTTTTTGACAAGCTGATATGTGAGCAGCCGACCGGAAAAACGGTTATAATACTAAAGGAGAAAAGCATCAGTTGGAAACGATCAGTCAAATACTTGCCCGTGAACTTGGCCGTGAGCAGAGCCATATCGATAACGTTATCGCCCTGCTTGACGAGGGCAATACAATTCCTTTCATCGCCCGCTACCGTAAGGAACTGCACGGCGCGATGGACGATACCGCCCTGCGCACCCTTCAGGAGCGCCTTGAATATCTCCGCTCTCTTGCCGAGAGAAGAGAGACCGTAAAAAAGTCAATAATCGAACAGGATAAAATGACCGAAGAGCTGGACAAAGCGATCGACGAATGTGAAACGCTTGCCGCCCTTGAGGATATATACCGCCCCTTCAAGCCAAAGCGCCGCACACGTGCGACAGCTGCAAAGGAGAAGGGACTTGAGCCACTTGCACTCAGACTTTTTGCCCAGACACCCGATCTGCCTGAGCCGGAAGAGCTTGCCAAGGATTTTGTGGATACTGAAAAGGGCGTTGAAACCGTTGAGGACGCGCTTGCCGGCGCATCCGACATCATTGCGGAAATGATCTCCGACGATGCCGGAATACGCAAGATGCTGCGCGAGTTTATCGGCAGGAACGCCGTGCTCACATCAAAAGCGGCAGCGGAGGAGGATTCGGTTTACCGCCTCTATTACGATTTTGCGCAGCGCGTGGACAGGCTTCAGGGACATCAGATACTTGCCGTAAACCGCGGCGAAAAGGAGGGCTTCCTCAAGGTCAGCGTTGAGCTTGACCGTGAGCTTGCCCTGCAAAGAGTGCGCCGTCAGGTCATAATTCCCGGCAGCAGGGCTATGGGCTTTGTCCGCGCCGCTGCGGAGGACGCGTATGACAGGCTCATCTGGCCGTCCATGGAGCGTGAGACAAGAAGCGCCCTTACCGATATGGCGTGCGACGGCGCGATAAAGATGTTCGCTCTCAACCTGAAGCCTCTGCTGATGCAGCCGCCCGTAAAGGGAAGGGTCACAATGGGGCTTGACCCCGGCTATGCCCACGGCTGCAAAGTCGCGGTCATCGACGGTACGGGCAAGGTGCTCGATACCGCCGTCGTCTATCCGACTTTTTCCGAGGGACGCAAAAAAGAAGCCATACGCACACTCTCCGCGCTCATCCGCAAATACGGGGTGGAGCATCTTGCCATAGGCAACGGCACCGCCTCGCGTGAAACGGAGCAGATGGCGGTCGAAATGCTGCATGAGCTGGGCGGCAATCAGGCGTACGCGATAGTCAATGAGGCGGGCGCGTCGGTCTATTCGGCCTCAAAGCTTGCCGCAGAGGAATTTCCCGATTACGACGTCAATCTCCGCTCTGCCGTCTCCATTGCAAGGCGTCTGCAGGATCCCCTTGCGGAGCTTGTAAAGATAGACCCTATGGCGATAGGCGTCGGACAGTATCAGCACGATATGCCGCAGGCCAAGCTGGAAGAGACGCTCAACGGCGTGGTCGAGGACTGCGTAAATGCCGTCGGCGTGGATATAAATACCGCTTCTCCGTCGCTTTTGCAGCGCGTTTCGGGACTTACCAAAACTACCGCGAAGAACATCGTTCTTTACCGCGAGGAGAACGGCGTTTTCACCTCGCGTAAGCAGATAAACAAGGTGCCGAAGCTCGGACCCAAGGCGTTCCAGCAGTGTGCCGGATTTCTGAGGGTGCCCGAGAGCAGACAGGTGCTTGACAACACCGCCGTGCATCCGGAAAGCTACGCCGCCGCCGAAAAGCTTCTTGAGCTGTGCGGGTATGAGCTTGCGGATGTTGCAGCCGGAAATCTTGCTCTGCTGCCTTCAAAGGTAAAGCTCATAGGCGAGGAAAAGGCGGCGGCGCACTGCGGCGTCGGCGTGCCTACGCTCAACGATATCGTGGCAGAGCTTATGAAGCCCGGGCGCGATCCGCGTGACGAGCTGCCGCCAGTGCTACTCAGGAAAGATGTTCTCGAAATAAAGGATCTCAAGCCCGGCATGGAGCTTATGGGTACCGTGCGCAACGTTATAGATTTCGGCGTTTTCGTCGATATCGGCGTTCATCAGGACGGGCTTGTGCATATATCGCAGGTCAGCAATAAATTCATCCGCCATCCGAGCGAGGTCGTCGCGGTCGGCGACGTCGTAAAGGTAGTCGTGCTTGACGTGGACGAAAAGAAGCACAGAATATCCCTGTCCATGAAGCAGGCGGAAAAATAATGATCGGAGGTTGAACCGTGGAAAAGCTTAATGTATGCCTTATCAATGACTCATTCCCGCCGGAGATCGACGGGGTGGCAAACGCCGTCACAAATTATGCGAATATAATTTCATCTTCCCTCGGAAACGCCACCGTGGTCACGCCGTCGCATCCGCAGGCGGATGACGGCGCGTTCGGTTTTCCCGTGCTGCGCTATCCCAGCATCGATATGACAAAGCAGGTCGGCTATTACGCGGGCAATCCGTTTTCCGCGGATATCATGCGCCGGCTTACCGAGAAGAATTTTGATATCATCCATACCCACTGCCCGATAACCTCCACAATGCTTGCCAGAATGCTGCGCGACAGGATAGATGTGCCCGTGGTGTTCACATATCACACAAAGTTTGATATTGACATAGCCAACGCCATAAAGAGCAGGCTTTTGCAGGAGGAGGCGGCAAAGCTGCTTGTTGAGAATATCTCCGCCTGCGACGAGGTGTGGACGGTCAGCAACGGCGCTGGGGAAAACCTCAAAAAACTCGGCTACCGCGGGGAGTACCGCGTTATGCCGAACGGCGTTGATTTTCCGAAGGGCAGAGTATCCGATGAACTGATAAAAGAGGCCACCAAGGACTTTGACCTGCCGGAGGGCGTACCGATGTTCCTGTTCGTCGGGCGAATGATGTGGTACAAGGGACTTAAAATAATCCTCGACGCGCTCAAGGAACTGGACGGAGCGGGCATCGACTTCCGCATGGTGTTTGTGGGCGGAGGCGGCGACAAGGACGAGATAACGGAATATACCGAAAAGCTTGGCCTTACCGGCAAGGTGCAGTTTTCGGAGCCTATCCGTGACAGGAACCTTATCCGTGCGTGGTACTGCCGCGCTGATATGTTCCTCTTCCCCTCAACCTTTGACACGAACGGCCTTGTCGTGCGCGAAGCGGCGGCCTGTGCTCTCGGCAGCGTTCTGATAGCGGGAAGCTGCGCCGCGGAGGATGTGGTTGACGGCGTAAGCGGACTGCTGATAGAGGAAAACGCCGCGTCGATGGCGGCAAAGCTCAGGGAGCTGTGTGCAAACCCCGCGGAGATGGCGCGCATCGGTCAGGGCGCGCAGGATAATATTTATATTTCGTGGGAGGATTCAGTAAAAACCGCCTACGGCCGCTACTTTGACGTGATAGACAATTATAAGCGCGGGCTGTATCTTCCCCATGAAAAGCTGACGGACGATGTTTTTGCGCTTATGTCGGAAAGACTTTACAGCTACAGCTGTGCGAAGAAAAAGCGCCGCGATTCGATCACGGATATGAAGCAGCGCTTTGATAGGCTGCTCACTGCGGGCGGGGAATTTTTTGAGGATCTCCCGGAGGACTATAAGTCCCTTCTTGCAGAACTGAAGTTTGATAAGTCAAGCCTTGCCTCAGGCAGTGAAGCGGCGAAGAAAAAGCTGCGCGACCGTCTCGAAGACCTCGGCGAGCATATCGACAGATTTATGTGACCGCACGGCATACCACGGCGGCGCTGCATACGCTGTTGTTGCGTTACGGGGCGCCGCCTCAGCTTTTTGAAATAAGGACTGATCATGATAGACAGCAACGAAGTAAAAAAAGAACGCGCCGCTCTTGCGGGGCTGTCGGCGGCCTGCATGGACGTGCATGAGCGCTCGACCGAAACGTCAATGGAGGAGCTTGCCGCCCTTGTGGAGACTGCGGGCGGCGAGGCGGTCTGTATGCTCATGCAGCAGCGACCGACGCCCGATCCGCGCAGTTTCATAGGCGACGGCAAGGTACAGGAGCTTAAAAATCTTATAGAGATAAACGAATGTGACATGGCGGTTTTTGATAATGAGCTGTCGCCGTCGCAGATGCGCGTACTGTCGGAGGATCTGGGCGTCAAGGTCATGGACCGTTCCGGGCTTATCCTTGACATATTTGCCCAGCGCGCCCGCACAAGAGAGGGGCAGCTCCAGGTGGAGCTTGCACAGTATAAATATCTGCTTCCGCGCCTTACCGGCATGTGGACGCACCTTGTGCGCCAGACCGCTTCCGGCGGCTCGTCGCCTATCGGCACACGCGGCCCCGGCGAAACGCAGCTTGAGACTGACCGCCGCCATATCCGCCGCAAGATACAGAAGCTTGAGGAGGAGCTTGCCGCGGTGCGCAAGGTGCGCTCCACGCAGAGACGGAAAAGAGAGAAAAACTCCATGCCCGTTGTGGCGCTTGTCGGCTATACAAACGCAGGCAAGTCAACTCTGCTCAACTGTCTGACGGGCGAAAATATTCCGGCAAACGACAGGCTTTTCGATACGCTTGACACGACCACCAGAAGACTGCGGCTCAACGAGACAACGGAGATCCTGCTGTCCGATACCGTCGGCTTTATAAGAAAACTGCCGACGCATCTTATCGAGGCGTTCAAAGCCACCCTTGAGGAGCTGAGCTTTGCGGACGTTCTTCTGCACGTGATAGACATTTCAAATCCCGAGTGGGAGGAGCAGGCGCGTGTCGTGGATGAGCTTATACGTCAGCTTGGGGCGGAGTCCACGCCGTGCATACGCATTTTCAATAAATGCGACGCGTATTTCGGCATCCTTCCGCATGGGGAGGATATCGTCTGCCTTTCCGCGAAAAGCGGGGAGGGGACGGATGCTCTTACGGAGAAGCTTCTTGGCCTTCTTGACAGGGGGCATCACCGCGTGAAGCTGCAAATTCCGTATTCCGACGCCGGGGTCTCAGATTTGCTGCGGCGCGAGGCGGCGGTAGTGAGCATGGAGTATAACGACGACGGCATCTCCGCCGAGGCAGTTGTGACGCCGGAGATGTTCGGCAGGGTGAAGAAATATATACCGGGATATGTTGAGCCCAAGGAGGACTGGGAGGATGACTGAGTATTTTATCCCTACCGGCAGCGGAGAGAGCGAGTACACGGAAAAACGCTCCAGGTTCCTCGGACATATAAGATATGTTGAGACAGAGGAGCAGGCCAAGGCATTCATTGCCGAAACTAAGAAGAAATTTTACGATGCCCGCCACAACTGCTGGTGCTATATTATCCGCGGCGGGGCGGAGCGCTACGGTGACGACGGCGAGCCGCAGGGTACTGCCGGAATTCCTATGCTCGAGGTTTTGCGCCGAGAGAGAGTTACAAATGCCGTCTGTGTTGTGACACGGTATTTCGGTGGTGTGCTTCTGGGTGCGGGCGGGCTTTTGAGAGCCTACACCAAAAGTGCGAAGGACGCGCTCGACGCGGCAGGGATATCCGTTGTGCGCCGCTGGGTCGAGTGTGAGCTTCCGTGCAGCTACTCCCAGGCGGAAAGGCTTAAAAACGAGATAGCGGCGGCGGGCGGTGTGGTAGCGGATATGGAATATACTGCCGCTGTCACGATAAAGGTGCTTGTCCCCGAAGAAGCGGCGGACGATTTCGCTGCGAAGATGACTGATCTCACGGCGGGAAGCGCGCAGGTGACCGTAACGGGAGAGAGCTTCAAAGCCGTTCCGGTGAGATAAAAGGTCTTTGCCGATACGTCCTTTCCAATGTAATTGCAAAAAAAATTAAATAAAAAAAGAGGGAAATAAAAATTTGCGTCGTATAAGAGTAATGGAAGCGATTCCGTTGCTCTTATACTGTTTTTTCGTTGCGGGAGGTGTTGTCGTGTCCTGTCCCAGAGAAGAAAGGGAGAAGCTTGAGCATTACATAGTCGGGAAATACGGCGTGCTGGCGGAAAATACCAAAGGAAGACTCTGTCCGGAGGAGGAGTGCTCGATACGCACGTGTTTTCAGCGTGATATCGACAGAATAACCCATTCCAAGTCGTTCCGCCGCCTCAAGCATAAAACGCAGGTCTTTCTCCAGCCGGAGGGGGATCATTACCGCACCCGTCTTACGCATACGCTTGAGGTCAGCCGCCTTGCGAGGACGGTCGCAAGGGCGCTGATGCTCAACGAGGACCTTGTGGAGGCCGCCGCGCTCGGGCACGATCTCGGTCATACTCCGTTCGGACACGCCGGGGAGCGGGCACTTGACCGCATTTATTCGGGCGGCTTCAAGCATTATGAACAGAGTCTTCGCGTTGTGGATGTGCTCGAAGGCGACGGGAAGGGACTTAACCTGTGCTATGAGACGAGGATGGGCATCCTCCATCACACCCATGGCGCCCCCGACGATACGCCTGAAGCGGTAACGGTGCGCCTTTGCGACCGCATCGCCTACATAAATCACGATCTTGACGATTCCATCCGTGCGGGAATATTATCCGACGAACAAGTTCCGGCGCTTATACGTCATAACTGCGGCACAAGGAACAGCGAACGGATAAATTCCTTTATAACCGATCTTATTGAAAACAGCCGCGGGGGCGTGCTCGGAATGTCTCCCGAAATGCAGGCTACGTTTGATTTTTTCCACAGCTTCATGTATTCCGATATTTACACCAACCCCGTCGCCAAGGGCGAGGAGAGCAAGGTGGACGGGATACTCAGCGCCCTGTTTGAGTACTACTGTGCCCACCCCGACGAGCTTCCGGACGATCTGAACGGTATAGTCGAAAAAGACGGCGTCGAGCGTGCGGTCGTTGACTACATATCAGGTATGACGGACGGATACGCCATGGAAAAATACGGAGAAAAATTCATCCCGTTCGCGTGGACGGTCAAATAATTTGTAAATTTCAAGAAAAAAGGAGGGCGGCGGAGTGGCTTTTCCGGAAAGCTTCCTGACGGAGCTTGCCGCGAGAAACGATATCGTAGACGTCGTTTCCGAGTATGTGCATCTCGGTAAAAGAAGCGGGTCGAATATGTTCGGGCTGTGCCCGTTCCACAACGAAAAAACGCCATCCTTCTCCGTGTCGCCGGACAGGCAGATATATCACTGCTTTGGCTGCGGCAAGGGCGGCGGGGTTATCAATTTTATAATGGAGATAGAAAACCTCACCTTTCCGGAGGCGGTGGAAAAGCTTGCACGGAGAGCAGGCATGGCCATGCCGGAGCAGGAGTATGACAGGGAGGCAAAGAAAAAAGCGCGTATTCTTGCTCTGAACAGAGATGCGGCTGCATTTTTTTACTCACAGCTTTCAACGCCGGCCGGCAGAGCGGCGTGCGAATACATGGTAAAAAGGCAGATAAGCCCTGTCACGGCGAAAAACTTCGGGCTGGGCTGCGCGCCTGACACGTGGAGCAGCCTTATAGACGCAATGCGCCTGAAAGGCTATTCCGACGGCGAACTGCTTGACGCAGGTCTTGCAAAGCGCGGGAAAAGCGGCGGGATATATGACGCGTTCCGGAACCGCCTGATGTTCCCGGTCATCGACGTGACGGGCAAAGTGATAGGTTTTTCCGGCCGTATCCTCGGCGACGGCGAACCGAAATATCTTAACAGCCCCGAAACCGCCGTTTTCAGCAAAAGCAGGAACCTTTTTGCCATGAATCTGGCTAAAAAATCAAAAAGCGGATATATAATCCTATCAGAGGGAAATATAGACGTAGTTTCGCTCCATCAGGCGGGCTTCGATTCGGCGGTAGCATCGCTCGGCACATCGCTTACAAGAGAGCAGGCATCGCTTATCCAGCGGTACACATCGCAAGTGATAATCGCATACGACAATGATACCGCCGGTATAAAAGCCTCAAAGCGCGCGATAGAGATTTTTGAAAAGCTGGACGTCAAGGTCAAGGTACTGCGCATGACGGGCGCTAAGGATCCGGACGAGTTTATCAAGCAGAAGGGCGCGGGCGCGTTCCGCAACCTGTTGGAAGCGTCGGAAGATCAGGTGGATTACAGGCTCAACGCTGTCAGGGAGAAATACGACCTTTCGCTGGATGATCAGCGCGTGGCATTTCTCAAGGAGGCGACGCAGCTTGTGGCAAGCTTCCCTGGCGCCGCAGAGAGGGAGGTTTATGCCAAGCGTGTAGCCGAAACGGCTTCAGTCAACGGGAATGTCATTGCCGATGAGGTCGAGAGGGTAAGGAAGCGAATCGTTTCAAAAGCCGCGAGAGATGAGCGGAAAGCGGTGTCGAGACCGGAGCAGATGGCGCAGCCCGCGGACAGACAGCTTCGCTATGATGATCCCGCTTCCGCCGTTGCAGAGGAAGGAGTGATACGTCTCCTCTACCTTGAGCCGGAGCTTATTTCCGCAGAGCTTCCCGATGAGGGCGATTTTTCATCGGATGTACTGCGGCATATATATGCGGTGATACGCGGTATGCTTCTTGAGCAGCGACAGGTCAGCCCCGCTACGCTTGTGGGCGAGCTTTCAAAGGAGGAAATGAACCTTTTTATTGCGATCACGCAGAAGCCCGAAAAACTGTCTGACAGCCGCCGGACAATGGCGGATTATATAAAGAGAATAAAAACAGAGAAAGAGCGCAGGAGCGGCAAGCCTGATTTTGAAGCGATAATGCGCTCAAAGCAAAACACGGCCTATGACAGGGCGAGAAAATGAAGAGGGATAAAGATATGAAAGACGAAACTATGCTTTCCGAGAAGGAACTTGACAAGATGGCGGACATTTTTCTTGCTGAAAATTCTGTGGACGAAGCAGAAGCCAAAGAAGAAGTTCCAAAGGATGAAGCGCCGAAGGCAAAAAAGAAGTCTTCCAAGAAAAAGGATGCGGATAATGCCGAAAATCAGAAAACGCCTGAGGAAAGACTTGCCGAGCTTATCGAAAAGGGCAAGAAAAAGGGGAGCCTCTCCGCAAAGGATCTTGAGCTTCTTGATGAGCTGAATGTTGACAGCGACACTGAGGCAAAGTTCTATGAAAACATTGAGGCAAACGGAATATATATAGATATAGCCGCATCCGCCGTTCTCCCTCTGATCGACGAGATATCCCCAGAGGTCGAAGAGATAGAGAGTATCGACGAAGTGACTGAGGAAGAGCTTGCCGATACCGATTCGCTTATGGACAGCTTTTCCACGGACGACCCCGTGCGTATGTATCTTAAGGAGATAGGAAAGGTCGCCCTGCTCACACAGGAGGAAGAAACTGTCCTTGCAAAGCAGATGGCGGAGGGCAACGAGAACGCAAAGCGCCGTATGACCGAGGCTAACCTGCGTCTGGTTGTATCCATAGCAAAGCGATATGTCGGGCGCGGTATGCTGTTTCTTGATCTTATTCAGGAGGGCAATCTGGGGCTTATTAAGGCGGTCGAGAAGTTCGATTATACCAAGGGCTACAAGTTCTCTACCTATGCGACATGGTGGATAAGACAGGCGATAACCCGCGCAATAGCCGATCAGGCGCGTACTATCCGCATCCCCGTTCACATGGTGGAAACCATAAACAAGACTATCCGCGTTTCACGTCAGCTTCTCCAGGAACTCGGGCACGATCCCAGCGCCGAGGAGATAGCAAAGGAAATGGATATGCCCGTTGACAAGGTGCGCGATATCCTCAAGATAGCTCAGGAGCCTGTCTCCCTTGAGACGCCGATCGGCGAGGAGGAGGATTCCCATCTGGGCGACTTTATTCCTGACGAGGACGCGAGCGAGCCTTCCGAGGCCGCGTCATTCTCCCTTCTGCGCGAGCAGCTGGAAGAGGTTCTCGACACGCTTGCACCCAGAGAGAAAAAGGTGCTTGAGCTGCGCTTCGGCATAGTTGACGGTCGTACCCGCACACTTGAGGAGGTCGGCAAGGAGTTCAACGTCACGCGTGAGCGTATCCGTCAGATCGAGGCAAAGGCTCTGCGCAAGCTCCGCCACCCCAGCCGCAGCAAGAGACTGAAAGATTTTCTTAATTGATAAACATCGATCAATTTGTCAGAGGATCTCACGGTGGTTCTCTGACAAATGAGTAAAGATCTGCGCGGCTTTCGGCAGGCGGCCGAAAAAACGGAAAAGGAGGTCTTGCCTTGTCGTTTTCAAAAGAAGATACAAAGGTGGTAAAAGGCATTGCGATCTGCCTTATGCTCTACCATCATCTGTTCGCCTATCCGCATAAAATTCTTGAGGGTATAAGCTTTGTTTCGCTGTGCTCTTTCGGGGAGACAGCTTTGTCTACGTATATAGGGCAGTTCGGAAGGATCTGTATGCCGATGTTCCTTTTCCTGAGCGGCTACGGTACATATCTGTCCTCACAGAAAACCGGCGATATAACAAGCCTTGCCGCAAAGCGGATAAAAGGTCTTTATACGGCGGTCTGGCAGGTGTTTTTCCTGTCACTGCCCGTGTCGGTATATTTTTTCAGAAATATGCAGACAGGCCTTCTGAGAGAAATTATCTATAATTTTCTCGGTCTCAGCTGCACGTTCAATGAGGAATGGTGGTTTATTCTCCCGTTTGCTGTGCTGCTTGTGCTTTTCCCGTCGATAAAGCGCTTTCTTGACAGGGAAAAAGCGAATATTTTTACAGACCTTTTCATTGTGCTCATATACAGCGCCTTCTGCAATTATATCGTACCCGTGATCATGGAGCACCCTGCGCTTGAGTATTTTGCCTCTTCTGTCTTCTGGCACAAAACACGGGAAGTGCTTGAAATACTGCCCGCGTTTTTACTGGGCTGCATTTTCGCAAAATACAACCTGCTTGACAGAGTGAAGGAAAAGTACGCCGGAAAGACGGTGTGGTGCATATCGGCGCTTGTCTGCATGGCGGCCGTCTTTTATCTGCATCTTTATAACCATCTTTACTATGATTTTATCAACAGCACGGTGTTTATCTGCTGCATTGCCGTTCTGCTGCCGCTGCGTGCTTTCGGGCCGCTGTTCCGGCTTCTTGGCAAAATAGGCGATGAGTCCACGTTTATCTGGCTCACACATACGTTTTTCTCGGCATATTGGTGCCAGAAGCTCATATTTGCGCCTAAATATTCGGCGCTGATATTCCTGCTGCTGCTTGCCGTTTCATACTGCGCGGCAAAGTTTATACGGCTGTTCTGGGCGTTTGTGGGGCGGATAGCGAAAAGAGGAGAAAAAACAGTTCCGGCCGGGAATAAATAACGAAAAAAATACTTGCAAAAATGCAATTGTGGTGCTATATTAAGTAAGGTTAGTATCATGTTTGTGTCAGAGTGGGCTGCGGTCCACTCTTTTTTGTGAAGCTTTTTCGGAATGTACGGGAGGAAAGCTTTTCAGAATTTTGTGTGCGCAGAAGCGCATGGAGGAACATTATGAGCAAAATCACGGACAGGGTGACGGAGCTTGCACGCGGCGTTGTAAGCGAAGCGGGCTGCACCCTGTGGGATGTTGAGTATGTGCGTGAAGCGGGTACGTGGTACCTGAGGGTGTATATCGACAAGGAGGGCGGCGTTTCAATAAACGACTGTGAGACGATAAGCCGCACGCTTGACCCGATATTGGACGAGGCCGATCCCATACCCGACAGCTATGTTTTTGAGGTCGGTTCCGCCGGCGCGGAGAGGGAGCTTAAGCGCCCGTCGGATTTTGCGCAGTTTATGGGCAGTGAAGTCGAGATTCGTCTCTACCAGCCGTTTGAGGGCAGCAAGGTCTTTGTCGGAACTCTTTCCGGCTACGATAACGGCAGGGTCGAGATACTTTACGGCGGCAGAGCTTTGAGCTTTGACAAGGCGCAGACGGCGCAGGTCAGGCTGCACGCATCAATATAATAAAAAATTTCACTTATTTAAGCTGAACGGAGATATTACAATGAACGCAGATTTTTTTGAAGCGATAGAAGACATCGAGAAGGAAAAAGGCATACCCAGAAATTATATGTACGACAAGATAAAGCAGGCGATGCTTGCCGCTTTCCGCCGCGACAATCCCGACTGTGAGGATAATGTCGAGATAATTCTGGAGGAGGACAGCAAGCGTATTGAGATGAACGTTCTCAAGACCGTTGTCGATGAGGTCGAGGATCCTTCCCATGAGATAAATATAGAAGCCGCAAAAAAATTGAGCCGCCGCGCCAAGATAGGCGATACGCTTCCCGTCCCCGTTGAGACGAAGAAGTTCGGACGCATTGCCGCGCAGGCCGCGAAGCAGGTCATCATACAGGGTATCCGCGAGGCGGAACGCGGCATAATTTATGAGGAGTTCACCTCCAAGGAGCATGAGCTGCTCACCGGCGTCGTCTCACATATCGACCCGAGAAACGGCAATGTCTCCATTGACATTTCGTCCAACAGCGAAGTGACAAAGGCAATGCTTTCCGCCAACGAGCGCATAAAGACCGAGAGTATCAAGGAGGGCGACCGTATAAAGGTCTATGTCGTCGAAGTCAGAAATTCGACCCGCGGACCCCAGGTGCTTATCAGCCGCACTCATCCCGGCCTTGTCAAGCGCCTTTTCGAGCTTGAGGTTCCGGAAATTTTTGACGGCACAGTCGAGATAAAGTCCATTGCCCGCGAAGCAGGGAGCCGCACCAAGATGGCGGTGTGGTCGGCGGACGAAAACGTTGACCCGATCGGCGCCTGCGTCGGCCCTAAGGGCGGACGCGTCGCCAGCATTGTTGACGAGCTTAACGGCGAGAAGATAGATATCATCAAATACAGCGAGAATCCGGAGGAGTATATTGCAGCGGCGCTGTCGCCTTCAGAGGTCGTCAGCGTTACCATGCAGGAGGACGGGAAGAGCTGCCGCGTCATAGTTCCCGACGCACAGCTGTCCCTTGCCATCGGCAAGGAAGGACAGAATGCCCGTCTTGCCGCAAAGCTCACCGGCTATAAGATAGACATCAAGCCCGAGAGCGAAGCATAAGCTGTTATAATGGGCGGATAGATACTGCAAGCCCATGCAAAGCAGTTCGGAAGGCGGACAAAGTTCGCATTTTATGCTTGAACGCAGTGCTTTCAAGCGGATAGTATAAGGAGGCGGCAGTTTTGCAGAAAAAAATACCTATGCGACAGTGTCTTGGCTGCCGCGAGATGAAGCCGAAAAAGGAGCTTATACGGGCGGTGCGCTCGGCGGACGGCAGCATAAGCCTTGATTTCAAGGGAAAAGCCTCCGGCAGAGGCGCTTATGTGTGTCCGAACAGCGAATGTCTGAAAAAAGCAATAAAATCAAAGGCGTTTGAAAGGGCGTTTTCATCTCCCATACCTCCGGAAATATATGAACAGCTTACCGGGCAGATGGAGGCGGAGCATGAGTAAAAAAAGTCTTGATTTGCTCGGACTGATGCGCAAGGCCGGCGCAATAGAGATAGGCGAGACGAATACGGGTGCTGCGTGTAAGGACGGCAAGGCAAGGCTTCTGATACTTGCCTGCGATGCCTCGGATAATGCCTGCCGGCGTGCGGAACAATTTGTCAACGGGCGAAGAACACTGCTGGTAAAGGTTCCGTTCAGCAAGGAGGAGATTTCGGATAAGACCGGCAAACCCGGCTGTTCCATGGCGGCGATCACGGATCTCGGCTTTGCAAACGCCTTTGTAAAAGACCTTTCGGAGACTGAGCCGGGGCTGTATGCCGAAGCGGCGGAAAGTCTCAGCGCGAGGTACAGCAAGGCGCTCCGGCGCAAAAAAAGCACGGCAGTTGAAAAGAAAAAACGTCAAGGGAAAAGGGAGGAATAATATATGGCAATGGTCGTAAAATACAGAATACATGAGGTGGCAAAGGATTTTAATGTTGCATCGAAGGAAATTTCGCAGATCCTGACCGACTATGTAGCGCCTCCCAAGAACCATATGCAGGTTCTTGAAAATCCCGAGCTGGATATTATTTTTGAGTATATGACCCAGCATAACGAGGCGGCAAGCCTTGAGGACATTTTCAAGACCGCTCCTGCTCCGGCACCGGTAAAGACCGAAAAAGCGGCTCCTGCGTCGGCAAAGAAAGGCGATGCGGCCAAAGCGGCGGCGAAGCCTGCGCAGAATGTGCAGAACGCAAAGCCCGCGCCCGCTCAGCCCCAGCAGCAGACGGCGGCCGCCGACAGACAGAACAAACCCCATGTTCCCAGAAAGGTCGCGGAAAAGCGCGTTGTCGATACACGCGGCGGCGCGGCTGTCAATATAGAAAAATATAACGAAAAGTTTGAAGATATGGCGGGCATGAAGGGCAACGACAGTATGCGCCGCGCCAACAAGGAGAAGATAAACAGCAAGTCCAAGCAGCGCCCCAATCAGCAGGCGGCAAGCGCAAAGCGCCGTCAGGAGGAGCGCGACAAGATGAACCGGCTCCAGCTTGAGATAGCAAAGAAGCAGCAGCTCAAGGTTCAGATACCCGACGAGATAAGCGTGGGCGATCTCGCTTCAAGGATGAAGAAGACCGCCGCCGAGGTTATAAAGCAGCTTTTCAAGATGGGTGTTTTTGCTTCCGTTTCCGAGATAATCGACTATGATACCGCCGCACTCGTTGCGATGGAGCTTGGCTGCAAGGTCGAAAAGGAAGTTATCGTCACCGTTGAGGAAAAGCTTATTGACGACCATGAGGACAAGGCGGAAGATCTTGTTGACAGAGCGCCCGTCGTCGTTGTCATGGGTCATGTTGACCACGGCAAGACCTCGCTTCTCGACTATATAAGAAATGCCCATGTCGCATCCGGCGAAGCGGGCGGCATAACGCAGCATATCGGCGCATATACGACTTCCATCAACGGCAGTCCCATTACTTTCCTCGATACGCCGGGTCATGAGGCGTTCACCTCCATGCGTGCCCGCGGTGCAATGGTAACGGATATTGCGATACTTGTTGTTGCAGCCGACGACGGCATCATGCCGCAGACGATAGAGAGCATCAATCACGCAAAGGCAGCAAACATCCCCGTTGTTGTTGCAATAAACAAAATGGATACCGTCGGCGCCAATCCCGAACGCATCAAGCAGCAGCTTACCGAGTATGACCTCATTTCCGAGGAATGGGGCGGCGACACCATTATATGCCCAATCTCCGCGAAGACCGGTATGGGCATAGACAATCTGCTTGAAAATCTCGTTGTTCTTGCCGAGGTGCAGGAGCTGAAGGCGAATCCCAACCGCGCCGCGAAGGGCACCGTTATCGAGGCCAGACTTGATAAGGGACGCGGCCCGATAATGACCGTCCTTGTGCAGAACGGTACGCTGCGACTTGGCGATATCATCATTGCCGGTACGAGCGTCGGCCGCGTGCGCACCATGCTCAACGATAAAGGGCAGCGTGTCAGTGAGGCGGGGCCGTCCATGCCTGTTGAGATATCCGGTTTGAGCGAGGTTCCGACCGCGGGCGACGTATTCAACGCCGTCGCCGATGAGCGCATGGCGAGAGAGCTTGCCGAGGAGCGCCGCATCCAGCAGAACAATGCCGCAAACGGCGGCGCGAAGAAGGTAAGCCTTGAGGATCTGTTCAGCCAGATCCAGGCGGGCGAGATGAAGACTCTCAATATCATCGTCAAGGCGGACGTTCAGGGCAGCGCAGAGGCGGTCAAGACGTCTCTGGAGAAGATTTCCAATGAGGAAGTGCGCGTAAAGGTCATTCACAGCGGAGTCGGTGCAATCAACGAATCCGACGTCATGCTTGCCGCAACCTCCGGCGCGATCATTGTCGGCTTCAATGTCCGTCCCGATAACGCCGCCCGCGACAGCGCCGCAAGAAGCAATGTGGATATGCGCATGTACCGCGTCATTTACGACTGCATCAACGAGATCGAAGCGGCAATGAAGGGTATGCTTGCGCCCAAATTCAAGGAAGTTATCATCGGCCACGCGGAGGTCCGCGAGACTTATAAGGTTTCCAAGGTCGGCACGGTCTGCGGCTGCTACTGCACCGACGGAAAGATACAGCGCGGCTGTGAGGTGCGTGTGCTGAGGGACAATATTGTTATCCATGAGGGCAATCTTGCATCCCTCAGACGCTTCAAGGACGACGTAAAGGAAGTTGCGTCCGGCTATGAGTGCGGTATGCAGGTGGAAAAGTTCAACGATATCAAGGTTGGCGATACTATCGAGTGCTTCGTTATGGAGCAGATAAACCCCTGATAAACAGCTTGTCAAGGAGCCTGAGGCTCTCTGACAAAAGGCTGCACTGCGCTCTGTGTTTCGGTTGTCCGCCTGCGCACGGACAATCCGACACTCGCTCCGTGAATTGAGATCATTTTTGCCGGAGGGTAAAAACATTGGCGGGGCTTTTTGACAGTCTGACGGGGTGCTTTGAAAGCACCCCGTTTCAGCTTGTCAAAGAAGCAAGCTTTTTTGGCAGTCTCAAAGGAATTGAAAAAGGAGAAAAATTATGCCGTCGAATAAATTGGCAAGAACAAATGACGATATACAGTATGTGCTTTCAAAGCTCCTGCGCGAGGTCAAGGATCCGAGAGTGCAGCAGGGCATGATAAGCGTTACCAGGGTTGAAACAACGGGTGATCTGCGCTACTCAAAGGTATGGCTTTCGGTTATGGGCATGAGCGACGAAAAGGAGTTCAAAAAAGGACTTAAATCCGCTTCCGGCTGGCTCAGACATGAACTGGGCAGCTCACTTGCTCTGCGATATACGCCGGAGCTTGTTTTTGAAATAGACCACAGCATAGAGTACGGCGCACATATCAGCAGCGTTATAAACTCTCTCGATATAAAACATGACGAGGATGAACAGGAATGAACTATACGGAATGTGCAAAGTACCTGTCGGAAAAAAACAGATACCTTATCCTGACGCACACTAACCCGGACGGAGACACCGCAGGCAGCGCTGCGGCGCTTTGCAGCGCTTTGCAGCGAATGGGCAAGACGGCGTATCTCTATTCAAACGCGGGCTTTACGGACAAGCTCATGGGTTATGTGTCGGGGTTCATTGCGCCGGAGGGATATATGCCGGAGTGCGTCGTCGCCGTGGATATAGCCGAAAAGTCGCTCTTTCCGTGCGGGTTTGAGGAGAATGCCGACCTCTGCATCGACCATCACCCGTCGAACAGAATGTATGCCGCCGCGACGCTGCTTGACGCAAAGCGTGCCGCATGCGGCGAAATAGTTCTGAAGCTGTTGAAAACAATGAAAATGAAGCCCACCGCCGTTGAAGCGACGCTTTTGTACATCGCCGTCTCGACGGATACGGGCTGCTTCAGATACAACAACACGACAGCCGAAACCTTTGCAGCTGCTGCCGAGCTTCTGAAAGCGGGCGCGGATAATAAAGGCGTGAATCTTGCGTTTTTTAGCAAGATCTCAGCCGCGAAAATGAAGCTTGAGGGACTTATTTACTCCGGAATACGCTTTTTCCGCGACGGAGATGTCGCCGTTGCCGTCGTTACTAAGGATATGATCGCGCAGTGCGGCGCGGGCGAGGAAGATATGGACGATATCGCCGGGCTTGCCGCAAGGGCGGAGAGCGCAAAAATCTCGATCACGGTGCGCGAAAAGGACAAAAACCTGTGCCGCATCTCGGTGAGAACGGGCGACGGCGTCAATGCGAGCAGGATCTGCGAGGTTTTCGGAGGCGGAGGACACGCCGCCGCAGCCGGATGCACTATAGAGGCCGAGCCTGAACGCGCCATACGTATGCTTATGGAAGTCATAGACGAGGTCTGCAAATGAACGGTATTCTCCTTGTGGACAAGCCGCAGGGCTGGACAAGCAGCGACGTTGTCATAAAGCTGAAAGGTATCATGCACCAACGGCGCATCGGTCATTCCGGGACGCTTGACCCTATGGCTACGGGGCTGCTGGTGGTCTTCCTCGGCAGAGCTACACGTGCGGTAGAATTTTCAGAGGCGCAGACGAAGCGCTATATCGCCTCCCTCCGCTTGGGCACTGTGACCGATACGCAGGATATCACGGGTAATGTGCTTTCCAACATAAAGGTTAACATAACGACAGAACGGCTTGAAAAATGTCTGGGAAATTTTACCGGAGACATAGTACAGATACCGCCGATGTATTCTGCGGTCAAGGTAAACGGCCAGCGGCTCTATAAGATCGCCAGAAACGGCGGCGAGATCGAGCGCAACGGGCGCAATGTCCGTATCTACGGTCTCTCCCTTGCCGGGCGCGACGGAGAGGACTATGTTCTTGATATAACCTGCTCAAAGGGAACGTACATAAGGACGCTGTGCAGCGACATCGGGCAGATGCTTGGCTGCGGCGGGTGTATGAGTGCGCTGCGGCGGGTGAGCGTGGGCGGCTTTTCTGTAGAAAATGCCCATACTCTTGAGGAAATACAACAAAAAGCCGCCGTAGGAGAGGCGGAAAGCCTTGTAATTGCGCTTGATACCCTCTTTTCCGAACATCCGAGGCTCATCGCAGATGAAAAGCAGGAGAAGCGTATCCGCTGCGGGAACGACGCGCCATGCGCCGCACCGGACGGGAAATACCGCGTATACTCCGCAGACGGTGAGTTTCTTATGCTTGGGCGCGTGGAAAACGGGCGGTTATATACGGTAAAAAGCTTTTTTGAGGTTTGATCAATGGCGGAACATAAAAGGGTAATTGCCCTCGGCTTTTTTGACGGGGTACATCTCGGGCACGGGGAACTTCTGAAGCGTACAAAGGAACGTGCAGCGCAGACTGGCGCCATGCCGTCGGTTCTGAGCTTTGACGTGCATCCCGATACACTGGTATTTGGCAGCGATGTAAAGCTTATAAGCAGCGCCGCCGACCGTGAGGAGATAATCCGCCGCTGCTACGGGATAGATAATATTGTGTTTCTGCATTTCAACCGGCATATGATGTGTATGCCGTGGCGGGAGTTTGTTGACAACATAGTTGAGCAGCTGAATGTCGGCTGGATAGTCATGGGGCATGATTTCAGCTGTGGCTACAAAGGCGAGGGAAAGGCGGAGCTTATACGGAATTACTGCGCATCTCTCGGCATCGGATGTGACATAATCCCACCGCTTTGCGTGGACGGACGGGTCATAAGCTCCACATGGATAAGGGAGCTTATAAGCGCGGGCGACATGGAAGGTGCGCGGAGGCTTCTCGGCCATCCGCATACGCTGTCCGACACCGTCCGTTCCGGCTATCATCTGGGGCGGGAGCTTGGTACGCCTACGATAAATATGTTTTTTCCGGACGGTGTGCTGATACCGAGGTTCGGCGTATACGCGTCAAAGGCGTATATTGATGGGGAGAGCTACTGTGCCGTTACGAACATCGGCATACGTCCGACGGTAGGAAACGGCAGCAGGGTCAGTGTGGAAAGCCATCTGCTTAATTATTCGGGCAATCTCTACGGCAGGCAGGCACGGGTGGAGTTCTATAAATTTCTGCGTCCCGAGATAAAGTTTGAAAGCTTTGACATTCTTTCCGAGCAGATACACCGCGACTCTGAAGCCGCCGAAGAGTACTTTAAACGCCGCTTGTAAAATAAATATTGGGGTGTACATCCTCACCGGATGTACACCCCAATATTTATATTAGAACCCAAACAAATGCCGGTTCGCTTCGGCGGAATATATTCCGTACAACGCCGCACCGCCGCGGCAGACCCAGCCGGCCTCGCCCGTATAGAGTGGATATGAACGGTCTTTTCCGGCCTTCGCTTCGTAGTTTTTCAGGAAATGCTTCAGCGTATCTGTGTCCCCGGCCTGCGCCGCAGCAAGTGACGTCATGGCCCAGATAAAGGTGCGACTGCCGGAGTCCATATCCTGCCACGCGAATTTTTCGGTAAAAATCCGGTACAGCTTTGCCTGCGCTTCACTGTCTTCAACGGGAAAGGCAAATATCAGCGGGTAAACCTGTGCTATTCCGTCAGGATAAAACGCGCCGCCGTCAAAGCCGCTGGCGTCCGCTGTCACGCGCCAGCGTCCATGCTCTGCGTCCCAAAATGCTTTCGGGATCGTGCTTTCAAGCCCTTTGCGCAGCATCTCGGCGGCTTTTCCGGTCTGCGCAAGGGAGTTTTCGGGAATCAGTCCGCTTTTGAAGCAGCTTTCCAGCGCACACAGCCCTTTCCAGACCTCCAGATTGTCCATAAGATACTGCGTGCTGTTATTAAACGATACGGCTGTAAGCGAACCGGCGGTGAGCTTCCGGAGCGTCTTTACCGCGAGGGAAATGCCCTCCTCCCAGCGTTCAAGGCCGTCTGCGCCTTCGCAAAGGCGGATATAATTCCCCATAAGCTCAAGATATGTGCCGAGGTAGGCATCCACGGAATCTGCCTTCCCGAGGCGGATAAGTTCGCTGTCCGCGTATCTGTATACGCCCGCTATCCCGCCTGATTCAATGAGACGCGCAGTGTGCCAATTGAGATATTTCCTGACACACATGATGTCTTCTTCCTGCGGCTCAAATCCGTAGGCGTCTGCAAGAAGCCCCAGCGCGGCATGGCAGGCGAAATAAGGATCAACATCACCGGCCTTTTCGCCGTTCATATAGATCTGACCGTCATCGCCCAGATTTTGCCGTATCCACTGCTTTTCAACGGCAATAAGCGCGCCGAGCCATTCCGTATCCGCACGGTATTTCTCCCGATTTTTGCGCATAAAGCTCCTATCCGCAATAGAATATGCCGCGGCAATAACAGCAGCAAAAAGCAAGACTGCCGTGATAACGCGCCATATGTGGCCAATATGGTTCATTCTGAAAAAATCTTTCATACCTGCCGTCAATCTGCACAGTACCCATAAAGCAGCTCTATATTGCTATCCAGATAAGTGAGCCGCTTTTCTATTGCGCCCACAAGCTGCGTGACCGCGTCGTCATAGCTGCGGATGTCTCTGGAGCGGCCGTTGGCAGTGCCTGTCAGCAGGTTTTCCGAAAATGAGAAAGCCCAGATCTTGAAATTGCGTTCGATCGCGCCGTCAAGCTTCTCCTGATAAGACGCAAGAAGCCGGTGTATATGCTCATCCGACAATGTGCTCTGACGGAGAGAGCGATAGCGTGCGGCAACTTTGTCTATAAAGCTCCTGTCCTGACAGAGCCGATCCATCCACGAGTTGCTGACCGTGCGGAAGCCTGTCTCATCGAGGCTGTACCATTGGTAATTGTCGAATGCGTTATTGAAGTCCCATACCGCAAGCTGCAATTTTCCCGTCAGCTCCTTGTAGGCATAGGTCGAAAGGTTTCCCGCGTCATAGTTCATGGCAAACTCGTTGATAATGAAATAATCGACCCAGTTGTCAACATCTATATACGCGGCGTAGCCGGTATCCGCATCGCGGAAGGAATCCGAATACAGAGCCTTTTCAAAAGCCGAAATGTCGTTTGTGATATATTCAAGCTGCTCACGCGTCACATTTTTTGCGGAGGGGTAGAGCAGATACAGCGCATTATTGGTATGTCCCCGGCGTTTGCCGTAGGTTTCCAGCTCCTGTCCGTCGGTATCTATCCTGTCCCGATTCACAACGTAAGCACATTCGCCGGAGAGAAGGCCGAACTTTGAAAGGCGCAGCCTGTTCTCGCCGTTGCTCACCGGCTCGACGGCAAGATAAACGCCCTGATACTTCCCGTCCTCAAAAAGCTCGACAAATCTTGAATCCGGTGCCCAGCCGCCAAGCTCCCGCGCAAGATCATAGCAAAGCTTGTTGCGCATAAGCGTTTTGTCAAGGTAAGGTCCGTTGAGAACCCATTCGCTGCCAGCGCCCATGCCTGCAAGAGGAACGGACTTTTCCCCGACGGAGTTCTGCTTGAGGAACTTTACGCGGTACTGCTTCTTGTCAAAATTGTTGTATGAGGAAGCGCCGCGGTATTTTATCTCCGCACGGTATATTGCGTTGGGTACGGAATATACCGACTGCTCACTGCCGTCTGCGTCAAGCAGGGCAATGTATCCCTGAATACTGCTCTCCTTTTTTATCTGCTGTCCCTTTGTGTTAATATATACCACGGGCAGCTTTGTTGAGAACTCACCTATGCCGTAATAATCAAGCGTTCCGGCGTCGGGTGCTATCCAGTCTGACATTTGTTCGGCGGTAATGCTTTCCCGCTTTCTTGCGGCGGTCTGCGTGTTTTCGTTTATCAGGCTGTTGCCCGCAAGCATGGCGCACAGCATGACGAGCATCATCACAGCGCAGGCGGCTATACGGCAAAGTCTTTTCATGGCGTTACCTCCCGCACGGTCTTATTGGGAAAGCTCATCCTTCTGGTCTATCACGTTGACGCGGTCAATACCGGTGATTTTTATCAGTTTTTCGGAAATGTCGGCCTGATTTTTCTTTTCCGCCCTGCGGAGAAGTCCCTCGTCAACGGAGTACACAAGCTCAAAGCCGGAGTCGGTCACGTTGCGCATGGACGGCTGGATATCGCGGTCAAGATAACTCGACAGCTCCGCTTCAATGCGGCTGAGCGCGGCAAGCTTCCCCTGAATGACAAGCAGCTTTGAAGACGATGTGAAGCCCTTTCCGGCAATGATAAGGAACAGCAGCAGGAATACAGAGCCTACGGATATGAGCGCATACTGCGACACGCCGCACCCGATGCCCACCGCGATCGCCCAGAAGATAAATGTAGCGTCGCGCACATCCTTCACGGCTGTGCGGAAGCGTATTATGGACAGCGCGCCGACCATACCGAGAGACAGTGCAACGTTGTTGCTGATAACGCTCATGATCATTGTTGTGATAATGGTGACAGAACCGAGGGAGACGTTGAATTTCCGGCTGTACAGGCTGCCGGTATGGGAAATTTTGTACGTGAACATTATGAAAAACGCCGCGATAAGCGCGATCACATTGTTCATAATGATTATCTTCATGCTGAGCGCTTCCGTGTTTGTCAGATTCTCGATAATAAACTGTCTCATTTTCTTATGTTCCTTTCCGAGCCGGATACAGAAGAGTGCTTTGTATTACGGCTGTTTTTTTCTGTTCTGCCGGTAATTTTTTATGTGCATGTCAGCCTTGCCGCAGAGTATTTGCTGTTGGCGGTGCTGAGATCGTCAACGGCGTTCAGAACGCGTCGAAGCTCATCAGGCAGATAGCCGGTGTATTTCACTTCCATCAGAACCTGTTCGCTGTCGCTGAGCGGGAATGTGCAGATATCTCCGAACAGACCGTAGGGATAGCCGCTGCCGCGGATGTCGGTGTCGAACGTTATGCGCACGTCACCTGCGGGATAAAGAAAAGCAAGTCTCTGGTATTCTATTATGGATTTCGGGGTATACGCACCCTCCGTCAGACGCATATAAAGCCGTATGGCAAGCGCCTCACTGCGTTCAAGAAGAAACGAGAAGTCGCCACGCTCCATACGCATTGCTTCCTCACGGGAAACGTTTAGCGAGTATTTTACGCCGTCCGCGCCGTTTTTGCATTTGTACTCAAGCTTTGCGGCTCTGTCCTCGGGCGAATATATTCTCAGGCGTATCTTGCGTTTTTCGTATAAACCTGCCAGATTGTCAGCAAGGTCGCGGTCATATACGGAGTCGTAATATTGTGAGCGGATGCGGTAGCTCCCGTTGATCCCGTTTGCGTCGCGGCTCATGATTTTGTCGAGCGTGTTCTGAATGGCCAATGCGTCCCGGCGGGGAAGAATGTATTTTATCTCCTTGCGGAAAACGGCGCGTGATTCGCAGAGCTCCTTCGGGAACACGGCGGGAGGCGCGTCCGGCGTACTGACGGGTTCGGCGGGAGGCGCCGCGTTTTCATCGGCTTCGGTGTTCTTTTCACTTATCGCTGAAGCGGATACGGGCGGTACAGGCATTCTCTGCGGGAAAACGAAGGCAGGGTCAGACGCTTTGCAGCGTACTGCCGGCTGAACGGCGGCGCTTTTTCTCCGCCTCAGCCATGCGGAAAGTCTGTCCGGCATCGTGTGTGTAAATAATGTCTGCTTCCGACCGAACAGCAGAAGCTGAAACGACGTGCCCGCCGCCGTTATGAGGATAAGCAGGGGATAGGAGATTACGGATCGAAGCTGCTCCATTATCAGCACACCGCCCATGAGCGAGGTGAAGAACGTGATCCCCGCGAGGGGAAAGAGCGCTGCGGATGTACCGGCGAGAGCGCCTGCGATACATGCGCACCACCACACCGGATACAGGCTCCACGCAATGCAGGCGGCTGTCAGCACGGCGAAAACGACCGCGCCGAAAAGCTTCCGGCAGTATATCGTTGCGCCGAGGAGAAAGCCGAGCACGGTGAACGCCGTTACGACCGTTCCCCAGCTGTATCTGCCGACCATCAGCGTACAGAGGACTATTGCCGTGCCGCAGAATACGGACACGCAGTTTACGAACCGGTAAAGCTTAATGCCGAGCAGGACAAAAAATGTCCCGAGAATCAGCAACAGCACCGTGCGGTTCATGCCGCTGACAGTGAGCTTTCCGGCGATTTCCGTCTTCTCTGCAAACAGGGAAAAGAACGAACAGATAAGACCGCTCATGCCGCACCGTCCAATCCGTTGAGCGCACGCATATAAGAACTGTCGCCGAGTCTTGTCTGCGCCTGCGCCCACAGCACTGTGCGTATACCGTAGGTTTCGCAGATGCTGCCGATATTCTGCGGAAAGTCCTTATCGGATGAAATACTCACGGCGTATATTTTTTTGTACATTTCCGACAGATAAGATATAAGCATATCTCCGGCAGAGTCGGTGAGAAAGAGAAGACTGCCCTCGCCGCTGCCGTCTATCACGCTGTGCCGGTACGTACCGCCTATCACGGCGGAGGGGCCGTAGCCGTTGAGCTGGATAGTTCTTCTTTTCTCGGTCTGCTCCTCACCGGATTTGTTTTTGAATGTCAGTTCTTCCCTGTTAGGGTTCGTGCCTATGAGGTAAATATAGAACGGGTCAGGCACGATAGACTGCAAAGCCTCGTTTACCGCTGCACCGGCGTTGTCAGCCGCAGCCATTGAATAAGCATCGCCGAAGAAGGACCCCAGCATATATGTGCGGTAGGCGTTCAGATCGTCGGGTGCATACCCGAGCGCACTGCGGAAAGCCTGCGCCCCGTAAAATGCCCCGCGCATCGTCCATGAGTTTTCCGTGCGGTAATAGATAAATTCATCAGCATGAGCGTCAAGCTCGGGAAGCGGGTCTATAACGGTCACGCCGTCTCCAACGGCGCTTTCAAGCTCCTCAACAAATGTGCAGTAGCGTTCGCGGCTGTCCTCAAAGCCGGTTTCAAATACTGCCCGTTCCGGGATCGGCATGATGAAAAAGCGCTCTATCGAAGGGACGGCTTTTAGAAGGGCTTCCGCTTTTTCGGCGGCGTAGCCGGCGCTTTCCGGTGTGCTGACGTTCAGGCAGATTATTCTGTCCTCAAAAGCGACCCATCCGCCGCCCTGCGCAACAATTGTATCGGAAAGCGCGGCGCTGCCGGGAAGACCGCAGGCGTTGTATTTTTCGCCCGCCTCGAGAGGCGGAGGAGCTGACGCGGCGTTTTCTGACTGACTGCGGACAAAACCCTGCAAAACCATGCATATCGCGGCAAACGCAAGCATGGGGAGAAGGAGGAGAAAGTACCGGGGCGTTTTACTGTTTTTCACAACCTGTCTCCTTTCTCGGCGCCTGCGGCGTATTTTTGCGGAGGATGAGCTTTGCGTCCGGACAGATACGCGGAAGCTCCGCGATCCCCGGCTGATCTGCAAGCGTTTCCGGTACGGAGACCACGCGCAGGCTTTCACATCCCGCAAACGCGCTGACGCCCACATATTCCGTACTGTCAGGCAGATATGCTTCCGTAAGCCCCGTGCAGCCGCGAAATGCGTGATCGCCGATCTTTTTCAATGCCGCGGACGGCAAGAAGCGGGCGGAGCTTATCGAACGGCACCCGGCAAACGCCGCGCCTTCAACGCTTTGCAGCGTTTCCGGAAATCCCGATACGGTAAGGCGCTTACAGTTTTCAAACGCCGAAGTACCTATAAACGTAAGCGGAAGCGTCGAAAAATCGACGTTGACGGTGAGGTTTTCGCAGTCGGCAAAGGCGTATGCGCCTATTGCCGTTATACTCTCCGGAAGAGAGAGCTTTTCAAGCGCCGCGCAGGAGAAAAACTGACTTTCAGGAATTATTTCCGCCCCGTCGGGGATTACCGCTTCCCGTATATGAGGGTTCCGGCGAAGTCCCTGACAGCCCGCTGCGGCGTACTCATCCGCATCGGCAAAGACGGCTGCGGCCGGGTATGCGATCTGCGCGGGCAGACAGAAATTTATCTTTCCGCCGTCTTCATCGCGGCGTTCCGCAGTTTTTCCGCCGGCTTCCGAGACAATGTATCCGTATACGTTGTTTTTTCCGGCAAAGCGTATGCTTCCGCGTGCGACGACGGAGCTTGTCCTGCCGGGCTGACCGACGCAGGAACCGGCTTCAAATACTATATCTCCCTGCGTAAACACATTCCCGAGCACCGACGCGCCGCGCCCGAGGGAGATAAGCTCCTCGGCAAAAACGTTGCCAAGCACGACGGCGTTGTCCATTATGCGTACAGCTCCGTCGCTGTGGATATCGCCGCGGACGATAAGACCGTCAAGTACCTTGAGGTCGTACTTCGTCATGACTGTGTAAGGAACAGTTCCGTCCTCACAGTGCATATCCTCCGTGACATAGCGCACGTGAAAAAGCGGCTTACCGGCGCACGACATGCGGAATATACGCGCATCGCGCTTTTCCGGATATGTGTCCGGCTCGTCCGGACGCTGTCCCAGACGGATCACCGGGGCATAGAGCCGGTGGAAGCGGCAGTCGAAGCCGACTATAAGCTGCTCCCCGCTCGAAACGCTGATCCCGAGATCGCAGCCGTCGTATACCGAAACCGCGCCCTCAGCGTCTGCCCAGCGGACTATCCTGACCCCGCTGCCGAGAAGCAGGCGTTTCTTGCTGTATATTGCACGGAGTTTGATGTCCTTTGCCAACAGATAAGCGTCGTCCGTGCAGTATATTTCTTTAAGAAATTCGATCGATCTGCCCTTTGGGAAAAATGTGCGTCCGCGCACAATGACAAGCTTTTCGACGGGCTTGGGGTCAAAACGCTGGGCGCCGTCAGGCTCCAGCACCTGCTCGTCGCGTGACAGATGAATGACCCCGCCGCTCATGCTTTCAAGACCCTTTTCGACCAACTGCGAGAAGCTGTGTCCGAAAAAGCGCACGTCCTTTACGTAATCCTGACGGATCAGCAGCGTCTTGCATTCCCTTGTGCGCATATAAACGAGCGCGGAAACGACCGGCAGGGAGAGCATAATAAGAAAAATAAGAATATAAACCGTCATTTCCCCGCCCCTTTCTTGCCGGCGAAGCGTATGGTTTTATCCCATTTGACGCCTCTGCCGCTCACCACGTCCACCACGGCGTCGAAAAAGCCGAGGGAAATGTTCCACATATAGAAGAAAAAATTGAAAAGCATCAGCGGCAGCAGCATCGCCTCACCCGGAAGCCCGTCGATGATAAGCGATACGCCTATCTCGAAAAACGGCGCGAAGTTGCCGAAGGAATTGTATATCCCGAGGAACAGCAGCACCCACCAGCCGTCCAGAAAATCCATCTCCCCGAGGAAGAAAAGCGCAAGCGACACAGCCCAGCCTATGAGCAACAGCACAGGCACAGTGTAGATAAACAGCAGGAAAAGCCCGTCTATCTTCTGGAAAAGGTTCAAGTGCGGCGAAGCAACGGTCGGGATAAGATATCGGAAGAAAACCTCGTTGTGCCCGCGTGACCAGCGGCGTATCTGCCTCCCGCGCACGTTCCATGTTTCGGGAGATTCCTCATAGCATTCAGCGGAGTTGGCGTATACGACCTTCCACCCGCTTGTGAAAAGTCTGAACGTAAGTTCCGTATCCTCCGCCAGAACCTTGGGGTTGAACCCGCCCGTTTCCAGCAGGATATCCTTGCGGAAGCCGCCCACCGTCCCGCCGTACTGCGGAATGGCTCTGAGCGTATAGCGCGCCTGCTGATCCACCTGATACCCGCCGGAGCGCTCAAGGTTAATAAGGCGGGTGAGCATATTCTTGTTCGCATTGTACGGTATGACGCGCCCCATGACCGCGCCGACCTGAGGATCCTCAAACGCAAGCGCAATCTGCTTGAGCATATTGCGCGCCGGACGGTAATCCGCGTCGAAGACAACGATGATCTCGCCTCTGGCGAGCTTCATCGCGTCGTTCAGCCCCTCGGGCTTGCCGCGGTTCGGGCAGTTCCTGTGCAGAGGCCTTATAAACTCATATCTGCGGTGGTATTCGTCGAGCATTTCGCCGGTTCTGTCGGTTGAATTGTCGTTGACGGGGATTATCTCAAGAAGATCCCTGTCATAATCTGATTCAAGCAGCGACGTAAGAACATTGTCAAGCACCTGCTCCTCATTGTGCATGGGGATGATCACGGTGACGCTTTTCATGCGGCTTGTGACTATGTCGTTATAATAGAGCCTCTGCCTGCCCAGCAGCCTTACGACCGTAAAGAGAAAATGCCTCGCGGTGTAAAGAAGCATCAGGATAATGACGAACAGCAGGTAGCCGTGCATAAGCTTTATGCCCATTTCCACGCCTCTCTTCCTGCGGCGGTGCCGAACAGACGTATCATGCGGTTGACAAACAGCGCACTGAAAAAGACCATATTCACAAAGTCAAACAGCGGCCCGAGTGAAAAGTAAAATGCTGCCATGTATATTACGGAGTATTTCGCCATTATGTACAGTACGACTATGTATCGCACCGCGGCGAATATCAGCGCATATATGATATAACCAACCGAAACCGACAGCTTTATGAAAAAGTGCCTGCTTCCGACTATCCCCGTGACCGCGCCCATCATCACCGTGGAGATAAGCAGCATACTGATCTCCTGAAGAACATACAACTCCGAATACTGCGTCAGGGTATACGGGAATTTATCCCCGCCGAACAGGAACCACAGGCTGCTTATAAGGTGTATGCAGATATTCAGGATAAGATATATGCCCATGGGCTTGCCGCGCCATGGCATTGCCGCGATAAGCGCGGTGAGCGCGGCGGAAACAAGGAGATTGCAAAGGCACGTATTGAAGTCCGGATAAACGGTTCTTGCGGCAATAAAGCTTATATCGCCGTAAGGCTTATATCGCTTTGTCTGGGTGAACACAAAAATATCCGGGCACACGTCGGCAAAAACATACCTGACGGCTTTGCATATCAGGCGCGTCAGATCGCCCATGTGAAAAAGGACGGCAAGAAGAAAGGGGATCGTGAGAAGGCATATCTGTATAACGCAGCCCGGCGTATCGCCGCCGAGCCTGCGGTATGTTCTTGAATAATATATGGTTTTCTTTTCTCCCACTGCCGTCACCTCCTTTTTCTCTTTTGTATGCAGTACGCGGCAAAGCGGAGAACGTTTCATAATGCAGCGCCGCTTTAAAAATTCGGGGCAGCGCATCCGTTCCTGATGACTGCCCCGACCCGGTTTACAAAAACAATTTTTATCAGACGATAGTCAGGATATCGGAAAAGCCTGTCATTTCAAATATCTCCATAATATTTTCACTGACATTGCTTACCGTCATGCTGCCCTGTCTGTTCATGACCTTCTGCGCGCCCAGCAGCACGCGAAGCCCCGCAGAAGATATGTACTCCAGTTTTGAAAAGTCAATGGTAAGCGTTTCGATCCCCGGCAGGGAGTCCTTCAGCTCCTTGTCAAGCGCGGGAGCCGTAATGGTATCGAGACGGCCTGCAAGAGCTATATTGAGTGCGCTTCCGTTTACATTTTTTGTTATGTCCATTTTACCCTCCGGATGACGGCTGTTATTTAATCAATTATATATGATTTACTTACGGAAGTAAAGAAATTTTTGCTTTATTTCCCGCTGCCATCGCGGAAATATACGGGTCTCGGCAGCTTTCCGCCGGATATGACGCTCCCGAGACAGAGACATTTGTCACGCAGCCACAGCGGGACTGCGGCGCAGCTGTCCCGGTATGCGGGATTAGCGGGGAGAAGATAGAGCGTCCCGGCAAAATCCTCGCACCACTGACGGCAGAGTATTTTTCCCTCGTACAGGAAAACCGCCGCTTCAAACTCCTCCGGCGTGTGCGAGACGGATATGTATATCTCCGCGCCAGATGGGAAAAACGGCTCCATTGAACCGTCCTGAAGCGTAACGGAAAAATCCGCGCCATCGGGCATATCCGCCCGCCTTTCGATAAGTTCATAGTATTCCGCGATATCCATTTTTTCACCGCCTGACAGTGTTTTTCAATATCTTATTTGTTTTGCATGATATTGTCAACGTCTGATAAATGTAAATTTTTCATCAAGTTTGCACTTGCAGTCTTGGAAAAAATAAAATAAGTGGTATTATATCTTGAAAAGAAATTTTACCGCACAGGGGGTTATCGGTGTGATATTGCTTTTTCTGATCCTTGCAATAATCGTATCGGCGCTATTTTTGTATTTTACTCAGACGGGAATATTAAGGGCGCTTCTTGTTTTTGTGCTGAGCTTTATTGCGCTTAACGTGCTTTATATGTGCTTCTGGGCAATCGTCGGCCTGTTTATCGACAATTCAAAGCCCATACGCCGCCAGAGCGCGCTTTGCCGCGACGGCTGCGTTGGGATTTCCGCGCTTGCGCTGGGCTACTGCTGGGTGCGCACAAAGGTTTACGGCCTTGAAAAACTGCCGGAGGGCGAGAGATTCCTGCTTGTGAGCAATCATCGTTCGCTTTTCGATCCGCTTATTTTCATGAAGTATCTGAGAAAGTATGAAATGGCGTTTATCGGCAAGCCCTCGGCGCTTGCGCTGCCTGTCGTGGGCAAGATAGGGTATGGCGCGGGCTGTCTGCCGATTGACAGGGAAAACGACAGAGAAGCGCTGAAAACGGTGCTCACCGCGGCGGATTATCTTAAAAAGGATTTCTGCTCAATGGCGATATTCCCGGAAGGGACAAGGAACAAGACGGGCGATACGCTTCTGCCGTTCCGCCCGGGCGCATTCAAGATTGCGCAGAAAGCAGGGACGCCGGTGGTGGTGGCTGCGCTCTGCGGCACAGAGAGCATCAACAGGAATATGTTCAGACGTGTTACCGATACCGAACTTCATATTCTTGAGGTGATCCCCGCCGATGAGGTCAGGGAAGCTTCAACAAAGGAACTGGCGGATCGCAGCAGTGAGCTTATAAGAAAATGCGTTGAGAAGGCTGAAAACGAAACGGAAAACACGGCAGGAGCAAGAACGGCATGAAAAAAGTTGCGCTTGTCACCGGCTCCTCGAGAGGCATAGGCGCTGCTGCAGCGGAAATGCTTGCCGAAAACGGGTGGAGCGTCTGTATAAATTATATTGAGCGCGCCGATAAAGCGGAGGCGCTTGCCGCAAAGCTCCGGGACAGGGGCTGTGAAGTGATGACCTGCCGATGCGATGTGGCGGAGGCGGACAGCGTAAAGAAAATGGCGGCGGAGATCGAAAAAACGCTCGGTCACGTTACGCTGCTTGTCAACAATGCAGGCATCGCAAAGCAGCAGCAGTTTCAGGATATAACGCCTGAAACATGGAAGCGTATTTTTGACGTGAATGTCAACGGCTGCTTCAACTGCACACAGGCCGTCCTCGGCAATATGCTGCATGAGCATGACGGCTGCATCGTCAATATAAGCTCCATTTGGGGCAGTCACGGTGCATCGTGCGAGGCGGCCTACTCTGCGACAAAGCATGCCATAATCGGTCTGACGCGCTCCCTCGCGGCAGAGCTTGCGCCGACGGGGATAAGGGTAAACTGCGTTGCCCCCGGCGTTATCGACACCGACATGGTCAAGGTTCTCGGACAGGAGACGCTTGATATGCTTGCAAAGGAAGATATCCCGCTCGGGCGGCTCGGCAAGCCAGAGGAAATAGCCGAGGCAGTGCTTTTCCTCGCAAATTCGCGCTATACCACGGGTCAGGTGCTGGGTGTGGACGGCGGCTTTATCATATAATGCCGTCCGTAAGGCGCCGTATATGAATAAAATTCTCCTCAGCGTGGGAAAATGATAGTGCTGTTACATATTATGTAATGGGCTATTATTTTCACGGAGTGTGAAACACATGGTCAGACGAGGAGATATCTATTACGCCGATTTGTCTCCCGTGGTTGGCAGTGAGCAGGGCGGGATGCGCCCTGTGCTGATCGTTCAGAATGATACGGGCAACAAACATTCGCCCACGGTCATAGCCGCCGCGATAACAAGTCAGATCGGCAAAGCCCGATTGCCTACGCATATTGAGCTTGAGGCGAAAAGCGTGGGACTCAACAGGAACAGCGTTATTCTGCTTGAACAGATAAGGACGCTTGACAAATCCCGTCTGCGGGAGCGGATGGGGAGACTTGACGAGGGAACAATGAGCGCCGTGGACAACGCTCTTGCAGTGAGTTTCGGCCTCGGCGTGTTGTAATAACAAAAAATTCGGACTTTATTTACCGTCAGTGGACAACAGTTCTTTGACCGGCAGACCCGCTCATATAATTGAGCGGGTCATTTTTTATTCTTGGGCGGTGAGTGAATGGAATATCCGTTTTATTATAAAGGAAGACAGTGCGGGAAGCTCAGCGCGGAGGAGAGCGGGATATATACCGTTCTGCGCGTTGAGGCGGAGGGAATAGAGGATAGCATACTCCGCATCAGCGTCTGCGGGGACGGAAGAGAATACCGCCTCGGCGTGGCGGAAAGCCGCGACGGATATGTGGTTTTTGAAAAGAAGCTCAGCCGCAGCGCGATGAAGGAGCTGCCGCATATAGAATATGCAGCCGAAAGCGGCGGGAAAGCCGCTGAAACAAGCGGAACCGGCGAAAAAAGAAAAAGCGGAGAGAAAAAAGCAATTGAAAACGGCGCGCTTGTATGGATAGAAAGAGCGGACGGAAGCCTTGCCGCAAACGACGGCCTCAGCGATATTATTGCACTGCCCGCAGATATCCGCGGCGGTAGGGCGAAAAACAGAATAAAAATGATCAACGGGCGTGCATACATGCTTTTCCGCTATTGAGAAACAATGGAAAATAGTGTATAATCAACTAATATCGGAAAACAAAAACAAATCCGGAGGTAATTACTATGCAGATGAACGAGCTTATTGCAAAAAAGCGTGACGGCGGTGTACTCACAAAAGAAGAAATCGAATTTATGATAAAAAACTACACGGCGGATGTGATACCCGATTATCAGATGTCCGCCATGTGTATGGCGATCCTTTTCCAAGGCATGAACGATCAGGAAACGCTTGACCTTACCCTGTCCATGATGAATTCCGGGGATATTATTGACCTCAGCGCTATCAAGGGCGTCAAGGCTGATAAACATTCTACCGGCGGCGTCGGGGATAAGACAAGCCTTGTGCTGTGTCCGATGGTCGCTGCGTGCGGCGTGAAGATCGCCAAGATGTCCGGACGCGGCCTCGGCTTCACCGGCGGCACCATAGATAAGCTTGAAAGCTTCCCGGGCTTTTCCACGGCACTCGATGAGAAGCAGTTTTATAATAACGTCAACACCCTCGGCATCGCCATCATCGGACAGACCGCCGATATTGATCCCGCAGACAAAAAGCTTTATGCCCTGCGCGACGTGACCGGCACGGTGCCGAGTATCCCGCTTATTTCGAGCTCTATAATGTCAAAGAAGCTTGCCGCGGGCGCGGATGTCATCGTGCTCGACGTCAAGTGCGGCGACGGCGCTTTCATGAAGACGGAGCAGGATGCGGCGGAACTTGCCCATGCCATGACGAAGATAGGCAAGGGCGCGGGCAAAAAGTGCGCGGCCATTATTACCGATATGGATCAGCCCCTCGGAAGCGCAGTCGGCAACGCGCTTGAAGTCAAGGAGGCGATATCCGTCCTCAAGGGCGAGACGGAAAATGACCTTCTGGAGGTATGTCTTGCCCTCGGCTCGGCCATCCTGCATCTGAGCGGCATCGCCGAAAGTCTCGATGAGGGCAGGAAAATGCTCAGAAAAACCATAGCGGACGGCACCGCGCTTGCAAAGCTTGCCGACCTTGTAGAGGGGCAGGGCGGACGGCGCGAGGACGTCTATGACACATCCGCGCTGCCTGCGGCAAAGCTTGTCTATCCCGTGACGGCCGAAAACGCCGGTTATATAAAGCATATCAAGGCCGAAAAGACCGGGCTTGTCTCAATGCGCCTCGGCGGCGGCCGCGTCACAAAGGAAAGCAGTATTGATCTGTCCGTCGGCGTAATCTTCTGCAAGAAGGTCGGCGACAGGGTGGAAAAGGGCGACGTGCTTGCCTATCTCCACGCCGCAGACGAGAGCAGCGCACGGAGTGCAGCGCCAGAGCTGAGAGACTGCTTCGTGATGAGCGCGGAAAAGGTCGAAAAGGGGAGTATTATCAAACAGGTCGTCATGTGACGGCTGCACACCGAGCTTGGAGGTGAGACGGTTGAGGCGTATCCGATTCAGGCAATTAACGGCAATTTTGCTTATGGTGCTGCTGCTGCCGCACTGCGCCGCCTTTGCGATGGAGCATATAGAGCGGGCGGAAAGCGGGCAAATGATATCCATCAATGCGGATAACGGGCTGAGTTATACGGCGGATTTTTATCTATCCGCCGTCGATGAGCTTAAACGGGACGCGGACAGCCTGCACATATATACCGACGGGGAGATAACGCTGAAAGGCTTTTTCTCGCACGGCCGTGAGGAAAGAATACTTATGTTCGCAGACGGAAGGTCGGTTTCAGGCGCGGATTTTGACGCGTCCGGCGGCTTCACCGGCTCATATATCTCCGGCACATCCGGCGAAAAGAAAAACCAGGATCTGCGTGCGAAATACGCGCAGGATCCGGAGACTTCCTACGATTATGAGGTGCGGCGCGATTCCGGCGGACTGTCCGTGCTGAAGGACGGAACCGCTGTACACGGGGAAATAAAGCAGCGCTGCACCGAAAAATATGCCGCGCTGTTCGGGAGCACGGCGTATGCGCCCGCAGTGTGCCTGTCCAACAGCTTTTTCCTCCGCGAGGATGAAGACGGTACGCTTACCGCTGTCAGGCAGGTGCTCCAGGCCGCCGACGGCTATACCGTCGTATCCACAGCGCCGGAGACTGTCTGTGCTGTCGGCGCGGCGGAGATCAGCGCAGGCGGCGAGGGTCGTGCAGTCTTAAACTATTCCAACGGCACGGACGCGGGCATAGCGTCCCTGAGCTTTAAGGTCGTGCCCAACGGGGACGACCTGACGGTTGAGAGCATATGCCCGCAATGCGGGGAAAATACGGCGGGTGCGATACATCTTGCCTCGTGCGGCCATTATAGATGCAGCGCGGAGTATGATGAAAATCATGCCGTTGCTGACTGCGGCATCGCCGGGCATTGCCGTGTTTCGGATATCGAACACGGAACGTGCAGAAACTGCCGCGGCTATCTCTGCGACGGCAAGCTGCACGGGACGGGATACTGCGCCCATGTTCACGAATGGTTCTGTGTGTCGTATGTGCCGCCTACCCTTGCCGGCCCCGGCACTTCGGTGAGCACATGTCTCACCTGCGGTCAGTCGCTTACACAGACGATAGGCTGAGCTTGGCGGAAAAGCGATGACTACACATAATCAAGTACACAGAATATTGTTTACATAATATTTGCTGTCGGAGCTTACCTCGCGTACCTCCGTTACGGATACCTCATAGGCCGTTTTCTCATAGGCAACGGAGTCAATGAGCTTTATGTACTTGCGGCTTTGTATTCTCCCTTCGATGTCGAGCTTTGTGCCGACGTCCCACTCGGCGGCGGCTCTTGCGCGGTTGCCCCAGCAGATACAGGGGATATAATCCGATCTGCCGTATCGCCGGTTTACCGCAAGCATCATGTCGCAGATATCTCTGCCCATCGGGGTGCATCTCAGGTTCGGCTTTTTGCAGAGTGTGCCGTGAAGAATTATGCTGTTCTTGTATTCGTCGCCGGTCAGCTGCAATTGGTTTGCGAAAACCGTTATGATGAGCTTGGCGCCTTCGTTTTTTCGGTTATTGAAAGTTCTCAGCTGGCCGCTGATAAAAAGCTTATCCCCGCTTTCCACGCGGGCATTTTCCAACAGAGCGGGTCTTGCCAGAATGTTCAGAACGTCATAATTTCCGGAAAGACGCGGAATTTCAAGCGGAAAGCTGTAAAAATCCTGCCCGCGGCTCGAATGTGAATAACGCGGCTTATCGGCCATGTTTCCGCAGAGAAGTACGCTGTTGTTTTCAGATGTAATGTCCATCCATGTCCCATCCTTTAAGTGAAGATAGTTAAATCTATTCACGGCGGCGACTTGAATATGACTGCGAAAAAATGTATAATCACCTCGGTTAGTAAAATGAAGAAAACATATTATATAAGGAGACAATAAAATGGAAATAAGCGAGATTCTGAAAAAATGCGACCATACCCTGCTCAGGACAGACTGCACCGCCGCCGAGATACGCACGCTTTGCGATCAGGCAATAAAATATGATTGTGCAAGCGTCTGCATCCCGCCGTGCCATGTTTACGGTGCGAAGCGCTATGTGGGCGACAGAATGAAAATATGCACCGTTATCGGCTTCCCAAACGGCTATATGACGACCGCTGCGAAGGTTTTCGAGGCGGAGGATGCCGTGAAGAACGGTGCAGATGAGATAGACATGGTCATAAACCTCTCCATGGTCAAGGACAGGCAGTGGGACGCAATAGGCAAGGAGATAAGAGCCATCCGTAAGGCCACTGTCGGGCAGGTGCTCAAGGTGATAATCGAGTGCTGCCTGCTCACTGATGAGGAAAAGATAATGATGTGCAGGATAGTTTCCGAAAGCGGCGCAGATTATATAAAGACCTCCACCGGCTTCTCAAAGGGCGGCGCTACGCGTGAGGATGTCAAGCAGCTGCGCGAAAACAGCGCGCCTGCGCTCAGAGTAAAGGCGGCGGGCGGCATTTCCAGCATAAAGGATGCGGAGGATTTCATTGCACTCGGCGCGGACAGACTCGGGACGAGCCGCATTGTGAAGCTGGCTATTGAAATGGAAAATGGCGAAAGCGCGCCTGCGGAAGAAACCGGTGAAAAAACCTACTGATAGCTTGCGCGTATGGAGAAAAACGGAATGACGCCGTTGGCAGCAGCAGAAGAAAAAACGCCGCATGATGTCAGGAACTGCTCAATTGATATTTTTCGGTATATATGCGCACTGCTTGTGGTCGTCAACCACTACGATCCGTTTCTGGATATGAATAACGGCGCCATACTGCGCTTTGATCATGCGCTGGCAAGCTTGCCGGTTCCGTTTTTCGCAGTGGTGGCGGGTTACTACTTTACCGGAAAGATGTTAAACGGAAAAAGGGCGCTGCTGCCGTACCTCAAACGGCTCATTATACCCTATGCGGTATGGAGCGCAGTATATTTTTCCGCTGCTTTTGTAAAAACCGGTGGGACGGATACAGCAGGATTTATAAAAAATTGTGTGGTACGTTTCCTGATCTCTGGGAGTGAGTTCCATTTGTGGTATTTCCCTGCGGTTATGACCGCAGCGATCATCACGGCGGCTTTTTTCAGATTACGTGCTGAAAAGCTTCTTGTGAGCGCTTCGTGTGTCATGTATGCGTATCTGCTCCTTCAGGAAGATTATTCGTGGCTTTTGCCGAAGCTTGCTGCGGCAACCGCAATGCCGTCGGCTGTCCGTGCAAATTACAGCCTGATTGCTTTGAAGCGAGTGTTTTTTATGACCCTGCCGTATTTCTGCGGCGGATATCTTGTCAGAAAGTTAAACGCGAAAAATGGATTCCTCTGCCGGAACAGCGGAAAAGCTCTGGCGGCGGCAGGCGTGCTGTTCGTGCTTGAGTATACACTGCTCACGCGAAAAGGGGCAGATGCCGGCACTATGCTGATGACTTATATTGTGCCGGCGGTTCTTCTGGTGTTTCTATGCGGGCATCCCGCCGCGGATAAGCAGAAAGCTGCGAAAAGCTGTAGATTCCTTGCGGGCTTGACGTTTTATGCGCACCCTGCCGTTTACATGGCGATCGACGGGATGTATAGAATGGCGTTTCACAGCGCAGCGCCGTCCGCGTTGATGTACGCACTGATCTGCGCGGTGTGTGCGGTCTGGGCAATGGTAATAAAGAAAATCAACAACAGATACCTGAATATGATCTCCTGCTGACTGCCCCGCAGAATTTGCGCGAAAAAAGAAAAATAGCTCTTGAATTGCCTGTCGGGATATGATATACTCAATAAGCTGTTATTTTGCATCACATCGAAAGGATTGAAATAAATGTCTACTCTCAAGCTCATTTTCACCATTCTTCAGGTTCTTTCCGGCCTTGCCGTAACCGTTATCGTGCTTATGCAGAGCGGTAAGAGCGCCGGCCTTTCCGGTGCTGTCGGCGGCGGCGCGGACACATTCTTCTCCAAGGGCAAGGCAAAAACTCTGGACGCCAAGCTTGCAAAGGCCACCAAGTGGTTCGCTCTTGCGTTTGCGATCCTCACCTTGGTTCTCAACCTTATCTGATTTTGTTTATAATTTGTGTTTATAAAAGAAATTACCCCGGCAGGGATATCCTGCCGGGGTAATTTCAGCTTGTCAAAGAACCTTATTTAGGTTCTTTGACAAAAGGGGCTGCACTGCGCTCTGTGCCTCGGTTGTTCGTCATAGACGAACAATTTGACACTCGCTATATCAGACTCAGTGTTTTCACCGACGTACATGCCGCCGGAGAAAACGATCAAAACTATTTTTTGCCTGCGGGCAAAAAACTCTGTGAGATCTTTTTTTGACAGCCTCTTGTGTTGGTAAAAGACTTCATTGAGACTCTCTCTGTCAAGGTTAAAAGCTCATCCCGACAGTATTTGCGGGATGAGCTTTGAGTTATCAAGCCTGGGGAACCTCGGGAGGGGTAACGGATTCGGTACCCATCGGGACGAGCTTGCCCATGACGACGTATCTTGCGTTGTCATATTCGTAAGTGCAGGTGGAGAGAGTGACTATGCGCTCGCTTGAATCAACGGAGACGTTTGTCTTTACGTTGGACTGAGAAACCATCTTGTTGAGGAAAGCGCTGTATTCCGCTTCACTTGCAAATGAAAGCGTATAGGTATCGGCGTCAAAATCGCAGGTGAAGCAGGAGAATATCTCAAGCTTATAGTCACCCGCGGGAGTGCTGATGTACATTATCGGGTGCGCGTCGTAATAGCTCTGGTCAACATAGTTGTGGAGGGAGGCGAACATGGAGCCGTCCTTCATGTTGTGACCGTAGATAATGGTGTTTGCACCGGAGAAGTTTGGACTGCATTCGCAGTCGATGAACAACGTACCGCTTGCGTTGTATGTGCCATCAAGCTTGTGGTGAAGGTAATTATTGTTGTCGTCGCCCTGAACCACGACATAGTTGATGACGGTGTCGGGGGAGTATATCCATGCGCAGACGTCCTTGTTTGTAGCAAGCAGATTGTTGAAATCGACCGTGATGGGGCAGAGTTCCTTATCGGCGGCGCTTTCATCGACCTCGACCGCGTCGGACGTGGTATCTTCCTCAGGCTCCTGCGCGACGGAAACATAGGTTTCGCTCAGCTCGTCATAATAATCTCTGGCTTCTTTGTATTCCTTGTTGATTTTGATAAGATTAAGACCGCTGTACACGAACAGACCCACGCATACCGCAAGCACAATGATCAGTATAACTTTTGCAGTGTTTTTCATTTTAAACCTCCATCGGTTTTTGATAATTTAGTTTACCATAATATAATGCAAAATGCAAGAAAAAGTATATGCGGCAGCACACTTACAAAGCAAAAAGTCGAGACTGTCAAAAAGCCTCGCAGAGCTTTTTGCCGGACGGCGCGATGCGTTTATACAGCCATGCGGCGAAAACGGTCAGAATGAATGAGACGGGAATTAGCACGGCTCTGGCTGCGGCAAAAGAGAGCGGCGTGCAGCCCAAAAGCATATAAAGGATGCGGATAACATCCTGATGTATGAGGTAGAAGGAACTGCTGATGTCGCCGAGATATACGCTGACTTTACCGGTAAGCAGCTTCGGCAGAGCGCCTTTTCCGATGGCAAAGCAATATACGCAGAGCATCGCAAACGGAGAGAAAACAAGGGTGTGCTTATATGCACTGCTTCCCGGCAGCGTGTCGGCAGCGCGGTATATGGCGATTGAAAGCGCAAACAGCACCGCCGTGGCTATATCGATCACGGTTATGACGGAATTACTTTCCTCTTTGTTCCGCATAAAGAAAATATAACCCGTGATGCAGCCGAGGGAAAAATCAATAAGCCTGAAAACTGGGAAAATATAAGTGAACCACAGTTCAAAATCATCTCCGGCGCCTGACGGGAAAAGGGAGGGGAACATGTGCGGAAATGACGGAGAAAGAAACGACAAAACGGCTTCGGCGGCAAGAAGTAGAACGATCGCAGAATAAGCGGAGGCTTTTCCGCGAAAGCGCGAAACAAGACGCATTATGTACGGAAAGCAGAAATAGAGAAAGAACGCCGTGGAGAGATACCATGCCACTCCGTTGAACGCCATGCAATGCGCCGGGAACCATGACTGAATGAGCAGCAGGGACAACAAAAGCTCCTTTGCGATGACGCCGAATCCGGAGGATGCGGCAAAAGCATTATAAACGTTCAGCGCAAGAATGGGCAGCATGGTAATAATATAGAGAGGGTAAAGCTTTTTGATCTTTCTCCATGCAAAGCGCAGACTTTCAAGCGGGGAGAGCGGCAAAGCGCCGCCCTTGCCGAGGCGTCCGGCGGCCAGCAGAAAGCCTGACATGACAAAGAACACCGATACGCCCCATTCGACGACGTTTCCGACATAGCAGTGATTGAGAAACACAGTAAGGCAGGCGGCAGAGCGCAGAGCCTGTAAGGAAGCAGATTTTTCTTTCATTGAAGCCAACCCTTTAATTCGGTAAAATAACTTAGCATATTATATAACGATATGCATAAAAGCTCAAGCTCAGCTTGCGCAGATGTAAATGTTTACAGAAAGGATACAAGTTGCGCAAATGCCCTGTTGTCTTTTTCAGATGCGCATGATATAATGCACAAAGCATTTATAAAATTTTTTGTGGAGACGCTAATGATTTCTTGGCTTACGAGCACTACGGCCGGTAAACTTATCGCAACTTTTTTCATATCCATGGTTCCGATGGTCGAACTGCGTCTGGGACTGCCATATGGGATTTATTTCGGCTTGGACTATTGGCAGGCTCTTTTTGCGGCGGTACTGGGAAACATGGTTCCGGTGCCTTTCATAATAATTTTCATCAAGCGGATATTCGCATGGCTCAGGGGTCGGCATAAAAGGCTGGATGATTTCATCAGCCGGCAGGAAGCACGCGCCGCGTCCAAGAGACCGGTCATTGAGAAATACGGTCCCATCGGCCTGATGATTTTTGTGGGCATCCCGCTTCCGGGTACCGGAGCATGGACGGGCGCGCTGATCGCTGCGCTTATGGACATCAGACTCAAGCACGCCATACCGTCCATTCTTCTCGGTGTGTGCGTGGCGGCGGCGATAATGACGGCTCTGGCGTTCGGAATAATAAGAATATTCTGATACCCGGACTTATCAAAATTTAACGTATATCAAAGCTGAGCGGCAAAGCATTTGTTAAAATGTTTTGCCGCATTCTCAGGCTGTCAAAGAATTATGTACCAAAGCCGGATAACAGAGCAGCGGGGGAGCTTGAGGGGGCAAGGCCCGCCTCAAATTAGATAAACCGCCGTCGAACGCCTTGGTATATCAAGACGTTCGGCAACAGTATTTTGAACTCTTTCAAAATACTCGGCGGAAAGCGCGGTCAAAAAAGCCCTGTAAGGACTTTTTTGACAAGCTGAGCGGCAAAGCATTTGTTAAAATGTTTTGCCGCTTTCATTTTTTTCTTGGAATATTACCCGTTTAGCTGTATAATAAAATTTCAGAAAAGATAGATCAGACTGAGCGGCCTCGGATAAGCTACCTATTTTTATAAGGAGGATGAACATGAAAAAAGAATTTCGTGAATTGCTCAATGAAAAAGGCAGAAAACAGTTTCCCCGGGTGCTTTTAGCGGCGGCGGAGTGTGCGCCGCTGTCCAAAACGGGCGGTCTTGCGGACGTAGTTGGAACACTCCCGAAGGCGCTGAAAAAGCTTGGTATGGACGCAAGGGTGATAACCCCGTACCACCGCTGTATAAAAGAAAAATACGCGGACAGGGTGGAGCATCTTTTCCACTTCTATGTTGATCTCGGCTGGAGGCACCAATATGCCGGGATAGAACGTCTTGAGCTTGACGGCGTGACGGTCTATCTGGTGGACAGCGAATATTATTTCGGCGACAGGATATATCGCGGCGGAAACGCGGAGATAGAGCAGTACGCCTTTTTCTGCCGTGCGGTAATGGACGCGCTTCCCAATATCGGCTTTGAGCCGGAGGTGATGCACTGCAATGACTGGCACACCGCTATGCTGCCCATGCTTGCAAAGACGCAGTATTGCGCTGACTGGCGAGGAAATATGCGCTTTCTGCTCACCATACATAATATAGCGTTTCAGGGCTGGTGCGGTTTTGACTATGCCAAAGACCTGCTCAGGATCGACGACAGGTATTATACGAGCGAGTTTATGGAACTTAACGGCTGTGCGGACTTCCTCAAGGCGGGCTGCGTATTTGCCGACAGGATAAATACCGTGTCGCCTAACTATGCTGATGAGATAAAAATGCCGTACTATGCCGAAGGGCTTGAGGGAATACTCAACGCGAGATCGCATGAACTGTCGGGGATAATAAACGGCATTGACAAGACCGTTTTCAACCCCAAGACCGACCCTGCCATTCCCGCTCATTACGACAGAGGGCATCTCGGCGGAAAGGCAAAATGCAAGACGGCTTTGCAGGAAAGCCTCGGCCTTGCCGCGGAAGCGGACAAGCCGATAGTCGCCATGGTCACGCGCATGACAGAGCAGAAGGGCTTTGACCTTGTGGCCTACGTAATTGATGAGCTTATGTGCCGCGGCGATATGCAGTTTGTGCTCCTCGGCAGCGGAGATGCAAGATTTGAGGACATCATGCGCGGCGCGGAGAACAGGTACAAGGGTTCGCTTGCGGCGTATATCGGCTATAACGAGACTCTTGCGCACCTTGTATACGCGGGAAGCGATTTTCTGCTTATGCCTTCGCGCTTTGAGCCATGCGGGCTGAGCCAGATGATAGCCATGCGCTATGGCACGCTGCCTATCGTGCGCGAGACGGGCGGACTTAAAGACACCGTTATTCCGTACAACTGCGTGACCGGTGAGGGCGACGGTTTTTCGTTTGCAAATTATAATGCTCTGGAGATGCGTGATACGATCGTCAGAGCCTTGGAGGCATATAAAAATAAGGACATTATGAAGGGGCTTATTTCCACGGCCATGGGCATGGACTTCGGTTTTGATATTTCGGCCGGGGAGTACGCGAAACTTTACATATGCATGCTTTGAAAGAATATAAAATTTATTTTGGCGGCACATACAGGGAAAATTGGACGGCGGACTATAAAATGTCCGTCACGTATTCGGAAAGACCGTATGTGACTGCGGTCAGGGAAAACGGAAGGTGGACGGCCAGGGGCGGCGATGAAAAGCTGTGCGAAATGCTCTCCTCTGACAGCTGCCCCGCGTTTGAGCGGATGTATTTTGAAGCTTCCGCCGAAGCGTATGAGGCGATGCATGAATGTATCGGCAGGGGACTTCCTCTTGAAAAGCTTCCGGAGTTTTTTGCAAGTGAAGACAACCCCCTCACCGCGGCGGAGCTTGCGCGTATACTCATGGACGACTGCGGCTTTTCCCTCACCGAGGCATACCGCACCGCCGCGCTGTGCTGCGCCGATGTGAGAGCCGCAGGAGTGGATTTCGGGGAGCTTATTACGGTACAGCCGCGCACCGCCCATGTTATGAGCCTTTTGCGGACGGCATCGGCAAATACCCTTGCCGTGTACTATGACAGCCGCGACGCCTCCTGCCGCACGCCATGCGGCGCGGCAGTGTGCGGGGAAAAGATAAAGCTCTCATTCAGGCTCCTCGGCGGCAGGATAAGCTGTGCCGCCCTTGTGCTGTGCGGCGACGGTATGCGCAGCGAATATCCTTTGACCCGGGACGGGCAGTACTGGGGCTGTACGTTTGACGCGCCCGGTGAAGCGGCGGCGCTGTGGTACTTCTTCCGGATAGAAACGGGGGAGAACACCCAATGGCTCTGCCCTGACGGGAGCGGGTTTACAGGGAAACTCTACGGCAGGGAATGTCCGGGCTTCCGTCTCACGGTTGCGGAAAAAGGCTTTGATACTCCGCAGTGGTTCAGAAAAAGCGTTATGTATCAGATCTTTCCGGACAGATTTGCCTTTTCCGACGATGATACCGCGAAAAAAGGCGTTGAATATCACCGGACGATAGGCCAGACGGCAGAGCTTCATGACAGCCTTGATTCTCCCGTGCGCTGGCAGGCAAGGCAGTTCGAGAAGGACTATATGCCCGATGATTTCTACGGCGGCACTTTCAAGGGGATAGAAAGCAAGCTTCCCTATCTCAAAGAGCTCGGCATAAGCTGCATCTATCTCAATCCCATAGTCGAGGCGCGCTCAAACCACCGCTATGACGCTTCCGATTATATGCGTCCCGATCCCATACTCGGGACGGAGGCGGACTTTGAAAGTCTTGCGGCGCATGCCGCCGCGCTTGGCATCAGGATAATACTCGACGGCGTGTTTTCCCACACAGGAGCAGACAGTATTTATTTCAACCGCTACGGTCATTATGACAGCGTCGGCGCCTGTCAGGGCAGCGATTCTCCCTATTATGATTGGTACGACTTCAAAAACTTCCCGGATGATTACAGAAGCTGGTGGGGTTTCAAGGAACTGCCTGAGGTATGCGAGTCAAACGTCAAGTGGCAGGATTATGTCATTACGGGAAAAGACAGCGTCGTCAGGACGTGGCTTCGCCGCGGTGCGGCGGGCTGGCGGCTTGACGTGGCGGATGAACTTCCCGACGATATACTCTCAATGATAAGGGACAGTGCAAAAGCCGAAAAGAACGATGCGCTTATCCTTGGCGAGGTCTGGGAGGACGCCGTTATAAAAATAAGCTACGGCGGCAGACGAAACTATGCCCTCGGCAAGTCTCTCGATTCCGTGATGAACTATCCGTTCCGTACGGCGGCGCTGGATTTTGCGCACGGGCGCATAAACGCGTATGAACTGCGGGATTTTCTGATCTCCCAGCAGATGAACTATCCAAAGCCGATCTATTATTCGCTCATGAACCTTCTTGGCTCACATGACACCGACAGGGTGCGCTATGCCCTTGCGACAGATACGGTCATACGCTCCCTTTCACGGGATGAGCAGCTGAAGCTTGTTTTCACTCAGGACGCGCTTGACAGAGCGATCGGAAAGGAAAAGCTCTGTGCTGTGCTGCAATTTTCTCTGCCCGGTGTGCCAAGCATTTACTACGGAGACGAGCAGGGCATGGGCGGTGTGTGCGACCCGTTCAACAGGCTGCCGTTCAAAGAGGACAGTCAGGAATTGCATAAATATTATGTAAACTTGTCAAAGCTCCGCAATTCCTCTGATGCACTCTCCACGGGCGAAGCGGTGTATATGACCGCATCAGCGGATGTACTGCTTATATTGCGTTATGTAAACCAAAACCGCGACGCGTTCGGACTTGGAGCGGAAAACGGGGCATATCTCATTGTGATAAACAGGAGCGGTGAGGCCGTTCCTTACGAAGCGGACTGTGCGCCGGCGGGATACGGCATTGTGCGCGGCACGGCAAAGCCCGGCATCGGCGAGATCGTCAGACTCGGATAAAAGGTAAGAATTTATGGAATACACGAAATCAAAGCTTGAGTATATTGCGGAAGACGCCGCGGCGGCAGTGCGCAGAAATAAAAACGTGCTGCTGCCGGCAATGCTGTTTTCTGCGGCGGCATATATGTTTGTGTTCACAAACAAGCTTCTGAATCTCGACGAGATAGCGGGGCTTTTCGGCAAGGGGGAGACACTCTCATCCGGCCGCTGGGCGCTGTATCTTACAAGCTTTATATTTCCTGATTACTCGATGCCGTGGATAAACGGGCTTTTGTGCGTCGTGATGCTTTCCCTTTCCGCCGCGATGATCGTTTCGCTGCTTGGGATAAAAAGCCCTGTTTATCAGGCGCTGTTTGCCGGACTTTTCGTCACGTTCCCGTCACAGATAATCACGTTTTCGTATATGTTTACCTGCGCCCCGTATGCGCTGGCCGTGCTTATGGCGGTGCTTTCTGTGTATTTTACGATCAGGAACGGGAAAGGCGGATATATCGCCGGTGTCATCCTGCTCTGTCTTTCGCTTGGCATTTATCAGGCGTATATCACGCTTGCCGCGTCGCTCTATGTGGTGTATTTCATCCGCGAAGCATTGGCGGGCAATAAGGATGTTAAGAGTATTTTAAAAAACGGGGGCAGATGCGTCGTTTCAATGCTGCTCTCCCTTGCGCTGTATTTTGTTATAAACAGGCTTGTCATGCGCTTTGCCGTGACGGAGTATAATTCCTACGCCTCCGCCGCGATGAATACCGACTTGAGATCGATGCTCAAGGGACTGAGAGTTGCCTTTACCGCATTTTTCGGGTATTTTTATAAGGGCTATTATCACCTTGCACCGACGGAGCTTTCCATGATTGCGCATATGATCGCCATTATTATTGCCGCCGCGGCGCTCGCCGTCCGGTTTGTCAGGGACAAGGGGGAAAATCCGGCGATGAAAGTATTGGTGCCGGCGCTTCTGGCGGTATTTCCCATAAGCGTGAACTGCATCTATATTATCTCCTCACAGCGGCATACGCTCATGCTGCTGGGATTTACGGCGGTGTATGCGCTTATCATGATCATTGCGGAAGCGGCGGGAACGGAAAAGATCAGAGCTGCGCTGGGCGTCTGTCTTGCGCTGATGCTTGTGTGCAATATCTTCTGGTCAAACAGCATCTATCTCAAGATGAAGCTTGAATACGAGCAGGCATACGGTTTTTATTCAACGCTTATTTCCCGGGTCAAATCCACCGAGGGATATGACGCAGACACAATGTTGATAATTACGGGCGATGCGGACGAGAAAAATCTTCTTTCGCGCACCGATGAAATAGATACCTCCGATATTGTGGGACTTATGGAGGGACTTATCAATATATACAGCCGCTACGATTTTATAAAATACTATGTCGGCTACGACTATAACCCAATTGATTGGGACGGCTGGGCGGCGCTTGGTGTGCAGGACGAGGTGGCGCGGATGCCCGTCTACCCGTATGACGGTTCGGTAAAAAAGATAGGCGATTATATGGTGGTCAGGCTCGGGTGAGCTTATGACTTTGAGAGGAAAAGCATGGATAATTCCTTAAAAGAAAAATTCAGCCGCTTCTGCGCGGGCGGAGTGCTCGTCATGGTGCTCTGCTTCATGGCGGTGCTCACTGTGCAGGCATATACCGGCACTGCCTTTGTAACCACCGGAGGCGGAGATGGGGAAGTGCTGTCTTTTTCACGGGATAACGCGTTCATCAATATACTTTTATCCGCTGTTTTTTTCACACTGATGTATTTTTTGCTGAAAGCATCGGAAAAGCTATCTGCCCGTACGCTTACAACAGCGCTCGTACTGTGGACGGTGATACTATCGGCTGCATTTGTATGCTCTGCAAAGCTCCAACCGTCACAGGATTCGTATATAATCACTTTTTTTGCTTCTCAGGCGGCAAAAGGCGATTATTCCTACTATCATGAGTATTTTTGCTTCTTTCCGTATCAGTTTGGCTTCGCGCTGTATGAGGAGCTGTTTTTCAGACTTTTCAATCTCATACTGCCTGGCGCTCCGGAGGGCTTTGCCGCGCTGTCGGTGCAGCTTATGAATGTGCTTTATAACGCGCTTACTTTCTTTGCACTTGTTAAAATAAACCGGGTACTTTTTAAAAGTGAGCGTGCGGAGAAGCTGACGGCGATTTTGCTCTTCTTCTGCTTCCAGCCCATGCTTTTTGCCACCTTTATGTACGGCAACACTCCATCCCTTGCATTTGCCGCGCTTGCGGTGTGGATGTTCCTGCTGTTTCGGGAAAGCGGGGAGGTAAAACATGCTTTGCTGTGCACTGTTTTTATCTCGATCGGGACTCTTCTGAAGCTGAACACGCTTATATATGTTGTCGCTCTTTCAATTGTCTGGCTTATTTCGCTTATCAGGAAGCCGTCGCTCAAATCGCTTTTGCTGATGCTGCTTATGATCGCCTCAGTGCTTGTTTTAAAGCCGCTGCCGCAGAGATATTACGAGGGGAAAATGCGTGAGGAGCTTGGCGGCGGCATACCGCAGAGCGGCTGGCTGGCTATGGGACTTCACGAGGGGCAGTCCGGCCCCGGCTGGTACGATCCCACATATACGACCACTGCGTTTATCGCCTCGGACTATGATCCGGATGTCTGCGCCGAAACGGCGAAGACCGCAATCTCAGATAGGCTTGCTGAATTTGCGAAAAATCCCGACGGGGCATTAAAGTTTTTCGGCAGGAAGCTTTCAAGCCAGTGGAACGAGCCTTCATATGAAAGCCTATGGATAAATCAGGTGCGCAGATCGTACAGCAGCTCGGGAAAAATATACGCTCTTGTCTGCGAGGATCACGCGGATGAGGTATATTTGCTTATGAACATATATCAGCAGTGCATGTTTGCTGCTTTCACGGCGGGACTTGTCCTGCTGATGAAAAAGCGGGATATAAACACGGCGCTTTTGCCGCTTGTGATACTCGGCGCGATGCTCTACCATATCATGTTCGAGGCCAAATCGCAGTATGCGCTGGGGTATTTCATGCTGATGGTACCGAGTGCGGCGTTCGGGCTTGACAGCGTATTTGCGCTCATATCCGAAAGAAAGGAGCCGAAAAAATGGAAAACAGAGACTTCACCGAAAAAATGATATCTGCGGCAAAAGAATATTCAACTCCCTTTGCCTCCGCCGTTCTTTTCGGCCTTGCCGCGCATACCTTTGTCTTCACCAACAAGCTTATGAACGCCGACGAGGTGGATTCGCTTTTCGGGAAGGGCGCGACAGTCACATCCGGCAGATGGGGACTTGAGCTGATAAAATACATTTTTCCGAATCAGTCCATGCCGTGGCTTTACGGCGTGATCACGCTGCTGCTCTTTGCGCTATCCGCCTGCGTGATCATCCGTGCCTTTGAGATAAAGGGAAAGCTTATGCGCATACTCCTTGCGGGCATGATGACCGTTTTTCCCTCCCTTACCGGCACATACTGCTTCATGTTCACAAGCTCGGCCTACGCGCTGGCCTTCCTTTTCACCGTCGTTTCGGTAACCGCGTTCGGCGAAAAAAAGGGCTTTTTGAAATGGATCGTCTGCCCGCTGCTGCTGACGGCGGCTCTCGGCATATACCAATCGTATATCGCTGCTGCGGCGGGGCTTTTTGTGCTGTATATATTCAGAAAGTGCATTGACGGCGAAAATCCCTTTAAGACGCTTGTTTTGGACGCGGCTTCTTACCTTGCCATGCTCGTGCTGGCTGTCGGGGCATACTTTGCCGTGACGCTGTTCGTTCTGAAGCTTACGGGGAGCGAATTTAATTTTTACGTGCGCCAGAATGTCTATACGGATGCGGATACTGTCGGCATCATTGGCAGGATACGCATGGCGTATGACTTTTTTACTTATTATTTTACCTACCGCGAGTTCGCACTTATTACGGGCGAAGCGTCCCGCTATGCACATATCGTGCTCATGGTAGTGTGCGCTGCGGGGCTTGCCGCTGAGGCAGTGGGGCTTGTGCGTGAAAAAAAAGCTGCGGCGGCGGCCGGAATGCTCTGTGCGGCGGTCATACTCCCGCTTGCCGTGGACTGTCTGTTTCTTGTTTTCAGTAAGGAATCGGTACATACTCTGGCGCTTTACAGCTTTGTGTGCGTGTACGTCCTTGCCGCAATGCTCACGGAAAAAGCGCTTTCCGGCGGCAGCAGAATAAAAATGCTCGGCAGGGACGCCGTGTATATATGCCTTATCGTTGCGATAGTCAGTAATGTCTATTTTGCAAATAAAGTGTATCTCAAGCTCTATCTGCAATATGAAAACGCCTATTCGTTTTATTCCATTCTGCTTGCACGTGTTGAGAATACGGAGGGCTTTGACGAAAGCTGCTCTCTCGCCATCATCGGCGATCAGGACAACAAGCTGCGCCGCTTTGACGAGCTTGACGTAGGTTATATCCAGGGACCGAGCTACGATCTTGTGAATATCTATTCGCGTGAGAAGTTTTTCAATTACTATCTCGGCTCATCCATCCCCTTTGCCGATAACGAGACGAAGGAACGGATAAAAACGGACGAACGGTTTGTTGAAATGCCGGAATACCCGTATTACGGCTCTGTGCGGAAGATCGACGACTGCATTGTCGTCAAGCTGGGCTGAGGAGGGAAAAATGAAGAATAATTCTCTTGTCGAGGCTCTTTTTGAAAAAACGTGCGGCCTGTTCAGAAAATATGCCGTGCCGTTCCTTTCGGCGTTTGTTCTCGGGCTTTTCGCCCACGGCTACGCTTTTACAAACAAGCTTCTCAACGCCGATGAGACTGCCGCGCTCTTCTCAAAGGGGGCGGATATAACATCCGGACGCTGGGGGCTTACCGTGTCAAGCTGTATTTTCCCCGACGCGTCGATGCCGTGGATTTACGGTGTTGTAAGTCTGCTGCTTCTGTCTGCGGCGGCGTGCGTCACGGTGAGAATATTCAGAATAAAAAGCACTCTGCTTCAGGGACTTTTAGCGGGGGCGATAACCGTTTTTCCGGCTCAGACGGGCACTTTCTGCTTTATGTACACAAGTGCGCCGTATGCCCTTGCGGTTTTGCTGACGGTGCTGTCGGTATATCTTTGTACGGAGGGAAAGCCGTGGAAATATATAGCGGCCTGTCTTCTGCTGGCGTTTGCGCTGCTGATATATCAGGCGTACATAAGCATTGCTGCAAGCTATTTTGTGATCCTGCTTATTCTCCGCACCGCCGACGGTGAGGAGAAAATAGGCGATATCCTGAAAAGCGCGGTGAGATACTTTTCACTGCTTCTTGCAGCGCTTGTGATATATCTTGCCGCAACATATATTGTCAAGCTTGTGGGCGGCAATGAATATCAGGAGTATGAGGTTTTTGCCGAGGGTAGTATTCCGCACCGAATAATGACGGCGTACTCTTCGTTTGTCAGAATGATTTTCAAAAGCGGCTTCGGCTTTGTGCCGACCGGGCTGTCGATGGCGGCGCATATAGTCTGCGGCGCGGCTGCGGTGCTTGTGATCGTGTGCGTCTGTGCAAAAAAGAGGGATACGAAAAAGCTTGTCCTGCTGTTTGTGCTCCTTACCGTTTACCCGCTGAGCGTCAACTGCCTTTATCTTATCGCCTCAGTGAACATTATCCACAGCGTTTCACAGTTCGGCTTTGTCTCCGTCTATGTCATAACCGCTGCCGCGGCGGATCGGTTCATGCGCGGCAGGGTGCTCATGACTAAGGACGCCGTTATAGCCGCTCTGACGCTCATCATTGTCGGTAATGTGTTTTTCGCTAATGAGATATATCTTAAAATGTATCTCGAATATGAAAACGCCTATGCGTTTTATAATACGCTTACGGCTCAGGCTATGGATATGCCGCTTTACAGCCGGTTCACGGTGCTGGACATAGTGGGTAATGAGCACAGAGGGGAGTATTCTCCCGACAGGATAGATACGAAAGGCCTCGTCGGTCCCAACGAAAACCTCATCGACATATATACGAGATGCGATTTCATCCTTAATTACCTCGGTCAGAATCAGTATATGTACCGTGAGGATATTATCTGGGCGGATTGGTTTTACGATATGCCCGTCTACCCCGACCCAGGCTCGATAATGATGCCGGAGGGAGACGACAGAGTGATCATCAAACTTTCATAGCGCTTATCTCCGGCGGCATGTACGCCGGAGATAAGTGCTTTTACATGGAGAAAATACGCCTTTTACTGCATCAAATCATGTATAACGGACAACAAAACGCTGTATTGTTAAAAAATGATAATCACGGGAATGACGATTTTTTGACACACCTGTTATAAAGTTGTCTATCGAAAACGCGGTTTTTCTGCACTTTTTGGTAGACAACAGTATGAACAATGTGTTACAATTACACAAACTCTAAGATATCGTCCGCTCTGTGATGCGGCGGTGTCAGGCAGCGGTAATGGAAAATAAAAAATCAGAGGTGAAGTATAATGGCCCGTTCTTTCAAAGGCGGTGTTCATCCTAAGGAAATGAAGTCTCCGGAAATTCCGGTGACTGTGATAGCCCCGCCTCCTCAGGTGGTCATCCCCGTGGCGCAGCATATAGGCGCTCCGTGCAGACCCCTCGTCCTGGTTGGCGACTATGTCAAGATGGGACAGAAAATAGGGGATAGTCCCGCGCCGGTGTCCGCGCCGATACATGCGTCGGTTTCCGGCAAGGTCGTTGCGGTGGAACCTCGCCCGCACCCGCTGGGGGACATGGTCATGTCCGTGGTCATCGAAAACGATGGGCTGGACACTCCGTGCGAAGATATGAAGCCTCTCACCGAAGAAGAGCTGAAAGACCCTGAGGTCATTCTGGCGCGTATCCGCGAAGCCGGCGTTGTCGGCATGGGCGGCGCAATGTTCCCGACCGCCTTCAAGATCCGCGGCGGTATCGGAAAGGTCGATAAGCTCATAATAAACGGCGCCGAGTGTGAGCCGTATCTTAACGGCGACCATCTTACGATGAAAATGTTCCCGGAGGAACTGCTCAAGGGGATAGAGCTTGTGCGCATTGCCTCCGGACTTGATAAGGCGTATTACGGTATAGAACGCAACAAAGCGGATGCGATCGACATACTGATGTCGCACGATCCCGCAAAATACGGCGTTGAGATAGTGCCGGAAAACGTAAAATACCCACAGGGCGGCGAAAAGATGCAGGTCAAAGCCGTGACCGGACGCGAGGTCAGACCGGGCGGACTCCCGTCGGGTGTCGGCTGCAATGTTGTCAGCACGCGTACCTGCTACGCCATATATCAGGCCTGCTATGAGGGCAGACCGGTCATCGACCGTATTGTCACCGTCGCGGGCAGCGCCGTGAAAGCGCCTGTGAACGCTCTTACACGCGTGGGCACTTCCTTTGAATATCTGGCCGAACAGTGCGGCGGCTTTGTGAAGACGCCGAGGAAGATAGTGCTGGGCGGCCCCATGATGGGTATCTGTGCGACCGACTTTGCCGCTCCCACCATAAAAGGGACGGCAGGCGTCCTCTTCTTCACCGAGGAAGAGGACAAAACGGTCAAAGACCCCGTGTGCATCCACTGCGGTAAATGCATATCCGTGTGCCCCATGCGTCTTGAGCCTGTGTTCATGTACAAATACTATACAAAGGGCAATTACGAGATGCTTGAGAAGTATCATGTGAATGATTGCTTTGAATGCGGAAGCTGTGCATATAACTGCCCCGCCCGTCTGCCTCTCACCCATGCGTTCAAAACAGCAAAGCTCATGCTTCAGACAAAAGCGGCAAAGGATAAGGCAGCGGCTGAGGCAAAAGCAGCAAAGGAGGCCGCAAAATGAGCGAAAAGAAAGAGAGACTGATCCTTGATGTGGCGTATCAGCCGCAGGTAAGAACAAACAGAGACACAAGGTCTCTGATGCTGACAGTGATAATCGCGCTGCTCCCTTCGGTGATAGCTTCGGTATATCAGTTCGGTATATATTCATTGGCGGTAGTGGCCGTATCCGTGGCATCATGCGTGTTTTTTGAGTGGGGTTACCGCAGGTTGATGAAAAAGAGCTGCTCGATAGGCGACCTTTCTGCGGTCGTGACGGGTATGCTGCTTGCACTTGTCCTTCCGGCAGGCGTACCGCTCTACCTGCCTGTTGTCGGTTCGCTCTTTGCGATCATTGTTGTAAAGCAGCTGTACGGCGGGATCGGCAAGAACTTCCTCAACCCGGCGCTTGCGGGACGTGCCTTTCTGCTCGCCTGCTATGCTCTTGCCATGGGCATATGGATAACCCCCAAGGGGCTTTCCGCGCAGGTCGATGCGACAACGATGGCGACGCCGCTGAGTTATCTGTACGGCGGAACAGAGCTTCCCGAGTATTATTCAAAGCTCAATCTTTTCCTTGGCAACCGTCCCGGCTGTCTGGGTGAGATCAGTATTCTGGCTGTCCTTATCGGTGCGGTCATTCTCTTTGCCGGCAAGGTCATTGATTGGCGCATCCCCGTTTCCACTATAGGGACCGTGGCCGTGCTTACGCTCATCTTCGGTAAAGAGGGCTACGGCAATTTCGATTGGATGCTTTATAACCTCCTTTCCGGCGGTCTTATGTTCGGCGCGTTCTTTATGGCTACCGACTACTCTACAAGCCCCGTCACCCAGAACGGGAGGCTCCTGTTCGGCTTCGGCGTCGGCGCGCTGACTGTGCTTATAAGATATAAGGGCGGATACCCCGAAGGCGTGTCATACGCGATACTTATAATGAACCTCTGCTCATGGGCAATAGATAAGGCCTTCCGCAGACGTCAGTTCGGTGCGACGAAAGAAGATATTGCGGCTGAGAAAGCCGCTGCAAAGGGGGCAGACTGATGAAGGTAGTTAAGCTCACGACAGTTCTGCTGCTTATATGCGCGATAGTTGCCGGTATTCTCGGCGCGGTAAACGCAATCACCGAGGATACAATAGCAATGCGCAGGGAGGAAAAGGAAAAACGTGCCTATGCCTCCGTTCTCGCGGCAGATACATATACTCCGGTTGAATTTGACGCCGAAGCGTTCCCTACCGTTACGGATATCGTAAAGGCGGGCGACGCGGGCTATGTGGTCAAGAGCACTTTCCCCGGTGCTCAGGGCAGTATAACGATGGCTGTCGGTGTTGATAATGATTTCCGCTGTACGGGTATTTCAATCATTGAACATTCCGAAACGTCGGGACTCGGCGCAAACGCCGCCGCCGCTTCCGAAGTCGGCAGAAACTTCCGTGCACAGTTCGTCGGTCAGGACGAAACGATAGCGCTCTCCCGTTCCGGCGGCAGCATAGATGCGCTCACCGGTGCAACTATCACCAGCGATGCGATCGTTGATGCGGTTTCGGTTTCGGTTTCCGCTGTAAAATCCGTTGAAGGAGGTATTGCCGCATGAACATAAAGAAACAGTTCAAGGAAGGCCTTATCACCAATAACCCGGTTCTCGTACAGCTTATCGGTATGTGTGCGACGATGGCTATCACGACCTCGCTCTTCAACGGCGTCGGCATGGGTCTTTCCGTTCTTGTTATCCTTACCTGCTGCAACGTTGTTATTTCGGCCATACGCAAGATCATACCCGATGAGATACGCCTTGCAATATTTGTCGTCGTCATTGCGGGCTTTGTCACAATAGTTGACCTGCTGCTTCAGGCGTATATTCCCGCACTGAGCGACTCTCTCGGCGTGTTCATCCCCCTTATAGTCGTCAACTGCATAATCATCGGCCGTGCGGAGGCGTTCTGCCAGAAAAATACCGTTGCCGCATCTTTCTTTGACGGCATTTTCCAGGGACTCGGCTACACAATGGTGCTTGTCATAATGTGCATCATACGTGAGTTTCTCGGCAGCGGCTGCTTCGGCGGCGGTCTCATCGACCTTACCGGCGGTTTCCACTTCACGCTTGACGGTACAGGCGCTGGTATTCAGATATTCAATCCCGATTACGCGCTCGGCATCCTCAACAGACCCTTCGGCGGTTTTCTTACCCTCGGCGTTCTCATTGCTGTAATGCAGTATTTTACAAACAAGGCCAAGAAAAAGGCTGAGGAGAAAAAGGAGGTTGAAGGATAATGCTTACCAACATTCTTTCAATATCCATCGGCGCGATACTTATTGACAACTTTATTTTCTCGCAGTTTCTCGGCTGCTGTCCTTTCCTGGGCTGCTCAAGCAAGGTGGAGACTGCAACGGGTATGGGACTTGCGGTCATCTTTGTTATGGGTCTTGCTTCCGCTATCTGCTGGGTGGTGGACACATACATCCTTGTCCCGCTGGGACTTGCGTTCCTTGAAACACTCGCGTTCATCCTTGTTATCGCGGCTCTTGTCCAGCTTGTTGAAATGTTCCTTAAAAAGATGGTACCGTCGCTGTATTCGGCGCTGGGTATTTATCTTCCGCTTATCACGACCAACTGCGCCGTGCTCGGCGTTGTGCTGCTGAATGTTCAGAACAACTACGGTTTTCTGGAATCCGTTGTTTACGGTATAACCGGCGGCATCGGTTTCCTGCTTGCGATCACGCTGTTTGCAAGCGTCCGCGAAAAGGTGGATTTTGCGGATTACCCCAAGTGCTTTGAAGGCTTCCCCATCTGTCTTGTCTCTGCGGCTCTGCTGGCGCTTGCTTTCATGGGCTTCAGCGGCATGAAGATTTTCTGAGAGGGAGGAGAAAGAAATGATAAAAATTCTTTACGCTGTCCTCGTTCTTGGTGCTCTCGGCGGCCTTTTCGGCGCGCTCCTTGCCTTTGCATCCAAAATATTCCATGTTGAGGTAGACCCCAAGCAGGAAGCCGTACGCGCCTGCCTTGCCGGCGCAAACTGCGGCGGCTGCGGATACCCCGGATGCGACGGCTATGCCGCCGCCGTTGCCGCGGGAAAGGCTCCTACCAACAAATGTGTCGCCGGCGGCGAGGAAGCGGCGCAGAAGATATCGGAGATCATGGGCGTTTCTGCGGATGCGGTGGAGAAAATGACCGCGTTTGTCGGCTGCTCCGGCTGTGAAGGCGTCGCGGAAAAGCGCTTCAACTATACCGGACCTCAGGACTGCCGTGCGGCGATGCTGTTCGGCGGGAAGAGCAATAAGCTCTGCACCTACGCCTGCATAGGTATGGGCAACTGCGTGAAAGCCTGTCAGTTCAACGCGATGGAGATCGTAAACGGTGTTGCAAAGGTCAACCGCGACAAGTGCGTCGGATGCGGCGCCTGCGCCGATACTTGCCCGAAGAGCATTATCACCATGATCCCCAAGAAGCAGAATGTTATCGTCGCCTGCTCCAACAAGGACAAGGGTGCGCAGGTCATGAAGATGTGCAAGGCGGGCTGTATAGGCTGCGGCAAGTGCGCAAGAGAATGTCCCGCGGACGCTATCACAGTTGTCGATAACCTTGCCCGCATAGACTTCTCCAAGTGCGTCTCCTGCGGACACTGCAAGGATATCTGCCCGCGCCATATTATTGAAGACCTTTTCGATAAATAATCATGTTTAATCAAAACCAGCCCTGCGTATATTGCGGGGCTGGTTTTTGGTTTGGCAAAAAAGCAAGTTTTTTACCAAAAAGACTGCACTGTTCTATGTGCTGCGGCTGCCTGCTTGCAGCAGACGCGCACCGTCTGCGAAATAAAATATGCGTTGACTTTGAGGCCTCGTTCGGTTAAGATGAAAAAAAGCGGCGGCGTACAGCCTGCAGAACGAAAAAACCGTAAAAAGAGGGGTTCGATGAACGAAGAAAGCAAAAAGAAAGAGTTGTCCAATTCCGTTGATAATGCCTGCAGGCTTCTCTCCTGTTTTTCCGATGCGGAGCAGATGGGAATTTCCGATCTGGCAAGGAGCTGCTCTCTCAGCAAGGCGACTGTTTCCAGGCTTATTGCTTCACTGGAGAAGAACGGATTTGTTATGAAAAACCGCCTTTCCGGAAAGTATGAGCTTGGCCTGTCGTTCCTGATCTACGGTTCCTATGCACGTGAAAGAAACGTGCTGGCAAATTCATTTGACGAAGCGCTCAGGAACCTTGCAAAAAAGTATAATGCTACGGCGCATCTTGCGGCGATGGTGAATAATGAGCTGATCATTCTCAACAAAATTTCGGAGGGCGGGTTCATCTATATGTCCAGCCGGATCGGCTGCTCGCTCGATGCTTATGCAACGGCAACGGGCAAGTGTATTCTGGCGTACTCTCCCGCACGGGAAGTTGAAAAATATGTGGCCGGTGTGAGCCTTGTAAAGAAGACCGATAAGACGATCACTTCTCCGGAGGCACTGTATGATGAGCTGTATACGATCCGCAGGAACAGCTATGCCCTGGACGACGGCGAGACGCATGATGGACTTTTCTGCGTCGCGGCACCGGCGCTCGACGTGAACGGAAAGCCAATCGCTGCCGTATCGGTCAGCGGCAGGAAAGAGATTTTAGCGCCGCTTGCAGAAGAGATAGCGGCGGATATTATGCGTGAAATTGAAAATGTAATGCGCTGAACAGACAAAGGCGACTCCGGGACTGCGTTCGACAGCGCGTGAATGAACGTGCTTTTGCGGCATCAGCCGACGGATACAAGGTGTGTATATCATAAAAATGACGGCGTTTCTTCGCCGTCATTTTTTGACGTCAAAACCCGACGGCTCTATGACGGGACGTCGGGTTTATATCTTAAAATGCAACTTTCATAAAGAGAGCGACGCAGCACAGAATGATGGCCAGAGGAACATAGACATAGCGGCCGATGCCGTACCACAGCGTCCCGCGGCTTTTTCCTGCGCCGGTATTGACTGCTGCAAGCAAATCGTCCTTTTTCATAATATAGAACCACGAAACAGCGCCGAGAGTTGCACCGATTGGAATGATATAGATAGAGACCAGATCCATCCACGGTCCCCATTTGGAGATGGCTTCCATGCCGATGCCAAAGCCAAGGCACATTACGCCGAGAAGAATAAGGACAGCAGTTCGGCTGAACCGCGGAAACCTGTGCTGCAAGGATTCGGCAACCGCTTCAAACATATTTTGCAGTGAGCTGACCCCAGCGAAGATCATGGCGATATAAAGGATAACGGCGAAGAGCTGTCCAAAAGGGATATCCTGCAAAATTGCAGGCAGCGTGACGAATAGCAGGCTTGGCCCCGCACCGACATCCAGCCCGTAGGAAAAGCAGGCGGGAATGATGACCAGCGCGGCCACTACTGCGGCGATAGTATCGAACAGGGCAGTGTGCTGCGAAACTCCGACCACATCCTCCTGCGGGGAAAGGTAAGCGCCATAGACGATCATGCCGCTGCCGGTCACGGAGAGGGAAAAGAAAGCCTGACCCATCGCCCAGATCCATATCATCGGATCGGCGAGGGCTTCCCAGCGCGGGGTAAACATGAAGCGGTATCCATCCACGGCACCCGGCAGAAAGAAAACACGAATCGCCAGCACCAGAAAAATAAGAAAGAACAGCGGCATCATGACTTTATTGGTCTTTTCTATGCTGTGCGCGCCGAGAAACAACGTGAGCAGTGTGCCTGCCACGACGATAATGTGGTAGGGAATGATCGAAAAAGACCGCGATGAAAAAGAATCAAACCAGACAGCGGCGTCGGCAGACATAAGCGTACCCGTCAGAGAATCAACCAAGGCTTTGAAGACATAGGCGACGATAACGGCGTAGCCTATTGCAATGCACAGCGACCCGGCAAGCGGCAGCCAGCCCAGTATACCGCCGACTTTTCCTGCGTTTTCACCGCGTGTTGCCCACGCACTGCGGTAGGCGCCCAGGGTGCCGGTAGCAGCCCGGCGCCCCATGGCAAATTCTGCGGGAAGACCGACATAGCTGAATATAAAAACAAACAGCAGATAGATGAACAAAAAAGCCCCTCCGCCGTTGCTGCCAAGTTTGTTGGGAAAACCCCAGACGTTGGCCATACCGACAGCCGAACCGACAGAGGCCAAAATAAATCCCCAGCGGCTGGCAAAGTTCCGTATATTTTTCTGCTGCTTCACAAAAACTCTCCATTCTGCAAAAAAAGCCGTGAATACGGCTTATAATATAGTATTTAAGATTTTAACGCATAAAATCGTAAAAGTCAAGTGATGTCCCTTTGTTCTTGACAAATCGCCTTTTATCGTATAATATAACATCATACGCAGAAATGCGGTTTATTAATATATGTAATATGGAACGATGTTCCGATAATTGAAACAGAACAAAAAGTTCTGAATTTTAATGTAAAAAATTCGAAACGTTGTTCCAATTAACGGAAAGGAAATGCGATGCCTGCTTTTATAACACCGGCACAGGCGGCCGCGCTTATTAAAAATAACTCCTCCGTGGGCGTTTCGGGATTTGGCGGATGGTTAGGCGCCGATCTGATTTTTTCGGAAATGCGCGGCAGGTTTTTGACTACCGGTTCACCGGCAGGTTTGTCCGTCTATGGCGGCATTCTTCCGGGTGATCTGACGGAAAATGATTGCGGTATGAATTTCTTGGCGCTGCCGGGAATGATAAGTCGTGTTACGGCGGCGCATGTAGGTATGCCGCCAAAGTTCGGCAGATGCATTTCAGAGAACGCTTTTCCGGCGTTTGCGCTGCCATTGGGGCTTGTTTTAAACCTGCTGTCTGCGGCAGCCGGTAAAAAGCCCGGTGTGCTTGCAAAGGTCGGTCTCGGAACGTTTGTAGATCCGAGAGTCGAGGGCGGCGCACTCAATGAAGCGGCGCGGCAGAGCGGAGAGAACGTTTGCCGGGTGAATGCAATAAACGGTGAGGAGTTCCTTTTTTATCCGGCGTTTCATCTGAATGCCTGCATTATCCGCGTAAGTCTGGCGGATAAAAAGGGTAATCTGTCGGCCAAGCGCGATCCGATGACGGCGGAGCAGCTTGAGATGGCAATGGCAGTAAAAGCTCAGGGCGGGCTTGTCATTGCGCAGGCGGATAACCTTGTTGATGATCTTATGCCGAAAGAAATTCTGATACATTCATCGATAGTTGACTATATAGTTGTGGACGTGGAGCACCGGTGTGCACCGGGCTATACCTGCCCCGTTTACAGACCCGAGATATGCGGTCAGGCGCGAACGGAGGCAGGAAGCGCAGCCGCATCCGAACTGAATGTCCGGAAGATCTGCGGCCGGCGCGGCGTTTTTGAGCTGCATGCCGGGAATATCGTAAATCTGGGCATAGGCATCCCCGATACGGTTGCGGCAGTAGCGGCGGAGGAAGGGTTTTCCTCAGAGCTTCTGCTCTCAGTGGAGAGCGGCCCGCTGGGCGGCGTGCCGGTCGGAGGCGTTGCCTTCGGCGCATCGGAAAACCCGGATGTGATCTACCGTATAGCGGATAATTTCAACTTCTATGACGGCGGCGGACTCAACATAGCGTTTCTCGGCGCCGGAGAGATAGATGAGCAGGGCAATGTCAATGTCTCAAAGTTCGGCGTAAAAACAACCGGCCCGGGCGGTTTTATCAATATTGTGCAGAACACGCCGGTCGTTTGCTTCATGTGCACCTTTACCGCCGGAGGGCTTAAAGCCGAGACGGCTGACGGAAGGCTTCGTATTCTTCATGAGGGCAGAGAGAAAAAATTCCGCAAAGCGGTGCAGCAAATCACCTTTTCCGGTGAGTTTGCAAAGAAAAACGGTCAGAAAATTCTTTATATTACCGAACGAGCCGTTTTTGAACTGAAAAACGAGGGGCTTGTGCTCACGGAGATCGCGCCCGGGGTTGATCTGGAAAGGGATGTCCTTGCACAAATGGATTTTGCACCGTATATTTCTCCGCAGCTGAAGCTGATGGACAAGAGAATTTTTGAAAAAGGGCTTATGCATATTCATCTGTGAGTTTATTAACCGAAGGGCAAATAATCAGCGGGGAGGAGGGCTTTCATTTTTCTGCCCAAAGGTAAAAAATACATAAACACTACAAAAATAATGAGAGGTAAAAATCATGGCTATCGTATGTTGGATAGTTTTCTTCGCACTTCTGATTTTGGCATTTGTTCGTAAAACCAATATGGGTATTCTTGCGTTCGGCGCCGCGCTCATTCTCGGCCGCGTTATCGGAATGACCGATAAGGAGATCGTCAAGACCCTCAGCCAGTCCCTGTTTGTAACGCTTACCGGTATTACACTGCTCTTCTCGGCGGTCAACAGCACCGGTGCGCTTGAAATGGTGTCCAAGAAAATCGCGCATATCTTCGGCAAAAAGGTCTGGACGCTTCCTATTATCGCATACCTTATAGGCTTTATTCTGGCCGTTATTGGCCCCGGCGCTATCCCGCCCACGACGCTTGTTGTGACCATGACCGTTTCTATCGCCATTTCCGCCGGATATAACCCCATTATGATGGGCGTTATCGGCGGTCTGGGGCTGATGGGCGGACGTGTTGCGGCCATCACTCCCGAAGGCAATCTGGTCGCCAATCTTGCAGCCGAGCAGGGAATAACTTCCAATGTTGTTCTCCCCGTGTGCATCTTCCAGATCGTGACCACAGTTATCGCCGCCGTTATCCTGTTCTTCGTTATGAAGGGTCATAAGAACAGAGAAGACGAGGTCAAAATCGAAGCCGTAAAGGCGACCAAGCAGCAGTTTATCGCCCTCGGTGCTATCGTGGCCATGCTTGTTCTGGTCGTTATCGTCGGTCTTGATACCGGTCTTACGTCCTTCCTCCTTGCGGCGCTCCTGTTCCTGTTCCACGTTGTTGATGAAAAGACCGCGCTCAAAAATGTCCCTTGGGGAACTATCGTTATGATTCTTGGCGTGGGCGTGCTTATGAGCATCATATCCAAGGCCGGCGGTATCGACATGCTCTGCAACGCGCTTTCAGGCGTCATGAGCGCAGGCACTGTCGCTCCCCTCAGCGGTATTACCGCGGGTATAATGTCTCTTGTTTCATCCGGACTTGGTGTTGTCTACCCCACGCTTATCCCCATGGCTTCAGAGCTGGTTGAGACGGTAGGCGGCGGCAATGCCGTGTCTGTTATTTCTGCGATCGTGGCAGGCGGTTCCCTTGCGGGCTTCAGCCCGATGTCCACCTGCGGTGCGCTGACACTCGGCGCAATGTCCGCCATGATGCCAGATCTGTCCAAAGAAGAGCAGAACAAGAACTTCATCAAGCTTATTATCATAGCTGTCTGCTGCATCCTTTGGGTAGGTGTCAGCTCTGCTATTTTCGGAAACCTCTGTGCCTCCATCGGTGCATGATCGATCGCGTTAACCGGCAGAGATACCGGAATTATATATTCCGGTATCTCCGCAGATAATAAAGGAGAAGAATACCAATGAAAGAAATCCGCTTACATGGCAGGGGAGGTCAAGGTGTAGTAAAGGCCTCTCAGATCATTGTTAAAGCAACGGTGCTCAAGGGCGGTCATGGACAGTTCATTCCTTTCTTCGGCGTTGAAAGAAAGGGCTCGCCTGTCTTCGGCTACCTTCGCTTGAGCGACAAGGAGATACGCCGCAAAACCCAGATTTATGAGCCGGATATGCTGGTCATCATGGATGACAGCCTTGTCTCCATGCCGCAGACATATGCCGGGCTGAAAGACGGGGGGATAGTGCTCATAAACTCCATAAAGCCTATCGAGGAGCTTATGGTGCCAGAATGCGCCTCTCTCGTGGCTGAGGTTGACGCCACAGGCATTTCCGAAGAACTTTTCGGCAAAAACCTGCCCAACACCTCTGTGCTCGGCGCGTTTGCAAAAATTGTCAAAGCTGTTGATAAAGAAGCCCTCTTTGAGGAAATAAACAAAGCTTTCGGCGCAAAAAACAGAGAAGCAGCCGAGAGAGCGTATAACGAAGTGAAAATCTTGAAAGGGGAGAACTGATATGTACGATAAAGTATTTGTGACTCCCGTCGGAAATAAGGGCATGTATGTGCTTGATACCTCATCATGGAGAACGCACAAGCCCGTTATGGATAAAAGCAGCTGCATCAACTGCGGCATATGCATGGGCTATTGCCCGGTCAATTCCGTAAAGTACAGCGAGGAAAAGGGATATTACATATGCTATGATTACTGCAAGGGCTGCGGTATCTGCGCAGTGGAGTGCCCCAAGAAAGCCATTTCCATGGAAAAGGAGGACAAGTGATATGGGTACTCTGAAAGTCCTTACAGGAAACTATGCCGCCGCCGAGGCGGCGGCAAAATGCCGTCTTGATCTTATTTCCGCATATCCCATTACACCGCAGTCTTCCGTTGTCGAGCATCTTGCAGAGCTTGTGTACAACGGCGAAATTGACGCTGAAATGGTGCAGGTCGAGTCCGAGCATACCGCGATGAGTGTTGTTCAGGGCGCGGCGGCAGGCGGCGGTCGTGTGTTTACTGCGACAAGCGCACAAGGACTTGCACTCATGTACGAGCCATATTTCAGGATGTCCACACTGCGCCTGCCCATGGTCATGGCAATTGCCACGCGTGAGATGACCTCTCCTGAAACTATCTGGAGCGGTCAGCAGGATGCGGTGTCCGTGCGCGAGGCGGGATGGATACAGATGTTCTGCGACGATAACCAGGAAATTGCCGATATGATCGTGCAGGGATACATGATCGCGGAGCATCCCGATGTGTGCCTGCCTGTCAATGTCTGCTATGACGGATTTTATTCCTCTCACCTGACATCCGGCGTTATTATTCCCGATCAGGATGAGGTGGACAAGGTTCTCACACCTCACGCTGTCAACCATAAACCGATCCTTGACCCCGATTATCCGCTTGCATTGGATCCGATGACCCCCGGCAGCCTGCTCATGCACTACCGCAAGAACCATCTTGAAGCGATGCAGAAGGCGCAGGATGTCATTGACGATACGGACAAACGTTTCGCGGAGGTATTCGGACGTTCTTACGGCGGCGTTATTGAGGAGTACCGCTGCGATGATGCCGAGGTGGTCGTTGTGACCATGGGCGGCATCACCGGCGCAGGCAAGGATGCCGTGGATGAAGCAAGGGAAAAAGGCATCAGAGCCGGACTCATAAAGATACGTTTCTACCGCCCTTTCCCCGCAAAACGTATTGCAAGAGTGCTTCACGGCAAAAAGGCCTTCTGCGTTGTGGATCGCAGTGTCAGCTTCGGCTGGAACAGAGGCTCCATGTATGTGGAAACCTGCGCGGCGCTTTCCGGCAGAGATGAAAAGCAGGCTCGTTTTTCCGCGATAGGCGGTCTGGGCGGAGCGGATGTTTCGTTCGGCGATATGATTGATATTATCGTTGAACTTGATAAGATTAAAGATCAGCCCGGTGAACACGAGACCCGCTGGCTGATGCATGACTGAGGAGGTTTGCCGAATGAATTATCTTGATATTCTGAAAAACAAACCTGATATGGTATCGCCCGGTGTGTCGGCGTGTCAGGGCTGCTGCGGCGAGTTGATCCTGAGAAGGGTTTTGCAGACTGCCGGTGAAAACTCCGTCGTCTGTGTACCTCCCGGATGCATGGCCGGCAGCGGCGTCGTAGGCTGGAACTATGACAGCGGCATGAAGATTCCCGTACATATCCCTCTGCTTGACAACACCGCATCATTCCTTACGGGGCTTACCCACGTATATCAGCGCTTCGGCAGGGAGGATGTAAACATTATAGCGGTCGCCGGTGACGGCGCCAGCGCCGACTGCGGGTTCCAGAGCCTTTCCGGCGCGGCGGAGCGCGGCGAGCATATGCTCTATATCTGCTATGATAACGAGGGCTATATGAACACCGGCTATCAGCGCAGCTCCACCACGACCATGGGTTCCCGAACCTCCACGACGCCTATCGGCACTGTCATTTCTGGAAAACAGCAGGCACAGAAGTACGTCCCCCTCATCATGGCGATGCATGGTGTGGAATACTGTGCGACAGCAACGCCGTGGAATATGAAAGATCTTATGGAAAAGGTGCAGAAGGGGCTTGAGGCAAGCAAGCGCGGCTTTGCGTATATCCATATGTTCGCCCCATGCACGACCGGCTGGTCGTTTGCTCAGGATCAGGGCATCGAGGTGGCAAAGCGTGCCGTCCGCTCCAATATGTTCCCGGTATGGGAGAAGACGTCCGAGGGCTATAAGCTCAGCTACGTAAACAATTCGCCCATCTCCATAAAGGAATTTGTGACCGGAATCGGAAAATTTAAAAACCTTTCCGACGAACAACTCAGTGAAATACAAAAGACCGCGGATGAAAGATATGCCACAATAAAGGCACTCTGCGGCGTCTGAATTTTGGAGGAACCACATGTTTATTGATACAAAAAAATGCGTCAAATGCAAAAAATGTGTGCCATACTGCCCCCGCAATGCCATTATGGAAAAGAACGGCGTAATGGATATCGATCAGGAACTCTGCGTTGAGTGCGGAGTGTGCAAAAGGCAGGCTGGCTGCCCCAGAGATGCTTTTTACAACGTTCATCTGGAAGTTCCCAGAGCTTACAGAAAAGCGTTCAGCGATCCATTCGGCAAGCATGAAAACACCGCCCTCAAGCATATGGGACGCGGCACCGAAGAGGTCAAGACCAACGATGTCACCGGCGTTGTGCACAGACTTGACATGATCTCTCTCGCCGTTGAGATGGGCAGACCGAGTGTCGGCTCCTCCTTTGCCGATCTTGAAAAGGTAACTATGGCTGTCGCCCCCTACGCTGAGGCGTTCGAGGTCAACAACCCTGTCACTCCTCTTATTCAGGACAAAGCCACCGGCAAGCTTGATCCCAGCGTTCTGGGCGAGTCGGTCATGTCCGCAATAGTTGAGTTCAGCTGCAAAATGGAGAACGTGAAGACCGTACTTCAGGCTCTTGAGAAAGCTTCCAAGGAAGTATCCACCGTGTTCAGCCTTTGCCTTATCTGCCGTGTAGATGAACAGACCGACACAATTCCCGCCAGAAAGATCGTTGACGAGCTTGGCTATGATGTTGACCACACGTCCGCAAAGACAAATCTCGGCCTGGGCAGACCCAGATATGAGGACAGAGTGAAGGAGGGCAAAGTCTGATGTCTCATACCTTGCATAGAATAAAAACCGAAAGCGGTAAGTATGACGATTATGTCGTTCTCATAATGCCAGCCCGCGGCATCAACAACCAGAACAGCGTCGAAGTGTTCAGAAAGTACATGGACCTGCTTATAAAGTTTGATCCTGTGAACATGGGCGGTATGAAAATGGGTACTCTTGCAACCAATACCTTCGAGGAGATAAAGGCGAACATATCTCCCGACGCCCCCATGATGCACGCCGTTTTCAAGGACAGGGATACCCTCATTGAGGTCATGAAAGCGCTCAAGGAAGCCGATTACGGCTATTCCGTAGTAGTATCCGGTCTTGTAGACGATGTTGACTGCTGTGCAAAGAAAGCCGGTATCCAGCGCCACTCCGTTGATATCACACTCGGCACGTGGGGTGACACCTCGAAGCTTCCGCCGGAAGAGATCCTCGAGATAACGACCATGTGCGGCCACGCCATGATCTCCGTAAATCTCGTCAAAAAGATGATCGCCGACATCCGCAAGGGCATCATTACCCCCAGGAAAGCCGCTCAGAAGCTTGCTGAGCCGTGCGTCTGCGGAATTTTTAACACCGACAAGGCAGAACGCCTGCTGACGGAGCTTTCCGAAAAGGTCTTTACAGAATGACCCTCGGCACGCACCCTGAAAACACTCACACTTTCACTCCTTACACAGCAGCGGGTGCGTGTCATCTCCTATATGATATCCACAATTTCCACAGACGGAATTGTGGATATTTTTGACCCCCGGATGCCGAAAAAACATTTTGGTTGACCATTCGGGCGGGATAGTATATAGTTATCACAGCGCTGCGGGCAATTTGCGCGGCGCTGTGATATGAAAAGCCGGAGGTGCTTATGGCTTTTATCAGCGTCTTTGACGTGCTTGGCCCGAATATGATCGGCCCGTCCAGCTCGCATACCGCAGGAGCGGCAAAAATTGCATATCTTGCGCGGAAGATGATAGGCGGAAAGCTTGTTCGGGCGGATTTTACCCTGTACGGCTCCTTCGCGGAGACCTATTCCGGCCACGGCACGGACAGGGCTTTGCTCGGCGGTATACTCGGCTTTAAACAGGATGACAGAAGAATACGTGATTCGTATACTCTTGCCCGCGAAGCGGGGCTTGAATACAGCTTCACGCCGGATCCGGACGAGACGGAAATCTATCCGAACACGGTGGATATACGTATGGAGAACGATTCCGGACGCGTCCTTACCGTGAGGGGGGAGTCGATAGGCGGCGGGAAGATACGCATAACGCGCATAAACGGCGTTGAGGTGGATTACAGCGGCGAATACAGCGCCGTAATAGTCATCCACAGGGATCGTCCGGGGCTTGTCGCGCATATCTCAAAATGTCTCTGCGACAGGAATGTCAACATCGCTTTCATGCGCCTTTTCAGGGAGAGCAAGGGAAGCATTGCTTACAGCATAGTCGAGTCGGACGGGATATTGCCTGACGGCATTACGGAGGATCTTTTCAAAAACAGCTTTGTCTATGATGTGATGATCGTGCAGGCGAATACCGAAAGCTGATCGGGACAAGTGCATTGATAAGTCAATGGTATTGATGAGGTGCGGGTTATGGACTTCAAAAATTCGGAAGAGCTGCTTGCGATATGCGGCGAACAGGATATGAATATCTCGGCAGTGATGCTCAGGCGTGAATGTGACGAGACGGAATGTTCCGAAAGCGACGCTGTTGAACGTATGAGAAGAGCGCTTGAAATAATGCGCCGCTCCGTGCAGGAGTCGGTTGCAAGTCCGAGAAAGTCAATGGGCGGGCTGATCGGCGGAGAAGCGGCAAAGCTCAACGGGAGGATAAAAAACGGAGGCCTTTGCGGCGGGGTTCTTGAACGGGCGATATGCTATGCAATGGGCGTACTTGAGGTGAATGCGTCTATGGGGCTTATCGTTGCCGCGCCGACGGCAGGCTCTTCGGGCGTCGTGCCGGGGCTGCTGCTTGCCATGCAGGATGAATACGGTTTTACGGATGAGCAGGTGATTGCCGCGCTTTTCAATGCCGGCGCCATCGGCTACCTTGCCATGCGCAACGCAACGGTCGCGGGGGCTGTCGGCGGCTGTCAGGCGGAAATCGGCGTCGCCTCGGCGATGGCGGCAAGCGCGGCGGTCGAGCTTATGGGCGGTACGCCGAAGCAGTGTCTAAATGCGGCATCCACGGTGCTTATGAATATGCTTGGCCTTGTATGCGATCCGGTCGGCGGCCTTGTGGAGTACCCATGCCAAAGCAGGAACGCGTCGGGTGCGGCCAATGCCCTTGTTGCCGCGGAGATCGCCCTTGCCGGAGTGGAACAGCTCATCCCGTTCAGTGAGATGCTTGACGCAATGTATAAGGTTGGCAGGAAGCTTCCGGCCGAGCTGAGAGAGACCGCGCTCGGAGGCTGCGCCGCAACGCCGAGTGCGTGCAGGCTGTGCGGCAGACACGGCAGAACGGAAACTGACTGACGCTGTTCTGAATGTATAAAGGTCAAATGTTATAATAACGGTGAACTTCCGGTATCACGCCTGAGCCGTGCGGGTCTTTGACGGCGCAGGCGCGTACCTTAAAATAATAATGAAAAAAACCGCGGCGATATGCCGCAGAAAGCAGGTAAACGATGCGTGTAGTAATTCAGGAAAATTATGACAAAATGTGCAAGTGGGCGGCGGACTATATTGCCGCAAAGATCAGGGAGCATAATAACGGCTCCGAGGCCGGAAGACCCTTTGTCCTCGGCCTGCCGACAGGCTCATCTCCGATAGGCGTATATAAAGAGCTTGCAAAGCAGAATCAGGCGGGTGAACTGTCCTTTGCGAATGTTGTAACGTTCAATATGGACGAGTATCTCGGTCTTCCCCATGAGCATGACCAGAGCTATTGGTACTTCATGCACGACAATTTCTTTGACCACCTTGTGGATATGAAGAGCGAAAATATCAATATTCTCAACGGAATGACGGACGACCCCGAAAAGGAATGTGCCGATTACGAGAAAAAGATAGCGGCTTATGGCGGGATAGACCTTTTTATGGGCGGCATCGGTGTGGACGGGCATATTGCCTTCAATGAGCCGTTTACATCTCTCGCTTCACGCACCGGTGTGCGTGATCTTACGAGCGATACACGCATCGTCAACGGGCGTTTCTTCGGCAATGATCCTGAAAAGGTACCGGCACAGGCGCTGAGCGTCGGCGTGGGGACCGTTACCGATTCAAAAGAGGTTCTTGTCCTTATAAACGGACACAACAAAGCAAGAGCGCTTGCCGCCACGGTCGAGGGCGGCGTGAGCCATAAATGGACGTGCAGCGCATTGCAGCTCCATAAGGCGGCCATAATCGCCTGCGACGAGGCGGCATGCGGCGAACTGACGGTGGATACATATAAATACTTCCTTGATATTGAGAAGAAAGAAAGACTCTGACGGAGCTTTACAGAAACTGAAAACCCGATGCACTTATAAGTGTGTCGGGTTTTCCCTACTTTTTGTCATAAAAAATGCATCTACCGCATATAAATTGCAGGAGGTGATTTTATGAATGAAAAAGAGCTTGCACAGGCGGCTACACATTGCGTCAATATAGAAAACCGCAGAAAAATGAGCCTTAACGGCGTTACGGATGTTTCCGGCTTCAATGAAAACACTATCCTGCTCAAAACATCAATGGGGCAGCTTGCGATACAGGGTGAGGAACTGCACATCGGCCGGATAGACCTTGAGATAGGACTTTTGGAGCTGGAGGGAAAGATATGCGAGCTTACATATTCCGACGCATCGCCCGCAGCGACGCTCTGGCAGAGGCTGTTCGGCTGAATGAACACTTTTGTAAAAGATCAGGCGTTCCTGCTTGCCATGGCCTTTGCTCTCGGGGCGGTGATCGGGATATGCTATGATATTCTCCGCCCGCTCAGATACCGCTGCGCAGCATTTATAAAGGTCGGGACGGATTTTGTCTTTGCGCTGCTTTCCGCCGTGCTGCTGTTTCTCTTTGCCATGAGCGCAGGGAACGGACGCCTCGGACTGTGGGAGCTTGCAGCTGCGCTTGCAGGCTTCCTAGCCTATCTTTATACATTGAGCGATGTGTTTTTTGCCGCGTTTGACAGGGCTTTCAGCCTCCTTAGCCGTGGCGGCAGAGCGCTTGGAAAACATATTTCCGATATTGCAAATTTAGTAAAAAAAATCTTTAAAAAATTTTCGGAATGTTATATTATTAAGAAAAGGATTTAAGAGATGCGCAGTCGTTTTTTGCTGATACGTATAGTTGCGGTAGCACTGCTTTTGTATTCTTTGTGTTCACTGTTCAATTCCTATTCGGGGATAGAATATGCCGGGCAGGCTGCGGCGGGAATGGAGCGCTCTCTTGAGATGCTTGAAGCGGAAAATTCAGAGCTGCGCGCTAAGCTCGCAAGCGCCGAAAGCGGCGAGCTTCTTGAAAAGCTTGCGCGTAATCGCCTTGGATATGTCATGCCGGGAGAGCGTGTTTTCTGCTTTTTTGATGAAACCGACGGCTGACATGGCGTCGGATAAAACAGCAACAGAGGAAGGACAGAAAGAAATGCCTGATTATCAGAGACTCTATAACGAAAAGCTTATGAGCGCTGCGGACGCCGCAAAAATGGTGGAAAGCGGCTGGACGATTTTTACCGATTCCGGCTGCGCACAGCCGCCGTGTCTCATAAAGGCGCTGGAAGATCGCGCTTACGCCGGGGAGATATCCGGTGTAAAGGTGCATATGATGCTTGATATATATCCGTTCAGGTTCTATTCCGATCCTGCGCTGGACGGAAAGGTGAACGGCGTAACATGGTTTGCCTCCGCCGCTTCCAGAAAGGCCGTTGCCGCCGGCAGATGCGATTATATCAACTCCTATTACCGCGATATGCCTACGCATATGCGCAATTATGATTATGACGCTGTTTTTATAGAGGTTTCTCCCATGGACAAGCACGGCTATTTCAGCCTTGGTACGGTCGGATCGAACAGCGAGGGAAACATAAAAAATGCCAAGCGGGTGTTTGTCGCCGTAAACGATAAGCAGCCGCGTGCGGTCTGCGGCTTGCAGGTGCATATTTCTCAGGTCGCAGCGGTGGTTGAGGACTCGCATGAGCTGCCCGTCCTCCCGGAGACTAAGCTTGACGATGTGAGCATCACCATCGGCAATCTCATTGCCGAACAGATACCGGACGGCGCCTGCATACAGCTCGGCATTGGGTCGATCCCGGATGCGACGGGACTTGCCCTTAAAACAAAGCACGATCTGGGTATACATACGGAGATGTTCACCGACTCCATGGTGGAGCTTATTGAGTGCGGCACGGTAAATAACAGCAAAAAAACGCTCTACCCCGGCAAAACGGTCACGACCTTTGCCTACGGTTCAAAGCGCATATATGATTATATAGACGATAATCCGTCCTTTGTTATTCTTCCTGTTTCCTATGTGAACGACCCGTATGTCATTGCACAGAACGACAATATGATCTCCGTCAATGCCGCAGTTGAGGTTGACCTCTGGGGACAGGTCTGCGCGGAGACGGTCGGATCGCGCATACTTTCCGGCACCGGTGGACAGGTCGATTATGTGCGCGGCGCGTGTCAGTCCAAGGGCGGCAAGAGCTTTATCGCATTTGCCTCTACGGTCAATGTCAAGGGGGAGCTTCACAGTAAGATCTGTCCCACGCTCACTCACGGCGCGGTGTGCACTACCAGCAAGAACGATGTGGACTGTATCGTGACTGAATACGGTATTGCAAAGCTCAGAGGACGTCCCATAAGCGAACGGGTGAAGGCGCTTATCTCAATAGCACATCCCGATTTCCGGGACGAGCTGACCTTTGAAGCAAAAAAGCTGGGCATGTTATTCTGATTGCATATCAGAGCGCACGGAGCGCAGTGCAGCCTTTTTGTCAAAGGAACTTGCTCCTTGACAATTTGAGGGCGGCGAAGCAAAAGCCTTCGCCGCCTTGAATTATTCATATATATGTATTATAATGCGAAATATAAATTTTTTGATTCTGCAAGGAGACGGAAAATGATAGCAATTGGCAGTGACCACGGCGGATATGCGCTTAAATGCGCCGTTATGGAACATCTTAAAAAACGCGGGCTTGAATATAAGGACTTCGGCTGCTTTTCCGATGCAAGCTGTGATTATCCCGATATAGCAAAACCGGTGGCACACGTCGTTGCGGACGGGGAGTGCGAGCGCGGCATCCTCATCTGCGGCACCGGGATAGGGATATCAATAACCGCGAATAAGGTAAAGGGAATAAGAGCCGCCTTATGTTCGGACTGCTTTTCCGCCGAGGCGACGCGGCAGCATAATGATGCGAACATCCTTGCTATGGGTGCAAGGGTGCTCGGCGAGGGGCTTGCGCTTAAAATAGTGGACACTTTTCTTGACACGCCGTTTTCAAACGATCCGCGTCATATCCGCCGTATAGGCAAGATAGAGGACTGATACCGTCAAGAACTCTTTGATCCGGAGGAAACGGAATTGGCAAGACAGAGCGAATTTTACAAAGGCAGAAGAAAAAAGAGAAATTATGCCCTTGTGCCTACAGCCATAGCCGTCGGCGTTATTACGCTGATAGTTGTGCTGTTTTACGGTATGCAGAAGTATGCCGTTATCACAAAGGACGGCGTAAATGTTGAACTGCCTATTCTCACTAAGGGCGAGACGGTCATTGACGAATCGGGGCATGAGGTAAAGGTGTTCGATCCGGTGGAGGTTGATGTTGTGTATGACGAACCGGATTACTCCTACATCAAAGCGACTGCGGGCAAAAACGTCCCGGAGATGAGGGCGATATTTGTGCCGTCAGAGAATATAAATCACGACAAGCTTATGGAGTATGCCAACCGCCTGAAAAGCGGCAACGCGCTTGTGCTTGAGATGAAGCCGAGAAGCGGGCTTCTGATGTGGAACTCCGCCGCGCAGGTCGCGTCAAGCTACGGCCTGTCCACTCCGACAGAGATCACCGATCAGATGCCGGAATTTATTGCACAGCTCAAAAGCGACGATATCTATCTTGTTGCGCAGATAAGCTGCTGCCTTGACGCGATGTTCACCGCCAGAAGCACATCCGTTGCGCTTCGCCGTGCGGACAACGGGGCAAACTATATAGACGGGTACGGCACATGGCTCGATCCGTACAGTCAGACCGTGAGAAACTATATAGCGGAGCTTGCACAGGAGCTTTTTGATATGGGCTTTGACGAGGTCGTTCTTGCGGATGTGGCGCATCCCGTGCTGGACGCGGGGGTAGAGCTGCTATATACGCGTGAGCTTTCCACAGCGCCCAAGCCATATTCGGCGGTAAGCGGCTTTGCCATAAGCGTGGCAAACGCGCTGAGGGACAGAGCAGGGCTGCTGTCGATCTATATCAACGACTATGAGGCGCTTGCAAAGACGAATACCTACGGGCAGGACGCGGCGCTTTTCATGAAGCTCTATGACAGGGTTTATGTCAGCACGGATAAATTTGCCTATCCCTACAATCTTGAGGATATAAAAAGCAAGGTGCAGTTCGGCAAAGCGCAGGACAGGCTTGTGCCTGTGGTAATAAGCAATCTGCCGGAGAATACCTCGTGGGTGCTGGTTGACGCGCCGCAGGAGGGCGAATAACGCCTGCAAAGTCAAAATACGAATATAAGAAAAGCACGGCAGCGGTTCAAATTCCGCTGCCGTGCTTTTCGGTTTGTCAAAAAAGCCTCGCAGAGTTTTTTGCCCGCAGGCAAAAAATAGATTTGATCGTTTTTTCCGGCGGCATGTACGTCGGAAAAAACTCTTCTCACGCAGCGAGCGTCGAATTGTTCGCCTATGGCGAACAACCGAGGCGCAGAGCGCAGTGCAGTTTTTTTGTCAAAGAACCTCATTGAGGTTCTTTGACAGCCTCAAAAACACGGCAGCGGTTCAAATTCCGCTGCCGTGCTTTTGTATTATTCACATATATGCTCCATGCCTTGGCTTACTATCGAGCGGACATGATCGTCAGCAAGAGAGTAGAATACAGATTTTCCATCGCGGCGGCTTTTTATGAGCTTGTTTGTTTTCAGTATTTTAAGCTGATGGGATATGGCGGAAACCGTCATGTTGAGCGCCTCTGCCAGATCGCACACGCAGACCTCCGATTCAAAGAGAACAAACAGGATACGCATACGCGTTGAATCGCCGAACACCTTGAAAAGCTCCGCCAGATCGTAAAGCAGCTCCTCAGCGGGCATTTTTTCAGCCACTTCCTTCAGCCTGTCGCGGTGTATCTCAGTGCTTTCACAGCAGTCAATTTCCTTGTTTTCAGTCAACATTTTTTCTCCGTTATACTCTTGATACGTCAAGTACTCTTACGGCGTTCAGTACGCAGATTACCATAACGCCGACGTCCGCAAATATGGCCGCCCACATTCCCGCATAGCCGAGAGCGCCAAGCGCGAGACATATGAACTTGACGGCTATCGCAATAACGATGTTCTGATAAACAATGCGCATGCATTTTGACGCGATGCCGATCGCCTTTGCGATCTTCCGCGGGTCGTCGTCCATAAGCACCACATCAGCCGCCTCAATCGCGGCGTCGCTTCCCATAGCGCCCATGGCGATGCCCACGTCGGCGCGGGCAAGTACGGGTGCGTCGTTTATACCGTCGCCCACGAAGGCGAGCATTTCGCCCTTGTCCTTTGCAGCAAGCAGCTCCTCCACACGCGAGACCTTATCCTCCGGGAGAAGACGGCTGTAATAACGCTCTATGCCAAGCTTTTTCGCCGTATCCTCCGCGGCGCTCTCATTGTCGCCGGTAAGCATGACGATGTTTTTGACCCTGCGCTTTTTGAGCAGCGCGATCGCGTCCTTGGCTTCGGGCTTTATAATATCGGATATGAGTATATACCCGCAGTATATACCGTCAAGCGCAGCATATACCACCGTGCCGACCTTTTTGCAGGCTGTATATTCCACACCCAGCCGTTCCATAAGCCTGTGGTTTCCCACCGCGACGGTTTTCCCGTTTATCTTTGCCGTCACGCCGCAGCCGCTTATCTCTTCAACGCCGCTGACCTGCTCGGGGTCGGGCGTTTTGCCGTAGGCGCGGATGATGCTCTTGCCGATCGGATGCGTTGAAAACGTTTCCGCAAGCGCGGCATATTCAAGAAGTGCGTCCTTGTCAATGCCGGCAGGACTGATTTCAGTGACCTCAAACACACCCTTTGTCATTGTGCCGGTTTTATCAAATACAACGCTTGTGACCTTGGAGAGCGTCTCCATATAGTTGGAACCTTTTATCAGCACACCCGCGCTGCTTGCTCCGCCGAGTCCCGCAAAAAAGCTGAGCGGGATGCTTATAACAAGCGCGCACGGACAGCTGATTACAAGAAACGTCAGCGCCCTGTATACCCATTCGCTCCAATTTCCGTCGCCGCCGCCGATAAGCGAAATAACGGGCGGGATAATAGCGAGTGCAAGCGCGGCAAAGCACACGGCAGGGGTATAGACACGCGCAAATTTTGCGATAAAGTCTTCACTCTTGGACTTGCTTGAGCTTGCGTTTTCTACAAGGTCAAGGATCTTGGACGCGGTGGATTCGCCGAACGGGCGCATGGTACGGATCTTCAGAAGACCAGTCATATTGACACATCCGCTCAATACCTCGTCGCCGACATCCGCGCCTCTCGGAACGCTCTCACCTGTGAGAGCGACCGTATCAAGCGTGCTTTTGCCTTCCGTAACAACGCCGTCGATAGGAACCTTTTCACCGGGCTTTACAACGATTTCCGTGCCTATTTCCACGTCGTCGGGGTCAATGCGCACAAGCTCGCCGCTTTCGTTGTATACATTGGCGTAGTCGGGGCGGATATCCATGAGTGCGCTGATATTCCTGCGGCTTTTGCCTACTGCGGCATGCTCGAAAAATTCACCTATCTGATAAAAGAGCATAACGGCGACGCTTTCTTTATAGTCGCCCAGCGCCGCCGCGCCGACTGTTGCAACCGCCATCAGAAAGCACTCGTCAAACGGCTGGAGATTTATTATGCCTTTGACGGCGCGGATGACGGTATCATATCCGATTATCAGATATGCTGCGGCGTACATGATGATTGCCGGATAGCCCTCAACATGAAATGCGGCTGCTGCGATAAGTATAAGTGCCGAGGCGATGATGCGTATCAGATTTATTTTTTGCTTACGGTTCATTTGTACATTCTCCCCGCGTGAAAAAATTATATATTATGATTATGCGATCGTGTTTTATCAAAGAAATATTTCGCAGTCGCTTTCTACCTTTTTGCACCTTTTCAGCACTTCACGCATAACGCTGTCAGCGTCGGCGTCCTGTGCAAATTCTACTGTCATATTGAGCGCCATGAAATTGACTACCGCATTTACAACGCCGTCAACGGTTTTTGCGGCCTCTTCCATCTTTGCCGCGCAGTTCGCGCAGTCCACGTCGATCTTGTATTTCTTCTTCATTCTCAAGTCCTCCTTACGATGATTGAGCAATCATTCAATTGTTCAAGTAATATATACTCCTTGAAAAGAAAAATGTCAACAGCTTTTCTGAAATTTTTGCAAAAAAGTTATGTGCTGCGCGCCGCATAAACATAAAAAGCGAACGAACCGGGAATACCGATCCGTTCGCTTGTCAAAGGAACTCATTGATACTCTTTGATAAATCAAAAAGCTTATTTGATCTCAAGTCTGCGGCTTGCCGGAGCCGTTTCGACCTTCTTCGGCAGAGTAAGTGTCAGAACGCCGCCCTCATACTTGGCGTCGATCTTATCTGTGTCGATGCCGGTCACATCAAAGCTGCGGCTGAAAGAGCCGTAATAACGCTCACGCTTTACAAAGCCGGACTTGCTGTCCTCCTCGTTGAGCTTGCGCTCTGCGCTGATAGTGAGACAGTCGTTCTCAATGTTGATGTTTATATCCTCTTTTTTGAAGCCGGGAAGCTCGGATTCAAGGATAAACGCATCACCCGTGTCGCGTACATCGGTGCGGAAGGAGGAAAGTACGCTGCCGCTGTTCATTATACTGTGCTCAAGTGCGTCCATATCGCGGAACGGGTCAAAGTTAGCCATACGGCGGAAAGTACGGTCAAAAGGAATAAGTTCAAACATAATATATACCTCCAAATTTATTAACACATCATTTCGACAAAACTTCTATTTCTTTCGTTTCATCTTGTATATAAGATACTGCACAAATATTAATAAATATAGCAGAATATATGAACAGAATGTGAATATTAGCACTCTTGCAATAAGAGTGCTAATTACCTGACCGGAAACGGAAAAAAGATCCCCATGCGCCTGCCGCAAAAAAATCGGGCGCATGGGGAAACATATTAGAAACGGGTTGGATGCTTAAGTTTAAAGCACCTTTGCAAGAAAGTCTATCAGTCTGGGGTTTTTCGGCTCGTCAAAAATCTCATGCGGCGTACCCTCCTCAAGAATACTGCCGTCTGCCATGAACAGGACGCGGTTTCCGACCTCGCGGGCAAAGCCCATTTCATGTGTCACAACGACCATGGTCATGCCGCCGCGTGCAAGCTCCTTCATGACGTCCAGCACTTCGCCGACCATTTCAGGATCGAGTGCGGAGGTAGGCTCGTCAAAAAGCATCACTTCAGGCTCCATCGCCAGTGCGCGTACTATTGCTATACGCTGCTTCTGACCGCCGGAGAGCATGGCCGGATACTCGTTCGCCTTATCCGAAAGCCCCACACGCGCAAGAAGCTCGTCCGCTTTTTTGTCAGCTTCCGCCTGTGTTTTCAGCTTGAGCTGAACGGGGGCGAGGGTAATGTTCTTTTTCACCGTAAGGTGCGGGAAAAGGTTGAAGTGCTGGAACACCATGCCCATCTTCTGACGATGCAGATTTATATCGACATCCTTGCTGTTGAGATCGACCCCACCGAAATAGATATGACCGGATGTAGGCGTTTCAAGCATGTTGAGAGAGCGCAGCATCGTGGATTTTCCGGAGCCGGAGGGACCGATGATCGCAACGACCTCGCCCTTTCTCACATCCATATTGCAGTGATTGAGAGCCTTGACCTTACCGTCGTTGTACTCTTTCACCAGATCCTTGACGCTTATGAGAATATCAGACTTTGTCTCCACGGCGCATTCTCCTTTCGATGGCTTCTATTGCCTTGGACGCAGGGTAGTTTATGCAGAAATAAATGATCGCGGCTACGACATAGGGGGCAATCGAGATATAAGTGGTCGAGGCCACGTTTTTTGCAACAAACATAAGCTCACTCATGCCGAGCATCATGCAGATAGATGATTCCTTGACCATCGTCACTATCTCGTTTGCAAGAGCCGGCAGCACGTTCTTTATCGCCTGCGGCAGAACGATGAGCCGCATCGACTGAAAGCCGTTGAGCCCGAGCGACCTTGCCGCTTCCGTCTGACCGACGTCTACTGCCAGAATACCGGCGCGGAATATTTCCGCAACGTAGGCGGAGCTGTTGAGCGCAAGAGCCACAACGCCGGGAATAAAGCGGCTTATGTCAAGAAAGCCGAATACGGTCACTCTCGGAATGGTGATGGCGCCGAAAAGCCCGAAATAAATAATACTCAGCTGGACAAGCAGCGGCGTGGAGCGGAATGCCGCTATGTATGCGCCCGCTATGCCCTTGACGAGCTTGTTTTTGCTCAGCCGCATTATTGCCAGCATGAGAGCCGGTATGACCGCAAGCAGAACGGAAACCACGGCAAGAAGAAGGGTATAGCCGAGTCCCTGCAGGAAATATGCCCCATATTTGGGCAGAAAAGAGAAGTTGAAAAAAGATGCAGGAGACATCCCTTTAAAAAGCTCACTGAACCACATAAAAATGTCCTTTCTTACGTCAGACTGTCGAAAAAACGCTGTGAAATCCTGCCCATAAACCTCACCGAGGTCCATTGACAAGGCGGCGCAATAGTGTAAAGCCTCAAAGACCTTACACTATTGCGTGAAATACGGATCAAAGCCGGTATGGATTATGCTTTATGCCTCGGGAGCGTCTGCGGAAACTTCCTCGGCTGCGCCGGAATCGACAAGTGCGCTTGCATCTGCGATAAACTGCTCAACGGCGTTTTCCTCGGTCATCTTTGCGATAGCGGCGTTGATCGCGGGGAGAAGACCCTTGGGGTCGCCCTTTGCGACTGCGACGCAGTAGGGGGCGGCTTCGCCAAGCTCGGAAGAAGCTTCGGCGACAACGAGATCGGGGTTGGTCTTAGCGTACTCGAGAGCGACAGCGCCGTCAAGAACAACAGCGTCCACCTTATCGTATACAAGTTCGTTTACAAGGTCGGTAACGAGGGCGAGAGCAACGGGAGTAGCGCCTTCAATGCCATTTACGATGTCAAGCTTGGTGGTTGCGGTCTGGGCGCCTACATATTTGCCCTTGAAATCAGCCAGGGTCTTGTAATTGTCGGCGGCGTCCTTCTTGACAAGGATCATGGGAGGAACATCGGTGTAGTAGGGGTCGGAGAAGTCCGCGGCGTTCTGACGCTCTTCGGTGCTTTCCATTGCGGCGATGACGATGTCATAGTCGCCCTTTGCAAGGGAGGTGAGCAGGTAGTCAAAGCTCATGTTCTCTATCTGAAGCTCTTTACCCATATCCTCTGCGATGTACTTTGCAACGGCAACGTCAATACCGCCGTAAACCATATCGCCGTTATCGTCGGCATACATGAACTCAAAGGGAGCGTAGTCGGCAGAGGTGCCGAGGATAAGAGTATCACCTTCAGCGGATGCGCTGACAGCGCACAGTGCAAACACCATTACAAGTGCAAGGATCAAAGACAGTGCCTTTTTCATTTTTTTATCTCCTTCATGTGAATATTTTTTCTTAACAAATCATCTATGTCTCTTGACGTGCCTGAGTATACACGAATAATTATGCATTGTCAATACCGAATATTCATTTTTGATGAATATTTTCAATTTTTTAAAATTTTTTTTGAATATCCGTAGAGTTGACTGAAAAAGGCGGAGAATGTATAATTATAAAAAGAAACAGGAACGGCGGAGGTACGTGCAATGAGCAGAGCGGACGAGATATTCATTCACAATTGCAGGGATATCCTTGAAAACGGCATATGGGATACCGACAGAGAGGTACGCCCCCGTTGGGAGGATGGGACGCCCGCCCATACGATAAAAAAATTCGGCATAGTGAACCGCTATGACCTTTCGGAGGAGTTTCCGCTTCTGACGCTCCGGCGTACATATTGGAAATCCGCGATAGACGAGCTGCTTTGGATATGGCAGGCAAAAAGCAATAACGTAAACGACCTGAGGACCCGCGTCTGGGACGCATGGGCCGATGAAAACGGCTCTATCGGCAAGGCATACGGATATCAGCTGGGCGTGAAGCACCATTATCCCGAGGGAGATATGGATCAGGTGGACAAGGTCATATGGGATCTCAAGCATAACCCGGCTTCACGGCGCATAATGACCAACATATATAATTTTGCCGATCTCAGCGAGATGGCGCTCTACCCCTGCGCGTATTCTATGACCTTCAATGTTGCCGGCAAGCGCCTGAACGCCATTCTCAACCAGCGTTCGCAGGACTTTCTTGCCGCGAACAACTGGAATGTGGTGCAGTATTCCGTGCTGACAATGATGATGGCGCAGATCGCGGGTCTTGAACCAGGCGAGCTTATACATGTCATAGCCGACGCGCATATCTATGACAGGCATGTTCCGGTTATTGAGGAGTTGATAAAGAAAGAGCCGAAAAAAGCGCCGGGGTTTATAATAGACCCCGCCGTTGACGATTTCTATAAATTCACACGCGACAGCTTCCGCGTGGAAAATTATGAATATCACGAATTTAACATGAAGATCCCCGTCGCAATATGACGGAATTTAAATAAAACCGCATAAGCAGAGGCTGTCAAAAAAAGCCTCGCAGAGTTTTTTCAAAGAACCTTGGTTTTTTGAAAAGCTGAGCATCCCCCGCAGAAATTTACGATCTGCGGGGGATGCTTTATATCAGCGGCGCTCTTTTTTTTCGATTATCTCTATCCAATAGCCGTCTGGGTCTTCAATAAAATAGAAGCTGTGACCGGGCTTCTGCTCCTGACAGACTATGCCCAGCTCCTTATGGCGGGCATAATCCGCGGCGATGCTGTCGGACTCAAACGCCAGATGAAACTCGCCCTCGCCAAGGTCGTATGCCTGTTTGCGGTCATAGATGCAGGTAAGCTCAAGTGTAAAAGTGCTCTTCCCGTCGCCAAGGAAGACGAGCTTATAGCCGTCACGCACAGTCTCTCTGACAGGCTTCAGCCCGAGTGCCTTGTCATAGAAATCAAGACTTCTTTCAAGGTCAAGAACATTGAAATTAAAGTGGTTGAATGTAAACATCGCAATTCCCTCCGAAATGTGTTTTCTTCCTGCGGTAGGAATAATCTAACATCTGCGGGCGGAAAAGTCAATTTATACTAAGAAATCAGGAGAGCGCGATGTCAAGCAGCATCATGCATACAAACCCGAAGATGAACGCACAGCTTCCCTTTTTCCCGGAGGCAAGCGGAAGAAGCTCATCGGCGGAGACAAAAAGCATCGCGCCTGCAGCAAAGCACATCAGCCATGGCATAACGGGCGCAGTGAGAGCCGCGGCAAGCACCGCCAGAAGCCCGAACACCGGCTCAACGGCGCCTGAGAGAACGCCCAAAGCAAAGCCTCTCCCTTTGGAAAAGCCCTGAACGCGCAGCGGCAGAGAAACTGCGGCTCCTTCCGGTATGTTCTGTATGCCGATGCCGAGCGCGAGAGCGGCGGCCGCCGCGTAACTGCCTTCGCCGGATGCGAGGGCGAACGCAAGCCCAACGGCCATGCCCTCCGGAATATTGTGCAGCGTTACAGCGGCAAAGAGCAGAGAAGTGCTGTGACAGCCGGTGATCGACGTGATGCACGGCACGGCCTCAAGCAGAAGAATAAAAACGGCGCCTGCCGCAACGCCGAGCGACGCCGCCAGCCAGCCGGGGAGCGCGGAATCGCCCAGCATCTCAACGGATGGTATGATAAGACTCCAGATGGAGGCGGCAAGCATGACACCGGCGGAAAAGCCGTAAAGCACGGGAGAAGCCGCCGCTTTGGAACGTGCGGGCAGTATGAAAACGGCGGAAGAGCCGAGTGTAGTCATCAGAAAAATGAAAAGAGTACCTACAGAGGCGGCTCTCAGAGCGTCAAGCATAAAAACAGCACCTTCATATAAAATTTATTGGCAGCATCGCTCTTGCTGATGCTGCCGTAGTCGGTTTATTATATACATAAAGGCCGTTTTGTGTTCTTTGCGTCACTTGACGTAGCCTGTTGCGACGGAGGGCGCACGTTTGCCGATCAGCTCAAGCGCCTGCTTCATTGCCGATTCGTTTTCGGACAGCGCGCAGGCAGCCTCCCTTCCGCCCGAAACAAAGACGAGCTTGAAATAAACCGTACTGCTGCCGCCGCAGCAGGTTTTGAGATTTACCTCCTGTACGCGGATGAACACACGCTCTACAAGCGTGTAGTCCATATACCTTGTCTTAAAGCCCTCGCGGAAAAATACACCGAGCTTTCCTACATAAACTGTATCAAGCTTTGTGCTGTTTTCAAAGTCGCGGCGAACCTCGTCGGAGTCGATCTTGCCGTTCAATCCTGCAAAAATCTTTTCTGCCATTGCGGATACCTCCTTTTTGAGCGATGCAGATCAATTACAGCGGTTTTGGATAGTGTATCATGAAAGCGTGCAAAAAACCACTGTTTTCCGACTCTACCGTAAGTAGGTGGACGAAACTGCAAAAGAGCGCTATGATCACCTTATCAAGCAGCTGATTGAAATATAGTGAGGAGAAAAAATATGGATCAATATATAACGGGTGCGGCGATAAAGGCGCTCAGAGAGAAGAGGCGCATGACGCAGTATGAACTTGCGGAAAAGCTGGGTGTCAGCGATAAGGCGGTTTCAAAATGGGAAACAGGAAGAGGATATCCGGATATAACTCTGCTTGAGCCGCTGGCGGGAACACTCGGCGTGTCTGTGCCGGAACTGCTGTCGGGAAATTCCGTCAGCAATACCAACATCTGCGCTGATATGTCAAAGGTGAAATTTTATGTCTGCCCCGTGTGCGGAAATATAGTTTCAAGTGTCGGCGAAAGTGTTGTGAGCTGCCATGGTGTAGTTCTGCCGCCGCTTGAAGCGGAGGAGGCCGGCGGCGGGCATGATGTGCGCATTGAAAATGTTGAGGACGAATACTATGTATGCTCCGGGCACCCAATGACGCGGGAGCATTTCATCTCGTTCATAGCGGCGGTATCCTGCAGGAGTGTGCATATAGTCAAGCTTTATCCGGAAGAAAAGGCCGGAGTGAGACTGCCGAGGAGAATGACGGATAAGATATACTTCTTCTGCAATAGAGATGGACTGTTTATAAAAAATCCTCCCGTGCGCTGATTTTGCGCGGGAGGATATAATTTATCTTTTTTCGCTCATTTTCTTCATAGCCAGTATCGAGATCACGAGGATCAGCGGGAAGATGCAGCCCGCAAGCATACCGAGCCTGAGGTCATCCCCGAAGCTCTGCGCGGCGAAGCCAACGATCGCGGGACCTATCGAACCGCCGAGATCGCCGAAAACCGCGAGAAGCGCAAACATCGCCGTGCCGCCGAGCGGAATAGCCTTTGAGGAGATGCTTATTACGCCAGGCCACATTATCGCCACGGTGAAGCCGCAGACAACGCATCCTATAAGCCCGAATACAGGGTTTTCGGAAAGAGAAGCAAGCAGATAGCACGCGACGCAGGAAGCCCCCGATACGGTCATGAACGTGAACAGATCGATCCTATGCCCGTGTTTTCCGTAAAACGTGCGGGACACTCCCATTGCGGCGGCAAAAAGGCAGGGACCTAAAATATCGCCGACGCTCTTGGGAAAGCCGAGGGCGGACTCAACATATGCCGAGGCCCACTGCGCCATCGCAAGCTCGCTTGCGCCCGCGCATATCATAAGTATGCAGGCCACGGCGAACATGGGCATTTTCACAAGCTCGATAATGCCAAGCCCCTGCCCGTCTTCCGTGAGATGCTCGATAGGGCAGACGGCAAAATTGTAGATATTATATAGAGGGATAAGCGCCCACAGGCAGGCGAGGAAACGCCAGTGCTCCGTCCCGAAGGCGGCAAAGAAAACGGTTGACAGCAATATAACGCCGACGCTGCCCCAACAATAGAAGGAGTGCAGAAGCGCCATTGCGCTCTCCTTGTTGTCGAACGGACACGCCTCAACTATCGGACTTACCAATACTTCACTCAGCCCGCTGCCTATCGCGTAGACGATGACCGAAACGACGATGCCCGCGTAGGGCGAAGGAAACAGGCCGGGCAGGAAGGCAAGCCCGGCAAGGCCGATAACGGAGGCGATCTGGGAAGCTATCGCCGCTTTGCGGTACCCGATCCGGTCAACAAATTTTGCACAGAAAAGGTCTATAAGAAGCTGGGAAAAATAAAAGACCGTTGAAATAAGCGCTATGCGGCTCCATGAGATCGAATAATCGTTATGAAATCTCAGAAACAGGAGAGGGGTAAAGTTTGCGGATATGGCCTGCGTTATAAACCCGATGTAGCAGGCGATAAGCGTCCTTTTATAGTTCTTTTTCATTTTGCTCCCTTTGCTTAAGCAATATTATGAATTATAATGAAAGCTGAAATTGTATGACGAAAAAATATGATATACGATTATCGGATTAAATGCAATACTTTGTTTTCTGTCTGTCAAAAAAGTTCCTGCAGGATTTCTTCGACAAGCTGAGTTTTGCATTAGTGCCGCACGCATTGACTTTGAAGGCAAAGAATGATAAAATATCCACAAGCAAAATCCCCGTATAATAAAATTAAGGAAGTGGTTTTTTGAAGCTTACAAGCGAACAGCAGGCCTTGCTGGACGGCTCCAAGGGCGAGGTAATGGCGAAGGTAATGAAAACATTGGTGATGTACGGCGACACTTTCGGTGCGGAACGTATGGTGCCCGTCACAAGCAAGTACGGCCATACCGTCATCTCATACGGCCTTGCCGCGCTCAAGCCCGTGCTTGACCTTTTTGATCAGCTGATCGACGCCGGACTTACGGACGGTCAGAAATTTACCGCCGACCCAAGACCTATGGACAAAAATGTCCCCTCCACGCTTCTGGACGATTTTGTCTTCAAGAAGATAATGTATACCCAGCAGGAGCGCTTCGAAAAGCAGCTCGTCAAGCTCGGCATAACCGACGAGGATGCGTATTCCTGCACATGCTATGTCGATCAGATGGGCAACAAGCCCGCAAAGGGTGAAATACTCAGCTGGGCGGAGTCCTCCGCAGTGGTTTACGCAAACTCCGTTCTCGGTGCGCGCTGCAACCGCAATTCCGGCATTATTGAGCTTTTCGGTTCCATTGCCGGGTTTGTTCCGGAATTTGGTCTGCTCACCGATGAGGGTCGCAAGGCGACTTGGGTCGTAGAGGTCAGGTGCACCAAGAAGCCAGAGGCGCAGCTGCTCGGTTCGGCCATCGGCATGAAGGTCATGGAAGAAGTGCCGTACGTCAAGGGAATGGAGCAGTGGCTCGGTACGGAGCTTAATGACGAAAACTGCGTATATCTTAAAGACTTCGGTGCGGCGACGGCCTCCAACGGCGCGGTTGGTCTGTACCATATCGCAAACCTTACTCCCGAGGCGAAGGAGCAGGGCGAGGCGCTCATCAAGGAGGGCGCACAGCTCTACGTTATCGACGACGCTGAGCTTGAGCGCGTACAGGCAAGCTATCCCGTTATCTGGAAAGATAAGGATGCAAAGCCTGAGCTGTGCTTCATCGGCTGCCCGCACCTTACCCTCAGACAGATGGAGGACTGGGCGGAGAATATCGGCAGAAATCTTGCCGAAAACGGCCTCTCCAGGGTCACCGTTCCCACCGTGTTTACCGCCTCACCTGCGGTCATAAAGGAGCTTGAAAAGGGCAAGTACGCCTATATGCTCAAGAGCTACGGCATAATCGTGAGCTATATCTGCCCGCTTATGTATATGAATAATCCTCTTTGCAAGAAAAAGGCGGTCATCACCTGCTCCAACAAGCTGCGCACCTATACCAGCGCAAGATTTTACAGAGAAGACGAAATTCTCGATATCATCACGGGCAAGGAGGGCAAATAAATGAAAGAATTCAAAGGCCGCGTCATCGTTCCCGGCACCTGCACCGCAGAGGCTCTCGTGAGCCATCAGGGCTTCAATACCCTTGCCAGCTTTCAGATGGCGCTGATGTTCGGGGATAAAAAGGTCAAATGCGGTGATCAGAATAATCCGGAGATACATAAGCAGCCCATGAAAGGCAAGGCGCTGTGCCTGCCGCAGACTATCGGCTCCACCACCGGCGGCATGGTTCTCTTTACCGCCTGCTCTGTCGGACAGGCTCCGGCGTGTATGCTCTTCTCCATGCCTATCGATTCTCTTGCCGCTTCCGGTGCGATCCTCGGCGATGTGTGGACGGATACCAAAATGCCCGTTGTGGATAACCTCGGTGATGAGTTCCTTGAATACGTGAAAACCGGCATGACCGTGACGGTCAAGGACGGAGGCATAGTAGAAGTCGGCTGACGGTTTCTGCATATAGCTTTCACAGCATAAGTCAAAGAACCTCAGCTTGTCAAAAAGTCCTTACAGGACTTTTTGACCGCGCTTTCCGCCGAGCATTTTGAAAGAGTTCAAAATGCTGTTACCGAAAGCCTTGATATATCAAGGCTTTCGACGGCGGCTTATCCAATTTGAGGCGGGTCTTGCCCCCCCTCAAGCTCCCATGCTGCTCTGTTATCTGACTTTAAAACATAGTTTTTTGACACTCTGCAAAGAACCTCAATGAGGTTCTTTGACAAGCCGGACGGCCTGCCGGAATGTCTCTCCTGTCAGGAGAGAAGCCGCAGTTTTTGCCGGGGAAAATAACAGTATCTGCCCTGCCCGCATAAGATGAACTGTCATCTGTGCCGTATGGCGGCAGTTATATATGCTCTCCTGAAGCGCACCGATGCTTCGGGGGAGTATTTTTTTGAATGGAGTAACGGCAATGACTCAATATCTCATAATGTGTCCCACGCTTACATGGGCACAGCGGGCGCAGAGAGTGCTCGAACGCTCCGGTATAAGTGCAAGTGTTGTGAAAGCACCGCAGAGCATAACGGAATCCGGATGCGGTTATGCCGTCAGCTTATACAGACACTTTGAACGTGCCCGCGAATTATTGCAGAGAAACGGACTTATCAAGGGAAAAATTTTCCGCCGGGAGAGCGGCGGGGAATATACCCGGATAGGAGCGTGAAAAATGATATATCTTGACAACGCCGCAACAAGCCTTATAAAGCCGGCGTCGGTGGAGAGAAGCGTGCTGTCCGCAATGCGTACCATGGCAAGTCCCGGCAGGGGCGGATATCTGCCGTCGCGCCGTGCGGCGGAGACGGTGTACGAATGTCGGGAGACGGCGGCAAAGCTTTTTCATGTAAAAGACCCATCCGATGTCGTTTTTACCCAAAATGCGACTCACGCACTGAATCTTGCGATCTTTTCCCTTGTTGAACCGGGGGACAGGGTGCTCGTGTCCGGGTTTGAGCATAATTCCGTTACAAGACCGCTGCACGCCCTATCCGCCGAAGTGGAGTTTGCCGGCAGAAGGCTTTTCGACGCTGCCGACGCGCTCGAGGACTTTGAAAGAAAGATCCCGGGCAAAAAGGCTGTCGTATGCACCCATGTGTCAAATGTTTTCGGGTTCGTGCTGCCGGTGTATGAAATAGCGCGGATATGCGACAGCCGCGGCGTACCGCTGATAGTGGATGCTTCGCAGTCTGCCGGGATACTTGACGTGAATATGCACAGGCTCAACGCGGCGTTTATAGCCATGCCTGGACACAAGTCGCTTTTCGGTCCGCAGGGGACGGGGCTGCTGCTCTGCAATCACGAAGTGCGTCCGCTGCTGTTCGGCGGCTCAGGCTCTGACAGCAAAAGCCCTGATATGCCGAAGTATCTGCCGGAACGTCTTGAAGCGGGGACGGCGAACGTCTGTGCGATAGCCGGACTCAAGGCGGGAATGGAATTTGTCATGAGCAAGGGAACCGGCAGGATCTCCGCATATGAAAGAAAGCTCCTGAGCATCGCACGCAGGGAGCTTGGGAAAATACATGGGATAAGACTTTTTGCATCCGACAGCGGTGAGCAGAGCGGCGTACTCTCGTTTACCGCCGACGGTATCGACTGCGAGAGTATGGCGGCGGCGCTCTCCAACAGAGGCGTCTGCGTAAGAGCAGGGCTGCACTGTGCCCCGGCTGCGCATGAAAGCGCCGGAACGCTTGACGGCGGGACGGTAAGAATGTCCTTTTCGCCGTTTGTCAGCGAGTCCGACGTTGTCAGCGCCGCGGGCATAATAAAAAATATCTGTAAAGAGTTTTAAGAGAGTGTTGCGTTTTCCCGTAATATGCATTATAATATTGCGATATAAAAACAATGGGAACATATGCATATTTTCGCCAAAACGGAAGGAATAATATGGTAACGATCAGCAATGCATTCAGAAACGCGACCCATTACTTAGGCTCGATGGGGATAAGCGATTATATAGATATACTGCTTGTGGCATATATTATTTACAGGGTAATTATGTTCATAAGAAAGACAAATTCCAGAAACATTGCCATAGGCGTGCTGCTGTTTTTCCTGATACTGTGGGTATCGGATATAGCCAAGCTCACGATGATAAACGCGCTTATGCAAAAGGCGATGGAACTGGGGCTTATCGCATTGCTGATCCTTTTCCAACCGGAGCTTCGGCGTATGCTTGAGCGTATGGGAAGCAAGCTGACTGAGGGGCGCTTTTCGACGGATACGGCTATCGAGTCGGTCATTTCGGAAACCGTGCGCGCCTGCGTTGATATGTCAAGGTCGCACACCGGTGCGCTCATCGTTTTTGAACGCACTGTCAGCCTTACCCATGCCATGAGCACCGGCACGCTCATCAATTCCGATACCACGGCCGAGCTTATAAAGAACATTTTCTTTGTCAAGGCTCCGATGCACGACGGGGCTTTGATAATAAGAAATTGCAGGATTGCCGCTGCGGGCTGCGTGCTGCCGCTGACGCAGAACGAAAATCTCAGCAAGGAGCTGGGAACGCGGCACAGAGCCGGTATAGGCATGAGCGAGCAGTCCGACGCCGTGGTCGTGATCGTCTCCGAGGAGACGGGCGCGATCTCCGTTGCGATCGACGGGATGCTCAAGCGGCACCTTAATGAAAACTCGCTCAACGCGGTCCTGCGCAAGGAGCTTGTGGCGGAGGAGGTCGTCGAAAGAAAGCGTGATACGGTGCTCAGATACTTAAAGAAGTTTTTCATAGGCGACAGCGGCAGGGAGGACAGGCAGAATGAAAAAACTTTATAACAGCAGACTGTTCTGGATGATCGTTTCTCTTGCAGCTTCCCTTACGATATGGGTGTATGTTACAAGCGCGCAGAACGACGTGGTCCGCACGACCTTCAAGGGCGTCAAGGTGGAGTTCGTCGGAGAAGAGGTGCTGAGAAGCACAAAGAATCTGGTCATAACCGATCTGGACAACGCCTCTGTCAACGTGGTGCTTTCTGGACCGAGAAGGGCGATAATGTCGCTCGACGCGGAGGATCTTTCCGCCTGCGTTGACGTCAGCAAGCTTTCAAGATCGGCCTTCACATCGCAGCAGTATTATATTTCATATCCCGAGGGCGTTGATACGTCAAAGATAACCGTTTCCGGCAAGGTACCGGATACAGTAAGCTTTATGGTATCGCCGCTCAATACAAAGACCGTTCAGGTCAGAGGCAGCTTTGACGGCTCCCTTGCACCCGGCTGCACGGCTGAAGCGCCGGTGTTTGAACCGTCTACAATAACCGTATCCGGCCCTGACAGCTATCTTAAAAACGTTTCCTACGCATGGGTGACGTTTTCGATGGATAACGTAAGCAGTACGTATTCCACCGAGGTACCTTTTGTGCTTATGGACGAAAACGGGAACGAATGTTCGACCGCAGGGCTTACCTGCTCGGACGATACCGTAACGGCAACGCTGCCGCTGCTGCTGGTAAAGGATATACCCATAAGCGTTGACCTTATTGAAGGCTCCGGCGCGACAAAGGCGAACACAAAGATAAAGATAGAGCCTGAAAGCATCACCCTTGCGGGCGATTCAGCACTGCTTGAGGGCATGAACAAAATAGTGGTGGGGACTATCGACCTTACCGAATTTTCCTCCACCTTCAGCGAGACTTATCCGATCACGATAGATAATGAGCTGAGAAATCTCACCGGCGCGACAGAGGCGAAGGTGGATATCGAGATCGTCGGACTTGAAACAAAGAAATTTATCGTCCGCAATATTTCCTGCATGGGCGTAACGGAAGGCTATGCCGCAGATATCATCACCGAGGGTATAGAAGTTACCGTCAGAGGCACGGCGGAGCAGCTTGCGGAGCTTAAGGGCGACAACATCCGCGCAGTTGCCGATCTTACGGACTTCAAGGAATCCGTCGGCAATTACAGCCCCGTTGTAAAAATCATGGTGGACGGATTTACGGACGTCGGCGCCGTCGGCGGGCCGTATACGGTGTCGGTGGAGATAAGGAAGGCTGTGCCATGACGAACGATGCAATAGTTACAAAGCTTATGCCGAATAATACCGCCGAGGTCGTGGTCACAAGGCTCACCGCCTGCGGCGGAAACTGCGGCAGCTGTGAGGGCTGCGTGTGCGACAATGAGGTGCGTGCGATAGCCAATAATCCGCTCGGCGCAAAGCCGGGGCAGAAGGTGGTCATCGAAAGTCAGAGCTCAAAGGTGTTCGGTGCAGTGGCGCTGGTTTATATCATGCCGATAGTGCTCTTCCTTGCAGGGTATCTTGCCGCAGCCGCCGTCGGCGCATCCGAGGGCGTGTGCATTGCGGTTAGCTTTGGCGCACTGCTTCTCAGCGCCGTCATTCTTGTGGTGTCCCAGAAAAGAAAGAAAGAAAAAATAACTTTCAATATAATAAAAATCAATTGAGGCGATGCAGATGATAAAAAGCATGACAGGCTACGGCAGTGCAAAGGGCACTGCAGATGGTTTTGAAATAACGGTTGAGCTGAAAAGCGTCAACAACCGCTATCTTGATACCTCGGTAAGGCTTCCCCGAAGCTTCATTTTTGCCGAGGACGCGGTAAAGAGCGCCGTTCAGTCGCATATAAGCCGCGGGAAGGTGGACGTGTTTGTGACGGTCGATTCGTCCTCTGCCGGGGATGTTGCGGTCAAGGTAAATGAAGCGCTTCTGAAGGGCTATATTGACGCAATAACCCATATTTTTGAGGAATACCCCGTCACGAACGACCTGACGGCGATGTCCGTTGCGCGTCTGCCGGACGTGCTGTCCGTTGAAAAAAAGGATATGAACGCAGAAGAGATCGCCGCGGCGATCTCAGCTATCACCGAAAAGGCATTGAAGGACTTTGACGAGATGCGCGTCCGCGAGGGCGAAAAGCTCAGGGATGATGTGCTCAGCCGTCTTGAAACAATTGACCGCCTTGTCGGAACCGTCGAGGAAAAAGCGCCGGAGACCGTCAGGGATTACCGTGCGCGCCTTGAGCAGAAGATGTCGGAGGTGCTTGCCTCGTCCGGCATCGACGAGAGCAGGATACTTGCCGAGGCGGCGATCTTTGCCGATCATATCGCTGTTGATGAGGAGACGGTGCGGCTCAGAAGCCATATGTCCCAGCTTAAAACCATGATAAACGGCAGCTCTCCAATCGGAAGGAAGATCGATTTCCTCGTGCAGGAGTTCAACAGAGAGGCAAATACCATCGGCTCAAAGTGCCAGAATTCCGAGATTGCCCATGTTGTGGTCGATCTGAAATCGGAGATAGAGAAGATCAGAGAGCAGATCCAGAATATCGAATAAAGGCGGGCGGGATCATGAAGCTTGTAAACATAGGCTTCGGCAATCTTGTGTCTGTCGGGAGGATAGTTTCGATAGTAAGTCCGGAATCTGCGCCGATCAAGCGCATGATACAGGATGTGCGGGAGAAAGGGCTGCTTATTGACGCATCCTTTGGCAGAAGCACAAGAGCGGTCATCATTACCGACAGCGGGAATGTCATACTGTCGGCATTGCAATGCGAAGCTTTGGCAGATCGAATAGAGGGAAAAACTGATACGGAGGATGAAAAAAATGCGTGAAAAGGGCAGACTTATAGTTATCTCCGGCCCGTCCGGTGCGGGCAAAAGCACTGTTGTGGCAAAGGCTGTTGCGGAAAGGGACGACGTGTGCTTCTCAACGTCGGTCACGACGAGAAAACCGCGCGCCGGCGAGACGGACGGCAGGGAATATTTCTTCGTTGAGCTTGACCGCTTCAGGGAAATGATCGAAAACGGCGAGCTTCTTGAGCATGCGGAGTACTGCGCAAACAGCTACGGCACTCCGAGAGCGTATATTGAGCAAAAGACTGCCGAGGGGTTTAATGTCCTGCTGGACGTCGAGGTGCAGGGAGCACGGCAGATAAACGAGAAAAAGCCCGATGCCGTAAAGATATTTATTATTCCACCCTCCATCGAGGAGCTGAGAAAGCGCCTTGAAAAGCGCGGCACGGATACGCAGCGGGCGATTGAGGCGCGGCTCATAAGAGCGGAGCAGGAATACGCGGAAGCCGACTTCTATGACTATATCATCATCAACGACGATGCCGATAAAGCCGCGAAAGAGCTTTCCGCAATAATCACCGCCGAAAAATGCCGTTATGATCTGAGAAAAGAATACATTCATCATTAAGAACGGTTTTGTTAAATAATCGAAGAAAGTCAACAATTTAGTCTGCGTTCAGCAGAGAAATGGAGTATGTTATTATGATGCTTTATCCCCCCGTGTCAGAACTCGCCGAAAAGACGGGAAGCCGCTATCAGCTTGTTAATCTCGTTGCCAAGCGTGCGCGCCAGATATCCGCGGAATCCGAGGAGAAACAGATACCTCTGGAAAAGAAGCCCGTTTCGATAGCGATCGACGAGGTTTATACCGGAAAGCTCTCAATAAAGGAATAATTGCGGCAATGCCGCAGACAAAGCGCGGGATCATTCCGCGCTCCATACCGAAACCTGATCAGGCGGAAAATACAGGGTGAACGAAAAAATCGCAAAAATCGCGGTGTCAGCCGCAACATATTGGATAGATAAGCCTTATGACTATCTCATCCCGGAGGAGTTTGCCGGCAAGGTATGCGCCGGGATGAGAGTGTTCGTGCCGTTCGGAAAGGGCAACAGGCGCAGTGAGGGAATAGTGCTTGGCGTTTATGACCGGAGCGAGCACGATGCGCTCAAACCCATAACCGCGCTGCCCGATGGCGCTCCGGTGCTTTCCGACGAGCAGATAAGGCTTGCACTTTTCATGCGCGAAAGGTTTTTCTGCACAGTGTACGACGCCGTAAAGGCTATGCTTCCGGCAGGACTGTGGTTTGACGACGAAGGCGGAAGGCGTATCGGCGATAAAACGGTCGAAATGGCGCGTCTTGCCGTTACGACCGAGGACGCAATGGACTTTGCCGAGAAAAAACGGCGCAGGTCGTGTCAGCAGGCCGCGATCATTGATATGCTCTGCGGCTTTGAAGCCATTCCTTCGACTGAGCTTCTTAAATTCGCGGGCGCGAAAAGACAGGCGCTTAAAGCGCTTGAAAAGGCGGAGATAGTGGAGCTTTACAGACGCGAGGTATACAGACGTCCCGAGGTTTTCGCCGGTGAGACCGATCCGCTTCCCGTGCTCAACAGGGAGCAGAGCGAGGCTTTTGAAGGCATTTCGGAGCTTGCCGAGAGCGGAAAAACCGCCGCGGCGCTCTTGCAGGGCGTTACCGGCAGCGGTAAGACGAGCGTGTATGTCCATCTGATCCGCCGCCAGATAGAGCGCGGCAAGGCGTCCATACTCCTGGTGCCCGAGATAGCGCTTACTCCGCAGATGATAAAAACCTTTTCGTCTTATTTTGGGGACGATATCGCCGTTCTGCACTCAAGCCTTTCCACAGGCGAGCGCTATGACGAGTGGAAGCGTATAAAGGCGGGCAAAGCACGCGTCGTTATCGGCACGCGCAGTGCCGTATTTGCGCCCGTCGCTTCTCTCGGGCTTATTATTATCGACGAGGAGCAGGAGGAGACTTACAAGTCGGATAACAATCCACGCTATGACGCGAGGGAGGTCGCAAAATTCCGCTGTGCAAAGGCGGACTGCCTGTTGCTTCTGGGCTCCGCCACGCCGGAGGTCGTGAGCCGCTATAAGGCGGATACGGGAAAGTACGCTTTTTTCCGTCTTGACAGCCGCTATAACGACATGAGACTTCCCGCCGTTACGGTGGTCGATATGAAGCGGGAGCTTCGACGCGGAAATTCCGGAACCATAAGCGCCTTTCTGCGGGATGAAATACAGAAAAATATAGAAAACGGAGAACAGTGCATACTGTTTATAAACCGCCGCGGCACAAGTAAGCTCATAACCTGCCGGGAATGTGGGTATACCTATAAATGCCCTCGGTGCAGTGTTTCGCTCACCTATCACGGCAGCAACGACAGGCTTATGTGTCATTACTGCGGCTATTCCAAGCGCATTGACCGCGTCTGTCCCGACTGCGGGGGAGAGCTGAGCTTTTCCGGCGCGGGGACACAGGCTGTGGTGGACGAGCTTGACGGGCTTTTCCCCGGCGTTGAGGTTCTGCGCATGGACACCGACTCAGTCGCCCCAGCCGGTTCGCATGAGGAGCTTTTCAAAAAATTCCGCGAAAAGAAAATTCCCATAATGGTCGGTACGCAGATGGTCACAAAGGGGCTTAATTTTGAGGATGTGACGCTCGTCGGCGTCATACTTGCCGATCAGAGCCTTTATGCGGGCGACTACCGGGCCGGGGAGAGAACGTTTTCCCTCCTCACTCAGGTCATTGGCCGCAGCGGCAGAGGCAAAAAAGAGGGCAGAGCCGTCATACAGACCTTTACTCCAGAGAACGAAACCATTCTCAACAGCGCCGCGCAGGATTACGAGGCGTTTTACCGTTCGGAGATCGAGCTGAGAAAGCTCCAGAATGCTCCACCATATATGCAGTTCTATTCTGTGACCGTGACCGGCGCGGATGAGGAGCTTACGGTCAGGTGCGGGAAATATATAAGAAGTTTTTTCGGCGTCGTATTAAAAGGAAGAACCGATGTTGTCATACTCGGCCCCGCGCCTCTGCCGGTGGTCAGGGTGAACAACAGATACAGATACAGGGTCAATATCAGCTGCACGAACGAAAAGGAGATGCGCGCTTTCATTTCGCGTATTGTAATGGAATGCAGCTGTGATAAAAGATTCAGGGGCGTTTCCGTGTACGCGGACGCGAACCCGCTTGAATGAACGCGGTTGAAACCCGGCTTTTTCAACCGTTTGCGAATAAACAGCAACAGAGGAGAAAGAGATATGGCACTTAGAAAAATACTGACAGCCGAAGAGCCGCAGCTTTATAAAAAAAGCCGCGAGGTGACAAAGTTTGACGAACGTCTCCATCAGCTTCTTGACGATATGACCGAAACGCTTGCCGAATCCGGCGGCGTGGGGCTTGCCGCTCCCCAGGTAGGTATTCTGCGGCGTGCCGTTATCGTGCTTGAAACAAATGTTGATGACGATGAGGACGAATATTTTATCGAGCTTGTCAATCCCGAGATAGTCGAGACCTCCGGGGAGCAGACCGGCGCGGAGGGCTGTCTGAGTGTTCCGAACGAGTACGGAGTCGTGAAAAGACCCGAGTATGTCAGGGTCAGAGCGCAGGACAGAGACGGAGAATTTTTTGAGGTCGAGGGCGAGGGGCTTACCGCCCGCTGCTTCTGCCATGAGATAGATCATCTTGAGGGCATACTTTTTACCTCCAAGTGCGAGCGTATGCTCACCGAGGAGGAAAAGAGAGAGATGCTTGCCGAAACGGAGGGCGGGGAGTAAATCTATGCGCATTGTTTTCATGGGCACGCCGGACTTTGCCGCGGCGTCCCTTAAAAAGCTGATAGACGAAAAATACGATATCGCCGGCGTTTTTACCCAGCCGGACAAGCCCAAGGGGCGCGGGATGGAAATGGCGTTTTCCCCCGTCAAGACTCTTGCTCTTGAAAACGGACTTCCGGTGTTCCAGCCGGAGAAGATGCGCGACGGGACGGCTCTTGCGATACTGCGTGAGCTTGCCCCGGACATTCTGGTCGTCGTTGCCTACGGAAGGATCCTTCCGGACGACATTCTTGCCCTGCCGAAATACGGCGCCATAAATGTCCACGGTTCACTCCTGCCGAAATACAGGGGCGCGGCACCGATACAGTGGGCGGTGCTCAACGGCGATAAAGTAACCGGCGTCACCACCATGTACCTTGCGCACGATATGGATGCGGGGGACATTATCTATACCGCCGAAACGGAGATCGGTGAGTTTGAGACATCCGGCGAACTTTTTGACAGGCTCATGGCAATGGGCGCAGAGCTTCTTGATAAGACCATCAGGGCTGTCGGGAGCGGGACTGCACCCAGAATACCGCAGAACCATGCCGAGGCGACTTATGTGACCATGCTTGACAAAAGCCTTTCACCGATAGATTTCTGTAAGGGCGCACGAGCCGTTATAAAGTGGATATACGGTATGCAGCCGTGGCCGGCCGCGACCGCGAAGATAGACGGCGTGGTATATAAGATCTACGCGGCGGATTATACGGAAAACAGAACGGAAAAAGCACCCGGCAGCGTGGTCAGCGCTGGGAACGACGGTATCGAGATAGCCTGCGGCAGCGGCGAAACGGTTATGATAAAGGAGCTTCAGGCACCCGGGAAAAAGCGGATGAAAGCTGCCGATTTTCTGAGAGGACATAAGATAAAGACGGAATGATGAAAAGCAACGCCAGGGTCGCGGCGCTTGACGCCCTTGAAAAATGCCGCAGAGACGGCGCTTGGTCGGGAGCCGTCATAGACGGCGCCATAAAAAAGGCCGGACTTGACGGGCGCGACTCGGCGCTGGCTTCACGGCTCATATTGGGCGTATTGCAAAACGACGCCCTTTGCGATTTTTATATCGACAGCTTCTCCGGCGGCAAAAAGCTTGAGCCAAAGCTGAGGGACATTCTGCGCCTCGGCATGTACCAGCTCATTTTCCTTGACAAGATACCGGCGAGAGCGGCGGTCAACGAGAGCGTGGAACTTTGCGCGGTGTCGGGACTTAAAAGGGCGGCAGGGCTTGCAAACGCCGTGCTTCGCCGCGCAGCGGAGAATAAAAACGCTCTGCCGCCGATACCCGGCGAGGGCAGCGCGGAACATTTATCCATAAAATACAGTCATCCCCTGTGGCTGACAAAACGCATAATTGCCGAGAAAGGCTATGATTTTGCGGAGAGTTTCTTCGCCTGTAATAACGAGCCGCCCAAGCTCAATATACAGATAAATACGCTCAAAGTCGATACGGCAGACTATACCCGCGCTCTTGACAGGCTTGGAAGAGTATATGCAAAAAGCGCTTTTCCGGATAATTCGATAGAGCTTGAAAGCTGCAATGTCGCTGCTCTGCCCGGTTTTGAGGAAGGACTTTTCTATGTTCAGGACAACGCCGCAAGGACAGCCGTCGAGATAGCGGATGTAAAGAGCGGTGTCAGGGTGCTTGACGCCTGTGCCGCGCCGGGCGGAAAATCTCTGGCGTCGGCAATAAAAATGGGAAACAGCGGGGAAATTGTCTCCTGCGACATAAACGAAAAGAAGCTTCGGCTGATAGAGGAAAACGCACGGCGGCTGGGGATAGATATCATTACCGCTATGCACAATGACGCGAGAGTGCGCCGGGATGAGTTTGTCGGCGCGTTTGACACGGTCATTGCCGACGTGCCCTGTTCCGGGATCGGCGTTATCAGGAAAAAGCCGGAGATACGCCGCAAAAAAGAGGATGAGATAAAGGGGCTTCCCGATATACAGCTTGCCATATTGAACCGCCTTGCGGAGTATGTAAAGCCGGGCGGAACGCTTCTGTATTCCACCTGCACCGTGCTTGAAGCCGAAAATGAAGGTGTTGTCAAAGCTTTCCTTTCGGACAATCCCGGCTTTTCTCTTGTTCCCTTCAAGGCCGGAAACATTGCCGGCAACGGTGGCACATATACTTTCTGGCCGAATATTGACGGAACAGACGGCTTTTTTGCCGCAAAGCTTTTGAAAAAATGATCTACACTGAATAGACGGGTAAAAACATTGTGAAAAATATTGTTTCGATGCTTCCGGAAGAACTGACGGCGGAGTTCATCTCAATGGGACTGCCGAAGTTCAGGGCGGCTCAGGTCTATGAATGGCTCGCAAAGGGCGTGAGGGATTTTGACGCAATGCCAAATCTGCCGGCTGAGCTGCGCACAAGGCTGAAAACCGAATATGAGATATACGCGCCGAGGGTGCTTTCAAAGCAGGTTTCCGGCATAGACGGGACAATAAAATACCTCTGGGAGCTGAAAGACGGAAATGCCGTAGAGACGGTTGTCATGAGCTATAAGCACGGCAACACCGTGTGCGTCTCATCGCAGGTGGGATGCCGTCAGGGCTGCGCTTTCTGCGCCTCCACCATCGGCGGCCTTGTCAGGGGACTTGAAGCGCATGAGATACTTGACGAGGTAATGTTCTCACAGCTTGATTCCGGCAGGCGCATTTCAAATATCGTGCTCATGGGAATAGGAGAGCCGCTTGATAATTATGATAATGTCATGCGTTTCCTGCACCTTGTAAACTGCGAAAAGGGCATGAATATCGGTATGCGGCACATTTCCCTTTCCACCTGCGGCATTACCGAGCGGTTTGACGATCTTGCCAATGAAAATATGCCGATAACCCTGTCTGTGTCGCTGCACGCGCCCGACGATGAGACGCGCTCAATGCTGATGCCGGCCAACAGAGGGCGCGGCGTTGACAGACTTATAGACTGCTGCAAAAAATACTATGAGAAGACAGGCCGCCGTATTTCCTTTGAATACGCCATGATCGACGGGGTGAACGATACGGAGATGCACGCAAGACTTCTTGCAAAACGTGCGCTTGCGGTCGGTGCGCATCTGAATCTCATCCCGCTCAATCATGTTGAGGAACGCAGGTTCCGCCCATCTACCGCGGGGCATATGAAGGCATTCATCAAAATCCTTGAGGACGCGGGATGCAACGTAACCGTACGCAGAAAGCTTGGCGGCGATGTGGACGCTTCCTGCGGACAGCTCAGGCGAAAAATGCAGAAGAAAGAGCAGTGTTTATGAAAAGCTTCGGATTGACGGACAAGGGCGCCGTAAGGAAAGACAATCAGGACAGCTTCATAATAGAAAAATGCGACGCGGCCGACTGCACCATACTTGCCCTTTGCGACGGTATGGGCGGCGCGAAAGCGGGAGAAATCGCCAGCCGCGTTTCAAACAAGGCGTTCGTCTCGTTTGTTTACGAAAGGCTCACCTCGCGCGGCAGAAAGAAGATACCTCTGCCGCAGATGCTTGAAGAGGCGTGCCGGGAAGCGAACGGGGTATCATACGAATACTCCATGTTTGACGAGATGTACCGCGGAATGGGCAGCACAATTGTCGGCGGCGTGATTAAGAACAACGGAAACGGTTATATTATCAATGTGGGCGACAGCAGGGCGTATCTCATTTCGCCGGACGCGGGCCGCATCACCCAGATAACAAGGGATCATTCTCTTATACAGGAGCTGGTGGAATCCGGCGTTATCACGAAGGAGCAGGCAAAAACCCACCCGCAGAAAAACGTTATCACAAGGGCCGTCGGCTCCGAGGCCACGGTGAAGGCGGATGTCTTCCCGGTCAGCATCGGCGCGGACGATGTGCTGCTGCTGTGCTCCGACGGGCTTACCAACACCCTGGAGGAAGATGAAATACTTGAAGCCGCAAAGGAAAACCGCAGTCCCGAGGCGCTGTGCCGCTTCCTGATGAGAAAAGCTCTCAACAGAGGGGCAAGGGACAATGTTACTGTTATCGCAACGGTAAAATAAGCGGCAGGCACCGCTTCAAATGGAGACAATTCAGCGATGAAAGAAAACGAAAGTCTTATCGGAAAACTTCTTGACAACAGATATGAGATCGAGAGCGTTATCGGAGAGGGCGGAATGGCGGTCGTATACAAGGCGTTCTGCCACCGTCTCAACCGCTTTGTTGCCATAAAGGTGCTCAGGGACGAGTTTGCCGAGGATGAGGAGTTCCGCCGCCGCTTTCTGGCGGAATCCCATGCGATCGCCATGCTTTCCCATCCGAATATAGTGGCGGTTTACGACGTAAGCAGCTGTGACGGTGTGGAATACATAGTCATGGAGCTGATAGACGGGATAACACTCAAGCAGTATCTTAAAAAGCGCGGCGCAATAAATTGGAAAGAGGCCGTGCATTTTGCAAAGCAGATCGCTAAGGCGCTTTCCCACGCGCACCAGCGCGGCATAGTCCACCGAGATATAAAGCCGCAGAACATCATGCTGCTGCGCGACGGGACGATAAAGGTCGCCGATTTCGGCATCGCTGCGCTCGAGGATGAGCGGCAGGACAGCAACGAGGCGATAGGATCCATACACTATATCGCGCCCGAACAGGCACGCTGGAACGATCCCGACGCAAGGAGCGACATTTACTCTCTCGGCGTTGTGATGTATGAGATGCTTGCGGGCGTAAAGCCGTTCACGGGCGATTCGATAAATGAAATAGCCGCGAAGCACCTTGAGCCTCCTGTGCCAATCTCGGAGTATACGCCGGATGTGCCGGAAGAGCTTGAGCGGATCGTTGAAAAAGCGATGGATCCCGATATTGAGGAGCGCTACCAGAGTGCCGATAAGCTGCATGACGCGCTGGAGGCTTTTACCCGCCGCCAGATGCGCAAGCCAAAGCAGCCCAGGTATGAAAATCCCGCCGTCGTTCCGGTGCGCTCGATAAGCGAACTTTCTAAGGACAAGTATGCCGAGAGAAAAAAGCGCTCAAGCCGTGTGGCGTTTGCAACAGGCACCCTCGGCGCTATGCTTGTGGTCATAGGGCTGTTCGCGTTTCTCTGGAATTTCTGGCTGGGCGATGTCTTTTCTCCGGCTGAGCGTATTCCGCTTCCGAATTTTATAGGCAGCAATTATGATGCGATCGCAAATAATGTGGAGCTTGGGCAGACATATAAGTTTAACGTCACCTATGTTATCGACACGAAAAACGAGAGCGGGCGCATCCTTTCGCAGGAGCCAGAGGCAGGGCGCAGCATGATGATAACGCCCGACGGCATACGCGTAGATCTGACGGTCAGCAGCGGCGTGGTGCTCACGCCCGTGCCGGATGTCGTCAATATGGACTACCGCGAGGCTACGCTGGCGCTGCAAAATGCGGGACTTGCCGTTGAGATAGAAAATACGACCTCCGACACGGTCAGCAAGGATTTTGTCATCAGCACCAGCCCGTCCGCGAACGAAAAAATAAGCGCCGGTTCGACCGTGTATGTTATTGTCAGCAGCGGAACCGAAACGCTGTATCTTTCCATGCCCAATCTCATAGGTCTTACCGAGGATGCGGCGCGGATAAAGCTTGAAAACGCAGGCCTTAGCTACGGCGGTGCAGAAACGGTGTCCAGCGAGTATGATGCCGGTACGGTTATCGGACAAAGCGTTCCCGCATTTTCGGATGTGGAGGAATATACAAAGATCGTCCTTCAGATATCAAGAGGACCGTGGTAAAATGATACGGTCATGAAAAAAATCCCGCAATGGAGTGTCAAATGACAGAGGGAAGAATCGTTAAAGCCCTCAGCGGCTTCTATTATGTACAGACCGGTGACGGAATACTCGAGTGCAAGGCGCGGGGAAAATTCCGCCTCGACGGTACGTCGCCGCTCGTGGGCGATACGGTGTCGTGCAGCAGGGATGCAAACGGCAAGGGCAGGGTGGAAAGCGTTGAAAAGAGAAAAAATTTTTTCATCCGTCCGGCGGTCGCCAATATTGACGCGCTTGTATTTGTCGCGGCCAATACGAATCCCGTGACCGACCCGTTTCTTGTGGACAGAGTGTCCGTCATTGCGGAGCATTCCGGATGTGAGCTTATAGTGTGCATCAACAAGATAGACATCGACGCGGCTGAAGGGTTGTATGATATATTCTCAGCGGCGGGCTTTACCGTCGTCAGGTGCAGCGCCGCGACCGGAGAGGGCATGGACGCGCTGCTGGACGCCATGCGCGGCAAGATCTGCGCTTTCACGGGAAATTCGGGCGTCGGCAAATCGAGTATAATGAATGTGCTCCTGCCAGACGCGCATATCGAGACCGGCGAGGTCAGTGTAAAGCTTGGCCGTGGCAGGCATACCACGAGGCATGTTCAGCTCTATGCGCTCGGGGATGGTACCTTTGTCGCCGATACTCCGGGCTTTGCCTCTTTCGAGATAGAGATGATGGGCAGCATTGAAAAGGAGCAGCTTCAATATGATTTTATTGATTTCCTTCCGTACATAGGCTCATGCCGCTTCAACGACTGCGCCCACCTCAAAGAACCGGGCTGCGCCGTGACGGAGGCCGTCGCTGCGGGAAGAATATGCCGCAGCCGGTACAAGAGCTATACTCAGCTATATGAGCTTTGCGCGCAGCACAAAGCGTGGGAAATAAAATAGTACATGCCAATGCGCCGGGATTTGTCATTATTTTGCCGCTTTCTGCATATTATTAGGCAGGAGGCGGTTTTACTATGCGCAGGAGAGGCGGACCCATTGGGTGCTGTGCAATGATTTTAGGAGTGGTGATAATCCTGGCGCTGGTGCTCCCGGGCGAAGTCTGGTGGTTCTTGCTGGCGGCGGCGCTCATCTGCTTCGGGATCTGGTATATAAGGAGATGCTGCTGAGTATACACCGGCAGAAAAACGGAAGTATTTCGGAAAAGCGCCGGAAAAAAGTGCTGCAAAATTTAGGAGGGGAGAATATGAGGGTGCTGATAATAAGATTGCCCAGGTTTCTGGCAAAGATAGTCACGCTGTTCGGGGGAAGGTAATATTCCTCCACGACGCGGCATAGGCTGTACAAACTGTGCGTAAGGAGCGTATGCCGATGGAATTGTCCTTTGAAAATAAAACTGCGGCCGGTTACAGGGAAACGGCGCATATAGTAAAAAGTATTCAGGAGACCGGAGAGGCTGTCGTGCCAGACACCAATGACGATATCGGGAAAATAGTGTCCGTGAAGACAAATGTGCTGCTCAAAAGCAAGGATGTCACGACACGCGGTGTAAGCGTGAGCGGGGAAGCGGAGGCAACTGTGCTCTATATCACGGAGAGCGCCGACGCCGTATCATATGTCAGGCTTTCAAAAAAATTTACGGCCGATTACGACGTGCCCGGTATTTCGGACGATGTCCGGACCCGGGTAAGGCTGAATCTTACCGACGCTCAGGCACGGATAATCAATCCGAGAAAAATTTCGCTTACTTTCTCCGTAAGCGGAGAGCTTGACGTATATACCCATGAAAGCATGATCTCAGAGACGGTACCGCCCGAAAACCTCACCGAAAAGGGGATCCATGTCAAGACCGAGAACGGCGAATTTTCCCTGATATCGGCGGCGGCTGAGAGAAGCTTTGCCGTGAGCGAGCAGTTCAGCTTTCCCTCCTCAAAGGGGACGCCGGAAAAACTTGTCTGCGAGAGAGCGGAGTTCTGCGTAAATGATACGCAGGTTATAGGCACAAAGGCGATCGCACGGGGCGAGCTGAAGATCGAGGTAGTTTATCTTGCGGAAAATGTGTGTTATCCGCTGAAAACCGAGTTTTCAACGCCGTTTTCACAGATAATAGAGACCGGGGAGGAGCAGGCCGACAGGTGCATTTCTACCGTGGAGCTGTGCTCACAGTATTTTGATATTTCAGACGCTGTAAACGGCGAGAAAATGCTCAACGCGGAGATACACGCGGTTTTGCAGGTGACCTGTTACAGCAGGAAAAACTGCTCCTATATTGCCGACGCGTACAGCAATCTCCTGCCGTGCACCTGCACGGGCGAGAGTGTGCGGCAGATCGAGCAGCTGCAAATACGCCAGATGAAGCTTGTTTCCGATGAAAAAATAAGCATTTCGGAGGAATTTACCGACATTCTGAGTATACTCCCAACGGTGCTCCAGCCCGCCGTGGGCGACGGAAAAGTCTCCGGCGAGATAGTGTACGATATTGTGTACCGCACCGTGCAGGGAGAACTTAGCTCGACCCGCAGAAGCGTGAGCGTTGAAGGCGAGTGCGAGGGCAGGGACAGCCGTGTGATCTCTTGGCGGATGGCCGACGTATATATCCGCACCGACGGCGGAATTATCGACACTCACGCCGCCGTGGAGCTTACATACAGCAGTGAAAAATATACCGAAAAGTCAACCGTGGTCAGCCTTGAACTGAACGAGGATGAGCCGTATGATTTTTCCTCATTCCCCACCGTGACGATAGTGCGCGCAGAGAAAAACGAGCTGTGGGAATATGCACGGCGCTATCATTCAAGCGTGGAGGAGATCGAGGCGGTAAACGGAAAAGAGGAAAATTACGCGGGAAAGCTGCTGCTTATTCCGAAAGGCATATGAACGCAAAAATGCCTCTTGCCATATAAATGAGACTGTGAAAAAGGCCTCGCAGCGTTTTTTTGCCCGCAGGCAAAAAAATAGTTTTGATCGTTTTCTCCGACGGCGTGTACGTCGGAGAAAACTCTTCTCGCGGAGTGAGTGTCGAATTGTTCGCATATGGCGAACAACCGAGGCACAGAGCGCAGTGCAGCCCTTTCTGTCAAAGAAGCTTGCTTCTTTGACAAGCTGAAAAATGCCTCTTGCCATATCAATACTGCTGTGATAAAATATTTCGAGATGACACGATTTCAAAGATAAGAGGAGCTGTTACTATGTCAGGTCATTCAAAGTGGCACAATATACAGAAAACAAAGGGCGCGGCCGATGCAAAGCGCGCGCAGGCTTTCACGAAGATAGCACGTGAGATGATAGTTGCCGTCAAGGAAGGCGGCAGCGGCGATCCGCGCAGCAATTCAAAGCTTGCCACCGTCATTGCAAAGGCAAAGGCGGCCAATATGCCCAACGATAATATCAAGCGCACAATTGAAAAAGCTCTCGGCTCGGGTAATACCGACAACTATGAAAAGATAGTGTATGAAGGCTACGGCCCCCAGGGCGTCGCGGTTATTATTGAGACGATGACCGATAACCGCAACCGTACCGCCGGTGAAATGCGCCATTATTTCGATAAGTACGGCGGAAACATGGGCGCTTCCAACTGCGTGTCATGGTCGTTTGACCGCAAGGGCGTTATCGTTATTGATAACGAGGATGAGGAGCTGGACGAGGACGAGGTGATGATGGATGCGCTTGACGCGGGCGCGGCTGACTTTGAGGCAGACGGCGAGGTCATGAACGTCTATACCACCGAGGAAGACCTTGCTTCCGTTGCCGACGCGCTGACTGCCAAGGGCTACAAACTCCTTTCCGCGCAGGTCGAGATGCTTCCCCAGAACGGCTATATCAAGCTCACCAATGAGGATGATATAAAGAATATGCAGAAAATGCTGGATATGTTCGAGGATAACGACGATGTCCAGAACGTCTGGCATAACTGGGAAGACGCGGAGTAAGCGCGGACAGCTTTCAAACGCAAACTGACTCCCGCCGCATCAAGCGGCGGGAGATTTTTATATAAATAAGTATTTTTTTGCCCGAAAAAACTTGCCAAAGCCTGAAAAAGTAGTATAATATCCCACCGTTGGAATAGAGGCATTTTGTACGTAGACGGAATTTTGGAAAGAGAAATGAAAGAAAAAAGAGAGACGGAAGTTTTTGAAACAATGCCGGTGCCGAAAGCTCTGGCAAAAATGGCGATCCCGACCATACTCGGTCAGATAATAATACTTGTATATAATCTGGCGGACACGTTTTTTGTCGGCCAGACGAACGATCCGTATGTGGTTGCGGGCGTTTCGCTCATCCTGCCGATATTCAATGTGCTTGTTGCCCTTGCGAATCTTTCGAGTGTAGGCGGCGGCACATATGTCTCGCGGCTCCTTGGAATGGGAAAGCGGGAAGAGGCGTCGGCGGTCACATCATTCAGTGTGTGGCTCGGCGTGATAAGTTCCGCCGTTTTTTCCCTGCTTGTTGCTGTATTTATGGAACCGCTCCTGCGCTTTCTCGGTGCGGGGGAGCATACGTATGTTTACGCGAAGCAGTATATCACCTGCGTGATCGTATTCGGTGCCGTTCCGACTGTGCTTGCGAATGTGCTCTCCAATATGCTCAGAAGCACCGGCCGTTCCGCTGAGGCGGGCATAGGCGTCACGTCCGGCGGCTTGCTGAATATTGCCCTCGACCCGCTTTTCATGTTTGTTATCCTCCCGAAGGGCAGTGAAATAATCGGCGTCGGCATTGCTACGTTCTTATCAAATGTGATCTCCTGCATCTATTATGCCGTTGTGCTGTTCAGGATACGCGGCAATACCGTGATAACTCTACGTCCAATGCGTGTATCAAGGGACAGCGTGAAGCAGGTTTTCAATGTAGGAGTGCCGGCATGCTTTACAACGCTGCTGTTCGATGTTGATTATATGATATTGGATAAGCTAATGGCAGGGTACAGTGATATTGCCCTTGCCGCAATGGGAATAGTCCTTAAGGCGGAGCGCCTTCCGCTGAATATCGGAATAGGCATATCACAGGGCATGGTTCCGCTTGTCGCGTACAACTTTGCCTCAAAAAACTACGACCGCATGAAAAAAATATTCCGTCTGGCATTCTGTGCCGGGATTGTCTGCGGCGCTGTCAGTATAGCGCTCTATGAGACATTTGCGGGAAATATAATAAATTTCTTCATTGATGATGCCGGGACTATCGCTATAGGCTCTGCATTTCTCCGCGTCAGGAGTGCCGCGACGCCGTTCATGTTCATGAGCTTTTTCACGGTACATCTGTTTCAGGCATTCGGCAAGGGCGGTACGGCGCTGTATCTCGGCTTTCAGCGCTGGTTGATGCTGAATATACCGATGATTTTTATATTGAATCACTTTTTTGGAATGTACGGTATTGTCTGGTCGCAGCTTACGGCGGACATTATAAACGTGATTGTATCGTTTATCATATTGGGGCGCTTTATAAAGAATAAGCTAAGCACGGAAGAGCATGCGTTCAATGGCTGAAAGGTATATCAGCGCGAACGCTTACTGCCGCCGGATATTCGGCGAAAAGGTATATAAACTTGCCCTGTCCGCCTCGACAAGCTGCCCGAATCGCGACGGCACGAAGGGCACGGGCGGCTGTATTTTCTGCTCACGCGGTGGTTCGGGCGATTTTGCCGCGCCTGCCGGGCTCCCTCTTGCTGAACAGATAGAATACGCCAAAAGAACCCTGGGTGAAAAGGGAAAGGGACTTAAATATATTGCCTATTTTCAGAGCTTTACCGGCACCTACGGTGATCTTGACGCGCTTGAACGGATATATACGCAAAGCGCGGCGTATGAGGGTATAGTCGGCGTTTCTATCGCCACGCGTCCGGACTGCCTCGAGGAGCGTGAGCTTGAGATGCTTGCGCGGTTATCGGAAAAAACGACACTCTGGGTGGAACTCGGCTTGCAGACCGTTCATGAAAAAACGGCGGCCTATATCCGCCGCGGCTATGGGCTTGACTGTTATGACAGGGCAATGGAGGCGCTTGAAAAAATCCAGGTACACAGGATCACACATGTCATTCTGGGGCTGCCGGGGGAAAGCAGGGCGGATATGCTTGAAACCGTCAGGTATGCGGGGGAGCGCACGGACGGGATAAAGCTTCAACTGCTCCACGTGCTTGAGGGGACGGAGCTTGCCGCCGCGTACAGTGCGGGCAGGTTTGAGACCCTTGAAATGGAGGAGTATTGCGATATAGTCGCCGACGCAGTTGCGCTCCTTCCGGAGAATGTGGTGATACACAGGCTTACAGGGGACGGCGCAAAAAAAGATCTGATCGCACCGGAATGGAGCGGGAACAAGAAACGCGTTCTGAATGCAGTAAATAAGGCGCTGAATGTTAGAGGAATAGAAGTGCAGACATGATAAAGAAATTGCGCGGAGCGGATACCGACAGAGCCGCCGCGCTGTGCAGGACATCTGAAATGTCCGCGGCATACGGACAAGTGAACGTTTGCCCTGCACGGGAGTTTTTTGGAGCTTTTGATAGCGTCCCTTCGGGAAAAAGACCGGAGGGGCATTTTTTTACCTGCTTTTCCAAAATAAAAAGGCAGGACACACTCTATTTATGAACAAATCGTTATGGTTAAAATGCACAAAAAAAGATTTGAAAGCAACAAATGTATGTTTAATCTGCAATAAAGCTTGTTGACAAGGCCGAATCGGAATGATAAAATGCCTTGAAAATTGCGTGAAAGGAAAGTCGTGAAGTGAAAAAAATCATAAGCACAGCAAAGGCCCCCGCCGCCATAGGACCTTATTCACAGGCTACGGAATGGAACGGTCTTGTAATTACTTCCGGTCAGCTGCCCATCGATCCGGCCACCGGTGTGTTTCCGGAGGGCATACAGGCGCAGACAAGACAGTCGCTGACCAATGTAAAGACGATTCTTGAGCAGGCCGGCGCGGCTATGGACAACGTACTTAAGACTACCGTGTTCCTCAGCGATATGAACAATTTCGGCGCGATGAACGAGGTATACACAGAATTCTTTACCGAAGGGCAGTTCCCCTCCCGCAGCGCGGTTGAGGTCGCACGTCTGCCCAAGGACGCTCTTGTTGAGATCGAGGTTATTGCAGCAAAGTAAATCTGTGCTTTGAAGCAAAACAGGAGCTTATAACCATGTGAACAGATACTGGCCGCTAAGCGCAGAACGGAATTGGGAAGCCGTTCCGCGACGACCGGGGTATCTCCAAAAACAATCGGCGCACAGCGCCAAAATTATGGAGGTAAAAAGTATTATGAGCAATCAGTATCCCCTTAGTGTTCCCGCCCCGCATCACTTCACGTTTGCCGTACGCGACATTCCCGAGGTAACTGTAGAACAGAGAGAGCGCGTGCTGAAAGCGACGCACTACAATGAGTTTGCGTTTCCAGCCGGCATGCTGACGGTGGATATGCTGTCCGACTCGGGCACGACCGCTATGACCAACCAGCAGTGGGCGACGCTGTTCCTCGGCGATGAGGCCTATGGCCGCAACACCGGTTACTATGTGCTTCTCGACACCTTCCGCGATATATTCGAGCGCGGTGGCGAGAAGAACTGGAAGAAGATACTTGACCTTGTGCGCACTGACTGCCGCGACGTCGAGAAGATGATGGATGAAGTCTACCTCTGCGAGTATGAAGGCGGCCTGTTCAACGGCGGCGCAGCGCAGATGGAGCGCCCCAATGCGTTTATCATTCAGCAGGGTCGTGCGGCAGAGTCCGTGCTGATGGAGATCGTCCGCAACATTCTGAACAAGCGTCACCCCGGGAAGAAGTTCACCATCCCCTCCAACGGACACTTTGATACCACCGAGGGCAACATCAAGCAGATGGGCTCTATCCCGCGCAACCTTTACAACAAGCAGCTGCTGTGGGAGACTCCCGAGGGCGGCCGTTATGCAAAGAATCCGTTCAAGGGCAACATGGATATAGAGAAGCTGGAGCAGCTCATTCAGGGCGTAGGTCCCGAGAATGTACCTCTGATATTCTGCTGCATCACCAATAACCCCGTCTGCGGCCAGGCGGTATCCATGGGCAACATCAAGGAGATCAACCGTGTAGCACACAAGTACAACATTCCTCTGGTGTTTGACGTTGCCCGCTGGGCGGAGAACTGCTACTTCATCAAGATGAACGAGGAAGGCTATGCCGACAAGTCCATCGCGGAGATAGCGACCGAGATGTTCTCTTACTGCGATGCGTTCACGATGTCCGCAAAGAAGGACGGCCATGCGAACATGGGCGGTATGCTTGCATTCCGCGACAAGGGACTGTTCTGGAAGAACTTCTCCGAGTTCAACGAAGACGGCACGGTCAAGACCGACGTCGGCGTTCTGCTGAAGGTCAAGCAGATATCCTGCTACGGCAACGACTCCTACGGCGGAATGTCCGGGCGCGACATCATGGCTTTGGCATGCGGCCTGTATGAGAGCTGCGACTTTAACTACATGAACGAGCGTGTAGCACAGTGCAACTACCTTGCAGAAGGCTTCTATGACGCAGGTGTCAAGGGCGTTGTCCTTCCTGCGGGCGGCCACGCCGTATACATCAATATGGACGAATTTTTCGACGGCAAGCGCGGACATGAGACGTTTGCGGGCGAGGGCTTCTCTCTGGAGCTTATCCGCCGCTACGGTATCCGCGTATCCGAGCTGGGCGATTATTCCATGGAATATGACCTCAAGACTCCGGAGCAGCAGGCAGAGGTCTGCAACGTCGTCCGCTTTGCGATCGACCGCAGCCGCCTGACGAAGGAGCATCTTGACTATGTTATCGCCGCTGTCAAGGCTCTGTACGAAGACCGTGAGAACATCCCCAACATGCGTATTGTCTGGGGCCACAATCTCCCGATGCGCCACTTCCATGCATTCCTCGAGCCTTACCCCAACGAGGAAAAGTAATTCTCCCGCATACCGTTCTTAAAAAGGACGGCAGCAGCATATAATTCTGCGTAATCCGTACCGCGTGGAAAGAGTACGGAAGCGATAATTTTGAGAAACGACACCCGCGAACTGAATAAGATTGCGCGGGTGTCATTTTTAATAAAAAAGGAGAAAAGAAACGCATGAGCAATCAGTCACTGGAAAAGCGCGACGGCTTTAAATCGCGGTGGGGCTTTATTCTGGCCTGCATCGGATCGGCTGTCGGCATGGGCAACATCTGGCGCTTCCCCATTATGGTATCCACCTACGGCGGCATGACATTCCTTATCCCCTATTTCATTTTCGTTATCCTTATCGGCGCTTCCGGCGTTATGGAAGAGTTCGCACTCGGCCGCTGGGCGGGCGCAGGCCCTGTCGGCGCATTCGGTAAGTGCACCGAAAGCCGCACCGGCAAAAAGAGCGTCGGCGAAATTATCGGCGCAGTTCCAATCATCGGATCCATGATGCTCGCAATCGGCTACACCGTCGTCATGAGCTGGATCTTCAAGTACTGCTGGATGGGCATTTCCGGCAGCCTGTTCGCCCTCGGCACCGACATGGGCTCTATCGGCGGCGCGTTCGGCTCCATTGCACCCGAAGCCTCTACTCTGGGTGAAGCGATCGGCATGATGTTCAAGGGCGGTCTGTTCACTGTCGGCAACGGCTGGTGGCTGATCATCGGCCTTGTTATCTCCCTTGCTATCATGGCAATGGGCATCGGCGGCGGCATTGAGAAGGCAAACAAGATCATGATGCCTCTGCTGTTCGGCCTGTTCCTCGTTCTCGGCGTTTATATCGCGTTCCTGCCCGGCTCCGGCGACGGCTACAAGTACATTTTCACCGTCAAGCCCGAAGGCCTTCTGGACATCAAGGTCTGGGTCTATGCTTTCGGTCAGGCGTTCTTCTCCCTGTCCGTTGCGGGCAACGGCTCCGTTATCTACGGCTCCTACCTCAGCAAAGACGAGGATATCCCCTCTTCCGCACGCAATGTCGCTATCTTTGATACCCTTGCGGCTCTTCTTGCGGCATTCGTTATTCTTCCCGCAATGGCGGCAGGCGGAGTTGAGCCCTCCAGCGGCGGCCCCGGCCTGATGTTCGTATACCTTGTCAACGTTCTTAACGGCATGGCAGGCGGACGTATCGTCGGCGCGATATTCTTCATCTGCGTTCTGTTTGCCGGCGTCAGTTCCATAGTTAACCTCTATGAGGCTCCCGTGGCATTCCTGCAGGAGAAGCTCAACCTCAAGCGCGTTCCCTCCGTTGTTATCATCGGTGTTATCGGCGCTGTCGTTGCTCTGTGCATCCAGCCTTGGACATCTCAGTGGATGGACGTCGTATCCATTTACATCTGCCCGCTGGGTGCATTCCTCGCAGGCGTCATGTTCTTCTGGGTCCTCAAGAAGGAAACCGCCATCGAGGCCGTGTCCTACGGCATCAAGAAGCCTCTCGGCGGTTGGTTCTACCCGCTTGGCAAGTATGTTTACTGCATCCTTGCTGTTCTGGCGCTCATCTTCGGCGCTGCATGGGGCGGCATAGGCTGATAATAAAGCATCGCAAATCAAAACTGAAGCGCACCGGCTTTTGCCGGTGCGCTTTCAGCTTGTCAGCTCGTGTTTGATTGCGGTTTAGAACTGTATGCTTTGTTATCAGCTTTAGTCGGTGCTTTCAATAAGGTAGAAGCCCTCAAGGCCGTCCGCAAGCTCTTTGCTTGAAAAGGTTATTGTAAAATCCTTTTCGCAGGACAGCTCCTCATAAATGGGGATTATGTAGCTTCCGTCGGGAGCCTTTATACCGCATGGCTTGCCGAACTGATAGAGGATATCGTCCGCGATGACCTTTACGTCGCTGCCGCCGACGTCCTGTTTGTGCAGAATGTACGATGCACCCTTTGCCTTAAAATCAAGGGAATAGCTTGTGTCGTCCGTGCGTGAAACGCGCACGTCGTCGATCGGGATGAAACGCAGCTTTGCCATTTCTTCGGATTTTCTTGAGATCAGCGGCGTGTCGTCCATCTTTCCAGTGGATCGGGCAACGTTTTCGTCTATAAGAGCGCAAAGAAGAGTGTTCCATTCATCAATGCCCTTTTCGCCAAGAGAAGTCTGAGAACTGTCAAAGTAGTCAAAGTACGAATCCGCCCCCTTGTCATAAAACTCAGAAAACAGGTTTATAACGGGAACATGGTGTGCGCTGCACACGTCCGTCATTGACTGAAGCTCTGTGGTTATCGAGTGGAAGCCCGGTTCGATCGTGCAGATGATCGAGCAGTCGGGGAACCTGCTCTTCAGAGCCACAATAAGAGATTCAAAATCCTGCGTTACGTTATTTCCGGAGTCGTTCTGCCCGTAGCAAAGTATTGCAAGGTCATAATCCGGCTTGTCGGGCATCTCATTGACGCGCAGAACATCGCACAGAAGATTGCCGTCGGCATTTGCAAGGTTATTCACATTGACTGCACTGCCGGAAACGGAAAGGTATTTGCTCTGCAAGTGCTCGGAAAGTGCGCTGAAATCCGTGTCTGCTGCCGTTGAATCGCCGAGAATAAGAATGTCGGTATCGTACCCGTGCTCAAGCTTCTGATAAAAGCTGTATTTGGCGGCCTCAGCGTCTTTTGCCGCAGCCTCCGCAATGGCGGCCTCCTCCATCTTTTTCAGCTCTTCGGGGGAAAGGGTAGGCTCCGGCGTGGGTATGGCCGGCGTCGCGGCAGGCTCCTCCGTGGGTGCGGGAATGGCGGCGTCCTTCACGTTCTGGAACTTTGCGACAAGGAAGATACCCGCCGCCACAATGATCACAAGTACCAGAACAATAGCGAGAATTACCGAATTTGCTCTGCTGTTTTTCTTATGTTTTCCGGATGACATCTTTTTTTCTCCTTTTATAATTATTAATTGTATGTTATCAATTGTCCGTGTCGGATCGCTTCCTTTATCAAAGCGACATTCTCATCGGAATATTCTATTTCTGCGCTGAAAAGACGAAGCGCGTCTTCCGCATGGCCGAGCTGCTCGAGAAAGCATACCGTCATCACGGCGAGAAAGGCAAAGACAAGGGTATCGGCGGCATCGTCATGATCCTCGGCCGATGCAAAGTGGCGGAAAATAAAATAGTGCGCCATGCGAGTGTATCTTATATCGTCCAGTCTTTCATTCAGCGCCGGGGCGGAGGCGTGTCTGCTCATTTCGCCCAGAAGCACCGTCCAGCTTTCGTCCATGCGCTCCAGTCCGAGATAAAACTCTGCCGCTGCTGCAGGAGAGAATGAAAACGGTCTCCTTCCGGCAAGAGAGAGCGTGTCTGCCATACGTTCCGTGAATGATCCGGCACCGTTAAGGCGCGAGAGGATATCGTCCCTCAGAGCTATCAGCGGCGGCGTTTCATCGCCGCTTCCGCTGTCGTCAGCGGTGCATATGAGCCGCACGGGGGCCTTTCCGCCGACAAGCAGCCGCACGGCTTCCTCACAGCACATTCCAATGCCGTATTCGAGGCGGCCGTCAAATTCATTATAAAACCGCGGGTGCTCCGCGCAGATATCGCAGAGGCAGTCCTCACCAAGCGCAAGTATCAGCTCGCAAAGCCCGTTCTTTTCAAGAAAAGGACAGCGCTCATCCCTGCCGAGAATAAAGTGCGGCGTGGGTGTGACGGAGATACTGCTTTTAAGCTTTTCGCCGAGTCTGCCGCCGACGGAGAGAAAGCGTGCGGCGCTCTCGCTGTCAATGTCTATCTCCCAGCCGACGCAGCAGCTGTGCCTGCATTTATCCGCAATGCAGCGGAAAGCGTCCATATAATCAGGGTATATATATTTCATCTGACATCACCGCCGGTCGTCAGAAAATTGCGTTGAAATCAACAGTACCGGATATACCGGCAAGCTGGCCGCTGTTGGTGAACTGCCAGATATCATAGCGCCCTGAAAACGCGGGCATGGCGCCGCTTGAGTAGTTCGCCAGCCAATAGGAATATTGGGAAACGGAATGATAGTTCATGCAATAGGTCATGTAATATTCGCTTGTATAGATACCCGCGTCGTATCCGCCGCACATTACCGTGCGGCAGAATGCGTCCGCAATACCGACCCTTTCCGCCATTGAAAGCAGATCGGCACGGCCATGGGGGTAATCGCCGGAAAATTCCATGTCTATATATACAGGATATTCAAGCTGCGTTCCCTTGAGCTTTTCCAGAACGGTTACGGCTTCATGAACGGCCTCTGCTGCGCTGACGGCGGTGGAGTAAAAATACACTCCGGTTTCGAGACCGGCTCTGCGCGCACCCGCCAGATATTCCCGCAGAAACGTATCCTCATAAACACGCCCGCTCGACCATCCGCGTCCGCCGACGCGTATGATGACAAAATCAATGCCCTGTGCTTTCACGGCGTTCCAGTTGATACGGCCGTTGAAGCAGGAAACGTCGATGCCGAGTGAGCGCGCCTTTTCGCCGCAGTCATTGAAATAATATAGCTTGCCGCCTATTTTTTTAAGTCCCGTTTCCTTTTGACCGTCGCTTCCGTAGTAGTATGTGCGCCCGTTTTCCTTCTTCCAACCGCCGTTGCTTTCATCCTGCACCGGCGCATATCCGGCAGCGTCATTGACGGTGCACTTTACGGGCGCGGCGGCATAGCCGTCATCACCGGTCATGCTGACGCTGTATTCACCGGGGCTGAGCTCGACTATGTAGCAGCGCCCGTCCGTCCGCGTTCTGTATTCCACGGTATCACCGTCCGGAGATGTGACCGATATGGCAAACTGCACTCCGGTGACGACGTTGTTGTCCCCGTCGCACACCACAATATCCATATCCCGCTCAAAGGAGCTTGCCGTGAGCTTTAAAACGGTGATCTCTCCCGCAGATACCGCTGGCTCCGCAGGCGCGTTTACGGCCTTCGCGCACCCGATCAGCGCGGACACTTGCGGCGCGAGAATGATCACGCAGCAGCATATTGTGATGCACGGCAGGAGTATCATCCAGAGCTTGTCATATTCCGGGGAAAAAAGGTTTGCAATTTTCTTCTTAGGGGACTGATTCATGGCAATTCTCTCAATCATAAGCATAAGGTGAGTATCGGAACCCGTTTTTAAGCGGATATGAGCGCTGCAGGCTTCGTTTTGCTCGATCACAAGAGCAAGCCTTCCTCAATCGCAAAGCCTTGCCTGCAGCGCCCCTCTATCGCTTAAAAAACCCGCCCGATAAAACCGACGCGGATTCGCCGCCCTTATGCTCAGGAATATATTCCTCCGCCGATGAACTCTCTTATCATTGCATCCTCCGCAACGAGCGATTCATCGATATCGCCGAAAAGCTGCAAAGCGGGAAGCACTTCGCGCAGCTCCTCGAAGCGCTCTATTCCTTCGGGAATGTTTTTGAAAAGCTCCGTTGCCACGTGATTCATAACCGGCAGCTCATAGGAAAACGAGGTATCGAACTGATAATTTGCCTTATCCTTATACGGCGAAATGTAGAGCTTTTCCCCGCGCCGCACATTTGCCCACATACCCAGCGTTTCCGCGCTGCCGCAGCCGCGGAAAAGATAGTCTCTCACCGTCCTGCGCACAAGACGGAACCATGTGTGCTTGAAAACGACCCTGCCGTTAAATGCAACGTCGGTTCGTGCGGATATGTAGAGCTTGAACGCGTCTGGATGACGGTCAGTGACCATATCGTTGAGCGCGTGTATACCCTCAAAAATGACGACCTCGTCCTTGCCCAGCTTTATGGACTTTGACGGCTCCTGTATTCTCATTTTGCGTGAAAATTCGTATTTCGGCACATATATCCGCTCCCCGGCGGCAAGCATGTCAAAATGCCGGTTAAGAAGCTCGGTGTCGAGGCAGAGCGGGGATTCAAGATCCATATCGCCCTCAGGCGTGCGCGGCACGGTCAAGGGGTCAATTGTGTTGAAATAATCATCCATGGCCACATAGTGTGTGCCGATGCCAAGTTCATTGAGCGCCTGCGCGATCTTCATGGAAGTCGTCGTCTTGCCGGAGCCTGACGGACCCGAGAGCAGGACGATTGGACTTTTGATCCGGTTTTCCGCGATTTTCTCTGCCGCGGTCCTTACCTTGCGTTTATATTCGTTATCCGCCTCATCTATCATCCCTTTCGGGTCGGAGACGGTTTTGAGATTGATCTCACTCAGGGAATATGTCATTTATTTTACCTCCGATTCATAGAACCTGCTTATTTCTTCCTTTGAATGACAGGTTTTTTCGATGCTGTTTATATACTCAAGCGGGTATTTCGGCGCCATAAGCCTCAGATTTCGGCTGTCTCCGGGGCAGACAAGCTTTGTTGAACCGCCGCCGCCGACCGCAAGAATGCTGCACAGCTCTTCCATAATAAATATGTTATATAGGTTTACATAACCTTTCTTTGCCCAGCCGACGTTTTCAAAGCCGCCGGACATGAATTTCTGCCGGTAGAGGTAGTATGGGAAGTACCCTGCGGCTTCAAGACGCCTGCGGGAGCTGTCAAGCATATCGCCGACTTCGGCGGCGGTAGGCAGGGGAGAGCCTTCAAGCGTGATTTTTGAGCCTTTTTTCAGCGCCAGAGTGTGGACCGTGATATTCTCCGGCGAAAGTGCAAGCACCTTGGACAGCGTTTCGGAAAAGCCATCGGTGCTGTCCTCGGGAAGTCCGGCGATAAGATCCATGTTGACGGCAAAGCCGCCGACCTTGCGCACAAGCGCAATTGCGTCGATAATATCCTGCGCCGTATGCCTGCGCCCTATGGTTTCAAGCACCCTGTCGCACATTGTCTGCGGGTTGACGCTGACCCTGTCAACGCCGTGACGGCGAAGGACTGCAAGCTTTTCCTCTGTGATCGTGTCGGGTCTTCCGGCTTCCACGGTGTATTCGCGCAAAGCCGAAAGGTCAAAGCTCTCCGCGATAAGCGTGCAGAGCGTGTCAAGCTGTGCGGCGGAAAGAGTGGTAGGCGTGCCGCCGCCCATATAGATCGAAATGACGCGCAGGCCGTTTTTGCGCACCTGTTCTGCAAGCGCGGCTATCTCTTTATAAAGCGCCTCAAGAAACGGCGGGATGAGTTTCATGCTCTTTTCAACGGATTGACTTACGAAGCTGCAATAGGCACACCTTGTGGGGCAGAACGGGATGCCGACATACAGACAGACGTCTCTTTTCGCAAGACTCCTTTCGGCCTTTACGGTCTCAAGGCTCGTTTGCAGGCACAGCCTTGCCCTTGATTCGGAAACGTCGTATTTCTTCATAAAAGCTTTTACGGCTTCTTCATTGCCCAGACCCTCTTCAAGCAGCGGGGTGAATACCTTTCCCGGCCGTACTCCGGAAAGCGAGCCCCATGCCGGACGTTCCACTCCGGAACGGAGTGCCGCGTGGTAAACGGCATTTTTTACAAGGCTCTGACAAATGCGGTCCCTGAGCAGGGGAGAGGACATTTCGGCTTTTTTGCAAGCGGATCTGCCGAGATGGCAGACGCCGCCGAGAACGATCCTGCATACGGCCGTCACGAACATCTCGCCCTCGCTCAGTCTTATTTCAAATCTGTCTCCGACCGGCTTTCCGTCGGGGTATTCCGGCCGCTCCGACGGAAAGAGCGTGAGCAGCATCTGCTCAACGGCATATTTATAGTCATGCCCGTACAGGTATAATTTCATCTCTTGACTCCCGCGGCGCCGGTGCAATACGGCGCCAATATAATTTCAGCCTATTATACCATCTAAAACCGGCAAAGAAAAGAGCGTAAAATTCATGAAAGCCGGTATAGGTATGTAAGATAGAAATAATTTTGAAAAAACATGTATCCGGCCAAAATTTTCGGAAAAATCTGAAAAAATTTATTGCAAATTCACGGTGAAATGTTGTATTATACATATATAAGCAATAAAATTGGGGTAGATTGTATGTTTGAAATAGGAGAAAAGATCGTATACGGAGAAAATGGAGTCTGCACAGTGGAAAAAATCGCCCCTTTAAATATGCAGGGGGCGTCCGCAGAGAAGCTTTATTATTACCTCACCCCTCTTATCGGCAGCGGAACCTATTTTGCACCTGTGGATTCGACGGCTTTTATGCGCCCTGTGATCAGCCGGGACGAAGCGGACAGCTTTATTCTTACTATTCCGGATATCGCGCCCGCAATATGCACGGACAGCCGCTTTAATCATGTCGAGGCTTTTTATAAGGAGCTTTTTAAACAGCACAGCAATGAGGCGCTTGTCGCGCTCATCAAGGGGCTGAGAGAGCGCATCGGCGACAAAAAGAACAAGAGCAGCCGGGCGGAGGCCACTATGAAACGCGCACGCGAAATGCTCCACGGCGAATTGTCCGTGGCGCTTGGTATAGCCTATGAAGAAGTGGAGCAGTACATAGCGGAGAAAATAGACAGTACTGATGCCTGAACATTATGAGGCTTGCTTTGCCCTCCGGGTCTTGTCGGCTCAGAGGGCTTTTGCTTTAGCAGGCAGGCGCCAGCCTACGCTTGTCTGCTTTTTACGATACGAAATTAGAATTGCCAGGGAGGAAAAGAAAATGTTGTCAGGTCAGTCGCTTGCATTCGGACAGACGAAAAGCTGCATCCGTGAGCTTATGGAATACGGTATGCGCCGCAAGGCAGAGGTCGGGGCGGATAAGGTGTTTGATTTCTCAATCGGCAATCCGAGTATTCCCGCACCGGCGTGCGTAAATGATATGATAAAGGAACTGCTTGAAGGGGACAGCGTGATTCTTCACAGCTATACCCCGGCGGCGGGGCTTCCGGCACTGCGCAGGCTTATTTCCGAAAAGGTAAACGCCCGTTACGGGGCGAATACAGAACCTACTGACGTTTATGTCACCTGCGGTGCGGCGGCAGGGCTTGCAATCGCCCTTCGCGCAATGATGCTCGAGGGGGAGGAGGTCATCACCTCCGCTCCGTTTTTTCCGGAGTACCGGGTCTTCACGGAGGCCTGCGGTGCAAAGCTCATTGCGATAGCGCCGGATAAGAATTTCATGATAGACATTGACGCGCTCAGAGCGGCGCTTTCCGAAAAAACGAAGGCGATCATCATAAATTCTCCGAATAACCCATCCGGCGCGATTTTAAGTGCGGATAATCTGAAAGCTGTCGCCGCCGTGCTCAGGGAGCATAAGGAAAAAACCGGCAATACCGTTTTTGCGATAAGTGATGAACCGTACAGGGAGCTTGTTTATGACGGCGCGGAGGTTCACTGTATGCTTGAATACTATGACGATACCGTGTTCTGTTATTCCTTCAGCAAGACCCTTTCTCTTCCGGGTGAGCGCATAGGCTACATTGCCGTGAGCGACAGAATGGGCTGCAGGGAGGATATGTGCGCCGCGATCGCTGGTGCTGGCAGGGCGCTCGGCTATGTCAACGCGCCCTCGCTTTTCCAGCAGGTCATTCTCCGCTGCATCGACGCGACATCCGATATATCAAAATACAGAGAAAACCGCGACCTGCTCTGCGGAATAATGGACGGGTGCGGATATGAATACATTATGCCGCAGGGGGCTTTCTACCTTTTTGTAAAATCGCCGGAGCCGGACGCAAAGACGTTCAGCGAAAGGGCGAAAAAATATGAGCTGCTGCTTGTTCCGGGGGACGATTTCGGCTGTCCCGGCTATGTCCGCCTTGCCTATTGTGTGTCAAAAGATATGATCGCCGCGTCGAAGGGCGCTTTTGAAGCGCTTATGGCCGAGTATAGGTAATACCGGCGGTATGGAGCTGTATTTTGCCCCTATGGAGGGAGTTACCGGATATATTTACCGGCAGGTGCACCATGCCATGTTTACCGGCGCGGACGAATATTGGGCGCCGTTTATCGCGCCCGACAGCGCGGGGAAGTTCAAGGCCGGGAGCATGAGAGAGGTCCTGCCGGAGAATAACGACGGGATAAAGCTTATCCCGCAGGTTCTTGCCAATAATCCGGAGGCGTTTCTCGCCGTCGCACGGGAGCTTGAGGTGATGGGCTACCGCGAGGTGAATTTAAATGCCGGCTGCCCGTCGGGAACTGTTTTTGCCAAGCACAAAGGCGCGGGAATGCTCACGGACGCCGCGGCGCTTGACGCGTTTCTCAATACGGTTTTTTCGCGCTGTCCCATAGCCGTCTCGGTAAAAACGAGACTCGGCGCGGAGAAAACGGACGAATTTGACCGTCTTCTGGAAGTTTACGGCAAATATCCGTTCAGCCGTGTGATCGTCCATACCCGCTGCCGCAGCGGGATGTATAAAAGCCCTACAAGCCCGGAAAGCTTTGCACCCGCGCTTGAGCTGTTCGGAAAACGTGCCTGCTACAACGGAAATATCACGGATGTAAATAAATATAATGTGCTTGTGCAAATGTATCCGGCGCTCGGCTCGCTTATGCTGGGCAGAGGACTTGTCGCAAACCCCGCGCTTGCACGGCAGCTTCGCGGCGGCGGACGGCTTGAGCGCGATGAGCTGAAGCAGTTTCATGACGTGCTGGTGGACAGAACTCTTTCCTCCGGCCTGTGCGAGGTCTATACCGTGGGGCGCATGAAGGAGCTGTGGTTCTATATGTCGAGTATGTTCGTCAACTGTGAAAAGCAGGTGAAAGCGATAAAAAAGGCAAAGCATATCGGCGAGTATAATGCCGCCGTAAACGCCCTTTTTTCCTCGTGCGAATTTGACGGCAGCGCCGGCTTCCCGGTATAAACCGGAAAATCATATATTTCGAAAAAACTCACCCCGGAAGATCGATTGAAGATCCTCCGGGATGAGTAAATTGTCAAGAAAAGCCTCGCAGAGTTTTTTGCCTGAAGGCAAAAAATAGATTTGATCGTTTTCTCCGGCGGCATGTACGTCGGAGAAAACACTTCTCACGGAGCGAGTGTCGAATTGTTCGCCTATGGCGAACAACCGAGGCGCAGAGCGCAGTGCAGCCTTTTTGTCAAAGAAGCTTGCTTCTTTGACAAGCTGATCACCCCGGAAGATCGATTGAAGATCCTCCGGGGTGAGGCTATTTAAAAAATCATTTCCAGATGAGCGGGACAAGCAGCTCGCTCCCAATTGAGAGAGTCGTAAGATCAACACCTCTGTTAAGAACCTTCATCCATTTCTCAGCGTCGGCAAATTTAACGTCATAAGCGGCGCATATTTCGTCAACATTATCGCCGGAGCATACGGTGTGGCTCATTACCTGTATGTATCTGTCGTTTTGCAGATTGGATTCGGTCGTGGGGAGCCACAGTATTACGCCCAGCGGAACTATGTCGAGCGTTTCAAGCTGGTTGATAGACAGGATTGCGTCGCCGTAGTCGCGGTAATTAAGCCCCCAGCAGTAATATATGTTTGTCAGAGTGTCGCCTTCTCTTATTTCATAGGGCATAAGGAAGAATTTGGTGCTGTCGCTCCCGGCAGGGGAAACGGATGCAAAAGCACTCGGCGCGGCGAGTGCTGACCCCATACAAATAATAAGAATAAGAGAAATAAAACGTCTGTTCATGTTATGTCTACCCTGTTATGTTTATCATGCCCATATAATAACACGGTTGCTGGATTATGTAAAGCGGATTATGAAAAATATTTTAAGTAAATTTTTCCAGAACATGAATAGCTGAAAAAAGGCCTTTCACCGAATTGCCGTGACGCAATTCGGTGAAAGGCCCAAAAATATTTGATGTATTGACCAAGACCTTTGAAGCGGCATGGACGTTTTTTGCCCGTCAAAACCGTGCCTGTCCTTGTCAGCTGATGATATAATTTTTTATTTCAAAGGCAAGCATTGTCATGTCGTCAAACTGCGGTGCGTCACCGACAAAAGCGCTTACGTCGGCGGTTATTTCCGCGATAAGCTGTGTGCAGTCGGAGTCGGGGTGGCTGTTCAGCGCGGAGAGCATCCTGTCGATGCCAAAAAGCTCGTTGCTGCTGTCGGCGGCCTCCGTAAGACCGTCCGTGTACACGAAAAGCCTGTCCCCCACGGCTAAATCAAGCTCATAGTCCTTGTATCGGGACATTTCCATGCCGCCAAGGACAAAGCCGTGCCTGTCCTTGAAAAGCTCATATTTTCCACCTTTGCGGCGGATGACCGGATATTCGTGCCCTGCGTTTGCGCATACCATTTTGCCTGTCGTCAGATCGAGGATACCAAGCCACACCGTCACAAACATACCGACCGCGTTGTTTTCGCACAGCTGCGCGTTTATGCTTTCAAGCACCTGCGCCGGGGAGTATCCGGATTGGGCGCTGCTCTTAAGAAGCGACTTTGAGATGACCATGAACAGCGCCGCGGGGACGCCTTTTCCCGATACGTCCGCGATGGTCAGCGCCAGATGCGTTTTGTCGATAAGATAGAAATCGTAAAAATCGCCGCCGACCTCCTTTGCGGGATCCATGCTTGCAAAGATGTCAAATTCGTCGTGGTCGGGGAAGGGCGGGAAGATACACGGGAGCATCGAGGCCTGTATCTGGGTGGCGATATTGAGTTCAGCGCCGATCCTCTCCTTTTCCGCCGTGATTGCGGTAAGCTCACCTATGTATTTCTGGAGAGAGGCCGCCATGCCGTTGAACTCATCGGCAAGCTCACCTATTTCGTCGTTGCTTTCAACGTCCGTGCGGTAATCAAGCTCGCCGCCGCTGATGTGGCGGACGTCCTCAATAAGCTCTGTTACGGGCTCGGTCAGCCGGTTGGAGAAGCGGCGGCTTACAAGCACGACTGCCGCCGTGATCAGAATGAACGCGGCGATGTACATATAAAGGCTCCTGACGGCATATCCGTTGATCTCCTGCTCGGTTTTTTCGGAGTTATCCTCAAGGGCGCTTTTTATCTTGTATACAGGCTCGTTCACATCTTCCTCGGCTATTTGCAAAACAAGCGTCCAGCCGGTCGAGGGGATAGGGGCGTAAGCAAAGTACACCCCGCTGTTCATGTGCTTTACTCCGTTGTACCCGCTCATTATCGCGCTGGATGCGCCGAAAGCGGGGTGCCTGAGATCGGTGCTTATGTTGTCAAATTCGCCGTTTTCCGGCATATCGGGAGCGACTATGACGCGGCCTGTTTCATCGACGATAAAGGCAAAGGTGTTTTTGCCGAGATCGAGTGATGTAACAGAGTCAACGATATCCTTTATCAGAATATTCATGCATACGACGCCTGCGACGCGGCCGTCAGGATAGTGAAACGCGGCGGTGCAGCCCGTCGTAAGCCCCCTGCCGAAAATGTCCTGATATGTATCGGTGAATGTGGGACCGTCGGCATACTGTGCCTGAACATACCAGCCTTTGTCCGAATAGTCCCAATATTCGTTGTCCGTTATGTCGGAATCCTTGTTGTAGCACATGAAAATGCCGCTTTCCGTGCCGACAAAAACCGAGTTTATGACGCTGCCGTTAAAGGTCATGACAGGTTTCCAGATATCGACGATATTCCCTAAAAGTCCGACCTCATCCTCTATAGCCGCGGGGGAAACATCCCTGTCGCGGAGATAGCGCTGCATCGTCAGCACACCGGCATTCGCTTTATCAGGCGGCAGTACCTCTTCTTTTGCGAAGCGTTCAGGTTCGGCGTATAGCTTTTCAAGGTATGACGCGGACAGGGAGATGTAGTTTTCAAAGCGCGAAAGAGTCTCGCTCAGATTGGAAGCGCGGCTGACCACAAGCTCAAGCATGTTTTTCTTGACCTGCTTTGTGAGTGCAAGCTCACTTGTCTTTGATGCGGTCTTCCCAAGCTCATATTCGCTTGTCAGAACACGGTCTCTTACGCGAAGCATACTCGCAATGCCGATCACGGTGCATAGGATCAGAGAAAAAACGGCAATCTTCAAAACAAGCTGCCTGACCTTCTTGCTGATGCTTTTTTTCTTCTTCTTTTTCATTTTCCCCTCCGGCTGAGCCTGCCAAAACGGCTCCGGCGACGCTCGGCGTACCGAAGTACCCGTAAAATACCAATTATAGTAATTATAGAGTAGCGGACGTTTTTTTTCAAGGAAAATATCCCAAATCGCGCCCATGTGCGGTGCATTATGCCTGATATTTAGAGCAAAGGGGATAAGCATAAGGGGAGTAAGCGAACACCGCCTCCGCCATGATTTTTTGCCCTTTCTCTGCGTTATCGTCCTTGAAATACGGAAAGTATTCCTGCGTCCTCTGCCTTGATAAAGAACAAAAAATCTATGGCTGAGGTCAAGGATTTTTAAGCGAGAGAGGGGCGTTGCAGGCAAGGCTTTGCGATTGAGGAAGGCTTGCTGCCTTGTGATTGAGCAAAACGAAGCATGCGGCGCTCATATCCGCTTAAAAACGGGTTCGGTTATTCACCTTATGCTTATGTATAAACGGTAAAGAATCTTTTCGGCGGCTTGACACAGCCACGGAAAGTGTATAAAATAATATGAATTTTGTAAAACAATGAGAGGAAAATTAGAATAATGGCTTTCAGCTTTTATGAGGATATAACATTCCCGAAATTTCTGTCGTCTGTCGTCGGGCGCTTCCCCGAAAGAACAGCTATTGAAGACAGCTCTTGCAGCTATACTTATGCAGAGCTTGACCGCAGGACGAGAGACCTTGCGGCGGGTTTTTCGTCGATTGGCATCCGACGCGGCGATCATGTATGTGTCTGGGCGGAGCTGTGGGTTGATACTGCGATAACCTATTATGCGCTCATGCGTATCGGCGCAACGGCCGTTATGATGCGCACCACGACGCCCGAAAGCGCTGTTGCGGCCATTGCTGACAAGGGTGACTGCACCTTTGCGATATGCGGAAGCGAACAGGTCGGTATGTTCAAGCGAACTCTCTCCGGCGGAAAGGTCAGAGAGATCATTTCCATGACCGACTGCGACGAGGCGGATTACAGCTTTTCGGATATTGAGCGTATTGGCAGAGAGATGAGCGATGCGGATTTCAGGAAGCTTGAGGCGATGGTATCGCCCACGGATATTGCCGATATCCTCTTTACCTCCGGTACGACCGGAATGCCCAAGATGGTAATGATAAGTCAGTATTCACGCCTTAACATGGGCAGACTTCTGGCTAAAAATCTTGCGGCCACGGAAAATGACAAGTTCCTCAATGTCCTGCCGATGTTCCATTGTTTCTCTCTCGGACCGAATCTCACGGCAGCTATGGCAAGCGGCGCCGCCGTACATATTCCAGACAGCCGCCATACTTCTGATATTATAAAGGCTATCAGATGCGGCTGTACAATACTCAGCGCCGTTCCCACACAGTTTACGGTGCTGCTCAAGCGCGACGATCTTACGCCGCAGGACTGCGCAAATCTGCGCACGGGCGTCGTCGCCGGTGCGGCGTGCAGTCCGACGCTGTTCAGGCAGATAGAAAAAACTCTCGGCGTGACGCTTGTGTCGAGTCTCGGCATGACGGAGGGCTCCGCGGGCGTGACGACCGCAAGCCTTGACGACGATCTGGAAACAAGATGCGTTACAGTCGGCCGTGTCCAGGAGGGACTTGAAGGCAAGATAATCGACACAAATACCGGACTTCCCGTGCCGGACGGCGAGAGGGGAGAGTTCTGCGTCCGCGGCTTTTCAATCATGCAGGGCTATTATAACGACCCTGAGCTTACCGCAAAAGCGATAGACGCTGACGGCTGGCTCCATTCCGGCGACCTTGCGTGGCGGGACGAGCGCGGCATTATCCATCTTGCCGGACGTCTGAAGGAGCTTATTATCCGCTGCGGTGAGAATATCTGCCCCGGAGAGATAGAAAATATTATTATGGAGCACGATGCCATTTCCGCGTGCAAGGTTGCGGCAACTCCCGATAAGATATTCGGCGAAGAGGTGTGCGCGGTCATTGTTCCCAAAAAGGGCCATTCCGTCACAAACAGAGAGCTTATCGACTTTATGCGCGGCAAGACGGAAACCAACAGGATACCAAGATATTATATATATCTGGACGCTCTCCCCGTCAATGACGTCGGTAAGCCCGACCTCAATGCGATCAAGGAGATCGCCGCCACGGCGGAAGGAACGGAAAAAGAAAGTATAAAATAAAAGACATAAAATGTGTTGACAAACGCATACATGTGAGTTATACTAACAAAGCTAAAAGGAAGAAGGTATGGTGTCCGCCGTCCTCACCAGGCGATTCTAATCGACCGTGGTCAATAGACGTCTTTCCCAAACGGGAAAAGTATGCTTTTATACGCGGATGCTGTGCATCCGCGTTTTTTGACTTTTTATCGGAGGTGTTTCACATCGCAAACGCTGTTCATCAGATCAACGAGGAGATTACAGACAAGGAAGTACGTGTTATTGGCGTCGAAGGCGAGCAGCTCGGCATAATGTCCGCCGAGGAAGCACTGAAAATTGCCGAAGAGAACGACCTTGATCTGGTTAAGATCGCTCCGGGCTCCGTTCCTCCCGTGTGCAAGGTAATGGACTACGGAAAGTTCCGTTTTGAACAGGGGAAAAAGGAAAAGGAAGCAAAGAAGAATCAGCGGGTCATTGAAATCAAGGAGATTCGTATGTCTCCCGGTATTGACACCAATGACTTCAACACCAAGCTGAAAAACGCTCAGAAATTCCTTGCGGACGGAGACAGAGTCAAGGTTTCCGTGCGTTTCCGCGGCAGAGAGATGGCGCATACCGAGATCGGCGAGGTGCTGCTGAAGGACTTCGCGGCAAAGTGCGCGGAGATCGCCAATATGGATAAGAGCGCTAAGCTGGAAGGCAGGAACATGTCAATGTTCCTCTCGCCCAAGCCCGCCGCCCCAGCAAAGAAGCCCGCAAAACCCAAGACTCCCAAGACCGGCGCTGATGTGTCGGCTGAGGATAAATAAAACTTAGTATACAGCAGAAGTATTCTGTATTATACAGTTACGGAAGGAGAAAACATCATGCCCAAACTGAAAACACACAGCGGTGCCAAGAAGAGATTCAATCTCACCAAGACCGGTAAGATAAAGCGCGCACACGCATTCAAGAGCCATATCCTCACCAAGAAGGATACCAAGCGCTGCCGTCGTCTGCGCAGTGAGACTTACGCAGATGTCACCAACGAAGCAGCAATAAAGAAAATGATCCCTTATAAATAATAAGGGCAGACGGTATATAGGAGGATAAACTAATGGCAAGAGTTAAAGGCGCTATGATGACCCGCAAGCACAGAAACAAGATTCTGGGTCTGGCAAAGGGATATTGGGGCAACAAGTCCCGTCACTATAAGATGGCCAATGAGCAGGTCATGAAGTCCGGCCGTTATGCATACGTAGGCCGCAAGCAGAAGAAGAGAGATTTCCGCAAGCTGTGGATCACCCGTATTAGCGCGGGCTGCAAGATGAACGGCATGAACTACTCCACCTTCATGCACGGTCTCAAGCTTGCAGGTATCGATATGAACCGCAAGATGCTCTCCGAGACTGCGATTCACGATCCCGCCGCTTTTACCGCTCTGTGCGACATGGCAAAGAACGCAAAATAATTTGTGCCGATATATAAGAAGCTGCCCTGAAATCTATTGGATTTCGGGGCAGCTTGTCAAAAAAGTCCTTTCAGGGCTTTTTTGTCTGCGCTTTCCGCCGAGTATTTTGAAAGAGTTCAAAATACTGTTACCGCAAACCTTGATGTACCAAGGCTTGCGACGGCGGTTTATCTAATTTGAGGCGGGTCTTGCCCCCTCAAGCTTCCCCCCCCCACGCTGCTCTGTTATCTGGCTTTGGCGAATAATTCTTTGACAGCCTTGCCCCGAAATCTATTGGATTTCGGGACTTTTTATGTTGAAAAATAATTTGTGAGGTGGTATTATTGCATTATTATGATAATGTGAAAAAGCGGAGGGGAAAATATGTACGACAGCAAGGTGAAAAACGCCGAGACAGATGAGCTGTATAAAGCTATAATGTCGCTGAAATCTTTGGAGGAGTGCTATAAGTTCTTCGACGATTTATGTACTTTCGGCGAGATAAAGGCAATGGCGCAGCGCTTCCATGTGGCGCAACTGCTTGAAGATGGGAAGACCTTTACTCAGATATCAGAAGAAGTCGGCGCTTCCTCGGCAACTATTACAAGGGTAAATAAGTGCATTACATACGGCTCTGAAGGATATAGACTCGTGCTTGAGCGCATGAAAGACTGAGTCGGTACGCACGGAAATAACCAAACCGGCTTTTTATGAAAAAATACAGAAAAAACTGAAATCACCTGCGTTCCGGTGAATATATCAGGCCACATATGCCCGTAAACACAAGCAAACGGTGAAGCATGCGCCAAGCGTGAGCTTATCATATGAATCTCTCCGCATAATCTTCCATGCAGCGCAGATAATATCAAGGAAGACAAATTGAGCCAAAGGAGATATAAATATGAAAGCTACGGGAATGGTTCGCCGCATAGACGACCTCGGGAGAGTTGTAATACCGAAAGAGATCCGCCGCACCATGCGTATCCGCGAGGGCGACCCGCTGGAGATTTTCACGGATAAAGAGGGAGAGCTGATATTCAAGAAATATTCGCCGATTGGAGAACTGGCGGATTTTGCGTCTCAAATGTGTGAAAGTCTGAAGAAGGCTGCTGACGGGATAGCGGCGGTGTGCGACCGGGAGTCGATAATCGCCATTGCGGGAGGCGCAAAGCGTGAGCTGCTCGACAAGCCGGTAAGCCGCCAGCTTACGGAAATCATGGATAAGCGTGCAGTTTATGTTTTCGGCAGCGGAATGGAACTTCCGGCCGCCGAGGGCGAGGAGAAATATACGATATCCGTCGCAGCGCCGATAACGGCGGAGGGCGACGTGCTGGGATGTGTGCTTTTCATAGGAGAAAAAGATGCTCCAACCTGCGGAGAACTTGAGCGTAAGCTTGCGGAAACTGCGGCGGCATTCCTCGGAAAGCAGATGGAAAGCTGACAGATATTTGTGCTTTCCAGCAGCGAAAGTCAGATGACGTATAGGCGCAGACTGCGGCGGTCTGCACCTATGCGGGAAATGTTCGGTTTTGCTCGCTGCGGTGAGAGGATATTGCGCCGCAACGTTTTTTCTATCCTTTTGCCATGTGAAAATTGGTACAATAAAATAATTTTTCTCGAAACTTGACTAAATATTTTGGCGGGAGAAATCACGGATTTCTGTGATTTCTCCCGCCGTTTCCGATTTGTCATATCGTGACTGTGCAACACAGGCTTTGCCGCAGTCCGTGCAATATCAAAAGCCGCAGCCGCAGCCATCGTCTCCGCCGCAACCGCAATCGCATCCGTCAGCCTCTCCGCTGTGGCATCCGGAGCATCCTCCGCATCCGCCGCCGCAGGAACCGCCCTCATCCATGATAGGAAGCTGCCCTGTGATAAGAAGATCGGCCGCCGTATCGGCGTCACCCTCAAATCCGGCGACCGGAACTATACCGAAGCTCAAAAGCGCACTCTTTGCCTCGGCGCCCATGCGGCCGGCAATGACCGCGTCTACCTTGTTTTCACGCATGAGTTCTGCCATGTCGGCATGACCGTGCCTGTCGGAGCAGTCGATAAGACGTTTTTCACACTCATCGGGATTTATGCCCGCATAGCTGTAGAGCGCGAACATGGAAGCGTGACCGAAATGCTCCCCAATGTTTCCGTTATCCCATGCAACAGCAATTACCATTCGCCTTATACCTCTTTCTCAATGCAGTCAACGAGCTGTGAAATATGCTCACCACTGACGCTTTCCACCTCACCGGCGTCAACCATTGCGGAGATAACAGGGTCAATGGGCAGCTTTGCGGCATGCGCAATGCCGTATTGCTTCGCAATCTCCTCCACATGGCTTTCGCCGAAAATGGAATGAACGTTTCCGCAGTCGGGGCACTTGTAGTAACTCATGTTTTCAACTATGCCGAGGACGGGAATATTCATCTTTTCTGCCATCTTTACGGCTTTTTCTACTATCATTCCAACAAGATCCTGCGGTGTGGTGACGATGACGATACCATCTACCGGCAGGGACTGAAAAACGGTAAGCGGCACATCGCCGGTTCCCGGAGGCATATCGACAAACATATAGTCAACATCCGTCCAGATAACATCCGTCCAGAACTGTGTGACAGCGCCCGCGATGACAGGGCCGCGCCATACGACCGGCTCCGTTTCGTCCTCAAGAATGAGGTTGATCGACATTATCTGCATACCTGTGTGGGTGGTAACGGGGACGATATACTTATCGGTGCCCATTGCGTGCTCTCTGATGCCGAAGGATTTGGGGATAGACGGGCCTGTAATGTCGGCGTCCAGAACGGCGCAGTTATAGCCGCGGCGCTGCATTTCGCTCGCCAGAAGGCTTGTCACAAGGGATTTGCCGACGCCGCCCTTGCCCGAAACAACGGCGATAACCTTTTTTACGCTGGATTCCTCGTTAAGTTCCTTGAGAAAGCTCTCCGGCTGGCGGGAGGGACAATTTTCTCCGCAGGAGGAGCAGTCATGTGTACATTCGCTCATTTTTACATACCTTTCAATATATGCTTTCCATGGCAGCGCCTTGCTGCACGCCGCTGCCGCATTTGTTTTTCAACTGAGGGTACAGACATTATAGCGCTGCCATATATTTACGTCAAGCGCGGAATGTTCCCTGTTACATACTCGAACTGTATTATGTCAACAGAATTACGTAGCCTTATCGCTGATGTGCATGTATTCGTCATAAGTGCACATACGGTCGATAGTTCCATCGTCGGTTATCTCGATTATTCTGTTTGCAACGGTCTGCGTGAGCTGGTGGTCGTGCGAGGTGAAAATGACGTTGTACCTGAATGCGTCAAGACCATTGTTGAGCGCGGCGATGCTTTCAAGGTCAAGGTGATTTGTGGGCTGGTCGAGTACAAGAAAATTCGCGCCCGAGAGCATCATCTTGCTGAGCATGCACCGAACCTTTTCGCCGCCGGAGAGGACGCTTACATTTTTATACACGTCGTCGCCGGAAAACAGCATTCTGCCGAGAAAGGTGCGCAGATAGCTTTCACGCTTGTCTGCGGAAAACTGCCGCATCCAATCTATCAGATCGCACTCACTGCCTTCAAAAAAGCTGTTGTGATCCTTGGGGAAGTAGGCGGGCTGGATGCTTGCGCCCCATTTGACGCTGCCGCTGTCCGGCTCCTCCTCACCCATTATGATCTTATAGAGCATTGTGACGGCAAGTTCATTTTTCCCGATAATCGCAATTTTATCATCCTTCCCGACGATAAAGCTAACGTTATTGAGAAGCCTGACCCCGTCAACGCTTTTGCTGACCTCAGTGACAAAAAGCCTGTCCTTGCCCGGTTCACGGTCAGCCTTGAAGCCAACCCAAGGGTAGCGCCTTCCGGAGGCGGGAAGCTCCTCTACGGTGATCTTGTCAAGCAGCTTACGTCTTGACGTTGCCTGCCTTGATTTGGACTTGTTTGCCGAAAAGCGGGCGATGAAGGTTTGCAGCTCCTGGATTTTTTGTTCCGCCTTTTTGTTCTGATCCTTGATAAGCTTCTGGATAAGCTGGCTGGATTCGTACCAAAAATCGTAGTTGCCCACATACATCTTTATCTTTCCGTAATCTATATCGACTATATGTGTGCAGACGTTGTTGAGAAAATACCTGTCGTGGCTGACAACAAGCACGGTTCCCTCATAGTCCATAAGAAAATCCTCAAGCCACACAACACTGCTGAGATCGAGATTGTTTGTAGGCTCGTCCAGCAATATTACGTCCGGATGGCCGAAAAGCGCCTGCGCAAGCAATACCTTGACCTTGAGTCTCGGGTCAAGTTCCGACATGAGGGTGCCGTGAAATTCCGTATCGACGCCAAGCCCCTGCAAAATGCGTCCCGCGTCACTCTCGGCCTCCCAACCGCCAAGCTCGGAAAATTCCTCCTCAAGCTCGGAGGCACGGATACCGTCTTCGTCACTGAAATCCGGTTTTTCGTATATCGCTTCGCGTTCCTTCCCGCAGTCGTAAAGCCTTTGATTTCCCATTATCACGGTGTCTATGACCGTGTATTCGTCGTACATATTCTGGTTCTGCTTGAGCACGGACATACGTTTTTTCGGCGCGAGTACGACGCTTCCCGAGGTCGGTTCAAGCTCCCCGGAGAGAATTTTTATGAAAGTGGATTTACCTGCGCCGTTCGCGCCGATGATACCGTAACAGTTGCCTGCGGTAAATTGCAGATCCACCCTTGAAAAAAGGACGGAAGAACCGAACTGCATAGATAGATCGTTTACAGTAAGCATAGAATCTCCTTTGTTTTCACGCTTGCTTATTTTGCCTCTGCCGACTCAACGCGTTCAAGCCGCGCACTTCTGATTTTCCTGCCTGGTATTGCAAGAGGAACATATTCGGTAATTGTTGAAGACGTCTCCAGACCGTACCAATTGGCGACCGAGCCGCACATATGGCGGATGAAATATTTCGCCGCCAGCACAAGCTCCTCTGCACGTGTAAGCTCAGAGCCGGGAGATATGGAACGGCGCAGAATACCGAATTTAAAGCTGCCGACGTTTGAAGGACCGTAAATCGAGAATTTCTTCTGCTGTGGAGGAAGCTCACCGCTTGCAATAAGCTCCCCGACTATCTGCCTGAGATAGAAGTTGAGCAGCTGGTCATTTTTGAACCCGAGCTCAAGATTAACCCGAAAAATGAAATCGGTTCCGTATGTTTCGATGCTGTAACGCGATGCATCCGGCTCATCCGTAACATTAAGGCTGAAAAACCAATATGCCTCGGCTCGTTTCGGATCCTTGTCGAGGATCGAGTAAAGGATATCGCGGTCGATGCTGTCCTTGTCGCCGAGTTTGTCGAGGAAAACAAGGTTGTTGGCGCACAGCGGCGTTTCCGTATCGTTTTTAAGCATACGCAGATTTTCGATATAGTCGGGCAGATTAAGCCGTATCGAATACTTCTGCTCAAGCTCCGTGCCTTTGTGCCAAACCTCCATAATAAAGAACAGCAGCAGCGCCATGAGTACCGCCACATAGCCGCCGTGGGCAAATTTGCTGAGACTTGAAATGAAAAAGACGCTTTCTATGGAGCCGAAAACGGCAAGAATGACGACCGACAGAGCGACAAGCTTCTTGATTTTCCAAAGGTATACGCTGAGAAGAAGCGTCGTCATGAGCATGGTGACGGTGATCGCAAGACCGTAGGCCGATTCCATCCTTGCGCCGGAACGGAAATAAAGTACCACGAGCGTACATCCGGCAAAAAGAACGGTGTTGACCGCACCGATGTATATCTGCCCCTTGGTATCGGAAGGATAACGGATTTGCATGTGCGGCATGAGATCAAGCCGGATAGCCTCGGAGACAAGCGTATAGGAGCCTGTGATAAGCGCCTGTGACGCGATTATTGCCGCCGCCGCGCCGAGCAGGACGGCGAACGGCCGCAGAGCGGAGGGCAGCATCAGGAAAAACGGATTAAGATCTTCAATTGCCGGCAGTCCGGCGGCAGAGCCGCTGCCGATTATCCATGCGCCCTGACCGAGGTAGTTCAGAATAAGACAAATTTTAACGAACGGCCAGCTCCTGTAGATATGCTCTTTGCCCACATGACCCATGTCGGAATAAAGGGCTTCTGCGCCTGTTGCGGCGAGAAAAACACTTCCGAGGATCATAAAGCCAACCTTATTGTAATCACTGAAAAGGATGCGCACCGCGTATACCGGGTTGAATGCGCGGATAACGGTGGGCATTTCAAGAATATGCAGAACGCCGGTGCAGCCGAGGAAGCTGAACCACAGCAGCATAATGGGGCCGAAGGCGCGGCCTATCCTGCTGGTGCCAACACGCTGAACGGCAAACAGAAGCGTAATTATAGTCAGCGTAATGACTATGACCTTGCCCTGCCCGGCTCCAAGAAACCTGTCCATCGCCGGAATACTCCGCAGACCCTCAACTGCGGTCGCGACCGTGACAGCAGGCGTAAGCACGCCGTCCGCAAGCAGTGCCGAGCCGCCTATCATAGCCGGGACGATCAGCCACTTGCCGCACTTCTTGACGAGGGAATATAAGGAGAATATGCCGCCTTCACCGTTGTTGTCCGCCTTCATGGCAATAAGGACATATTTCACCGTGGTAAGCAGAGTGATCGTCCAGATGATCAGAGACAGCGCGCCGACGATAAAACTTTCGTTTACCTGCGCGATGCCGCCGTTTCCGGCGATAATGGATTTCATGACATACATGGGAGAGGTACCTATATCGCCGTATACAATGCCTATGGTGACAAGGAACAACGAAAAGGAAAATGGTCTGCGCTTTTTCATATAAATCCTCCATGCTGCTGCCGCGCAAGCGGTCAGTCTGACGGTTTTCTGTGATAATAATGTGTTATTCTTACGCAAAAAACAGGAATATTTTATACCATTCTGCCGTTATTGTCCAGCCAATTATGACTTTTTTGTAAATCGACCGCATATTTCGGAACAATGCCTGATTCCGGACGGCTTGCCAAAAAGAAAAAAGGTGCTATAATGTCCGCTGACCGGTTTCCAAACCCGGTCCAACCCCTCGGAATTTCCGGGGGCTGTGCGGTCAGTCCCGCATTCAAAATACTAAAATGGGAGAGTATGTTTATGAGAACGAATGAAAAGAAAATAAAGATGATCTGTACCTGTGCAGCCACGGCGGCGCTTTATGCGGCATTGACAATGCTTACCGCGCCCATATCGTTCGGTGCGGTGCAGTTCCGCGTTTCAGAGGCGCTCTGTGTTCTGCCGTTTTTTGTACCGCAGACCGCATGGGGGCTTTTCGCGGGATGTCTTGTTTCAAATATAATGAGCGGGAATGTTTTTGATATCATTTTCGGATCGCTTGCGACGCTGCTTGCGGCAGGCTGCACGGCAATGATAGGCCGGCGCGGGAAAAGCGCGCTGCTTGCTTGCCTTATGCCGGTGCTTTTCAACGGGGTGATCGTGGGCGCGGTGATAACCTACGCATATGAGGGCGGAAGATTTTTCGACTCTCTCGGACTTTTTGCGGTCAACGCGCTTTGGGTGAGCCTCGGGGAAGCGGGGGTCATGTATATTCTCGGCTATCCGCTTATCAAGCTTATAGAGAATAAAAGATTTTTTGCCGATATCAGAGCGGATAACGAAAAAGCGTAAAGAGCAATGACCCCGGCACAGACTATGGTATAAAGTGCTTGCTTTTTTTGTCGGGATGCTGTATACTGTGCATCACACGCCGGTGTGATGGAATGGTAGACGTAGCGGATTCAAAATCCGCCGATGGCGACATCGTGTGGGTTCGAGTCCCACCACCGGCATATAAAGGCGGCAGGCCGACCGTTAGGTTGACCTGCCGCCTTTGTATCTGTGATAAGGGACTCGAAGGGAGCGGGAGTGAATGGACTGCCGGGGGCAGTCCAGAGCCAAGAGCCGCACAGCTCAACTTCCAGCCCGTCAAGCTTCATAAGCTCGTTGATGATGTTGATAAAGTCCTCCGGCGCTTCGGTACTCTGGTGCCACTCGTCATTGCTTGCGTTGTGCTGCTTCTGGAGCCGGTCAAACGCTTCCGCATACGCCGCGTTGATGCGCTGCATCTCTTCCGTGCTCCCGCCCAGATCGGGGTGATTCTGCTTGGCTAATCTTCTGTATTCCGCTTTCAGTTCGTCAAGGGTCTTGCAATGCGTGAAGTAGTTCATGGTTTTCTCCTGTTCTTTTATGCGCATACAAGCTTGTATGACGCTATTATTTGACGGTCAACGACCGTCAAATTTTATAAGTTTTTCAAGCGCTTCGCGGATAATTGGCGTAACTCCGTTTTTTCCTTTTCGCTCTTCGATGTAGTCGATAATATCTTGATCAGTATCATAACGGAGATTTACGCGGTAAGTTTTGTAGTTGTCTTTTAGCCAATGGGCTTTAACTTCGCTGCTTGTTTTTCCTATTGACTTGCGCCCCCTCTCAGTGCTATAATTTGGATTAAGAGGGGGCTACCCGTTGCAGCGGGTCCGGCTAACCTCGTTCAAATTTGTCGTTTGAAGATTTAACCGTTCTCGTGCTGGGGGCGGTTATTTCTTTTTAGTTACGTTAATAACTCCAAAGATAACAACGGCTAACAGGTTCAGCAAAGAAAGAATTTCTAAAACTGTCATGTTGGCACCTCCTCGTATGTACGTTGGAGGTTTGCCGTTCCCCTCTTGACGTGGCCTATAATAGCATACAGGCTTGTATCTGTCGAGCCTCAAATTCCCTCTTTAGCAAAACCGCACAAAAGCGGAGCAATAAATTGTGCAAAATGCGTAACACAGTACAAGCGACGATTTTATAGCAACAGAGAAGCAGCAGGGGTCAACCCTGCTGCTTCTGTTTTTCAATGTCCTTGCGTATGAGGCTTTTGATGTAGCCGGATTTGTTTTCCTGCTTCTCCAGCTGCTCGAGGATGTCCGCCTCCGTGGCCTTTACCAACCGGATGTTGATCACGGTTGTTTTTTCTTTGTTGTACTTGTCTTGAGGTCTCATTTTTTCACTGCCTCCGAAATGTCAAACACTGCGACCGCAGCTACCAGCGCGGCAGATATCCAAAATATCAAACTCGCCCCATGCTTGACGGCATTTACACAATTGAGAGCAAACAACAGATATAACGCTGAGTTTCTGATTTTTTTCTTGCACATTTTTTCGTTTCGGCTTATAATGGCATTGGGCAGGGCGGGCGGTTCCCCGCCGCGCCCCGTTTCATTAGCCTTTGACAATTTCCCAGATCGCCGCCGCGATGCTTGTGATGTATGACAGGATTTCAAGCACCGTGCGCACGGTTTCGAGCTTGTCAGGGGCTTTCTTTTTCCCTTTAGCCATTGCCTTTCTCCTTGTTTCAAATTTCCCTCGGGTTTTCGCCCCCTCGGGATGGTTTAATTATAACATACGTATGTACTTATGTCAAGGGGAGTTATTAAAAATCTAAAAAATTTCGGAAAAACGTAAGGAATAAACATGATAAATCCTAATGTTGACATGAGAGATTTTAATAGATAGATCCTGTCGCCCCAACACTACGCACTATATATGTTATCTATATTACGTCTTATATATAGATGCGTACAATGCAGAGCGGCCGGAGGACGTGCGCCAGAGCGCCGCGGCGGCGGGGAGTAAGCAGACGCTTCCCTGCTTTCAGAAACTGGATCTTTCACTGTGCTTCATGACCGACTGGGAAAGGCAATGATCGCCTTGGAATAATCTTTCAAATCGAGCTTCTGCCCGCAGCGGTCACAGAAACGCTGGTATTCCCGGTCAAGAGTCAGTTTGCAGTACGGGCACGCAGGATAACGGCCGAGTCCGCAGATAAAGCGATTCTCCACAACAGGCATTGGCATCCTGAGATCCGACAGCGGAGGGAGCCTCGGCAGCTCGTTCGGTGTAAGCTCAAAGCCGTTGCAAAGTTTCTCAAAGGTATTGATCGACGCGTTAGCCTGCCCTCTGGCAACGCTGCCGAAGTATCTTGGACTGAGCCCACAGAGCTCCGCAGCCTTCTCATAGCTGAGACCACGGCTGCTGCACAGATGAAGGATGTACATGGATAGGTTCTTTGAAAACGCCTTTTTCGCTCTCTTTCTCTTTAAGATGCTTTCAGCTTAGGAGCAGTATGCTGCCGTCTCAAGGAACGATACTGCCTAACCTTTGCTTTTTCTCCGGTTTACTACAAAAACATTAAAGCCTCAAACGGCTGTTCATTATATTGCGAAGGCGTGGGCGGCACGCCGCCCACGCCTTCGCTGCTATTTTTTGCTAAGCTCTACCCAAACTTTTGACATTGAGCCTTACTTTGCCGTTGTGGTCACGGCGCCGTCTTCCATTGTATAATAGGTGATGTCGTCCCAATGACGGCGGATGGCGATCTCTGCGGTCAGGTCGGTGTTGTTGTATACGATTGACCACTGCGTGTTGCTGGTGATATCCTCGGGATTAGGATCCTGCGCCGCGGCGCGGATGGCCTCCCATGCGGTGTCGTTGGTGTGAGCGCCGCGCTGTGCGTCAAGTATTTCCATTATCGCGTCATAACGCTCTCTGCCGTGACCGTAGATGCCGTTTTTCTGATTGGGCAGGACTTCATTTCTGTACATTACAAAGAAATTCGTGACGGCCTCGGACGGCGTTACAACAAGCTCTCTGCCCTCACTGTTGCAGTCATATTCAAACACTCGGCCGTCTCCGGACGCGTCGGTTATGTAGAAGTGATAGTCTCTGCCGCTTGTCGCGTACATATCATAGCCGCTGAGCAGCTCCACGGCTTCCTCGGTAGTCGCGGCGCGGTCGAGTACAAGGCGTATGGCAAGAGTCGTTGCAATGGTGGGTTTTCCGGTATGCTGACGTGTGGGTTCGCTGTCAAGCGTGAGCACGGCTATCGACACACCCTTTTCGTTCAGTCCGTCCAGACACACGAACGGGGCGGTGAGGCTTGAGAACTTTTTGCCGAGATTTGCGTCGGGTACATTTGCTGATACGTTGTCAAGCGCGGCAAAAGCGACGGATTTGTACCCGTCCTTCGGCGTGCAGCAGACGAGCATTGCGGAGGTGTCGTTCTTGAAATCATAGTTGCGGCCCATGTGTACGTCGCCACCGGTATCCGTGAGGGTAAATGCCGAGCAGCCGAAGGACGGTGCTTTCATGCTGATCGGCAGCAGCGGCAGGGTTTCTTTGAGAATCGCTTCAAGCATCGTCTGGTCATCCATGATGCCGTAATTGATGATTTTGTCGATGCTGTAATCGTATTTGACATCCATGCGGTAGAGATTATACCCGTCGTCATAGTCGGTAAGCTGCTCGATGGTAGCCATGGTGCGGAAACGGGTAAAGTAAATGCAGACAAAAACGAGGAGAACAAGCACGATAACGGCAAGCAGAGCCGGAAGGATGTACCTTGAAGCCTTATTCATAATTCTTTCCTCCAAATCGGTAATTATATAAATAAAGAATAACAAAAACACCGGCTAACGTCAAGCGTTTAACGAACGATGCCGGCGCTTTTTCGTGCGGGAAAAACACAGCTCAAATTATTGAAAAAAAGGAAGAAGCGGTGTATAATATAAAGACTTTTTTGAGCCGGAGGACAGGCTGATGGCAGAGCAGAAAACAAACGTGATGCGTCTTTTGGAGCAGAAGAAAATAAAATACACCGCTCACGAGTATCCGCACACTGACGCGGCTGTTGACGGAGTGAGCGTTGCGGAAAGTCTCGGTCAGCCAGTCGGGCGCGTGTTCAAGACGCTTGTTGCGAAGGGCGCGAGCAAGAAAATATATGTTTTTGATATTCCGGTCGCGGAGGAGCTTGATCTCAAAAAAGCCGCAAAGGCGGTAGGGGAGAAGTCGGTAGCGATGGTTCATGTCAGAGAACTGACGGAGCTTACAGGGTACGTTCGCGGCGGATGTTCGCCGTTGGGAATGAAAAAGCAGTACCCCACCGTTTTTCATGAATCCTGCGTGAAACAGGACACAATAATGGTAAGCGCCGGAAAGATCGGTTTTCAGGTGGAGCTTTCACCGGACGATCTTATCGCGCTTACGAGAGGCACAACGGCGGATATTATTATGGCATAACGAGGTTTTACAATGCAGAGCAGCATTTTTATCAAGGGCGCGAGAGAAAATAATCTTAAAAATATTGACGTCGAGATACCGCGTGACAAGCTTGTTATTGTCACCGGACTTTCCGGCAGCGGCAAATCCAGCCTTGCCTTTGACACAATTTATGCCGAGGGTCAGCGCAGATATGTGGAAAGTCTTTCATCTTATGCGAGAATGTTCTTGGGGCAGATGGACAAACCGGACGTCGATTATATCGAAGGTCTTTCTCCCGCAATATCCATAGACCAGAAAACCACGTCCAAAAACCCGCGCTCAACCGTCGGCACGGTGACGGAGATATATGATTATCTGCGTCTGCTGTGGGCGAGGATCGGCATACCCCATTGCCCCAAGTGCGGCAAGGAGATACGCCAGCAGACGATCGACCAGATGGTGGACAAGATACGCGAGCTGCCGGAGGGAACGCGCATCCAGATACTTGCCCCCGTTATCCGCGGCAAAAAGGGCGAGCATGTCAAGGTGCTGGAGGACGCGAAGAAATCAGGCTATGTCCGTGTGCGGGCGGACGGGATCGTCTATGACCTCACGGAGGAAATCAAGCTTGAAAAAAACAAGAAGCACAATATAGATATAATAGTTGACCGCCTTGTGATAAAGCCGGATATTGTCCGCCGCCTGACGGACTCCTGCGAAACCGCGCTTGCCCTTGCCGGAGGACTTCTCGTTGTGGATATCCCCGCCGAGGAGCGGCAGATCGCCTTTTCGCAGAACTACGCCTGCGAGGACTGCGGCATTTCGCTTGAGGAGCTTGCCCCGCGCCTGTTTTCATTCAACAGCCCGCAGGGCGCGTGTCCGAAGTGTACGGGGCTTGGTATGCAGCTTCTTGTGGACCCCGACCTTATCATGCCCAACCGGAATCTCAGCATTATGGACGGCGGACTTGTCGCGTCCGGCTGGGGCAACGTCAAGGGCGATACCATTTCAAAAATGTACTTTGACGCGCTTTCAAAGCGCTATCATTTCAAGCTCAGCGAGCCGATAAAGGACATCCCGCCGGAGGGGATCGAGGCGATACTTTACGGCACCAAGGGAGAGCCGCTGATGCTGCGCTATGAAAAATCGGAGGGGTACGGCGTAATCATGCGCGATTTTGAAGGGATAGTAAACAACATCCAGCGCAGATACAGTGAGACCCAAAGCCCCGGTGTAAAGGCGGAGCTTGAGGAGAGCATGTCGCAGATCCCATGCCCGGACTGTCACGGGAAAAGGCTCAAGCCCGCGGCTCTTGCCGTGACCGTAGGCGGACTTAATATAGCGCAGTTCTGTGAGCTTTCGGTGGTTGACGCACTCAAATTCGTTGACGGCCTTGTGCTTACCGACCGGGAAAAAATAATTGCCGAGCGCATTTTGAAAGAGATACGCTCCCGTCTCGGCTTTCTGAACAGCGTCGGCCTCGGTTATCTCAATCTCAGCCGTTCCGCTGCCACGCTGTCCGGCGGTGAGAGCCAGAGAATACGTCTTGCGACGCAGATAGGCTCAAGCCTTATGGGCGTGCTGTATATTCTTGACGAGCCGAGCATAGGACTGCACCAGCGCGACAACGGCAAGCTTATCGCCACGCTCAAGCGTCTGCGCGATCTTGGCAATACCCTGATAGTCGTCGAGCACGACGAGGAAACCATGCGCGCCGCCGACCATATCATAGATATCGGGCCGGGAGCGGGCGTTAACGGCGGAAACGTCGTTGCGCAGGGAACGGTCGCGGATATATGCGCATGTCCCGAGTCCGTGACGGGACAGTATCTGAGCGGGAAAAAGTTTATACCCGTGCCCACGAAGCGCCGGGAGGGCAGCGGAAAGTGCCTCAAGATAATAAACGCGAGTGAGAATAACCTCAAGAACGTGGACGTTGAGATACCTCTGGGCAAGCTCGTGTGTGTCACCGGCGTATCAGGCAGCGGCAAATCGTCTCTCGTGAACGAGATACTTTATAAGACGCTTGCGGCGGAGAAAAACCGCGTGAAGGTGCGTCCGGGTAAATGCGGCGGCGTTGAGGGGCTTGAATATATAGACAAGGTCATCGCGCTCGACCAGAGCCCGATAGGCCGCTCCCCGCGCTCAAATCCCGCCACGTATACCGGCGTCTTCAACGATATACGCGACCTCTTTGCCTCTACGCAGGAGGCAAAAATGCGCGGCTACGGGCAGGGGCGCTTCTCCTTCAATGTCAAGGGCGGCAGATGTGAAGCCTGCGCCGGCGACGGACTTGTAAAGATAGAGATGCACTTTCTTCCGGACGTGTATGTCCCGTGCGAGGTGTGCGGCGGCAAGAGATATAACCGCGAGACGCTCGAGGTCAGATATAAGGGGAAGAGCATTGCCGATGTACTTGATATGACAATCGAGGAAGCGGCGGCGTTCTTTGCTAATCAGTCAAGGATACTCAATAAGATACAGACGCTTTACGACGTGGGGCTTGGCTATGTAAAGCTCGGCCAGTCCAGCACGACGCTTTCCGGCGGCGAGGCGCAGCGCGTGAAGCTTGCAACCGAGCTTTCAAAGCGCAGTACCGGCAATACCGTCTATATTCTTGACGAGCCTACCACCGGTCTTCATGTAGCCGACGTCCACCGGCTCATAAATATACTCGACCGCTTTGCCGACGCGGGGAATACCGTTGTCGTCATAGAGCATAATCTTGACGTCATAAAGGTTGCCGACTATATAATCGACCTCGGCCCCGAAGGCGGCGACGGCGGCGGAGAAGTGATATTTGCCGGAACGCCGGAGGAATGTGCCATGTGTGAGCGCAGCTATACCGGTCAGTACCTCAGACCGCTGCTGGAAAAATAATATTGCAATGCGCTGCGAATCAGCGAACACAACGCTGATTCTAAATGAAAACGTTCGATAAATCTGTCGGAAGAGTTGGAAAATGAGACTTCCGACAGATTTTTATATAAGTAAACATAAAATAATTTACATATCTTAATTCACGTATTTTGAGATACATAAATAAAGCAACATAAATCGAGAAACATAAAATTAGAGACTTAAAATAATTTACATAATAAAAGCTACACAACTTAATTAACGTAAATGAATTAACATAATTTGATTTACACATGTTGGATGACGTAAAATGGAAGACGTAATTTAATTTACATAACATTGAGCGAAACAGCCAAACAACGAAAAAATACTGTGTAACAAAAACACGGCTGCGGCGTATATAAAATTGAAAGTGATATTTACAAAATATTAAAAGGAGGTAAATTCGGTGAAGGAGCTTAGCGAGAACGAAGTCAGCGGAGTCAGCGGCGGCGTAGACGGTGAATATCTTTATTATGCCGTTACCTGGGGCGACACACTGCCGTGGATAGCAAGAAGATTTTTCACTACGGTCGAGACGCTTATCAAGCTTAATAATATCAAGGATCCTGAAAAGCTTCAGCTTGGGCAGATATTGATCATCCCGAGATACTGACCGAAGTAAGACGGGCTGCAAAAGACTGTAACAAAACATTTTTCCCGGCGTATATAGCAGTGAAACAGGGTTTCACAAATTAAAAAAACAAATAGATGTTAGGAGGAAAAAATCATGGCAGAACTCAACGAAAAAGAAATGAATGAAGTCAGCGGCGGTGCGGCAAGCCCCTATTTCACCTATACTGTAGTATTCGGTGATACGCTCAGCGGTATCGCGGTTCGTTTCCATACCACGGTCGCAACTCTTCAGAGACTCAACAACATCCCCGACCCCGACAAGATCAAAGTCGGTCAGGTTCTCCTCGTTCCGAGAGCGTAACAATATAACATAACAAAAAACCGCCGTGAGGCGGTTTTTTTCAAAGCATTTATTTGCCCTGTTTTTCCTTTATCATTGCGGCGCAGGCGGCGAGGGAGAGGAAAGTATCCTCGGGGGCTTCGCTGCGGCCGGAGATGGATACGGGAACCTTTGTACCCATGAGCACGCCGAAGGCGCGTGCACCCGCGTTCATTTCAAGAACCTTGACGATAAGGTTTCCGGAGAGAAGATTCGGAACGACAATGCCGTCAAATTCCCCGCAGTATGGGCAGTCATAACCCTTGAGGCGCGCCGCTTCCTTGCTGATGATGAGGTCGTAGGAGATGGGACCGACAAGCTCACAGTCGGCGATTGGATGAGCCTTGTGATCGCGCACTATGGTCTGATCCTCAACCGTGTCCCTCATATGGAAGGCGGGGGACTCGATAAGCGCCAGAAGCGCGATGTTCGGATGCTCCACACCGAGGAGGTTGAGCGCCTTGACGAGGTTTACCGCGACTTTTTTTCGCGCATCTGCCGGAGGATTGAAGAGCAGCGTGACGTCGGACACGCCCAGAAGCTTGTCATAGCCCGGAATTTTCAGAAATACGACATGCGTTACCAGTGAATCCTCATCTATGAAGTGATTCAATTTGTTCAGAACCGGCAGGAGAAAATCACGCGTCTGTGTGTTTCCTCGCACAAGCACATCGCCGCTTCCGGCGTTTATCATCTCGATAGAAAACTGCACGGGGTTTATGCTTGCGTCAATGGGCAGCAGGTCGAATCTTCTGTCGGAGAAGCCGAGACTGTCCAGCGAGGCACGTATCTTTCTTTCGTTTCCGACGAGAACGGGATAAACAAATCCCGCATCCTGCGCGGCAAAAAGACCCTTGAGGATGTTTTCCGCGTTGGCGCCGGCGACGACCGCCCTGATCGGCTTGTCGAGCGATTTTGCCTTTTCGATGATCGGATCAAATTCTTTGTCAAATTTCAGTTCCACAAGTAAACCTCCCTGAAAGACGTGGATAATGCTGTCCGCTGCCCTGAAAAATGTGCATAGCGAACAAAAAACGATTTTTTCATGGCTGTTAAATTACACTTTACTGTATAATTTTACCTTGAGACCTTTGAAATGTCAATGCAAAAAAACGTATATTTTTCCTCGAAAAAAATGCGGAGATTTTAAAATCGGAACAATTATTTGTTGAAATTGATTTGTATATCGTTTATAATATGACGTAATTGTTTTACAAAAAGGGACGGTCACAGAAGATGGAAGAAATAAGCAGAAATTTTATTGACGATTTTATAGTGGAGGATCTTTCCGCGGGGCACCGCTGCGAGGGAATGAAGGTTCATACCCGTTTCCCACCAGAGCCTAACGGCTATCTCCATATTGGCCACTGCAAGGCGCTTACGATAGATTTCGGCACCGCTGAGCGGTTCGGCGGCATATGCAACCTGCGTATGGACGATACCAATCCCGCAAAGGAAGATACCGAGTTCGTCGAGGCTATTCAGGAAGATATCCACTGGCTGGGCTTTGACTGGGGCGACAGGTTTTATTACGGCTCCGATTATTTTGAAAAGACCTATGAGTACGCGCTTGAGCTTATAAACAAGGGACTTGCCTATGTGTGTGAGCTTACACCCGAGCAGTTCAGGGAGTACCGCGGCGATATTTCGCATCCTGCGGTAAGCCCGTGGCGCGACAGACCCATTGAAGAAAGCCTTGACCTTTTCAAACGCATGAGAGCAGGTGAATTTGAGGAGGGAAAGTATACTCTCCGCGCAAAGATCGATCTTGCCAGCGGCAATTTCAATATGCGTGACCCTGTCCTTTACCGCATAAGGTATATTGAGCATCACCGCCAGGGTACAAAGTGGTGTATTTTCCCGATGTATGACTTTGCCCACCCTATTCAGGACGCGCTCGAGGGGATCACCCATTCCCTATGCTCTCTTGAATATGAAGCGCACAGACCGCTTTACGACTGGGTCGTTTCCAATGTCTCTATCCCGTACCACAAACCCCGCCAGATCGAGTTTGCGCGTCTTGGCATCAACTATACGGTCATGTCCAAGCGCAAGCTCAGAAAGCTCGTCGAGGAAGGACGCGTAAGCGGCTGGGACGATCCGCGTATGCCGACTCTCTGCGGCCTGAGAAGGAGAGGCTACACCGCTGCATCCATCCGCAATTTCTGCGAGAGGATAGGCGTTTCAAAGGTTGATTCGACCGTTGATTGGGCGCTGCTTGAAAGCTGCCTGAGAGACGATCTCAATGCAAACGCAAAGCGCGTTATGGCGGTTCTCAACCCGGTCAAGCTCATTGTCACAAACTACCCCGAGGGGCAGACGGAAATGCTCGAGACGGAGAACAACCCGCTCGATGAGTCCGCCGGTACGAGGCAGATAAGCTTCTCACGGGAACTGTACATCGAGTCGGAGGATTTCATGGAGACGGCGGCGCCCAAGTACAAGCGCCTTTACCCGGGCAATGAAGTTCGCCTCAAGGGCGCATATCTTGTGACATGCACCGGCTGCAAGAAGGATGAGAACGGCAAAGTCGTTGAAGTATACTGTGAGTATGACCCCGAAAGCCGCGGCGGCAACCCTGCCGACGGACGAAAGGTCAAGGGCGCGACCATACATTGGGTGAACGTGCTTGACTGCGCCGACGCTGAGGTTCGCCTTTATGACTACCTCTTTACTGATCCCGATCCCGACGGTCCGGACAAGGATTTCCTTGATTATCTCAATCCCGACAGCCTTATCGTCCTTAAAAACTGCAAGGTCGAGGCAGGACTTGCCAAACTGCCTATGCCTGAGCACGGGAAAAATTCCGAGGGCTTCCAGTTCATGCGTCAGGGCTACTTCTGCCTTGATAACAGAGACGCCGCCCCAGGACATCTGGTCTTCAACCGTTCAGTCGCGCTTAAAGACAGCTTCAGAAAATAATACGAAAAAACAACGTGCTTCAGAGAAATTTGCTGAAGCACGTTGTTTTTGTGAAAGAATTTTTTGATCGTGCGGTGCAGATCATTCCTTTACCGCACCGCTTGCCATGCCCTTTACAAGGTTTTTTGATACGCAGGCGGTGAAAATGATCATTGGTACCATCATCAGAACGGCATATGCGCCAAGCTGCCCCCACATTATTCCGTCGTCGGTTTTCACCTGTGCGGCAAGCACAGGGAGAGTCGGCGATTTTGTCATTGTAAGAGCCATTGGAATGGTAAGATCATTCCATGAAAGACTGAACGAAAAAATTGATGTGGCCGCGATTCCGGGTGCTGCCAGAGGCAGGATGATTTTGTAAAACGACTGAAATCTGGTGCATCCGTCAATCTCGGCGGCCTCCTCAAGGTTTTGCGGCAGTCCCTTGAAAAAACCCTGCAGCAGCCACGTTGAGAGGGGAATATTCAGTGCAATAAACGGCATTATGATCCCTATTTGTGAATCGTATATACCTATTTTCTGCCAAATCATGTAAAGCGGAACGACAATGGCTATGGGCGGGATCATACGCATCCCAAGAATCGCATAATTGATTGCCGTTTTGCCTCTTACATTGAGACGTGAAAGCGAATAAGCAGACAGACAGGAGATCGCAAGAGCGGCCGAAACGCTGATAAGAGTGGAAACCACAGAGTTTTTCAGGCATTTGGTAAAAGACATATATCCGTTCGAATCGGAAAAAATTGCTTTGAAATTATCAAGCGTAGGCCTGAAAAATGCCGTATTTCGCGTAATATCACTGGTGCTCTTGATTGAAAAAGAAAAGATATACAACAGCGGTGCGAGTACGATCACACACAGGAAAACTGAAATCACTGCATATACTATGCTGCTACAATATTTTTTCTTCATATTGATCCTCCATTCGATCTCCGCGTGAGCGGTGCACCAGACGGTTTTTCATAATTACTGTACTGCTTTTCATAAAGAGATCACAACGTTTCTGCTGATAAGTATATTCTGAAGCTCTTTAACAGGAATGTCCTGAACGGGGATATCTTTCTGTGCTGCCATTGCGGCTGCGGTTCCGGCCGCTTCGCCGGAAACCATGCAGACAGGCTCACCGCGGATAGAGCCGAGGGCGTCCCTGTCTACCGACATGCAGCGGCCGGAAACGAGAAGATTTTCCACGGTCTTGGGGACAATGGAGCGGTAGGGAATCTCCGTCCCGATCGGGATGGGAGCTTCCGTCCATTTTCTGCCGCCGGATATTTCATTCTGCGCACCGCCGCCGGTCGAATGGACGTTCATTGCTCGTCCTGTTACGCCAATGCTGTCTTCAAATCTCGCGTTTGAGAGAATATCCTCTCTGGAGAGCACATACTCACCGTCAAGTCTGCGTGATTCGCGTGTACCGAGCGCTGAAGCTGAATAAACCATATGGCAGTCTTCAAATCCCGGAACGTACTTGCGCATGAATTTCAGAATGCCCGGAAGCTGGTTCATACGGATATCCATCTCTGCTTTTGACACATCGTCGCCGTTCGTGAGGTCGATACCATAGGCCATGTCCACAAGAAGTTTGCAGGTGTTCTGAGGAAGCATGCTGGTCTGTATATCAAATATCGGTATTGCAATGTCATATTCGCAGCCGAGGGGAGGCGGATAATCATTCTGACCGCCCGCTTTGACAAGCAGCTTTTGCAGTCCCATAAGTGAAATGGGCAGCCCATTATCATACATTTCCTGCCATTTGCCTATTCTTCCTATATCAAGATCGTCCGGATTTTCTTTGTAGTAATCCAGAAGTTTTTGTATATGTACATTACCAAGTACCATATAAATCGTGAGCGGCATACAGCGGTGGGTATCATCGGTGCCCATATTGAAAGCCGCACCTGACCATTCGATAAGATCGCCGTCGGCGGAAGCGTCCACAAACGCCTTGGCGTATACATGAACTTCACCGGATTTGTTGGCAACTTTTACAAAGTCGATTTTACCGCCGTTCATTTCAAGGCCGAACACAAAAGAATCGACAAGTATGTCAACGCCGCTTTCCAGACACATTCTGAAGAGGAGAGGGATCATGACTTCCGGATCAAACTCAACTCTCATCGGAGGATCGTTGATATCAGTATAAGCGCCGCCTGCTTCTTTCAGACGATTGCACAGCTCCAGGGAGATTCCTTTGACGACGAGCGGAGTGTGTTTGTCGGTCATCAAATGACCGCCGGGACCGGCGGAATAATGTCCTTCGTGCACACGCATTCCGTGAAAACCTGTAACAAGTCCGGAGGTCATCATGCCGCCCAGATAAGCCTGCTTTTCGATTATCAGTGTTTTTGCACCGCTCCTTGCGGCGGCAAGCGCAGCGCCTATTCCCGCGGGACCGCTGCCGACGACAGCTACATCATAGTATTTTCTGACCATAGTAGTTCCTCCCTTATTTTGCATGGATAATTACATTTCTTTTGAGCAGTGTTCCTTGAAGCTCACTGATCGGGACAGCCTGCACGGAAATGTCTTCTTTTGCGGCGATAGCGGCTGCCGCACCGGCAGCCTCGCCGGTGACCATGCAGACCGGTTCTCCTCTTATGGACCCCAGAGCGTCTCTGTCAACGGACATGCATCTGCCGCAGACGAGAAGATTCCGAACCGTTTTCGGCAGGAGAGAACGATATGGAATATCGGTGCCGATCGGATTGGGAGCTTCCGTCCATTTTCTCCCGCCCGAAATTTCGTTTTCGGCGCCGCCGCCAGTCGAATGGACGTTCATTGCGCGGCCAGTTCTGCCGATGCTGTCATCAAAACGTGCGTTGGTAAGTATGTCGTCCTTTGTCAGGACGTATTCACCGTCAAGCCTTCTGGACTCTCTTGTTCCGAGCAGGGGGGCGGTATAGATAACGTAGCAGTTTTCAAAACCGGGAACATATTTACGCATAAACTTCAGAATACCCGGAAGCTGGTTCATACGTATGTCTATCTCGGCACGCGTTACATCATCGCCGTCGGTTATATCTATTCCGTATGCCATATCGGCCAGCAGTTTGCAGCAGCCATCCGGCAGCAGGCTTGTCTGAATATCAAATATAGGTATGGCGACGTCGCCTTCACATCCCAACTGACGCGGATACTCTCCGGCTTTTCCGGCTTTCAGCAGAAGCTTATGGATACCGAGAAGGGAGATGGGCTTGCCTTCATTGAAAAGCCTCTGCCATACTTCGACCCGCCCCGTTTCGAGATCTTCCGGATTACACTTTAAATAATCCAGCACTTTTTGAAGATCGACATTGCCGAGCACCATATAAATTGTCAGCGGCATACAGCGGTGTGTGTCGTCTGTACCCATTTTAAAAGCGGAACCTGACCATTTGATAAGATCGCCGTCAGCGGAAGCATCGACGAAGGTGTCGGCATAGATGTGGATCTCGCCGGATTTGTTTGCGGCCTTGATGTATTTTATCTTGTCACCATCCATTTCCAGACCGTAAACAAATGTATCGACAAGTACGTCAACTCCGCTCTCTTCACACATTTTGAAAAGAAGTGTGATCATTGCCTCAGGGTCAAATTCAACACGCATGGGCGGATTATCCTTTTCCGTAAATGCTGCATCCATTTCAAGGAGACGGTTGCAAATTTCCAGAGGAATCCCACCAACGACGAGCGGCGTATGTTTGTCGGTCATAAGATGGGCGCCCTCTCCGCGCTCGTAGTGCTTGTGGTGGATACGCATCCCATGAAAGCCTGTGACAAGCCCGGCAGTCATCATTCCGCCGAGATAGGACTGCTTTTCAACAAGCAGCGTTTTCACGCCGGAACGCCCGGCGGCAAGGGCGGCTCCGATCCCGGCAGGTCCGCTTCCGACAACTACCACATCATAATTTTTTTCGGTTATCATATGTCTTTTCCTCAATTTTCGCCTTTCATAGTGATTTTTGTATATAAAATGCTGAACACAAATGTGACCGCTATCAGTATCCAGGAAAGGGCGGAAGCATATCCGACGTGGTATTTTCCGAATGCTTCCTGATACAGCTCAAGCGAATAGAACCATGTATAATTAGCGGGGCCTCCGCCTGTAAGAACATAGGTGATAGAAAAGTTTCTCAAGGCGAATGTTGTGCGGAATATAAGAGCTACCAGCAGCACTGGCTTGATCATTGGAATAGTTACATGGAATGTTCTCTGCAGTGAATTTGCGCCGTCAATTTTTGAAGCTTCCAAAACGTCAAGAGGGACGCTCTGCAAGCCTGCAAGGACGTTCAGCACGACAAAGGAGGTGTTGACCCACACATCCACAAGCATAACGGCGTAAAATGCCCAATCTTTTCCTAACCAAACTTGCTTTGCCTGAGGACCGAACATAAAAGCAAGAATCCTGTTGACTGCGCCTCTGTCATAGTTCAGCAAAAACTTCCAGCAGATGGATACAATCGTCGGGGAAAGCATCATCGGCATCAGAACAATAACCCTTACTATTTTGTTGCCCTTGAAATCTATGTTCAGGAAGGATGCGATGATAAACCCCAGGAGCATTTCAAAAGCAACGGAAACGGCGGCATATTTCAGTGTGAGCCAGATAGAGTGCCATGTATCGGAATCGGAGAAAATTTTACTGTAATTTTTTAATCCTACCCACTTAATGCTTTGCGGGACAAGATTCCATTTCATAAAACTCGCTGTAAAGCTGAAAAAAAGCGGAAAAACAAGCACGACTCCTATAAGGATAAACGCCGGCCAAATATAACGCATAGCGTATCTGCTTTCCAAGGCGAGTTTGTGTTTTCTTTGCATATAAATACCCTCTTCGACTGAACATCAGGAACGTATTAAAGGGAGGGAGCAGGCGTCTGCGCCGGATCCCTCCGGACGGACTAATGGTTATTCGTAATCTTCAAGGAGCTCCATGCACTTTTCTTCGCACTCAGCCAAAGCATCCTCTATGCTCATATCGCCGAGACAGGCGAGCTTGATGTAGAGGGCGAGCTGCTCTTCAACATCGGAAAAGAACACTTCCTGCGGACGGGCTACGGATACCTCAAGGGCGCTGTTCATGTTGACGGCTTCCGGAACAACGGCAAGATACTCTTCGTTTTCGTAAATGGAAGCTATTGTGGGTGAGTTTGAATTGCTGATCGCAAGATTGAGCTGTTCTTCGGGAGAGCCGATAAATCTTACGAACTCGAGACATGCGTCATAATTGGAAGTATATTTGCTTATACCGACAGCCCAGCCGTCAACACAGGCAACGCCTTCGTTATTACCGCCGCGCGGGAGAAGAGGAAGAACCGCAAACTGCCCTGAATACTCACCGTCGGAAGCATTTACCGACGGGTAATGGCTTGTCCAGAGAAGCCCCATTGATGCAAGCCCGGTTTTCATCGCGTCGATCTGGTCGTTGAATGAATAAGTAAGGATATCGGGCGGGCAGCAGTCGGTTACAATTTTTTTGAACATTTCGGTTGCGGCAATACCCGCTTCACTGTTGAATGAAAAACCGTCGTGGTTCTCGTTCATGATGCTTCCGCCATAGCAGATCAAAAATTCGTACCAGGATTTTACAACGTTGCTGGGTTCTACCATGCCCATTGTCCAGCCGTATTTACCGTCGGCGGTCATTTTATGCGCGGCCTCGTAGAGATCGTCCCATGTCTGAATATCTGCCGGCTCTATTCTGAGAGAATTAAAAACGTCTTTACGGTAGACTACTACATCGCCGCCCATACGCACGGGGATGCCGACTACTTTGCCGTCTGACTCAAAAGTTTCAAGCATGCCGGGAATAAATTCGCCGAGGAATTCATCTCCAAGATCATTTTTGAGATCGAAGAGATAATCTTGGAACATGGGCACCCAAGGATCGTTGAGCGCAACAATGTCAATGTCGCTGCTTCCATGGGAAAGGCTGAGAACCTGCTTTTCGTAGACTTCGTCAATAGAGAAAAGAAGGACTTCCGTCTCAATTCCGGTTGCCTGTGTGAATCTTTCGGCAGCAGCTTGTATTGCTTTTCCGGAACCGCCGGCAGAAAAAAGCATTGTAATTTTTTCACCGGAAGCGTCTGCTGCCGCACTTACCGGCAGACAGGATATGATCATGATCAACGCTGTCATGATTGCAAGGAATTTTTTCATAGTAACCTCCATCTGTTTATTTTCGTCTTTGGACATTTTTTTAATATCACTTTTTGAAAATATATGTGTAACACATTGTGATACGTGAGCAGCGCTTTATGTAATATATTCTGACATAAATGAATGCATAATATAGGACATCTATAATGCCTGTGCATTTTGCTTTGCATTTTTTGAAACAATATAATGCTGTTTTTTGCATAACGGATAAAATAAAATGATTATTTGGCACGTTTAATTGCCGAACATCGGATACGGCTTATATAAATTATACAAAAATGGCTGTAACATTTGCTGTTGTTGCCTTTGCGCTTTTATTATCTGAAGTGCTGTGTTAAAATATTTTCGGATGCGGTTTGAAAAATAAGCGAATATTTTGCCGAAAAAAAGATATGTCGGAGATTATGATTATGTCATTTGACTTATCGAATTGGATAACAATTGCATCGTGCTGCAGCAGAAGATGGCCTACTTGGGAACTTCCCCTGCATACACATGACGGATACGATCTGTTTTTTGTTTGCAGCGGTCATACAAAAATGCGCCTCAAGGACGGTCAAATACTTGATATGAATCCCAATTCATATATTTTGCTGAATGGCGTTATTCCGCACAGGCTCCTTGTTCACCCTCAGGATAACTGCCATATGATCATGTGCAAGCTGAAGCAGTGTGACGGGAAAGAGAGGTGTTTCAATTATGACGCGTTGGAGCGCATCTGTCCGGGCATAAGCGATATGTTCAACGGAGAGATAATGCTGGTTCAGGGCGAAGATAAGAGCGGGCTGCTTTTTTCACAGCTGTCAGTTCTTGTCTCATATGTCAGTTCCGCGATATCCTCAAATTATAAAATACCGATTGGGATAATTGATTTGCAGCTGGCTGCCGCGCTTATAAAAATCTTTACTTCAAGGATTCATGTAAATGATACGCATAATTTGAGCACGTCAAATTATGTAGAAAAAGCAATATACTATATTACTTCCAATTTTGCGAACGACATCTCGGTTGGCAGTATTGCCGCGGCCTGCGGGATAAGCGACTCATATCTGCAAAGATTGTTTATGAAAAGCAAGGGGGAGACATTGACTTCCTATATTTTGAACCTGAGGATCGAATCGGCCAAGCGGCTGCTTGAAAATACGTCATACAGCATGATAGAAATAGCCATAGACACCGGGTTCTCAAATCGGCAGCATTTTACCAGATGTTTCAAAGCAATAACGGGAATGACGCCGGGAAAATACCGAGAGGCAAATGCAAAAAACAATATAAGGTCTGTTTTTTCCTCTGATAAACCGGAATAACAGGGACTTGCGCAGCTGCCGTGGTACAGAAAATAATAAAAAAATTACGGAGTGCATCAGAAATGATGCACTCCGTAATTTTTTGGGGCTTTTACTCGAGATAAGGAATTATCTGTTCTTTGGGGCGGAAGCCGACGAGAGTCTGATAAACCTCTCCGTTTTTGAAGAAGAGAAGCGCCGGGATGCTCATGACTCTGAACTTCCTTGCAAGTGCGGGCTGCTCGTCAACATCGACTTTTCCGACCTTGACTTTACCGGCATATTCTTCCGCTATCTCTTCAATGACCGGCGAAAGAGCGCCGCAGGGACCGCACCAGGTCGCAAAAAAGTCAACCAACACGGGAATGTCCGATTTGATCACTTCTTCTTCAAAATTTTCGCTTGTGATTATGATTTCACTCATTTTTTACCTCTTTTCTGCCGGTTATACGGCATGTCTGATCGTATTTGAAAAATTTAATCAGGCAGCTTGCATACGTCTATCCATTCTTTTGCGTTTGAATATTTGTAAAGCTCATCCAGATCAAGCTCAATTGCGCTGCTGCCGCTTCCTACGGCGGGAAAAACGGTTTCAAAGCGCTTCAGACTCACATCAAGATATACATCTATGCCGTCGTTTATGCCGAAAGGACAGACCCCGCCTACGGGATGTCCCACCATTTCAAGCACCTCGTCTGAGGTGAGCATTTTGGCTTTGAAATGGAATTTTTCCTTGAACTTCTTATTGTCTATCCTCGCGTCACCTGCGGCTAAGATCAGCATACAGCCGTCGCCGTTTTTGAATGACAGAGTTTTGGCTATCCTTGCGCCGTCTACGCCAAGTGCCTGCGCGGCAAGCTCGACCGTTGCGGAGGAGACGTCAAACTCCAACACACGATCCTCCATGCCGAATTGCCTGAAATATGCGCGTCCTTTTTCTATTGACATTTTTCTACCTGCTTGATTTTATTAAATGTTTTGCCCGATCATCTTCGACCGCTGCCTCCGCCGGAAAAACCGCCGCCTCCGCGGCCGCTGCCTCCACCGAAACCTCCGCCAAATCCTCCGCGGCCGCCGCCGCCGAAACCGCTGCCTCCGCCAAAACCGCTGCCGCCGCGTCCGCCTCTGTCTCTATGCGAATTAAACAGAAGCAGCCACGGAAGCCACGAACTGCCGCCACCGCCGCGGCGTCGGCCGCCGAATATCGCGTTGAGTATAATTATGAGAATAACCAATCTGATAATTCCGCCCCAAGGAGAAGGAGAACTGATGTCAGCGTAGCTGTTCTGCTGATATGCGCCCGAAGAGGAAGACGTCCTGGCGGCATTTGAAACATTGCTGCCATATGAATCGTCGTACCATTTCAAAAGCGCTTTGAAGAGCTTGGTAACGGCTTTGTCGTACTCACCGGCGTCGAAATCGTCCCAGAAATACTTTTCCATAAGATCATCAACGTCGTCGGATGAAATTTCAGAATTTAAGCCCAGACCGTAGGCGAGCCATGCCTTGTTTTCCTCAACGGCAAGCAGAAGCAGCATGCCGTTATTATATTGTGCATTGCCTACGCCCCAATCGTTGAAAAGCTGATAGGCATATTCGTCGCAGTACATCCCGTCGAGGTAATCGACCGTGACAACGACAAGCTGCGCCCCGCGGCACTGCTGTTCAAGCGCCCCGTTATAGTCTATGATCATCTGCTCCGTGTCCGCAGAGAGCACGTTTGCATAGTCGGCGCAGTAAAAACCGGAGCTTTGACTTACAACGGCGTGCGCCGGAACGGTAAGGGCAAAGAGAAGCGCAAAAGCGGAGATAAGGGAAAGAAATCTTTTAATTTTCATAGTCAGCCGAATACCTCAGGAAGCTGCGTGCCGGTAAGGGTGATGAAAAACTTTTCAAGCGCCCCTCTTTCGCTGATGTATTTATACACGCTTTCGTTATAGCCTGCCTCGGCGATCACGCCGTTCGCACCGTCTATCGTGCCTATATACTGCTTAACGCCTTCCGCGTCGCGCTCGTTCAGCTCTGTGTCTGAAAGCTCTCTTTCAAGCGCGGAAACGGCTGTGTCAAGCGAAGAATAGTAACGGTATACGGACGAGATATCACTCTGCGCCTCGGAAAGACTGCTCAAAAGCTCACCGTTGAGGCCGGAAACCTCCTCGGTGCCGATACCGTAATTATTGGCAATTGAGACAAGGCCGGATACCGCACCGCTGTAATTTTTAAGCTGGTTTGAAATACTCTTGCGCTTGTAGCCGTTGTAGACAACGCCCTGATAAAAACCATCGGTTATTTTATTGCATGCTTTTTCAAGCTTGATGCGCGCTGAGAGAAAGGTGGATGACAATACTATTATTACCGCAAGCAACACGGCAATTACAGGATTTTTAAGTAATTTCATATTGTTCCTTCATGCGGCTTCCGCCGCGCAAATAAGGTTTTGTTGAGTAATAACACCGGACGCGGCACGTATCAGCCGCGCATATCGAGAAGCTTCTGCTTAAGCTCATCCTCGATCGCCTGAAGATCGGCCTCCGCCTGGATGCGCTTTGCACGTCCGTTGTCCTGAATCTGGCGAACCTCGTCAAGCGTCTTGATAAGCTCAATGTTCGTCTGCTTGAGCGTTTCAATATCAACGATGCCGCGCTCGGATTCCTGCGCGACATTTACGCTGCCCTGATGAAGCGTCTGCGCGTTTTTCAGGAGCAGGGCGTTGGTTGTCTCGGTGACGTCGCGCTGCGCCTTCATGGCCTGCTCGGAATGGAACATGGACAGAGCCAGAACCATCTGGTTTTTCCACAGAGGAATCGTGTTTACGATGGAAGAGCGTATCTTTTCCGCCATAAGCTGGTCGTTGTTCTGAACCAGCCTTATCTGCGGCGCCATCTGCACGGAGATCTGACGCGTAAGCTCAAGGTCGTGTATCTTCTTCTCAAAGCGGCCTATGAGGTTTGCAAAATCGTTTGCCGCCTGCGCGTCCTCGGGAAGACCGGTTTCAAGCGCCTTGGCCTGATACTTGGGCAGCTCAACATTGCGGAGCTGTTCGATTTTGAGCTTGCCGGCCAGAATGTACATTGTCAGTTCCTTCATGTACTCCTGATTCTTGTCGTACATTTTGTCCATCATGCTGATGTCTTTAAGCAGCGTGATCTCATGCTTTTCAAGCGCTTCTACTATTTTGTCAACATTGACCTCCGCCTTGTCGTACTGACTTTTCAGCGTTGCCATTGACTGCGTGGATTTCTTGAAGATGCCGAGGAAGCCTTTTTTCTGGGAAGCGTCGAAATCAAGCCCCTGAAGCTGCACCACGAGATCGGTGAGCATATCGCCGACTTCACCCATGTCCTTTGCACGGACACTGTTGAGAGCGGCGTCGGAAAACTCGGAAATATTCTTCTGAGCGGCACTGCCGTAATTCATGATCTGTTCGGTGTTGAGTATATCGATCTTTTCGGAAAACTCGGTAACTGCGGCCTGCTCCGCCTCAGAAAGCATACTGATGTCGGGCTTTTCAATCTTTATGTCTGCAACGGAGGAGGCAACGGAGGCGGCGGGAGCCGCTTCTGCTGCGGCAGAGACAGTCTCTTCCGCAGGGGGGGCTTCTTCCACGGCGGCAGCCGCCGCGGCGGGAGCTTCCTGTGCATTGGGTTCAAGAGTAAGATTAAATTCACTCATTTCAATATCCTCACTTTAAATTAAAATCTTTCTCGCCGGAGAGACCTTCTCTTGCGAGCATTGTATTCATGACCTGTATATCCGTTTCTATATCAAGAGCCTGATCCGCAAACAGCGAATCAAGACGCTTTTTATATGCCTCGATGGCCGAATCGAGCATTTCGTTTATGCTCTTCATGCTCTTGCCGAGATTTTCGCCCTCAATGCCCTGAGCGCTCATCCTGTCATAGGCGTTGAGAAGCTTAATGGTCGTAGGCAGATAATAGCTCATGAATTTCTTTATCTGCGGGATATCGGACGGATCCTCTATCGCATCCTGCATGATCTTATCGGTTATGCGCATTATCTCGTTTATCTTGCCTCTGACCTCAGCGTCATTTATGGACATATAGAGCCTGCCCATTTCGCTGAGTGCACGGTTGCCCTCTTCGATTATGGGGTCGATCTCCGGACCGTAGCTTTTTTTTGCAGGTGCGGCTTTCTTTAGCGGCTCAGCCTTTTCGGCGGGGGACTCTGCGGCTTTTTCCTGCGGCTCCTCCTGCATGTATTTTTTTGCGGAAACAAGACCGGCAAGATATGAGGCAAAGCTGCTCAGCGCGAGGATCAAGGCGAGGCCCCATCCGCGGAACACGGGGAATATAACTGACAGCAGCGCCCATGTCGCCGCAAAGGTATATATGGAGCTTGTGCGGCTGCGCCTTCTTTTATTTTTCACTTGTTCTCACTCTCCAAATCTTAGTGATTTATTGTACTTCTAATTAATCTTGCAGTCAAGAGTATTGCAAATCAAATATGAGTTGTAGTATAATAAAACGAACAGATAAGCCGCGCTGGTTTTGCGTGGAGGCAGCGGCATTGCGGACTTATCAGAATTTCGGCGCAATGCGGAAGAACGCAAGGAGAAACTATGGTTAAAATTTCACCGTCGATACTGTCAGCGGATTTTGCCCGCCTCGGCGCGGAGGTTGAGGACGTCAGACGTGCGGGTGCGGACTATGTGCATGTCGATGTGATGGACGGGCATTTTGTGCCGAATATTTCTATCGGCGTTCCGGTCGTCAGATCTCTGAGAAAAGCGACGGATATGTTTCTCGACGTGCATCTTATGATAACCGAGCCGATAAAATATGTCAGGCAGTTCTGTGAAGCGGGAGCCGATCTTGTAAACGTCCATCTTGAAGCGGACAGCGCGGAAAATATCATTGCGGCGATAAAGCTTATACACGACTGCGGCAGGAAAGCCGGCGTTACCCTTAAACCCAAAACGCCTGCGGATGCCGTGCTGCCATATCTGGGACTTGCTGATTTAGTGCTTATTATGACGGTTGAACCGGGCTTCGGCGGACAGAGCTTTATGTATGACCAGCTCGATAAGATAAAAACGGTCAGAAAATATATTGACGAGCGGCATATGAGCTGTGAGCTGGAGTGCGACGGCGGGGTTGACCCGGAGACTGCCCCGTATGCGATTGAAAGCGGATGTGATGTGCTTGTTGCCGGAAGCGCCGTGTTCGGCAAAGCGGACAGAGTCGCTGCGATAAAAGCCTTGAGAAGTGGCAAGTAAGCAATAAAACGTAATCAGGATAGAGTATAAGTATGTCTTTTTTTCCTCCCTCTCTTGAAAATCTGATAGATAAATTTGCCTCTCTTCCCGGAGTCGGGAGAAAAAGTGCCCAGCGTCTGGCGTTTCATGTCCTCTCGCTGCCGGATAGTGAAGCGCGAGCTTTCGCCGATGCGATCACGGCGGCAAAGACAAGCGTGAAGTGCTGCAAAATATGCCAGAATTTTACGGAGAGTGAAATTTGCCCGATCTGTGCGTCGGACAGAAGGGACAGATCCGTTATCTGCGTTGTGTCCGAACCGAGGGATGTGCTGAGCATTGAGCGGGGCAGGGAGTATAACGGGACATACCATGTGCTTCACGGCGTGCTTTCGCCGATGAACCATGTAGGGCCTGACGATATCCGCATAAAGGAACTGCTGCACAGGGCGGCGGACAGCGACACGGAGGAGGTCATTATGGCGACAAACCCCGATACCGAGGGGGAAGCAACGGCCATGTATATCTCACGCCTTCTCAAGCCGTTCAATATTAAGGTCACAAGACTTGCCTACGGCATACCTGTCGGTTCAAATCTTGAGTTCGCGGACGACGCGACGCTCAACCGCGCCATAGAAGGGCGCACGGAAATGTAAGCAAAGCCGCAGCTTTGCATTGCCTGTTGTAAATATCGGAGAGATTATAATATTCTCCGTTAACGGTTATAATCTGTATAAGCAACCGTCGCGGGTACGGTTTCCGCTTGCTTGTACATACAGGGGCAGAGTGTATCTCAGCTTGTCAAAGAAGCAAGCTTCTTTGACAAAAAGGCTGCACTACGCTCTGCGCCTCGGTTGTTCGCCGCAGGCGAACAATTCGACACTCGCTCCGTGACGGTCTGACGGGGGACGGATACACACCGCATTTCATCGGAACTGTCAGGCTCTTTCGGGCTTGTCGTCCTTGGCTTGCGTCAGCAAGCCTGCGTCCTCCGCACACGAAATATCTCTGACATTTCTCGCTGAAATGTGCAAAGCAGTTTTTCCGGAGCGGATTTTTGTCCGGACGAGGCATTGACCGCAGGCAATCCTTGTCTGGCTTGTCAAGGGCAATAACGCTGTACGGGCGCAAATCCGCCCAAAAAAACCGGCGCGGATCCGCTTCCTGTCAGACTCAGTATTTTCTCCGACGTACATGCCGCCGGAGAAAATGGTCAAAACTATTTTTTGCCTGCGGGCAAAAAACTCTGCGAGGCTTTCTTTGACAGTCTTGTATCTGTCCCGGTGTTTCATACCTGGAATTTGTTGAAAAAGGAGAAGATAATGGTAACAAAACTGAAAATAATTCCTCTTGGCGGTCTCGGCGAGATCGGCAAGAATATGACCGCATTTGAATTTGGCGGCGATATAATAATAGTGGACTGCGGTATGGGCTTCCCGGATGAGGATATGTACGGCGTGGACATTGTTCTGCCCGATATAAGCTATCTGAGGGTCAATGCCGAAAAAATAAGAGGGCTTATCCTCACGCACGGACACGAGGATCACATAGGCGCCGTCCCGTACGTCCTGCGGGAGCTGAATATACCCATTTACACTATGCCGCTTACTGCGGCGCTGGTTGAGCTGAAGCTTGAAGAGCACGATCTGCTTTATAATACGCAGATTTTTACGAAAAAGGTCGGATCGGTGTTCAGACTCGGCAGCTTTACGATAGAGTTCATCCATGTAAACCACAGCATTCCCGACGCCGTTGCCCTCGCCATAACCACATCTCTCGGCACGATAATCCATACGGGCGACTTTAAAATCGACGTTACGCCGGTCGCGGAGGGAATGATCGATCTTGCACGTCTCGGTCAGCTCGGCAACGAGGGTGTGCTTGCTCTGCTCAGCGACTCCACTAATGTTGAAAAGCCCGGCCATTCCGCATCGGAGCGCAAGGTGGGGGAATCGTTTGATAAGCTCTTTATGGGCTGCGATAAGAGGATTATTATCACGACCTTTGCCTCAAATGTGCACAGGCTCCAGCAGATAATCAACGTAGCGTCCAAGTACGGGCGCAAGGTTGCGATCACCGGGCGCAGCATGGAAAATGTGCTCAAGGTCGCATCCGTGCTTTCGTATATGAATATTCCCGACGATGTGATGGTCGATCTTGATAAGGTGAACAAGCTCCCGCATAACAAGACCGTCATTATATCCACCGGCAGTCAGGGTGAGGCGATGTCCGCGCTGTACCGCATGGCCTTTTCCGAGCATAAGCAGATAAAAATAGACGCCGGAGACAGGGTCATCATTTCGGCTTCCGCCATTCCCGGAAACGAAAATACCATAAGCCGTGTTATTGATGAGCTTTTCCATAAGGGCGCGGAGGTCATATACGACAGGAATACGGAGCTGCACGTATCCGGACACGCTTCACAGGAAGAGCAGAAGATGATGCTTGCCCTTGTAAAGCCGAAATTCTTTATACCCGTCCACGGCGAGTACCGTATGCTCATAAAGCATGCCGAGCTTGGACGGCAGATGGGCATTGCCCCGAAAAATATCGTGATCGCCGAAAACGGAAAGGTCATAGAGATAACGAAGAAAGCGATCCGCTGTGAGGAGAGCGTTACGGCAGGTGCGGTGCTTGTTGACGGAAGCGGCGTCGGCGAGGTGGGCAGCGTTGTCATGCGCGACAGGCACCGTCTTGCCGAGGACGGTATGGTCGTCGTTGTGATGCCGTTCTCCTCCGAAACGAAAACTCTTATCGCCAAGCCCGAGATCGTCACAAGAGGGTTTATATACGTCAAAGAGGCGGAGGAACTTATGGAGGAACTTATGCGTGTCACGTATGAGACTGTTGCGGCCTGTGAAACGCAGAAAATAACGGATTATGCGGCGATAAAGGGCAAGGTCAAGAGCAGCGTGTCCGGTTATCTCTACAAGAATACCCGCAGAAGCCCGATGATCCTGCCGGTAATAACGGAAGTATAAGCTTATGAATATCCAGATATTCGGTAAGTCCAAATGCTTTGACACAAAGAAAGCGGAGCGTTATTTCAAAGAGCGCCGGATAAAATATCAGTATGTCGATATCCTTAAATACGGCATGAGCCGGGGAGAACTCAACTCCGTCAAAAATGCCGTGGGGCTTGAGGCAATGATAAACAAGGAGGATGAGGACTATCCGCTCATCCGCTACCTTGCCTCCGACGGTGCAAAGCTTGATAAGCTCTATGAGCAGCCGTATCTTATTGCGACCCCCATCGTCAGGAACGGTAAAGCCGCAACCGTCGGCTACTGCCCTGACGAATGGAAAAAATGGGAATAAAACAGACTCTCAGGCAGCACCGATAATTCCGGTGCTGCCTGAGAGCGTCAAAAAAGCCTCGCAGAGTTTTTTGCCCGCAGGCAAAAAATAGTTTTAGTCGTTTTCTACGGCGGCGTGTACGTCGGAGAAAACACTTCTCACGGAGCGAGTGTCGAATTGTTCGCCTATGGCGAACAACCGAGGCACAGAGCGCAGTGCAGCCCCTTTGTCAAAGAAGCTTGCTTCTTTGATAAGCTGAGGCAGCACCGATAATTCCGGTGCTGCCTGAAAATAATATGGAACCGAAACCGGTTTAATGCGTCGTATAGTCAACGGCTGTCATAACGGCACAAATTTTGTATAGATTATCAGATTCAGACAGAAAGGGAAAAATGAAGCACAGTAGAATATTTAATGTCCTGTTTCTTTTGTTCGGCCTCCTGTGCATCCGGTATTATATCGGTATGGGACTTGCCGTCAGGTTCGGGCAGTCGCTGCTGTGGGTGTGGCCGGTCGTCGGCGTGCTGTGCATAATGCGTTTCGCGGTGGTTGCAAGGAGCATTCGTACCGGCAAGCCACTGCCGTTTTCGAAAAAAACGGTCAGAACGTTCCGCGTTTTGACGTGCCTTGCGCTTACCGTATTTCTTGCCGGTGAGGCGGTCATATGTACAGGTGCGTTTGAAAAGCCCGAAGAGGGGCTTGACTGCATAATCGTTCTGGGCGCAAAGGTAAACGGCACAAAGCCAAGCGGTGCGCTGACGCAGAGAATATGGGCGGCGGCGGACTATCTCAACGGCAATCCTGATTGCATGTGCATTGCATCCGGCGGTCAGGGCGACGACGAGGGAATAAGCGAGGCACAATGCATAAAGGAAAACCTGGTAGCCCTCGGCATTGATGAGTCGAGGATAATCCTTGAGGACAGGGCAACGGATACACGGACAAATATTGCTTACAGCCTTGCTCTGGCACCTGAGGGAAGCAAAAAAATCGGTCTTGTCACGAACGACTTTCACATTTTCCGCGCTCTTGCCACGGCACGGAAAATTTCGGATCTTGAGTTTTCCGGTATCCCTGCCGCTTCATCGGCATATGGGTTCATTCACTATGCCATGAGGGAATTTTTTGCGGTAGGCGGGGGACTCCTTAAAGGCGAGCTTAAGATCATTTAAAACGGGACTGCCCGGACTCATTTTTGCTCAGGCAGGTTTTCAATGGCGTAAAAAGCGAATACCGTTCCGTTTCTGCCTGACAAAAACGGAACGGTATTTGCTTATTTAATGACGGAAATGAATTGACATATGCGTCTGAAGAACGGGGTCGTCTGCGATCAAGCCTGCCGGAAGATGCGGGACGAGGTTTTGCCGGTCAAGGCAGCGTGTCCGACACGGAGACCGCAAACGCATATAAGGCGACAAGCCCGCCGCTCAGCAATATACCGCCGATAATATCACTCACCCAGTGCACACCGGAGAGCAGCCGTCCAATCACCATAAAAACGGAGAGCACCGCGAGTAGGCCAAGCGCCGCTCTGCGGGCGAAAGCATTGCGGATGCGCCCGTTCAGCTGCATCATTGCGGTGGGAAGCACACACAGCGCAAGCATGGTGGTCGAGGACGGGTAGGACGCTTCCGGGCTGCCGTTGATCAGCACGGGTCGATAATTGATAACTACCTTTTCAAAGAAAAGGTACGCCGACAGCACTGCAATGTAAAAAACGCCGAGAATAAGAATACTGCGCTCAACCTTGAGTATGCTTTTTCTTCGGATAAGCTGTACAAGTCCCAGAACCGCAAAGCCCATAACGAGCCCGAACGGAAGCAGGCCAAGCCAGTCCGTGACGGTGTAGAGTGTCATGTGTACGCCCGTCAGTCTGTGGAATGCGGCGTTCATTGCGGCAAAGCCGACAGAAGAGCCGTTCGGCCCGATACTTTGCACGTCAATATGGCGGACAAGAAATGTCCACAGCATAAATGCCGCGAGAGAGCCTGAAGAAAACCAAAGAGCGCTTGTGTTTCTTTTTTTCATATTTCATCTTTCCTTTGCAATGAATTGGCTTTTGCCGGCATCCATTCTGAAAGCAAAGCGCATAAAAGAAAAGAATCGCATCGTCACGCGGACGATACGATTAGTGTCATGGCAGTTTTATAAGCAGCACCTTTATAATGAGCAGAGCGAATACGAAAACTGCGGCGTAGGGCTGCAAGGCGGCCGTAAAAACGATCACTCCGGCAATGCTCAGCCCGATGGAGACTTTGCATATGCTTTTCTGCCGGAAGGCCGCTTCCTCATTTCGCAGCGCTATCGCCGCTGCGCCGCAAATCAGCGCCGTAATGACAAACGCAAGAAACACCGCTTTTATATAAAGCGGAGAGGCGCTCAGAGAAAGGAGCGGAACAGCGTGAACGGAGTTGCCGCCGCGTTCGGCAAAGAAGGGCAGGAAAAGGAGCAGAGCGGCGCAGCAATCTGCCGCACCGAATATCAGAGAACGGCAAAAATCCCTGTGCCGGTTCCGTTCATCTTCGGCAATGGTCAATATCGCTTCGCCGGAGAGCAGATCGTCCAAAGATACGGAAAAGCACACGGCGATGGCTTTCAGCGAGTCGATAGACGGGTATCCGCGCCCGGATTCCCACTTTGATATCGCTGTGCGCGAAACAAAAAGCATCTGTGCAAGCTCTTCCTGTGTAAGCCCCCGGCGTGTTCTCAGCTCTTTCAGCTTTTCATGAAATTCCATTTATTTACCTTTTGCCGTGCGCTTTCTGCCGAGATACCTGAATACCTGATTTTTATACTCAATATACGGAGCGCCGAAAGCGGCGGCCAGATAACGCTCCTCCTGTAAGATCTGAAAATGAAGCGAGACGATCGCAAACAGGGTGAAAAACGCCGTCAGCACGTTGAAGTACATCAGCAGAACGCCGATATACATGAAATCAAAGCCGAGAAAGGCAGGGTTGCGGCTGTAACGGTAAATGCCGGTCGTGACAAGCGCGGTCTTATCCGTGTCGGGGATTCCAGCACGCCAGCTGTCCTTCATGCATATAACGGAGAGCAGAAAAATAAGGTCTCCGAGCATACCTGTGCAGAAACCGGTAAAGCGCGCATTTGCGGGAAGAGCGCTCCAACCAAGAATAACGGAGAGAAGCTGAGCGATAACTATGCCAAGCGTCGCGATGCTCATCATCGATTCGACCGTATGTATAGACTTTTCTTTTCTGTGCCCAATTTGCCGCGTTTGTATACCGTGCCGCTTCTGGATCAGCATTTTTACAAAATATATGCTGTAAAACACTGCCAGCACGCTAAGTGCCATGCAGGGATACGGGAGAAGTCCTTCAAACGAAAATTCCATTGGTCAATATCCTTTCAACGCCGGAATATGCGGCATAGTAATTTTAAAGCCGTACTTTAAAGAACGGCGATCTTCCGGACGGTGTTTGCCGTCCGGATAGTCAGCCTGCCGCCGACGGTGCCGGCCGTTTTTGACCACCAATTTGTTTTCTGGTAATCCTTGCGGCTGAATGACCAGAATATTGCGCTGCCGTATTCCTCAATACGTTCCAAGCCCTCTTTCGGTGCGCCGATTTCCCGATAGACTTCTGCAGAGACAGTGGGTGGCATGATAAAAATGAGGTTATCATAAATTTCCCTGTTTTCGCTTCCCCACCATTCGGGTGCGTGACGCAGAATGTTGTTGAGCTCTTCAAGCGATATGACGAAAACGGGAATATCCAGATCAAATTTATCATGTATCATTTCCGTGATAAGAATCGCCAGCTTGAGCGTATCCGTGTCTTCGCCTGAAAAAACTGCGTTGCCGCTGTTCAGATAGGTTTTGACTTCGGAAAAACCAAGCTTTTCAAGTCCTTGCCGTAATTCCGCCATCGGCACTTTATTTTTGCCGCTTATGTTGACACCGCGCAGCAGGGCGGCATACCTTTTCATACCGGAATAGTCCTCCATTTTGTTTAAAAATGAACGGCGCAGGACGGTAATAAAGCTCAAAGCGAGTCATGCCGTTATCCACGCATCCAAAAACCGCATCTGCCCGTCCGTGCGGAAAGTGTTCTCCGCAGACCTCACGGTAAGCTGCGCGCCAATGCTGTTGGCTGTAAGCGTATTATGATACCGACGCCTTGTATTCCTCTCCCCACGCTTTCATTGAGTCCAGAATCGGCTTAAGACTCAACCCAAGCTCAGTCAGCGAATATTCGACCCTCGGCGGCACTTCGGCGTAGACCTTGCGGTTAACAAGTCCGCTTTCTTCCATGGCGCGCAGCTGGGCGGTCAGAACCTTCTGCGACACATTGCCCACTGATTTTTTCAATTCCCCAAAACGCTTTTTCCCGGGCATCAAATCCCGGAGGATCAGCACTTTCCATTTATCGCCGATGAGCGACAGCGTGGTCTCTACCGGACAGGCGGGAAGCGTGTTTTTAGTTTTTTTCTCGTCCATGTCTGAAGCCTCAAAAAATAAAAGTGTTAAAATGCCGAAAATCCAAGCGGCGTCACGACCTGCCCTATAGTGTGATGGTATCCTTTTGGTAACTACACCACAATATTGTGCTTACTTTACGTTCCGTCGCTGCCGCGCTATTATAATGCTGCCGAAAGGAAAAAGCAAGCTTTCGAAAACAGAAGAATGCTGGAGGTATATTTAATATGAACAAAGTCGTAGAATTTCTGAATGAAAATCCTGTGCAGTATCTGGCTACCGTAGGGCGCGACGGTAAGGCCAAGTGCCGCCCTTTCATGTTTGCCGGGGAGCTGGACGGAAAAATATGGTTCTGCACCAATAACCGGAAAGATGTTTACAAGGATATGCAGCATAACCCGGAAGTGGAACTGTCGGTTTCCAGTCCGGAAAACGCATGGATCCGGCTGCACGGCAAGGCAGTGTTTGTGAACAATATGGCCGCAAAGGAAATGTGTATTAAAAACCCGATCGTAAAAAGCCAATATGGCGATGCGTTAAATCCTGTTTTTGAGGTGTTCTATCTGGAGGATCCTCACGGTGTGATCGCGGATTTCTCCGGCAATCCCCCATACGAATTTTAAACAGCGCTTTTTTCTGCATCCTGCTGTGAGTGCTGTCCGGTAAAGGCGGTGAAAAAACTATGACACAAGCGGAACGGCGGCTGTTTTTGATTCGGTCACTTATGAAAGAGAAAATGGAATATCGGGATATTGACATCCCGGCAGACGAGGAAGGACAAAGGCGGCTCCTGCGGGGACTTATGAATGTTCGCGCCCCTCATAGCGCCGGGACGGCGTTTCTGCGGATACAGGATGCTTATCTGCAAGCAGAGACTGACAAAAAGGGGATCACGGACGCGGATGATTTGATGCCCGTGCAGCAGGGATTGTACCTCTGGCAGGGCGACATTACCTCGCTGAAATGCGATGCCATTGTCAATGCTGCTAACTCCGGCATGACCGGCTGCTATATTCCGAACCACCGCTGCATCGACAACGCCATTCACACCTATGCGGGAGCGGAACTGCGGCTGGCCTGTGCGGAACTGATGGAAAAGCAGGGCTATCCGGAACCTGCCGGACAGGCAAAAATCACGCCGGCTTTCAATCTGCCATGCAAGTATATCCTGCATACCGTTGGTCCTGTCATTGAAGGCACTGTCACAAAACGGGACGAGCGTCTGCTGGCATCCTGCTACCGTTCATGTCTTGTACTTGCAGCGGAAAACGGCGTTGAAAGCGTGGCGTTCTGCTGCATCTCAACGGGGGAGTTCCGCTTCCCGAACGAGCGGGCGGCAGAGATCGCCGTGGAAACCGTGAAACAGTTTATGAATACAAAAACCTGTGTAAGGAAAGTGATTTTCAATGTTTTCAAAGACGTGGACAAAAAAATCTACGCCCGATTACTCGGAGCAAATTAAGAGCCTGCAAAAGGCTCTCAGAGAGACGGATTCTGTAGTGATCGGTGCGGGAGCGGGACTTTCAACCTCGGCGGGCTTTGTTTATGACGGAGAGAGGTTTGAAAAATACTTTTCTGATTTCAGGGAGAAGTACGGCTTTCACGATATGTATTCCGGCGGATTTTATCCGTTTCCTTCGGCAGAGGAATTCTGGGCGTATTGGAGCCGCTATATTTTCATCAACCGCTATCAGAATGCGCCGAAGAGCGTTTATGCAGACCTGCTTTCGCTTGTAAAGGACAAGGATTATTTTGTGCTGACAACGAATGTCGATCACTGTTTTCAGAAAGCCGGATTTGATAAGCAACGGCTGTTCTATACGCAAGGAGACTACGGGCTGTTACAGTGCAGTGAACCATGCTGTGCGGAGACGTTCGATAATGAGGCGCTTATCAAAAGCATGGTCACGGCACAGGGTTATACGATCACGCCTGACGGCACACTTGCTCCACCAGAAACGCCGAAAATGACCGTGCCGGCAGAACTTGTTCCGCACTGCCCGCATTGCGGACGGCCTATGGGCATGAATCTTCGGGCAGATGATACATTTGCTGAGGATGAAGGATGGCATATCGCGGCCGGCCGGTATTCGGATTTTCTCCGCAGGCACCAAAATATGAAGGTTCTTTTTTTAGAGCTGGCTGTCGGCTACAACACGCCGACCATAGTGAAATACAGTTTCTGGCGTATGGCTCATGACTGGAAGAATGCCATGTATGCCTGTCTCAACTATGGCGAGGCATATGCTCCTGAAGAAATCAGAAAAAAGTCTATTTGTATCAACGGGGACATTGGCGAAATTCTGTCCCAGCTTTGAGATCGGACAATGTGAGGAACAGCTGAATATAAAACCAAGCGGCAGATCGCTGAAAAAGGATCTGCCGCTTGAATGTTGTACGCTGAGACTGCCTCAGCGATCAAAGAGCTTGGAGCGGAAGCAGAGCAGATAGCCGATGACGGATACAGGGATCGCCGCTGCAAAATCTATGACCGAATGCTGCTTGATAAACAATGTGGAAATGCATATCAGAAAAGCTGTAACAATAAACGCTGCCTTCCGGCCCGCTGAAGAGAAACGCTTTGAATCGAACGCGGCAAACACCACGCCGAGCGCACCAACAACGTGCTCTGAGGGGCATACGTTCGTACTTGTGTCTATCCAATAAATAAGCTTTATAATGCGCACGAATATATTATCGCGGGCAAATTCCGTCGGGCGCAGATTCTGACAGTTCGGGAAAATCAGGTATATCAGCACACAGAGCGAAAAGGTGAAAATGAGATAGCGCATAAGCTTTGTGAATACGGCCGGTTCGTAAAAAAGACCGTAAACAAGCATCCCTATCCAGAAAATAAACCACAACAGATAAAATATGATAAAAAACTCGCAGAACGGAATAACATCGTCTATAAAGCAGTGAATGGGCGTATACGTCCTGCCGGGGAGACGCTCTATCAGCAGGAAAACGATGAGATAGACCGGCCAGTACAGCAGCAACAGCAGATGCCTGTACTCGGGCTTTTTGAGATCTTCCAATTTCAGATTGCGGTAATTGATGATGTTCACTCTTTTGTGCTCCTCCGTAGCAAACGATCGCCCGACGCTTTCCGGCGGCGATTTGGTGTGTTTCTAAAACAGCGCGGCCTTTCTGCGGAAATACAGACCGACACAGTTCGACTGCTTGATTTATACCTCAAGTGTGTATTATAATATATGTGCGGCGTTCATGCAATGGGCGTAAACAAGATGAAATGGCGATAAATACTCATGTCAGGCATTATGTGCGGCATATTTCCCGCCTGATGCGGGCAATGTCCGCTTAAAACGTGTGAATCAGCAGAAAATGTTTGTACGCGAAAAACAGGGGGCGTTATAATGGCGGAAAACGAGAAAAGAAGCGATCTGCGGGTCGTAAAAACAAAAAAGGCGATACGCGGCGCACTGGCGGAGCTGCTTTCAGAAAAGGATATGGAGGACATCACTGTCAGGGAGATCGCGGACAGGGCAATTATCAACCGGAAAACGTTTTATAATTATTACAGCGGCATTTACCAGATAATCGACGAGATAGACGATGAGATCGTCAGCTCCTTTGACGCCGCTATAAGAGGGATCGACTTCAAGCGCGATCTGCAAAACCCATATGCTATTTATTCAAAGCTGACCGCCGTGCTTAACCGGGATATGGTTTTTTACGGATATTTGCTGAGTGCGGAAAGAAACACAAGGCTTGTTTCAAAGGTCACGGAGCTTCTGAAAGCGAAAGCGCGCGAGGCGCTGGCCGAACAGGTCGAGATAGACGATAAGAAGCTGGACGTGGTCGTGGATTATACTATATCAGGTATGGTCGGCGTTTACCAGAGCTGGTTCAAGAATGGGCGGAGAGAGTCAATAGAGGATATCTCAAAACTTGTCAGCTTCATCTTCGCAAAGGGGGTTGCCGGCGTTATCGAGACGCCGTAATTAAGTACAGTACAGGAGGAAAACAAGAAGCGTTTGGCGGCAAATGAAAATGTTTTAATTCTATCCGGCGCATACAGGAGAGGTACAGAGGGCGGAATGTCCGAAAATGCAACTGTTAAAATGAGCCACTTCCTCAGCTGCCGGAAATGGCTCACAACATTATCAGTATATAACAACGGAAAAGAAATATCAATAGCCGTTTAAGAAAATCTGTCTTTTGAACAAAAACACGTGTACATATTTGGCGGAACTGCGAATAGACTTCCGGCTGGGGCTGTGGTATTATAATGCCAACAACACAAAGGATGTGGTTCCAATGAGACGGGGCAGGTTTTCTGTCAAAGAATAGAATATGGAGGAACAGTCCGATGTACTAAATGACGCCGCTCGATGCTGAGGGATAGCGGCACTCAAAACTGAAGAAAGACGAGGTAACCAACGATGTTAGATACTAAGGAGTTTGTGGAATGACCTCTGATCGTTGCAGGTGAAAGGTGCAGTGATCAGGGGTCATTCCGCTTTTTAAATTTGTTCCGAAACAAATGTTGGGCGTAACTCATCCTTTTTCGGGTGCTTACCCTAACTATTGACATTGAGCTTTTAAATTAGATTTGCTGATACTTGGCAGGCCATCCGGTGAACGGGACGCGTGAGCAGCGTCCGGTGTTATTCGGAGCAGGTCTTCTTTTTTTCCCTTGACAAATTGCGCAGCCGGTTTTACAATATGGGCTAACTAATGTTAGTTAGCCAAATGGAGACAATATGAAACAGAGTGATATGAGGCAGAAAATTCTTGAAAACGCGCTGGAGCTGTTCTCCGTGCGCGGGTATGATTCGGTCACTATGGGCGATATCGCAAAGACGGTTGGTATCAAGGCTCCGTCGCTTTATAACCATTTTGCCGGCAAACAGGCCATTTTTGATGCGATCATCGAAAGCACGGCGGCACGGTATGAGGCGGATACGGGAAAGATAGGTATCCATGTGCAGAACGCCGCCCTTGATTTTTCCGAATTTGCGGAGATCGACGAAGATGCGTTGTTTGAAATAGTGCGGCAGATTTTTGAATATTCTCTGCATAATGAGCAGATAAGCCGCTTCCGCCGCATGATGACCATTGAGCAGTTCCGCTCACCCGAGCTTGCGGCGCTTTACTCCGCACGGTATGTGGAACGCGTCGTTGCTTACCATGCCGATATTTTCCGTAATCTTATGGCTATGGGTAAAATTTGCCGTGAGGATCCGGAAACACTTGCTATGATGTACGCGGCGCCCGTGATCACGCTTATCGGGATTTGTGACCGGCAGCCGGAACGGGAGGGAGAGTGTCTGGAAATGCTCCGCAGGCATGTGATGCTTTTCTTCCGCACGGTCAATTCCGGAAAGCCGGGGAAAGACGGCACGGTGTAAACGAAGACGCCGGAACGGTCTGCGCGGCCGTTTATTTGTTGGAGGGGAGAAATAAAATGAAGAAAACCTTGAGAGAGAAGCTGGGGCTGCTGGGAATAGTCAGTTTTCTTTCGTATACGGCGGCGGTGGTGCTTTCACCTCTTGCTTATCCCGGCTATAATTGGATGGCGCAGGCAGTGAGTGATCTCAGCGCGGCAAACGCACCGTCGCTGGCGCTCTGGAACCGGCTGAGCGCACTTTATAATGTGTGCGAGACGGCTTGCGTGACACTTGTATGCGTTGAGATACAGGGGAAAAGATCCGCTTTGCTGCGCAAAGGGGTTTGCCTTTTCGCCGTGATGGAATGGATATCGGCGGTCGGATACAGAATGTTCCCGCTTACGGACAGCGGCTATGCGGGTGCATTTCAGGACGTCATGCATATGGCTGTGACCGCGTTGGTGGTGCTTTTGTCGATAATTTCGCTCACGCTTGTCATCATAGCCGGGGCGCGGGAGAGAAACTGCCGCAGCTATGGCGTGTGCGCCGCAGCCGCTCTTGGAATGATGCTGGTGGGGGCGCTGGGCATGAAGATCGTACCTGCCGGGTACTTCGGCGTTGTCGAGCGATTCAGCGTGTTTGCTGCGACCGGCTTCAACGCGGCGCTGGGTATGCATCTGTTTCTCGGGTTGGCCGCAGACGGCGCCGGAAAATGAGAAGCGCAGATGGCAGTATGCTTTTGAGGTTTGATGCAAGGAGAAGGAAATGAGAAATAAAATATACCCCCGGCCGGGGGATACGCAGACCGTGTATCTGAAGGACGTGATAAACGGTCTCAATATCGAGGTAGGGGAATATACTACCTATAATGATTTTGTCTGCGACCCGCGTGATTTTGAAAAAAACAATGTCCTGTATCACTATCCGATAAACGGCGATAAGCTGAAAATCGGCAGGTTCTGCTCCATAGCTTGCGGAGCAAAATTTCTCTTCACGAGCGGAAACCATGCCATGAGTTCTCTTGCAAACTATACCTTTCCCATCTTTTTTGACGAGTGGGGGCTTGACGCAAAGAATATCTGCGGCGCGTGGGATAACAAGGGCGATACCGTCATAGGGAACGATGTGTGGATAGGCTATGAAGCCATCGTTATGCAGGGCGTGAAGATCGGCGATGGTGCGGTGATCGGTACACGCGCCGTGGTGACGAAGGATGTACCTGCGTATACGATAGTTGGCGGCGTTCCAGCAAAGCCGATACGTAAACGCTTTGACGACAGAACGATAGAACGTCTTGAGACGCTCCGATGGTGGGACTGGGACGATGAGAAGATAAGGCGCGCCATCCCGCTGATCCGATCCGGCGATATCGACGCGCTTGCGGCGGCAGGAGACATATTATGAAGCCATGTGCAGTTGACCCGAAAAGCACGGCTCGTGCCGAGGCGTACACGCTTTGGATGAACGCGCCGAATCCGATGGTGACATTTTTCAAGACAATGGATGTTACGCCGCTTGTGAAGCTCTGCCGCAGAAAGGGACTCAAATTCAATATGCTCCTTTGTTACTGCATCGGCAAGGCGGCAAGCGAGGTCAGAGAATTTTATATGCTTCCCGTAGGACAGAAGCTTATGAAATACGACAGCATAGCGGTGAATACTATAGTCAAGAACCGGCAGGGCGAGGTCAGCTCCTGCGACGTGCCGTTTTCCGATGGGCTTGAACAGTTTAATGCCGACTATCTGCGCCTGACGCGCCGGTGCGCCGAAAAGTGCGAAAATCACGACCTGACGGACAGCATGGTCATAGGCACGTCAGCTGTCGTCGATACGGAGATAGACGGAGCCGTCGGCATGAACAGCGGTATTTTCAACAATCCATTTATCATTTGGGGGAAATACCGCAGCGGTGTTTTCAAAACCACGCTTAGCCTGTCGTTTCAGTTTCACCATACCCAAATGGACGGCGCGCACGCGGGGCGGTTTCTGGCGCTTTTGCAGGAGACGATATGTGCCCTACCCAAAACGGAACGCTAAAATCACCCGGAGAAAAATGCTTGTTAAAAAATTGCTGTTAATTATTGAACTTGGTGCAAAGAAAGCATATAATGAGAGCGTTAAAAAATTATGCACCAAAGCCGGATAATAGAGCAGCAGGGGAGCTTGAGGGGGCAAGGCCCACCTCAAATTGGATAAACCGCCGTTGAGAGACTTGAGATATCAAGGCTCTCGGTAACAACATTTTGAACACTTTCAAAATGCCCGGCGGAAAGTGCGGACAAAAAGGTCCTTGCAGGACTTTTTTGACAAGCTGATATAATGCCGCTGACTGGTACGGACGCGCCGACGGGCGCGGCGCTGGCAGACGATATTATATGCATTTGCAATATAAAATGGGAAAGGAAAAGATCAAATGAAAAAGAGATTTGCTTTCATTATGGTGCTGTGCATCGTAATGACTGTGCTTTGCGCACCGGCGTTTGCCGATGAAGCAGGAAATGCGTTCGTGGCGGGCTTTGCCGACGGACAGCGCGATGGCTCGCTGTTTGCAGCGGGGAATGAGACCGGGAGCGGCGCCGACGTCAGGGGACTGCTCTTTACGGCAGGTTATAATGTCATTGCCGCCGGGAACAGCGAATATACGCTTGCCGCCGGTTATGACGTCGATCTCAACGGAAATGTTGAAAATGACGCTTTTGCAGCCGGTAATTATATAAGTGTAGGCGGGAATGTGGCGCGAGATCTGTTCGCGGCGGGCAATTCCGTGATGATCAGCGGAGAAGTGGGCAGAAATCTTTATGTCGCGGCGAATACTGTCACAATAGACGGTACAGTAAAGGGTGAGCTTTATATAAGCGCCGAAAACCTGATAATCGACGGCACGGCTGAGGTAGGACGGCTCCACTTCAACGGCGACGCCAATGTCAGCGCCCCGGCGGATGCTATCGCTTCCGCGGAAACATATGAGCCGGTGAACATTGGAGTGCCTTCCGAGGCGCTCGAAGCGCCCGCCGCGAAAACCGCAGGCAGCAAAATACTTGATGCGCTGATCAGCTGGGTCGGTGTTGCCGCTGCCGCGTTCGCGCTGCTCTGGCTCACTCCGCTGTGGGAAAAGCTGGATGCAAAGTATTACGGCGCACCCTTCGGCAGCTATGCGAAGGCATTCGGCATAGGCTTTGCCGTGCTCGTCGCGCTGCCGGTTGCCGCCGTCATTCTCATGATCACACGCATCGGAATGCGTGCAGCGCTCGTGCTGCTGTTTGTGTACGCTGCGGCGATCGCCGTCTCTCCGGTATTTATCAGCTTCTTCGTCGGCGCGCTGATCTGGCGCAGGGGCTTTAAGAAAGACGCTAACCTCTTTGTCGAACTGCCGGTAGGCGCGCTTGTCTGGCGCGCTGCGCTCTTTATACCGGGACTCGGCTTTGTTGTGGGGCTTGTTGCGTCGGCGCTTGGTCTCGGCGTTATTACGCTTCTGCTCGGCAAGGGCGAAACGCAGAATATACCTGCGCTTGAACCGGCGGAAACCGCAGGAGAATAATGGCTCAAAAAAAGCCTCGCAGAGTTTTTTGCCCGCAGGCAAAAAATGGTTTTGATCGTTTTCTCCGGCGGCATGTACGTCGGAGAAAACTCTTCTCACGGAGCGAGTGTCGAATTGTTCGCCTGCGGCGAACAACCGAGGCACAGAGCGCAGTGCATCCCTTTTGTCGAAGAACCTTAATGAGGTTCTTCGACAAGCTGAGCAAGCCGTTTGTACGGCTTGCTTTTTCCATGTCGCTTTTTGTGCCTCCTGTGCTGCGGCGGCTATGCAAATTGCACGGAAAGAGGTGCCTGTATATCTTGGAACGCTTCTATATTCAACAAAATGAATAAATAATAAATAAATATGCAAAAATTGCTTGACAGGCGAGCGAAAAAATGGTAAAGTATGCATCGTCAAAGAGAGATACACAGCCGAGCAAAAAATAAACAACCACGGCGTAATTCATGAGAAAGGAAACATTGACCATGAAAAATCACGATATTTCAGTAAGTCATGATATGACTGTACTGCGACGACGATATGCTTCCAAACGCTGCCGCGCTGCATGAAATTTCTTTGCAATAAATAAATATGAATAAAAATTCATGAATAAAAATGCGATGCTCCAGATGAGCATATGAAAGGATATAAAAATGAAAAAGATATTTGCTGTAATGCTTGCACTGCTTACCGTATTCAGTCTGACCGCCTGCGGCGGCAAGACCGACACACCCGCTGCGACCGATACGGCCGACGTCAAGAGCGAAGAAACGGCCGCGGCTGAACCGGCAAACGCGTTGGAAAAGATAAAGGCCGACGGCGTTCTGACGGTCGCGCTCAGCCCCGACTTCTCTCCCATGGAATTTGTTGACTCCTCCAAGACCGGTCAGGAGCAGTATGTTGGCTTTGACGTCTCTCTTGCAAAGTACATTGCCGAGAGCCTGGGAGTGTCGCTTGAGATAGACGCCATGGGCTTTGACGCCAGCCAGACCGCCGTGTATACCGGCAGCGTACCCATGAGCATCTCCGGATATTCATGGACCGAAGAAAGGGCGGAAAATTACGAGATAAGTGACTACTACTATGCCGGTGAAAACGAGACCGAGCAGGTGCTCCTGATAAAGAGCGAGAACGCCGATAAGTACACAAAGACTGAGGATTTCAACGGAGTTGATGTAGGCGCACAGAACGCCTCACTTCAGATGAACCTTCTGACAAGCCAGCTTCCCGATGCAAATCCCATTACCATAGGCGATATTACCGTCGGCGTTATGGAACTGAAAAGCGGCAATATCGAAGCAATGGCAGTAGCTATCGGCAATGCCAAGATGATTATGGATGCAAACCCAGAGCTTGTTATCTGTGATTGGCAGTTTGAAGTAGACGAAAAGTATGAAGCGAACGTTATTCTCATAACCAAGGGTGAGACGGAGCTGCTTGCGGCGGTGAACGACGCACTTGCCAAGGCAAAGGCAGACGGCCTTTACAGCACATGGTACACCGAAGCGGTCGCGCTGGGCGAAAGCGAGAACGCCAAAGAACTGACTTTGAACTGACATCTGATAAACCATTCTGACGGGCGGGTACGGAATCCGTACCCGCTCGCGTATAATACGGGGAATGAACCATGAAATTTATCGACTTTGAAAAGCTGGCCGCTTTATTCTTGAAATATTGGGATAAGTTTCTTCTCGACGGCGTGGGGGTCACGCTCGTACTGGCCGCCATTACCGTTGCGTTCGGCGCGGTGTTTGCATCCATACTTGCGCTGATGAAAATATCCAAAATACCCCCACTGCGGTGGATATCCACAATTTATATTGAAATTATCAGAGGCACGCCGATGCTTTTGCAGCTGTACTTTTTCTATTTCGGCCTGCCGCTGCTGATACCGGTGCTGAGCAAGCAGAAGTTTGCGTGCATTGCGATCGCTCTGGTGTGCAACAGTGCCGCATATGTCTCCGAGGTTATCCGTTCCGGTATTCAGGCGGTCGATCCCGGTCAGAAAGAGGCGGCGCTGAGCCTTGGCTTTACCGAAAGCAGCGCCATGTGGTTCGTCGTCGTGCCTCAGGCGGTAAAGAACATACTCCCAGCTCTGGGCAACGAGTTTATCATGATCATAAAGGACACTTCCCTCGGCTCTACATTTTTCATCGGCGATCTTATGACGCAGTATCTGCTGGTCAAGGGCGCTACCTATCTGCCGATAGAGCCGTTGGTAATAGTCGGCCTGATCTATTTCATAATGACGTTCGCGCTCAGCAAGGTGTTCGGATGCGTCGAAAAGAAAATGCGGCGTGCCGACCGGCACACGGACAGCGGACGTAAGCACAGGCAGCAGCGGGAGGCGATGATTTGATGGCACAGAAGCTTATCGAGGTACACGATCTTAAAAAATATTACAACGGCGGCGACGTAAAGGCGCTCGACGGTGTGACGGTCGATGTCTACAAAGGGGACGTTATAGCGGTGATAGGCCCCTCCGGCGGCGGTAAAAGTACGTTTTTGCGCAGTCTCAATATGCTGGAAGCGCCGACTTCAGGCTCTATCATCTTTGATGGAGCGGATATTACCGCGAAAAAAGTGAATCTTGCGCAGCATCGGCAGAAAATGGGCATGGTGTTCCAGCATTTCAACCTGTTTCCGAATAAAACCGTGCTGGAAAACCTGACTATGGCGCCGATAAAAATCAAAAAAGCGCCCAAAGCGCAGGCCGAGGAAAAAGCTATGGCGCTGCTTGGCAGGGTGGGACTTGCCGATAGGGCGCACGATTACCCTGCACAGCTTTCCGGCGGGCAGAAGCAGCGTGTGGCTATCGTCCGTGCGCTTGCTATGGAACCGGAGGTCATGCTTTTTGATGAGCCGACCAGCGCCCTTGACCCCGAAATGGTCGGCGAGGTGCTGGAGGTCATGAAGGAGCTTGCCGACGACGGCATGACAATGGTTGTTGTGACCCATGAAATGGGTTTTGCACGTGAGGTCGGAAGCCGGGTGCTGTTTATTGATGCCGGCAAGATAGAGGAGCAGGGAACGCCGGAGGAAATCTTTTCTCATCCTCAGAGCGCCAGGCTTAAGGATTTTCTGAAAAAGGTGCTGTAAGAGACTTTCGTCTTCGCTGATTCAGACACAGATTTTGGCGGGCAGCCGCATGGAGTATTATCATGGAAAAAGAAAAACAGGCGGCCTTGACCGCCATTGAAGAAAAAGAAGATCTGTTGACAGGTATATCGGACAGTATATGGGGCTTTGCCGAGTTGTCCTTACAGGAGTATAACTCCGCAGCGCTGCTGTGTCAGGCGGCAGAGCAGGAGGGCTTTCATGTGCAGAAAGGCGTCAGTGGGATAGAGACGGCCTTTACCGCGTCTTTCGGCTACGGCAAACCTGTTATCGGCATACTTGCCGAGTACGACGCCCTTGCAGGACTGAGCCAGGAGGGCGGTGCGGCGGAGAAAAAGCCCCTGTCCCCCGGCGGATCGGGTCACGGATGCGGGCACAATATGCTGGGGGCGGGAGCTTTCGGCGCTGCGCTTGGCGTGAAGCATTATCTCGAGCAGACCGGGCAGCCGGGCACGGTCATCCTTTTTGGCTGCCCCGGCGAGGAGGGCGGCGCGGCAAAAGCGTTTATGGCGAGGGATAAGCTGTGGTATGGGCTGGATGCGGCGCTGACATGGCATCCCGATGACTGCAACGAGGCCGCCACCGGCACAAGCAACGCCTGCATACAGGTGCAGTACCTTTTCCACGGCGTTGCCGCCCATGCCGCCGGAAGCCCCGAAAAGGGGCGCAGCGCCCTTGACGCGGTGACTTTGATGAATCTCGGTACAGAATTTTTGCGGGAGCATATGGACGGCAAATCGAGGATACATTATACCGTCACGAACGGCGGCGGATGCAGCCCGAATGTTGTGCCGGCGGAGGCGTCGGTGCTCTATATGGTGCGCAGCGACCGCGTGAAAAAGGCGCTTGAGCTTCAGCAGCGCGTGGACGATATAGCCAAGGGAGCGGCGCTCATGACTGGCACGACCTATACGCGGAAGTTTATCGATGGCCTGTCGGAAACGATTCCCAATCATGCACTCGAGGCTGTGCTGCATAAAAATTTGACGGAAGTCGGAGCACCGGGCTATACCCCGGAGGAGCTTTCCTTTGCGGATAAGCTGGCCGCAACGTATGACGCGGCAGGCCTTGTTCCCGGATGCGGCAGCGATACCGATCCGGTGCAGGCTGAGAAGGTGAAGACTCTTCAGGCCTCCGCCGGCCACACTATGAACGATTTTATTCTGCCCTTGTATACCGGCAACGTGTTCTGCCCAGGGTCAACCGATGTGGGTGATGTCAGCTGGCAGTGCCCGACGGCGCAGCTGCATATAGCTGCATGGCCAAACGGCTGTCCGGGACATAGCTGGCAGAACGTTTCCTGCGGGTGCAGCAGCATCGGCCGCAAGGCGGTCATGCAGGCAAGCAAGATCCTGTGCGCAGCGGCCGTCGATCTTTTGACAGAGCCCGATGTTCTTGCCTCTGCCAAGGCCGAGTTTGATAAACGTACCGCCGACGGCTACAGCTGTCCTATCCCGCCGGACGCCGTCCCGACAATACCCGAGCTGTGAAAAATATTGCCCTGATGTCTTTTGGAACAGCAGAGACAATAGAAAAAAATAAATGACAAATGCTCTGCTCCATTAGCTGGAGCAGAGCATTTGTCAATCTTGGCGGTTATTTTGTCTTGACGTAGCAGTTCATGGGGTGAACCATGTATTCGTTGTACGGAAACTGATCTGTAGTGACATAGCCTGCGGGTGCGTCGATAAGCTGTGGGATTCTGTTTACGAGCGTTGCGCAGGTAAGCTCAACGGTTGCGGGCTGATTGACGATGCAGGTCGTTTCAGGCTCGCCGTAAAGCGTCCACACGTTCGAGTCGATCTCGTCCTTGTTATAGATCTTGCCGATACATTCTGTCTCGAACGTAATGCCTTCCTCGGTCTCAGTGGTTACGACAGCGCGCATACCGGTGGCATATCCCGCCTTTACCGTCAGACCGAGCGTTTCGGACTTGAGATCCTCTTTATCGATGCAGGGGATGCATTTCTGTGTCTGGGAAGTGATGTGAAGGCCCATCTTGCTGCAAAGCCAGCCGTTCTGGTTCCACATATAGGAGGGGACATACTGCCCGCTTTCAACGAGCGCCTTGATCTCATCGGAGGGAAGTTCGTTGTAAGCGCCTATCGTTTTGTTGAATTCCTCAACGGACAGACCTGCGCCGTGACCCTCGGCAAGAGCCATGCCGTAGTCCTCAACATTGTAGGAGCTGCTGCCGAAAATCTTGGTGATCTTGTGGGAGGAGCCGCAGAGATTGGTGACAAGAGTACCCCAATACAGGTCACAGTAGCCGACGCCGGTTAGCGTGCAGTTGCCTTTTTTGGCAAGCGCGTCAAGCTTTGCAGTGAGGGCGGGGGAGGAGTTCCACGGATACAGAGCTTCTTCACAGGTGGTTATGGCATTGACGCCGTGCTTTGCGCAGATAGTAAATATATCCTCAAGCTCTGCCACGGTGCTTCTTGTTGCGATGATGCAGACATCGGGCTTGAGTTCGCCAAGGCGCTTGTCCGCGTCGGCGGAGTTTTCAACGGTGACACCGACAAAGGGGAAACCGTTTCCGATTATCTCGGATACATCCTTGCCTATATGGCTCTTGTTGCGGCAGAATGCACCGACCAGCTCAGCGTCATGCTCAAGCACATAGCGCATCAGATAGCGGCTCATTTTGCCTGCACCATACTGTACGATCCTGACTTTTCTGTCCATAATATATCCTCCTTAAAAATAATAATTTTGGGTTACGGCTATATTATATCCGTTATTGTTACAATAATGTCAAGCCCTCGCTTATGATTATTTTCCAAATCGCACAGGTATCTGCGTTTTGTAAAACATCCGCCGCTTTTTTGAATCCAGAATCGGGAAATCAAGTATCACCTCGCATATATAATCGCCGGTTATCTCGTATTTGTGTGTTTTTATGTACGAAAGCAGTGCGGCAATGTTCTGACGCTCATTTGAAAACTCGTCCGAGCAGAGACATATATAGCTTGCAGCCGGGATCTGCTCAAGAGCAGATCCGCAGCCGTTTTCGGCGAACAAAAATACCTCGTCCGAAAACAGCTCTCCGGCGGTGATCTTATTGCGCCGTATTATTGTCCCGATGTTGGTGAAGTATGAAAGCGGAAGGTCGTTTTCCACAAGATTTGTTTTCAATTGCCGCAGCATATACTCATATCCGCTCTCGTCCTGATCAAAAAAGTTCGTGCCGCATTGATATCTGTATATATGCCTGCGGGGGATGTATTCAATGAAGACCTCCCCATTTTTCGGCAGAGAACGGTAGCGCTCATAATTCCCGAGCGTCCTCGAAATAGACTCTCTGGATAGCTTGAGCGCCTCAATCTCCCTGTCTATCGTTTCAGCCTGTTTTTCAAGCAGCGCGACGCTGGTTTCAATGTTATCCACGGCGAGGTAAGAGCGTATCTGCCTGAGCGTCATCCCGTAGGCTTTAAGGCTTTGTATCAGGTCAAGCTGTGCCGACTGCGCGATGTGATAATAGCGATAGCCTGTATAGGGGTCTATATAGTCCGGAATCAATAATTTTTCCCGGTCATACAGTCTGAGCGCCTGTTCGGAAACGTGGTTCAGCTCCGCCATCTGGCCGATCGTAAGCTTATGCAGATCCATATACCTTCCTCCAAGTATAAGGTTTGTTATTAGTTTACCATACTTGTATTTGTTTCGCAACAGCCCGCAGAGGGACGGGATTTGACTATGAATATGGGAAGAAAAAAACTGTTATCTCTTCGCGCTTTTTCGCAAGGAGATAACAGCTTTTTCATTCGCTTCTGATGGTGATGATATAGAAAACCACCGCGAGGAGCTGAACCGCAACGGATACTATCGCAACCCACAGCGCGTTTATATCATACAGCGCGCCGAGCAGCCAACTTCCCAGAAACCACGCGATACCGAAGCCTGTTTCAAAGATGCCGAAGCCCGTACTGCGCATTGACTTTGGAACGATTTTGCTGACCGCCGCTTTCATGATGCTCTCCTGCGCACCCATACCGATGCCCCAAAGCACGATACCGGTGCCGATAAGTATCGGATTACTGCTGAGAAAAACAAACGGAGCGAAGAATGTACTGCAAAGCGTGGAGTATATCAGTGCTTTAAGCCCAATTTTATCAAACAGCCATCCGAAAAACAGCGCTGCGAACGCATCGACAGCCATTGCCGCGGCGTATAGCAGGCTCAGTGTCGCTGCAGGGAAAGCCTCGGATCTGGCCGAGTGAAGCGTGATAAGCGTAAAATCCGCAAATCCGAACGCGAACAGGCATATGGCAGCCATGTAGAACACAAAGGATTTTTTGAAATGAAACTCGGTTTTTGTTTCGTCCTGCGCCTTTTCAAATATCTCGGGGTCGGGATACTTAACCTTGGATATTATTACAAGGGCTATCGTGATCAGCGCCGGGATGCCGAGAATGGCGAAACAGGTGCGGTATGTGGAAAAGAGATTTCCGGTTCCCTTTACGAGGGATATGACAAACAGAATAACAGGCCCGGCAAACGCGCCCAACTGATCGAGAAATTCCTGATATGCAAAGCCTTTGCCCGTGCCCACTTCGCTTGCGGCGAAGCTTACGAGCGTGTTTTTGGCGGGCTTTTTTATTGCCTTGCCTACTCGCTCCATGATCACGAGAATGCAGGCAATTATCCAGCCGTTTTCCGGCACAAGAGCCAGCGCGGGGATCGCCAGCACCTGTAGGACGTATCCGAGAATTATAAGCGTCCAATATTTTTTTGTCTTGTCTGCAACGAACCCCGAGAGCAAACGCAGCGAGTAGCCGCACAGCTCACCTATTCCGGAAACGAAGCCGATTGTGGCGGCCGAAGCCCCCGCCAGATTAAGATATTCGCCGAGTATGCTGCGTGCGCCATCGTGAGTCATGTCCGAAAACAGGCTCACAACGCCCATAAGCGTGATGAAGGACATCGCTCCCGTAATCAGCTTCTTTTTGCTTTTCTGCATTGTCTGACGCCACCTTTAAATATTTTCATTCACCGGCTCGGGGAACAGAACGCTTATTTCCGTTCCAAGACCGGGTTCGCTTGACACTTTGATTTTCCCGTTGTGCAGCATTACGCCATGCTTTACTATAGACAGGCCGAGACCGGTTCCGCCTATCTCACCGGAGTGGCTTTTGTCCACACGGTAAAAGCGCTCGAATATGCGCTCCTGCTCTTCCGCCGGAATGCCGATGCCGGTGTCGCGCACGCAAAGCTCCGTCCCGCCTTTGACATTCCGGACGGTGACGTCAACACTGCCGCCGGGGCGGTTGTATTTTATCGCATTATCGCACAGGTTGTAAACTATGCTGTACAGCACCGGAGAAATGCCGAAAACAACGGCGCTGCCGCCGTTCAAAGACAGCGTGACCACACTGCCGTCGGCCTCCTGCTGCAAGCTGTCTATTGCGTTGCGGGCGATCAGAAACAGGTCGGTGTTCTGCCGCTGCATATTGTCCGAACCGCTGTCAAGCTTCGTCAGGTCAATGATATCGCTTACGAGCTTTGTCATGCGCTGCGCCTCTTTGCGTATTTTTCCGGCAAACGGGCGGATATCCTCTTCTCTTACCATGCCGTTTTCAAGCAGTTCCGCGTATCCGGAGATCGCATGAAGCGGCGTCTTCAGCTCATGCGAGGCGTTGGCGGTGAATTCCTGACGTATCTGCGAAGCTTTTTCAAGTTCGGACTGTGTTTCCTTTATCTCCAACTGCTGTCTGACCATGTTCCGGAGCAGAGGCTCAACCTCCGCAAGCTCCTGCCTTCCGAGATAAGATGCAGGTTTTTCCGGGTCGATCATATTGATAGGCTCTACCACCTTCTGAGATATGCGGGAGGCCAGCAGCAGCGAGAGGGCGAGAACCAGAAGTATTACCAGAGCAATCGGCTGGGCAAAGCCGAGAAGCAATACCCATAATGTGCTCTGCACGTTTGACAGGCGTATCACTGTCCCGTCTGGGAGAAGCTGTGCGGCGTAAAAAAGCTTTTCGGACAGGGTCCTTGAGTACCTTTCGGCTTCGCCGAAGCCCTGTTCCTTAGCCATTTTTATTTCTTCGCGCTCAAGGTGGTTTTCCATCGTGCCGGAATCCGCCTCGTTGTCATACAGCACATTTCCGTCCGCACCGATCCATGTGATGCGGCAGTCCCCGCTGTCGAGACTGTCAAAATATTTTATGCCGCTCAGATTTACGCCCTGCGCGGCAAGCTGAGTTTCGGTTTTCAGGCGCTTTTTCTGCACATCCGAAAAATAACCGTAAGTGATGACCGTGATAAGAACGAGCGAAATGAGAAAAGCGGACAGGGCGGAAAACCAGATGGAATTGAATATTTTCCGACTCATGCACTCTCCTCCATTTTGTACCCGACTCCGCGGACCGTCTGTATCTGCTGACCGGCCGCGCCCAGCTTTGTGCGGAGCGTACCGACATGGACGTCAACGGTTCTTGTTTCTCCGGCAAAGTCCGAGCCCCACACGGAAGAGAGCAGGCTGTCGCGGGTGAAGACGCATCCGGGATTTCCCGCAAGGAGCTTGAGCAGATCATATTCCTTGAGCGTCAGCGTGACGTTTTGCCCATCTGCGGTCACGGAGTGCCGGATGGGGTCGATCCTTACACCGCCGCATACGATGACAGCTGCTTTCTTTTTCGACCCTGTGCGCCGCAGAACGGCTTTAATGCGTGATACCATTTCCATCATGCCGAACGGCTTGCAGAGATAATCGTCCGCGCCGAGGTCAAGCCCGATGACCTTGTCATACTCCGTTCCCTTTGCCGTCGCCATGATAACGGGAATGTCGGCGGAAGCGGCGGAGGCGCGAAGCGCTTTTAAAACGGATATTCCGTCCTCTCCGGGAAGCATGATGTCCAATATTATAAGCTCCGGAAGCTCTGTCTTCATGGCTTCCCAGAATGGATTGCTGCCGGAGAAGCCCTTTGCCTCAAAGCCTGCCATTCCCAAGGTGTACAGCATCAGATCACGGATGCTGTCTTCATCTTCAACACAGTATATCATGCGTCCTGTCCTTTCGATTCAATGCCGGATAGCCTAATGTTGTTATTATGCGGCGGCGATGTCAAGATGTATATCCTCTTTTTGTAAAGTTCATGTAAAGTGCGTATTTCAGCTTATTTCTGAGGGGTTATCAGCCCGTTGGAGACGACGATGCGGCAGATCTCCGAGGTGCCTTCGGCAACGGTGAGCATATGTGCGTCACGGAAAAGCCTGTCCGCGTCCGAGCCTGCGCTCAGCCCGGAGGCACCGCAGATCTGGCAGGCCGTTTTGCATATCTCACAGCAGGCCTCTGTCGCAAAAAGTTTGAGCGCGGCGGCGTCCCTTGTATGCGGAAGGCCGTTTGCCATCAGCGCGGCAACATTGTAAAGCGAATTTCTCGCAAGCATCGTTTTCGTATAGATATCAGCGATAGGAAAAGAAATGCCCTGATAGGATGAAAGACTCCTGCCGTAAAGGCCGGCCTTGCCCGCACGCTTCAATGCAATTTCAAGGGCAGCCTGAGAAATGCCGACGGCAACCGCCGCTATTTCAAGACGTCCTTCGTTGAGAAGCGGTTTTAAAAGCGGATAGGCGCTGTTCTCCTGCCCGATGAGGCAATGAGCAGGGATGGTACATTCATCAAGAACAATACTCCCCATAGGTGAATTGCGAAGCCCCGTCATACCGCGGTGTTCCTCGATTTTAAGACCGGGGGAGTTCCTGCTTACATAAAACATGCTCATGCTGCGGCTTCGTTCCGCCGTGGGGCTTTTCGCGGTGACGATATACCCGCTTGCCGCGCCTGCGTTTGTTATCCAGCACTTTTTCCCATTCAGTATCCAGCGGCTGCCGTCCTTTACGGCAATGGTGTCCACGCCCATCGCGTCCGAGCCGCCGCGCTCTTCCGAAAGCGCGAGCGCAAAAACCGTCTCGCCCCTGCGGGCAGGCTCGATAAGCTCTTTTTTCAGAGTATTGGTACCGCAGTATGCGATAAGCTCCTTGCACTGATAGTGCGGGATCACGGCAAGACCGAGGGAGGCAAGACCGCGTGACAGCTCTTCTATTATGATTGTGCCTTCCGTGCTTCCGTATTTTGCCCCGCTGCCCGTATATTCAAATTCTGCGTCAAGATATCCCTGCTTTCCTATATACGCAAACTGTTCATAAGGAAAGCCGCCGCGAAAATCTATTTCCGCCGCAAAGGGCATAATCTCGGCGTCAACATATTCCCGGAGCTCCGAACGCAGCTTTTCCTGCTCCTTTGACAATAAAAACATAACTACACTCTCTGCTCTATATATTTAAGACTGACTTTTATTGCTTCCCGCAAAAATAAACATGGCTTTTGCAAACTCTTCCGTTTCCGAATACAGCTCTGCGTCGATCGCGTAGATACCGTTCCCGCTTGAACTAAGCGTTGTGCAGAGCATAAGACCTGCATTTTCCGTCACGCGCCCCGGATAAAAGCAGGAGCTGCTGCATAATCTGTAATCAACGCAGCCATGCAGCGCCATATGCTTGAGCGCGGCGGATAGAGCAAGCACGGTAGGCAGAATGTCCATATCCGGAAGCTCTGTGTCGGGAATATTCAGCTCATATACCTTGCGGTCTTCTGTGGAAAGCTCCGGCGCATAGACAAGAAACGATGACAGATCGGATATGCCGCTTGCACCGGAATACATGAAATACCGCAGCAGGTCGGAAGAATAAATTATACCGTCCAGCTTGCTGCCGCGCACGACCGCCGCAAACGAGCTTCCCGAAAGCATCATTTTACGTGCGGCGTCTCTCACCGGGCATGATGCATCGAGAGTGAGAATATGAGCATCATCCGATATCAGTGTCGAGAGCTTCTGCGAATGTGCCGCGGCAAAGGCGAGCGGGATGTCGATCCCGCCGCACAGATTAAGCTCCTCATCGACAACGGGGAAAGTTCTTAATGAGGAAAAGTTTTCCTCGTAATACCGCTGCCAATCCGCAACATAATCGTCACGGTACAGGTAAGCGGACGACTGCATCCATTCGGAGACGGGACCATCGCCGTTGGCGGGCATCCCGGATGAGAAGTGATTATCGAGCAAATGCAGGACGGTATAGGTGTTCTGCAAAGAGCTGAGTATGCAGGAGGCGTTCTTCTCGGCTCTGATGATGTGGTAATCGCTGGGGCGGCTGCCGCCGGTAATAAGCATATGCGCCTTGTACTGCAAAATTATTGTCTGAAAATCCGGACGGGCGCCGACAAGACATAATGTGTGCGCCGGATCGCAGCGCTCAAGCTGAGCTATAAGCTGAGCCTCGTCACCGTCGCAGACGATAATGTTATTTATGACGGCGCCGAGTGTTTTTTTCCCGCAAATGCAGCCAACGCCAAGTGCAGACACGATCTCCGCCAGCGTGAGCGCATTCTCCTCACAGCCGGAAGAAGCTTCCACGCGGAACGTGCCGGATTTGGGCTTCGTGATTACAAGCCCCTGCACCTCCGCTTCCTTTATCGCTTTATATACGGTGCCCTCGCTTACGTTCAGTTCGGAGGCAAGCCCTCTTACGGAGAGCTTGGCGCCTGTAGGTAATGCTTCTATGTGCGACAGAACTATATCGTTTTTTATCGAAATAACAATCACCCCGCGTAAACTGTATTAGACATTTGCAGTAATTATATATTTTATGAGCATAAAAATCAAGAAAAATGCGTGATATCACGGCAAGTGAAAAAAGTGTTGTATAGCACATTACGGCTAAATAGAAAAAATATATCTAAAACTGTCGGCTGTTACAGAAAAACAAACAGAACTGTATCAATAAAATATACAGACTTGTTATAAACGCTGAAAAAATGAATAGGTGTTTGAAAGTGTTGACAAACTGTGACACAAATGCTAATTTAATAACATAAAAAGAGGGCGGAACACAACAATAAAAAAACAGACAGCTAACTATTGTGTAACAGCTGTGAAAAGCAAACTGGTGAAATACGCACAAATAAAGAAAACTGTTATATAGCGACCGTTCTCTGATTAAAGTAAAAACAAATTAATAATTTTATGGAGGAATGAACAATGTACAAATTCTCGGAAGAACAGCTTATGATCCGCGACATGGTCAGAGAATTTACCAAGAATGAAGTTGCGCCCTATGACAAAGCGATGGATGAAACCTTTTCCTTCAATATGGAAATTTATCAGCAGATCTATTCAAAGCTTGTAGAGACAGGCCTTATGGGTATTCATATTCCCGAGCAGTACGGCGGCGGTGGCGGTGACGCCATCACCTCACAGATAGTTGTAAACGAGCTTGCAAAGGGAAGCGCGAGCATCGCCCTTTATCTTGACGCAAACTGGCTGGCATCCGACATGATCCTTGTTCACGGCTCAGAAGAGCAGAAAGAGAAGTATCTTCCTCTGGCGGCGCAGGGAAAGGTCTTTGCCTTCGGCCTGACCGAGGCTTCTGCCGGATCCGACGCGGCGGGCATCAAATCTGTTGCCGTAAAGCAGGAGGATGGTTCCTACATCCTTAACGGCGGCAAGGCGTGGATCACAAACTCCGGTGTTGCCGATTACTATCTCATCATGGCGAAGACCGATCCTACTGCCGGGGCGAAGGGTATTTCCGTGTTTATTATCCCGAAGGACGCCGAAGGTCTTACCATAGGCAAGTTTGAGCACAAAATGGGTATGCGCGGCTCTGCGACATGTGAGCTGAGCTTTGACAATATTCACATTCCCGAATGTGACCGCGTCGGCAGAGAGGGACTTGGCTTCAAGGTGGCGATGATGGCTCTCGACGGTGCACGTATTTCCATCGGCTCTATCGCCTCCGGTCTTGCGCAGCACGCAATGGAGATCGCAAAGGCATACGCGAACGAGCGCACGGCCTTCGGCAAGCCGATCAAGGCGTATCAGGGCGTTTCCTTTAAATTCGCCGATATGGCCGCAAAGATCCGCGCCATAGACCTTATGGTATGGGACACTGCGGAGATGAAAGCGAACGGTCAGCGCCACAGTGCCGAGGCCGCGATGCTCAAGCTTATGAGTTCCAAGTGGTGCAAGGAGATCTGCGACGAATGTATTCAGGTGCTCGGCGGCAACGGATACAGCGCGGAGTTCCATGTGGAGCGCCTTTACCGCGACGCAAAGCTTCTTGAGATCGGCGAAGGTACCAGCGAGATACAGCGCATGGTCATCAGCGGTTCCGTACTCGGATAAGCTGTCAGCGGCACTCATTGCAAAGTCGAATTTGGAGATATAAATATGAAAATAATCGTTTTTGTAAAACAGGTACCCGACACTGACGACGTAAAGCTGGATGAGCGCGGAAATCTCAAGCGCGACGGCGTTGTAAGCGTGATAAACCCCCTTGACGCGAACGCAGTTGAGGCAGCGATCCGGCTTAAAGAGAAATATGGCGGGACAGTCACCGCAATTTCCATGGGGCCCCCGCAGGCGGAGGACGTGCTTAAAAAAGCGCTTGCACTCGGCTGCGACGAGGCTTATCTGCTATCCGACCGCGCTTTTGGCGGCGCAGATACGCTTGCGACGGCCTACACGCTTGCAAAGGGCGCGGAGAAGATCGGCGGGTATGATCTGCTGCTGTTCGGCCGCCATGCGGTTGACGGCGACACCGCCCAGACAGGCCCGGCGACCGCGGCGTTCCTTGGTATCCCCCAGATAACCCTTGCCTCGAGCATAGATGTACGTGACGGCTGGGTATACTGTGACCGCGTCCTTGAGGACAGCACCGAAAAGGTGCGTGCAAAGCTGCCCGCGCTTGTGACTGTTACCGCGGAGATCAATACTCCGCGCTATCCGACGCCGGTCAATATCATGAAAGCGCTTAAAAAGCCGCGCACGGTGTGGAATGCGCAGGATCTCGGCGCCGACACCTCGATGACTGGCATTGCCGGCTCGCCCTCTTCCACAAAGACCGTGTTTGAGCCGCCCAAGCGCAATACTGATACCTGCTTCTTTGAGGGAAGCGCGGAAGAGATCGCAGTTAAATTCGTGGATATGCTCGAGCAAGAGCATTTGGTCTGAGGAGGTTTGAAAATGGCAAAGGAAGATTACAAAGGCATATGGGTATTTGCCGAACATCAAAACGGCCGCCTCAACCCCGTAACGCTGGAGCTTCTTGCAAAGGCGCAGGAGCTTAAGGAGCATAACGGAGAAACCGTAAGCGCGATCCTGCTCGGAAGCGGAGTTGCCGCCCTTGCCGGTACGCTTATTGCGGGCGGCGCGGATCAGGTTATCGTCGCCGAGCATGACAATCTTGCTTCATACAGCGCAAGACCTTATCAGCAGGCGCTGGCGCAGCTTGCGGAAAAGTATCACCCCTCCATAATCATGTATCCCGCAACCACTCTCGGACGCGACCTTGCGCCGCGCATGATGATCAGCCTCAAAACCGGCCTCACCGCGGATGCCATCGACCTCGGATATGATGAAGACGACGTGTTTTACCAGACCACGCCCGCATACGGCGGAAGCATCCTTGCGCATATCGTCATCCTTGAGCGCAGACCGCAGATGGTGACGGTTCGCCCCAAGATATTCACGCCTCTCGAGCCTGACGCGTCCCGTAAGGGAGAGATTATTTCCGAGACTGTCACGGTCGATAAGGAAGAGTGCTATGAAGTGCTGAGCGTGGAGCCGAAAGTGACTGCCGGTGTTCCGATTGACCATGCATCCGTCCTTGTCGCAGGTGGCCGCGGCGTAAAAAATGAGAAAGAGCTTGCCATGCTCGGTGAGCTTGCCGAGCTGCTCGGCGGCCAGCTGGCTGCGTCAAGACCTCTGGTCGATAACGGCCTGCTGCCTCACGACGCCCAGATCGGGCAGTCCGGTACAGCCGTCAAGCCGGATATGATCATCAATGTAGCCATTTCCGGTTCTGTGCAGTATCAGGTGGGTATGCAGAATTCAAAATGTATCGTCAGCATTAACCATAACGCGTCGTCCCCCATATTTGATATCTCTCACTATGGTGCGGCAGTCGATTTCAAGAGCGTTCTGCCCGCGATAATCGAGGAAATCAGAAAACGCAGAGCATGAATAAACAGTCCCGAGCGCCGGAGAGCGGCGAGCCGGGACGTGATCGAAAATAAATGTAAAAGGAGTAGTTAAAATGAGCGAACGTAAACAGATCATCCCAAAGTACGGCCCCTTTGCGGGTATGCGTGTTGTTGACAGCGGTTCTCTTATTGCCATGCCTTACGCTGCAACTCTGCTTGCAGATTTCGGCGCGGAAGTTATCCATATTGAGCGCCCCGGCGTCGGCGACACTCTTCGTGTTCTTGCCCCCTTTGCCAAGGAGGACGGCAAGAAGGTCAGCACATCATGGGCGCAGGACGGACGAAACAAACTCTCCCTCTCGCTTGAGCTTAATCTGAAGCACCCTGAGGTGAAGGAGCTGTTCTTCGGCCTTATCAAGGAAGCCGACGTGTTCATGGAGAACATGGTATGGCTTGAAAAACTCGGTATAAACGACGACGAACTGCTTGCGGTGAATCCGAAGCTCATCATCGCCCACATAAGCGGCTACGGCAACCCCAGATTCGGCGGACTGCCTGAGTATTGTGACCGCGCCTCCTATGACATGATCGGTCAGGCCTTCTCCGGCTGGATGGGGCTTAACGGCG
>CAVENX010000020.1:0-207349 GCA_963617275.1 bacterium
GTGTCTAAGCAGCTTCATTTTAAAGGATTTTTCTGTTATGCTCTACTCTTATTTTCCCATCATGCTAAAAGTTGGAGCCCCCGGGCTTACCCGCACACCCCCAACTTTTAGTTTACAACCACGATTTTTTTCAATTAAAAGACCTCTGCCGGGAAAATACGAGCAAGGAACTTTGACTATAAAAACACCACTTTCTTTATTCCGGAGAGTGTGATAAAATAATTCAAAAAAATTTAAGAGGTAAGCCGCTTGAAAACACAAAGAGATTTTCCAAAATATATTATAAGCGCAAAGGGTACACGATGGGTGGAACAGGGACACCCGTGGATATATGAGGCGGAGGTCGTGTCCGGCGATACGCAGGCGGAAAATGGCTGCCTTGTTGACGCTGTCAGCGAAAAGGGGAAGTATCTCGGCACGGGTTTTTTAAGCAAAAAAAGCAAAATAAGGATAAGACTTGTTTCAAGAAACGCCAACGACCGGTTTGACGCGGATTTCTGGAGAAGAAGAATAAAATACGCATGGGATTACAGAAAAACCGTCATGGGCGCGGACATTGGCTGCTGCCGTGTGATTTTTGGCGAGGCGGACGGCTTTCCGGGGCTTACTGTAGACAGATTTTCGGATATTCTTTCCGTTCAGACGCTTTCGGCAGGCATGGAAAAAATCAAGGATATAGTTTTTCCGCTGCTGCTTGAGGTCCTGCGCGGAGACGGGCAGGATATCAACGGTATTTTTGAACGGAACGACGCCGCGATACGCACTCTTGAAGGGCTTGGGCAGTATCGCGGCTGGTACGGTGAAGGGCACCCAGATTCCGCTGTGACTGAAATATGCGAAAACGGGATAAGATACCTTGTTGACGTTGAAAACGGGCAGAAAACCGGCTTTTTCCTTGATCAGAAATATAACCGCCTTGCCGTTGCAAGGCTTGCACAGGGGAAAAGAGTGCTTGACTGCTTTACACATACAGGCTCCTTTGCGCTCAACGCTGCAATGGGTGGGGCGGAGCATGTGACGGCGGTGGATATTTCCGAAAGCGCCGTTGAGATGGCAAGGGCAAACGCGGCGAGAAACGGCCTTGCCGACCGGATGGATTTTATCGCGGCAGATGTTTTTGAAATGCTTCCCGAACTTGAGAGAAGCGGCAAAAAGCCGTATGATTTCATTATACTCGATCCTCCCGCGTTTACCAAATCGAGAAAGACTGTTGATAACGCACAGCGCGGCTATAAGGAGATAAATTACAGGGCGCTTAAGCTTTTGCCGAGGGGCGGATATTTTGCAACGGCCTCGTGCAGCCATTTTATGCCTAACGAGCTTTTTGTAAAAATGCTCAGATCTGCGGCTGCGGATGCGGGGGTGGAGCTGAAGCAGATAGAGGCGCGTCAGCAGGCACCGGATCACCCCATTCTCTGGAACGTCCCTGAAACGGACTATCTCAAATTCTATATCTTTCAGGTGGTTTGAACATGAACAGGCGGGCATCTTGTAAGATACCCGCCTGTTTTGCCGAATTCACGAATGTTCCTGCTTCGGCTTTTTGATGAACCTAACCTGTCAGTATTGGGAGTATATCGGGAAAAAATTATCCCGGGCGATTAATCCTCTGTCGCGCCCGATAACACCGGCGTTTGCGGGCGACTCATATTTATAGCACCATTCGCGTGCCGCGTCATAGGCGTCCTGAGCGCTGCTGCCAAAGGTGCGCATAAGTGCGTCAAGCCCGTAATATTTTTCAAGCGTAAGCTCGTGCTTAAGGTACTTAAGCTGTGCTTCGACCGTTGTATAGTCGAGGGAATTGCTTCTGCACCAGCTTATCAGCTCCTGCTTTCTCTCTCCGAGCCACTGGCAGAGTCCGTAGCTTCCGCTGCTTTCGATATAGCTTCTGAATGAGGATTCCTTGTAGATGTTGGCCATAACGCCGCAGGCTGCCGCAGGGGAGTAGCCAAGCTCGTTTATGCAGAAAAAGTATACCGTCTGTTCAATGCACGGATATGTAAGTTGGACAAGTCTTCCGCTTGAAATAAAACGTTGGCTGACATTATAGATGCACGTTTCAAACAGTGCGCTTTCGCCGGTGGCGCGGGTGAGCACGATACCGAGATGTTCGCCGTCTGCGGAAACGACTATCGCATAATTTTCCGCATTTCCGTTTTCGTCAAACCAGAATATTATATCGCCGGACTGTGCGGCAAGCGTACCGCCGAAGAGCGCAAGCTCCCCGAGTGAGCAGGAGGGAAACGCGTTGACGTTTGTAAGGTAGCTGTACTGCATCGAGCAGTCGGGGAGCACATCAAAGGTTCCCGCATCTGTAAGGCCGCTTGCATCGACGCAGTTGAGCAGGAAGCCAATGTTGGCGTTTTCTCCGAAAATGACCGAATCCATAAGATCGGCAGAAAGATCGTATACCCCGTACTTTGCTATGATGGTACTGTGGACGATTTTTACGAAATCGCTTCTGAGCTCATCATTGCTGAGCGCGCTTATCGGAGAATAGCGAAGGTATGCGGCCTTCTGACCGACCTCTGCAATGCTGTCTATTTCAGGGGACGGCGTGGGTTCCGGTGTCGGCGCGGGAGACGGAGTCGGCGCGGCTGTCGGAGAGGGAGAGGGAACAGGTGTGGAGAAAAGCGCCGGGACAGCGGTTTCATCCGGCCTGTTGGCCTCGGCGTCATCGGCGATAGCCTGCATATCGGACATTGCGGTTTGCAGAAATTTCGCCGCCGAGTGCGTCCGGGATGTACATGCGCTTAGAGAAAACAGCGCAAAAATAATTATAAGCAGTACCGTTGCACGTGGTTTTGACATAATATATCCTCAGAAAAATTTTTTAATAATTGAAACTGTTGAAAAAGGCTTCGCAGAATTTTTTGCCCGCAGGCAAAAAATAGTTTTGATCATTTTCTATGGCGGCGTGTACGCCGGAGAAAATACTGAGTCTGGCGGGAAACGGATCCGTGCCGGTTTTTTCGGGCGGATTTTCGCCCGTACAGCCCTTTTGTTTAAGAACCTCAATGAGGTTCTTAAACAAGCTAAATAATTATAGCATTGCCGGCAGATAAATGCTTAACTTACTGTAAATTAATTTGCAAGGTTCGCTCAAGCCGTGGAAGGGTGCAGACGTGAAGAATGTGTGTTTTCCTATTGACCGCCGGCAGGGAAAGGGAATATAATTGCTGTCAGCTTTTGAATGGAGAAACAGAGATATGAAAACCGGCAAGTATACAAGGGCGATAGCGGCGGCATTAGGCGTTTATTTCATATGGGGCTTTACATTCCTTGCTTCCGCCGTTGCGCAGCGCTTTACGACGCCTATGGTGTTTTTGATGTACAGATTTGACGCCGCGGCGCTTTTTATGCTTTTACCTGTTTTGTTCGGCAGGAAGAGCTTGCATCTTAACACAAAAAAGATTATTCCGCTTATCATAATGGCCATATGCGAACCGGCGGTTTATTTCATCGGTGAGCAGTACGGCATGAAATATACAAACTCATCGTTCACGGGCATATTTATCTCGATCATCCCGCTGTTTACAATGGTTCTTGCGGCGGTTTTCTTCAACGAAAAGCCCACGCTCCTGCAATGGGTATTCTGCGTGATAAGCATCTGCGGCGTTATCGCAATAAGCGTTTTTACCTCCGATGCAGGCGGAAATATATCGTTCAGAGGCGTTGTCTGGCTGCTGATAGCCGTTTTTTCAGCCGGTATATATACTATACTTAATAAGAAGGCGGCGCACGATAACTTCAGCGTATATGAGAGAACCGTGGTCACGCTCCTTGTCGGCGCGGTCTTCTTCACCTCCGGCGCGATGATCGAAAACGCCGGTGAGCTTGGAAAGCTTATAGCTCCGGCGAAAAACCTTCCGTTTGTTCTCGCGGTTATTTATGTTTCGCTGTTTGCCTCCGTTATCGGCTATACGTTGTTCAACTACGCCGTGGCGAATGCCCCTGTGGCAAACGTAGTATCCCTTAACAGCCTCGTGACGGTTCTGTCCGTCGCGGCGGGAGTTATTTTCCTTGATGAGCCGTTTTCCGTCAAGGCTGCTATCGCAATGGCGGTCGTTATCATAGGTATATGGGGCATCCAGAAGTTTACGCGAAAAGAAGAAATTCCCGAAACGGCAAATACCGATTGAGCATACGCTTATTTGCACCCTTGGAAGTTAAAGACTTTCAGGGGTGTTTTTTTATGCTCTCCGACCGCGGGACATTTTTATCTCATGCAGCAAGCCGGTTTGATTTTAAAAAATCTCGGGAACCTTTGCGGAAACTATTGACAATTTGGGCAAATGATGATATACACGATATATATATATATATATATCGTACTTTCGTATCTGAGCGTAGCCGCAAAGGTCTTTCCCCATACCTGCTATGTGCTTTCGATGCTTTTTTCTTTGGGAGGTATCGCTTTGGCTGATAAAAATAAACAACGTAGAGGATTCGAAGAGGAGCCGCGCCGCGGCATATCCGCGGTGGAGGTCGTGGGGCTTGTGCTGTGCGTTGTGTTCGCGCTGCTGCTTGCCTGCAACCTTACTATTATAATAAAGGGCGCGATAACGCCGGATACTCCGCCGTCCGTCCTCGGGATAACGCCGCTTGCGGTGCAGTCCGGCTCGATGAGCGGCACGGCAAGCGACCATATTGAGATCGGCGATCTTATATTTGTCAAACCCGTCAAGGCAATAGACCTGCGCGAGGGAGATATTATCGCTTTCAAAGAGGGAAGCATCGTCGTCACGCACCGTATTGTGCGTATTGAGACGGAGGACAACGGCACTCTGAAATTTGTCACGAAGGGCGACGCAAATAATGCGGAGGATGCACAGCCCGTTTCCGCCGCCAACCTTGTCGGCAAGTACGCCGGGCGTATCGCGCACGTGGGCGATGTGGCGCTGTTTGCGCAGAAGCCTGTCGGCATGGCGCTGTTCATCGCCCTCCCGGTACTCTGCTTTGTGCTGTATGACGCTTCTGCCCGCCGCCGCGAAGCCGAACGCGAGGCACAGCGCGCCCGCCGCCTCGAGCGGGAGCTGGAGCGCCTGCGGAGAGATTCTTTAACATAATGAGTAACCTAAGTTATCCATCGTACTGCGGCTTGCCACGGCTGTTGTGCGCGGAGATATATGACCAGGAATTGTGAAGAAAAATCATAGGAGGTCTTTCAATGAAAAAGACTAAATTCATGAGGACAGCTATAATCCTTATCGTCCTCACGCTTGTTACGAGCTGCTTTGTCGGCGGAACCTTTGCAAAGTACACGACCAGCGGCAACGCAATGGATCAGGCAAGGGTCGCGCAGTTCGGCGTGACCGTGACAGGCACCGGCGAGATGTTCAGCAAAACCTACGCACCGGATGACACGACCGTTACCGGCCTTACCTATTCCGTTGAAAGCAATAATGTCAATAACGTTATCGCTCCGGGTACACGCGGAGATCTGGGCGGCTTCACCATCAGCGGTAAGCCAGAGGTCGCTGTAAAAGTTACCTATGTGGGATCGCTGATGCTTGGTGGCGATAAGACGCGCTGGAATGTCAACGACAAGTTCTACTGCCCGGTTCAGGTTACCGTCAAGAGCACCGGCGAGTCCGGCGACACCATAATAAAGGGCACGGATTATGATACTCCCGAGGCGTTTGAGACTGCTTTTAATGAGGCAGTTGCAGCTTACAGCAAGGAGTATGCTGCCAATACCGATCTCAGCACTGTCGGGACGGATTCCATCGCCATTTCTTGGGAGTGGCCGTTTGAAGGAGACGATGCAAAGGACACTGCTCTTGCTGATTTTAACAAAGGCGGCTATTGGCTTCCTCCTCAGATCACCGTTACCATGACGGCAAGAGTTACTCAGATAGACTGAGAAAAGAGATACATAGTTTTTACCCCTGCCCCGTCCATTGTGGCGGGGTGGGGCAGGGGAAAATTTTTTTGCCTGAGCTGATATCAGCGCGCTTGTATACAGCGCCTTGATCTGAACTCAGGAGATTACCCGGAGGGAGAAGTATGACAGAAATAATGCGTTTTACAGATAACAGCAGGCGGCGGATAATTCCGGCGCTGTTGGTGCTCATGGTGCTGACGGCGTTGACGATGCCGTTGGCGCTCAATCCTACATGGGCGGCGCCCGGCGGTGTACCTGACCGCGTCCTCACGTACAGTCTCAACCGCCTTACGTGGGACAGCGCGGCGTCCATTCGCCCCGACGGCTCGGCGGAGCTGTCCCTGTTCTCGGCAAATTATCCGAACGTCGTCTCGTCAGACGGGGCAAAAGTCGTCGCCCCGGGTACGGACGGCTATAACACCGTGCGCCTCAAGAACAACATCGGCGGCACGATAAAGTTTACCGCTGTGCTGTATGCGATAAAGAGCAATCCTGCCCTGCCGGTCAAAACGGCGCTCTCCGGCACGAATCTCACCGATACAACGGTGTATTCTCTTCCAATCGGCGTGGACAGGAGTAATGTTATCCGCGCCGTATCCGGTTCCGTCCGGGGCTTCGGTCTGCAGGATTTTGATATTTCGTGGCTGTGGAATTATTATGTAGGAGATGCGCAGGACCGCACGGATACCGCTCTCGGCGATGCCGCGGCGCACGGGCTTTCGACCCTCGGCTCGGCGGACAATATTACCGTGGGGCTGTATATTGTCGTTGAAGACAACAATACCTATTACTATCCCAAAACCGGAGACGACACGCCCATAGCGCTCTATGCCGGCCTTATGACTGCCGCCGCTGCCGGCACTGCCGTTAGTGTCATAGTGTACAGGAAGAGAAAACATGCGGAGTAAGATACTCCGTCTGTTCTCGGCGCTGCTTACAGCCGCCCTTGCGCTGCTGCTTGCGGCAAATGTTTATGTTATCGCCGCCCGTGCTGTGACCGGTGAGGAGCAGCCGGCGGTACTCGGCTTTACCGCTGCGGTCGTTGTCACGGGCAGTATGTCCCCTTCGATAGAACCGGGCGACCTTGTCATCTGCCGCCGCGCTGCGGAGTACGGCACAGGTGATGTGATAATGTTCCGCTCCGGCGCATCGCTTGTTACGCACCGCATAGTCGGCGATACGCCCGACGGCTTTACCACGCGGGGCGATGCGAACAATGTCGCCGATATTGAACCCGTACAGCATGGAGCGATCATTGGAAAGGTCGTTTTCACCGTACCGCGCATCGGCCTTTTTATTGAAAAACTCAGAACGCCCCTCGGCATGACTGTGCTCGTGCTGATCGGCTTCGCGCTTATAGAGCTTCCCCGCGTATTTGATAAGCCGGGGGAGAACAAGGAGGTTTACCATGGAAAACACTCGGAATAAGCCTACGCCCCGCCGTCTGCCGCTGGCGGTATATCTTGCGTTTCTGCTGGCTGTGGTACTCGCGTTTACCGGGACGACCGCCGCATCGTACAGGACGGAAACAAACGCCGACGACAGCGCAAGAGTTGCCGGGTTTGTTGTAAGCGCGGTTTCGGACGAAAAGGAAATGAACCTTAAAGTCGGGGAAACGCAGGTAGATAATGAATATTCCTTTACTATAAAGAGTAATTTTGAGGTCGCCGCAAAAGGCAAAATATCTGTGACAGGCGTCCCGGCTGGGGTAAGTGTCAGTTTTCAAACGCAGTCAAAAGTGTCTGACGGCGCACCTATATATTTTGAAACAGGAGTTTTTCGGTCCGGAGATACTGTTTTCACGCTTGTATTTGAGCCCACAGATGCAATCACCGAGAATATTGAGCGCGCAAATATAGGTATAGAATTTACAGCGGAGCAAATTGATTGAGAGGTGAGGAAGAGTGAAGAGACATACTCGCGGACTTTGGTATAGATTGCTTGGCATCGTATTGCTCTGCGTATGCACCGCGTTTTCAGTCACGTCTACGGCGGCAAAGTATATTTCTACGATCACCTCCGGAAATATAATTCTGAATGTAACGGCCAAAAGCACAGTTGTTGAATGGGAAAAAGTCTATGGCGACGACAACGCTCCGTATGAAGACGAGAACGGAAAATATTATATCCGATATGTAGGTGACGTTACTCACAGAACTTGGGTCGATGTGACCGGTTACGGGTGGGAGAACGGAAAGATACTTGACACAACTATAACAAGCACCTATAAAATGTTTGAAAAATCCGATAATACGCAAAGTGTTAATTGGGTATTTTTGGATTATTCACAGCTTGGTGACCTGAACAGCAATATGCTCAGCGGACAGGAAGCGCGTGTAAGCGTTGTTTACAGAGATAATAATATAACCGGCGGTGACGTCAGCGTTGATACATTGAACATGGTGAGGTCAGTTTACCCTCAAAATGATGTTTATTGGTGGCTTGAACAATCTACCGTAAACGGTGATCCGTATCTGGGGAATGGGATAAAGGCCTATTTGGGTAATATTACCAGCGTTTATGTTCCGGCAAGCGCAACAAGCGTTGAGGGAAGTTATACAATTGCCGGTCTCTTCTCACAGAACAGAAAAATCCAGAGCGTTATGATTGATCCGGCGGGAACATGGACATCTATGGCGGCTACATTTCAGTTATGTTCATCTATCAAAGAATTTCCCGCTGAGTTTGCTATTCCTGCAACTGTAACAAATATGAATCTTACATTCAGTCAATGCTTGGGGCTTGAGAAGTTTACGGCCAAAATCCCGGACGGCGTTACTCTTATGAACCGTACATTTAATCTGTGCGCTCCTCTGACGGCCGATATAACGTTACCGGCAGGTGTGACGGATTGCCGTGGAGTTGCACGAATGTCCGGATATCAAGAACCGGGGCTGAGCAACCTTGTATATGACGACGCAGGCAACTTTGTCGGAGCCGGCGGAAAGTACAATCTGGTCATTCGCTATAACGGTTCGGGAAGCGCGGATTACGGTACTTCAACAAGCGGAATGAAATATGGTGCGGAAGAAACAACTGTATTTATAAATTACAGCGGTACTACCACATATTCCGCAACAGGCACCGACGAGGCGGCAAACGGCTTCGGTCTTGCCCCGGATATAGTTTCCTGAACCTTCTCATCCAAGGAGATGAAAAACCATGAGTAAAAAGTTTTTTTATACCGCGCTTGCGCTGATTCTGGCTTTTGTGGTGCTTGCCGTTCCGGCATCTGCCGATGACGCCATACCGGGGGAGCCTGTTGTTCCACCGGAAGAAACGGTCACCGTTCCGGAAGAGGGAACCACAGATCCTGTTCCGTCCGAGGACGCCGCTCTGCCGGAAGCGCCCGTCGCCGGAAGAACCTTCACATGGACGGATAATGAACCGCTTGTGATCGATATCCGCGCCGACGAAGGCTTTTCCATGCCGGAGTTCTTTATCCTGCGTATCAACGACGTTGAGTATACCGTTTCTGCTACCGGCGAGGGGAATCCGGAAGGGATCACTTATGACCCTGACTCCGGTAAGCTAAGCATCGCGCCGACGCTCATCAACGACGGGGATACCTTTGCCCTCATTGGCTCTGCGGTCGGTGTGCGCATAAATGCGGACGCTCTTACGGATATTGCCGTTGTCTCCGATCTGGGACGCGACTACTCATCCGCAAAGCCGCTGGAGATTGCAATTGCCCCGGCGGAGGGATATGTTCTCCCGGATGAGCTGCATCTGGTAATGGATGATATTCTCTATACCGTACATACCGACGGCAAAGTGTATACCGACGGCGTTGCGTTTGAACCTGACAGCGGGATACTCACGGTAGACCCCATGTATCTCAGCGTCGGCCAGACAGTTGCGCTCTCCGGCACGGCGGTTCCGGACGATACTGTAAAAGAGGAACCCGAGTCTGAACAGGAGCCTGACAGCGATACAGAAGAGGAACCGGATGAGTCTGAAAAAGAGACGGAGCAGGAACCCACGGAGGAACCGACAGAAGGACAGGAACCAGAACCGGAACAGGAACCGGAACAGGGTGCTGACACGAACCTTTCTGTCGCTGTCAACGTAGCCTTGCTGGAGAATGTCGTGTTTACGGAGTCTGCGTCCCAGACTGTGCTGACTCGCACCGAGAACAATATACTCACTCTCGCACCGGGGCAGGATCTTGTCCTGACCGTTGCGCCCGCACCGGGTGCGGCTCTGCCGGAAGCTTTCACGGTCGCCATTCTCCGTGCGGACGGTTTGGTCATTACGGAGACTTTCCGCTTTGACGGGCAGGGGAACGCGCCTTTCCTCACATTTGACCCAATGCTTCAGCAGATACATATTGCGGCAAGCGCCATTCTTGATCTTGACACGCTGATCATTGCACCCGTCATGACCGAACCCGCGCCGACACTGCCCCCAACGCCTACGCCCACTCCCGCGCCGACGGATGAGCCGAGTACCGAAGAGCCGAGTGAGCCCGGTGTCGAACAGCCGACCGAGCCCGGTACCGAGCAGCCAACTGAGCCCGGTACCGAACAGCCGACCGAACCAGTGATTGAACAGCCGACCGAACCAGTGATTGAACAGCCGACCGAACCCGGTGTTGAACAGCCGACCGAATCAGTGATTGAGCAGCCGACTGTACCTGTCACAGCGCCGTAAGAGTTGTATAAGCGTTTGAGCCGTTCATAAAAATAATGTTTATCCGTTTTTTTGCAGTGTTCAATGCAAGGTTTTATGCAAACAAAACCGAAGACTTTCCAAGTAAAAAAGCCGATAAGTAAGCGGTAAAATAAGAAAACACCCGCAGTCCTTGAGACTGCGGGTGTTCAGCTTTTCCTGTAATTTGACAGAACGAAATTTGCTGCTACATTGCTTCTATCTCTTTGATATTATACTCGTTGCCGGTTACGAGAAAGGTATTGGAGCTGTGGCAATACGGACATATCTTGGCATACTCTACTGTCGGGTATGTCTTTTTGCAGTCCTGACAATAGGTGACTCCCTTGATCGTTTCAATTTTCAGCTCCGCGTCCTTCAGGTAATCGGATTTTTTTCGGGCATAGAGCCAGAAATCAAAGAGATAGTCCGGAATGATACCGCTGACCTCGCCGACTTCAAGCGTGACCGAGCCAATTTTTGTAAGCTTGTTTTCGACGGCGAGTTTTTCAACGATCTCAATAATATAAATTACGGTTCCTAATTCGTGCATTATTTCGTCAGCTTCTTCTTGAGGATTTTCACTTCGCGCTTGAGCATATACGGAAGTATCGCCTTCATCTTGTCCTCGGCCTTGACCATTCTGGACGCCTCGGGCAGATCGCGTGAAAGATGGATCGCATCAAATTCGCATCTGGTGGTGCACAGACCGCAGCCGATGCACTGGTTTTCGTCTACCTCTGCGGCGCCGCAGCCCAGACAGCGGGAAGCTTCCTTCTTTACCTGCTCTTCTGTAAAGGTGAGACGGTCGTCCATAAAGCTTTTTGCCTTTGCGGCGTCCTGACCCGGGACCTGGCGGGAGTAGCTGTCGAAGCTTCCGGCGGCGAAAACAACGTTGTCCTTGTCAAGCTCATAGAACTGACGGAGATTGCGGGCAAGAGTAAGGCTCTGACCGGGGTGGACATACCGGTGAAGCGATTCTGCGGCCTCGCGTCCCTGCGCGATAGCGTCGATAACGAATTTGGGACCGGTGTATGCGTCTCCGCCTACGAAAATATCCTTCTGTGCCGTCTGGAAAGTTATCGGATCGGCAATAACGGTACCGTTTTTGTTAAAGGTCATGGCTTCGGGGGCGATGCCGCTAAGCTCGACCTTCTGACCGATAGCGCTTATTACGCTGTCGACCTCTATAAGCTCAAATCTGCCGGTTCCGACGGGCTTTCTGCGGCCCTTTTCATCCGCCTCGCCAAGCTCCATAAGCTCGACCTTGAGACCGGTGACCTTGCCTTCTTCACCGATGATCTCAACGGGAGCATTGAGATATCTGAATTTGACACCCTCCTCAACCGCTTCCGCGACCTCTGTCTTGTCCGCAGGCAGCTCCGCTTCGGAGCGCCGGTATATGATATATACTTCCTCCGCGCCGAGACGCACGGCACTGCGGCACACATCCATTGCAACGTTGCCACCGCCGATAACGGCGCATTTTTTGCCTACCGCGGGTTTACCGTCGAGATTGACGGCGCGCATGAACTCAATACCGCCGAACACGCCGGAAAGCTCTTCGCCGGGGATGCCGAGCGCAGCGGATTTCTGTGCGCCGATAGCCAGGTAGAAGCCCTTATAGCCGTCTGCGCGAAGCTGCTCTACGGTAACGTCTTTGCCGACCTCAACATTGCATCTGAATTCAACGCCCATCTGCCGCAGAACGTCGATTTCGGCGTTGATAACATCCCTGTTCAGACGGAAGGAGGGGATACCGACGGCAAGCATACCGCCGGGAACGGCGTTCTTTTCAAATACTGTTACATTATAGCCCCTGTTTGCAAGATAGTAAGCACAGCTCATACCTGCAGGACCCGCGCCGATGACCGCGATCTTCTCATCGTAGTTTTCAAGGGTCTCACGCTTTGTCCTCTTTGCGGGGACATATCGCGTTTCGCTGTTAAGCTCCTGCTCAGCGATAAACTTCTTGATCTCATCAATTGCGACGGGGGAATCAATAGTGCCGCGGGTGCAGGCATCCTCACAGCGGCGGTTGCAGATGCTTCCGCATACGGCGGGGAATGGATTGTCCTGCTTTATAAGCTTGAGCGCGTCAAGGTAACGCCCCTCGGCTGCCATCTTGATATAGCCCTGAACCGCAATATGCGCGGGACATGCGGTTTTGCAGGGGGCGGTGCCGCTCTCATAGCAATTGAGCATGTTGTTGTCGCGGTAATCCTCATCCCACTTGTCGGGACCCCAAGGGGTATCGTCGGGCAGTTCATGCTTCGGATATTTGACCGGACCATTCTTTGTGCAGAGCTTCTGACCGAGCTTTGCCGCACCGGCGGGGCAGACCTCGGCGCATTTGCCGCAGGCGACGCAGTTGTCTTTGTCAACATGTGCGCGGAAAGCGCTGCGCGAGAGGTTGGGCGTGTTGAAAAGCTGAGAGGTGCGCAAAGCGTAGCAGACGCCGGGGGCGCAGTTGCAGATGGCGAAAATTTTGTCTTCGCCGTCGATGTTTGTTATCTGATGTACATAACCTTCGTCCTCGGCGCGCTGGAGGATCTCCATTACCTCGTCATAGGTGACGGTTTTTCCGTCCTTGCCCGTTTCGTCGCAGTAGCGCGCACAGTCGCCGACGGCGATGCACCAATAGTCCTCAATATCGCCCGAACCGACGCCGCGCTTGCTTTGTGAACGGCGGCATGAGCAGACGCCCACGCTGTAATAGTCGTATTTTTTGAGCCAATGAGACAAATGCTCAATGCTTACGGATTTTGAGTTTGCAGGGATCGCCTTTTCAACGGGGATAACGTGCATACCGACGCCTGCGCCGCCAAGAGGGATCATGGGCGTAACGGCCTCAAGCGGGAGTCTGGACATGCGCTCAAAAAAATCGCATACTTCGGGATGTTCATTGACGGTAGACATTCTCATGTTGAGAAATTCCGCCGCGCCCGGAACGAAGAGCGGCAGAATATACTGCTTGTGATGATCCTCGTTCTCCCAATTATACTCTATAAGACCGAGGCAGCTCATATCAAAAAGCTTCTTCTCAAGCGCCTCCGTATCCGTCCAGCCGCATGCTTTCCGGATATCTTCAAATGACATGGGGGTACGCTGTTTCATGCTGAGTGCTATATCGACCATATCGTCGTCAAGCACATTGACAAGCCCCCAAAATTCAGGGCAGTCTTCTGTCATCTTCTCAATGCCAAGTTTGTAAGGGATCCTGTCGGTCATCTTTTTTCCAAGCGCGAAAAGCTTTTCTTTATTTGTTACCATAGAAACCTCCTGTTTATCATTTGACAATCAGCCGATAACAGAATACCATAATTATATTTTTTTGTCACGGAATTTTTGATAAAATATGAGCAAAAATGCGCAGTCTGTGGTATAATCTGCGCAGTGTCGAGGTGATAGCATGGAAGAAAATAAAAACAGGCCGCAAGAGGAAAAAAATACGCAGATAAAACGCATTTTGATATCTGCGTCTGTCGGCGCAGCCGCAATGATGATTTTTCTTGCGGCGTACTATCTGATAAGCGCTGCGCAAAAGGATGTATTTTATGACGGCGCGGGGGAATACTCCGCTTTTATGGCCGACGGTGCGGGAATCGAGAGCGCGTTCAGCGGCGTTGAGATCAGGCTTATGTCTGACGGGAATTGTACGGTAACGCTTGACGGACGTTCAGAGAAAGGAAAATGGTCGCGCTCCGGAGATACGGTCGATATTTTACTCGGGGCAGAAAGCTTCAGCGGAACGATAAGCGGAAATTTCCTTGAAATTTCGTATGGCGATTCAGGTTCAAACCGGATCATCCTGAAAAAAAGCGGAGATACCGCAGATGCTTCCGCTATTCCTGCGGGAAGCTGGAAGATAGCGGAGATCACCGACGTCTTCTCTGTCTATACAAAGGACATACTCGAAAAAACCGGATATGGAGATTCATATCTGGTGATCGACGGCACGGGAACGGGAAGTGCGGACATATTCGGTCAGGGCGAAGCGGAAATATCTGCCGACGGGAAATATATATATTATAAGGGACTGCTGTTTGAATATACCTTTTCGGATAAACAATTGGTTATAAGATATTCCGACGGTGTGTCGCTTGTTTTTGAAAAATGAATAAGATGAATTTGCCGAAAAAGCCCTGTCACGGACTTCTTGACAGCCACAGCCCGCCGCACATTTCCGGTGCGGCGGGCTGTTTTGGCAGGTTTATTCGGGACAGGCAAAATTCAAAGCGCCCGGAACTATCTCTATGGTGAAGCTGTTTTCGTAGATTATTTCTCCGTCAAGGGAATATGCAAAGCCGTCCGGAGCGGAAACGGAGACGGTTTTTGCCTGACGGTAGGTGATTATATCTTTCAGATCATCGCGGTCAAGGTGCTCGCCGTTTGTGTATGGCGTAAGTATTTTCACAAATCTGATGCGGGATATCGGCTTTATCAGGCAGACCTCCATAAGTCCGTCGTCGGTTTTTGCGCGTGGGGCGCATTTGAACGAACCGCCGACATACTGACCGTTTGCGACGGTGCAGAGCAGCGCCTTGCCATCAGGATTAAGAACCTCGCCGTCGGCAGTGACGGTACAATTGTTTTTCATGCTTGTAAGCAGAGCTGTGACAACGCCTTTGGTGTAAGCGTTCTTATTGCCGTGCCCGGATTTTGCGCGCTCTTTGTTTATTGTGATCGCCACGGTAGTATCAAAACCGAAGTTTGTTACATTGAAGCTGTATCTATCGCCGACCTTTAGTGCGTCAAGCTTTCTTTCCGAAGCGGAAATAAGCTTTGCCGCGTCGCTGAACTTTTCCTGCCCGCCGAAAACCTTTACAAAGTCGTTCCCGCTTCCGCAGGCATAGCAGCTTACAGAGGCGTTCTCGGCGCCGACCGCGCCGGAAAATACTTCGTTGATTGTTCCGTCGCCTCCGCAGGCGATAAAGCGGAATTTTTCACCGGGGCTTTCCGCAAGAGTTCTTTTCACGTACTCCGTTGCGTCAAGGGGAGCCTTTGTGAGATATATTTCGCACAGGTCTGGGCAGGGGAGTGCGGCGATTTCGTTCCGGAGCTTTTCTTCTGTGCCGCCGGCACCGGCCTTGGGATTCAGTATAAAAATGTATTTCATGTTTTCCTCCCGAAAAATTTATATCTAAATTGATAATATCATTTTTGCCGGTGTTTTTCAACGAATTTATAATAAATAAAAAATTCTCTTTTTGTATGCCGGGCGGTTGCCATAGTGAAATATGGTGTGATATAATAATTTCCAGATGATATTGCGGTCAGACCGCGTTTGTTCCTTTACCGCAGTTGTTATTTTATACTGAAAGGAATTATTTTTATGAAGTTTTTCTTCCTTGCGGCTTTTATCGCAGTGAGCGTGATCCATCTTTATGCAAGCTTGAAATGCAATGCAAAGCTCAGAGCGCAGACGAAGGTTTTTATTCTCCTGTTCCTGCTCGGGTGGTATTGCTGCTCGGCGGCTGAACCGTTGGCTGTCGTCATATTGGCGATAGTGTTCAGCTGGTTGGGAGATGTGCTGCTCATACCTGACGGAAAAGCGTGGTTTACCGCCGGCGGGATCGCCTTTATGTTCTCACACGCTTTTTTTGTCGCTGCGTACAACAGAAGCGTGAACTTTTCTGTTGTTCCGCTTTGGGTGATAATCCTCGCCGCTGCGGTCTATTTAACAGTGTCGCTCCTCGTCTTCAAGGGGCTTAGACCTTATTTGCCGAAGTTCATGTTTTACCCGATGTTTTTCTACCTTCTGGTAAACGGCACAATGAATTGTTTTGCGCTGTATCAGCTTGTTTCAAAGCCATGCGCCGCAACGGCGGTCACATTTATCGGTGCTACGCAGTTTTTCGTGTCTGACTCCACTCTTTTTTATGTAAGATTCAAGAAAAACGGAAGGTTGAAAACGCATTTTGTGGTTATGCTGACCTATATCATTGCCGAATTTCTGATCGTCCTCGGACTTGAAATGCTCGGAATCTGAATATAGAAAAGTAAGGGACTGACGTTGAGCAGACCCTTACTTTTCTATTTGGGAACGTGGATTTCCCTTATGTTGAAATCCTTGCCGGAGAGTACCTGCTTGCTGAAGCTTCCGCAATTAGGACAATATCCTTCGTTTTCGATGACATTGAATATTTCGTCGCAGTCGTCGCACTCCGCAAGGCCGGGGATCACGTTGAATATCAGCTTCGTATCCTTGAAAAGCGGATCGCTGTCAGCGACCACCGGAAACAGCTCCTCAACATATTTGCTGACGACCAGAGAAAGCTCACCGTTATCGAGGACTATTTCGGAGATCTTATCGACGTTGTTTTCTGCCGCGTAATCCTTTACGGTTCTGCACATACTTCTGACAATGCCTATCTCATGCATGATTATCCTCCGGAATTTGCTCCGGAAAGGCCCGCAAACGCGGGTCTTTCCGAGCGTATGCTATTATTTCCTGGCAAACTTTTTCTTTGCGAGTCTGCCGATTGCCGCCGGGGCGTTGCCTGCTGCGGTGATCAGTGTTCTGAAATACGTCTTCCCCACATTATCTATGGTCTTCTCAAGATGGATCGCGTCAAATTTGCACTTTGTGGTACATATACCGCAGCCCACGCAGAGGTCTTCGTCAAGAACGACGCAGCCGCAGCCGAGACAGCGTTCAGCTTCCTTCTTTATCTGCTCCTCGGTGAGGGTGCCGCGGAGGTCTTTGAAGGTTTTGAGAGCTTCCTTTGCATCGGCAGACACGGCTTTCTGGCGCGGCGCAGTGTCAAAGCCGCCGGGCGTGACAGCCACTGTCGATGCGTCAAGCGCCTTGTAATCGCGGTTATCGCGCCCGAGGTCAAGCGTCTGACCGGCGTGGACATAGCGGTGGATGGAAACGGATGCTTCTTTGCCTGCCGCTATTGCGTCTATTGCAAACTTAGGACCTGTTGCCGCGTCGCCTCCGGCGAACACGTCGGGAACGCTTGTCTGCAAAGTCTTCGCGTCAACTCTGACCGAGCCGTTGCTGTTCAGTTCAAATGCCGCGATGCCGCCGAGGTCTATCTTTTGACCGATCGCAGAGATAACGGACGAAACCTCTATCGTCTCGTATCTGCCGGTGCCCACGGGCTTTCTGCGCCCTTTTGCGTCGGCTTCGCCAAGCTCCATAAGCTCTACCCTGATCGCTTCGCATTTACCGCTGCCGCTGATCTCAACAGGCGCAGCGAGGAACATGAACCTGACGCCTTCTTCTTCTGCCTCGGCGATTTCGTCCTTGTCGGCGGGCATCTCATCCCTGCCGCGGCGATAGATAACGGTAGTCTCGGCACCGAGACGGGCGGCTGTGCGCGCAACGTCTATCGCAACGTTGCCGCCGCCTATGACTGCGGCCTTTTTTCCGATTTCCGGCACTTTATCGAGATTGACCGCCTTGAGGAAATCAATACCTGTGTATACGCCTGCAAGGTCGTCGCCCTTGCAGCCGGCGACAGCACCTATGGACGCGCCGATACCAAGGAAGAACGCCTTGTAGCCATCCGCACGGAGAGCGTCAAGTGTGACATCCCTGCCGACTTCTACGCCGCATTCGAATTCAACACCAAGCTCCCTGAGAACATCTATCTCGGCGTTGACGACATCCCTGCCGAGGCGGAAGGACGGGATACCCAGAGTGAGCATACCGCCGGGCTTCTCCTCCTTTTCGAACACGGTCACGGGATAGCCCTTGACCGCAAGGTAATATGCACAGCTCATACCTGCGGGACCTGCGCCGATAACGGCTATCTTCTCGGTATAGGGTCTGCCCGTCTGGTTGAGCATTTTGGGAACATAGCGTGTGGCGGCGTCAAGATCCTTTTCCGCGATGAACTTCTTTATATCGTCTATTGCGACGGACGCGTCGATAAGTCCTCTTGTACAGGCGGCTTCGCACGCCTTGTTGCAGATACGTCCGCAGACGGCGGGGAACGGGTTTTCCTTCTTTATAAGCTCAAGCGCCTCCTGATAGCGCCCCTCACCGGCAAGCTTTATATATCCCTGCACCGGGATATGTGCGGGACAGGTCGCTTTGCAGGGAGCCGTGCCGCTTTCCATGACGTCGCTCCTGTTGGTGCGGTAATCAACATTGTAGCTCTTCCGATCCCATGGAACTGCCCTGTCAGAGTCGTAAGCGTCAGATATGTGCGCGTCGTTCACACAGCTTTTCTGGCCGAGTCTGAGCGCGTTTGTCTGGCAGTTTTCGACACACTGTCCGCAAGCGACGCATTTGCTCTTGTCAACACGTGCGACGTAGTTGGAGCGTATAGCATTCTTGGAGCGGAACATCTCCGCTATGCGCAGAGCGTAGCAGGAGCATCCGCAGCAGTTGCATATCGCCGTCGTATCTTCAAAACCCGGTGTCTGGTTGATCTCATGTACAAGTCCGTTGTCTTCCGCACGTTTCAGAACCTCATAGGCCTCTTCCTTGCTTATAAGGCGGTGCGCACCGAGCTTGGACATGTTAATTGCGTTATCATTGAGGTACATGCACATATCTTCCTCAAGATGTCCGCAACCCTCACCCATAAGGCGGCGTGAGCGCCGACACGAGCACGGGCCGACGGAGACAGCGAAGGCGTTGTCTATAAGCGTCGCAACCTCGTCATAGGAAGCGGTCTTGGAATTGTTTTCTATCGCGCTCATGACGGGCATAACACGCATAAAGCTCATGCCGAGCTTACCGGAGTTGAGCGTGGGAGCAAGAAGCTCGATTCTGCGGCGGGTATATTCCTCAAAGCAGGCGGCAATATCGGGATATTTTTCGCACTGCTCACGGTTTACAAGAATCCCCTCCATGATGCCGGGCACCCATATAGGATAGTAGTAGCAGGTTTTTCCGTCAACCTCACGCTCGCGGACAACGCCGGCGTTTATAAGCTTCCTGAGCTGAGCCTCAACAAATTCGGGGCTTTTTTTGCAGCGTGCGGACAGATCTTCAAGCGTGCGGTTTGCTTCGAGACGCATATGCATCATCACAGCACACATATCGTCATCGACGATAGGCGCAAGGATCCGGTACTCGGGGTCGGAGTAGGTTATACCGGTGTAAGTCAGGCTTTCAAGACTGATTTTTGTGGCAAGGCGCAGAATATTTGCTCTTTTCTCCATGATTCTTCTCCTTATATAACTTGTTGATGCCGACAACATAGCACTTTTATAATACACTATTTGTCAGCCTTTTGGCAAGGATTCTTTAAGAAAGAGCGTACAAAAACGGATAAGGTTTTTTGTACAAAAAAGCAAAATAAATCGACCTGTGGTCGTGCTGCGATAGCCACTTGATTTTTCGGGGTACATGCTTTATAATTTTTTATATTTCTGTGCAGGGAACGCAGCAGGCGGAGGTGTTGAAATGCATAATAAAGAGACAACGAATCTTAAAGCGGGATTTATCAATTATATGCAGGGACAGATACTGTCCGGAAAGCTCAGACCGGGCGACAGGATACCTCCAGAAAGAACGCTTGCCGTGCAGTACGGCATAAGCCGCGGCTCCGTCAATCAGGGGATACTTGACCTTGAGAGAATGGGCTTTTTGAAAATAGTTCCGCGTAAGGGAACGTTTGTAGAGGACTATCTGAAAAAGGCCACGCCGGATACGGTCACGGCGATCATGGGCTATGATTCGGACTATATGTCCGACAGCCTTTTTAAGGATCTTATGGATATGCGGATACTTATTGAACGGGAGTGCGTGTCTCTGGCGTGCCGAAGGATAGACAGAGAATCGAAGGAGATCATTACCGGAAAGTACGAGGCGGTATTCAAAGCAGAGGCGGCAGAGATTGCCGACGCACTTTATGAATATCACTGCTGCATTTGTGAGATATCCGGAAACGCCGCGTATCTTATGATATTCAGAAGTTTCGGGAAAATGATGAGAAAGCTCATTTCGATCCACTATGCCGACGGCAGGCAGGCGGATGTCTGCCTGCCGGAATATGCGGAGCTTACCGAGGCAATAATAAATGGGGATGCAGAGGAAGCGGACAGGAGAATCTGCAGTATACTCGGCAGGGCTTCGGATTTTCTCAATAATTTTCTCAAGGAAAAGGACGGAGACAATGGCAGAAAAAAACTCGCCGGAAATTGAACGCAAATTTCTTATAGCGTATCCCAATATGCGCTTTCTCAAAGAGCATGCGCGGCGCAGCCGTATTATACAGACGTATCTTAAATCGGATAACGAAAATACTGCCCGTGTAAGGAAACGTTACGATGGTAAAACGACCGTATATACATATACGGAGAAACGGCATATAACAAATGTGCGGCGAATGGAATATGAGCGGGAAATAAGCGCCGATGAATACGAGGCGCTGCTTGAAAGAGCCGATGAAAGCCGTGTTCCGATAAAAAAAGAACGCTATTGCATTGACTATGAAAACCAGCTCTTTGAGATAGATATATACCCGTTTTATACCGACAGGGCGATAATGGAGATCGAGTTGGAGAATGAAGAGCAGAAGATTCTGTTCCCTCCGGAGATAAAGATAATCCGCGAAGTGACGGAAGACGGCAGATACACGAACAGAGCCCTTGCAAAAACAATTCCGTATGATGAAATATAATGGGAACACAGATGCGTATTTATCGTCAAAATTGTACTGCCGGAATTTTGTTTAGGAGGAAGAAATGAAAAGAACGATCGCTTTGCTTACCGCAATTATGCTGTGTATTTCTCTCAGCGCGTGTACGACGCTTGAAAAGCTGAAAAATGTTGAGCTTCCGCCTTTGCCTACCGCGCTTCCGGAGGAAGCACAGCCCGTCGGGGAAACCAACGCACCGCAGGCAGGGCATAAACTGGCAAATCATATTGTCGTGGGCATAACCGAAAATACTCAGGAGTTTTTCGATCAGCAGAACGGAACTCAGAAGATACTGACCTTTTCCTATGAAACGCCCGCAGTGTATGTAGAGGGAAACGAAGCAGCGAGTGAGGCTATCAATGAGTATATAGCGCGCCTGAACGAGACCTATGTCACCGGAAACGACTACGGTGTGGGTACGGCCGACGGCCTTAATGTGACGCTTGAAATGGCGCAGGACAATTACTATATCTCAGTGGAGAACAACCTTGACCTGCCGCTTGAGTTTTCATCGGACAAGTCCGTGAAGACAAAGCGGATAGACGAGCAGTGCCTTGCGCTTGTATATACGACGTATACTTATACAGGCGGAGCACACGGCAATTACGGTGATACCGCATATGTTTTTGACAGCACCACGGGTGAGCGTGTGACGCTTGATAAGCTGTCGGAAGATACGCAGCAGCTTGCCGCATATCTTACTGAATGTATGCTTTCTCTTGTAAGCGAGGATAAGGATCAGTACTATTCCCAGAGACTGGGCGACGGCAGCTATCTTTCCGGTATCTCTACGGAGGATGCGCTCAAAGCTCTGGTAAGGGACGGCAGCTGGTATTTTGACGCCGACGGAATATGCATTTTCTCGGATCCGTATGAGATCGCCCCTTACGCCGCCGGAATAGTGGAATTTCATATTCCTTATGATAAGCTAAGCGGGCATATTAACGAAAAGTGGATAAAGGCACAGGAAAGCGAAAGCGGCAAGCTTACCGCAATGGCTCTGAGCGAGGTCAAGGACGGTTCGGTCGAGATAATCGACCGTGTTGCTGTGAGCGAAACCGGTGCGGAGATCGCTCTTGCCGCCGATGGCACGATATATCAGGTGAAGCTGTCAACGGTTGAGTATGTCAATGACGACTTCTTTGAAACAAGTCAGCTCTGGGCGGGAAGTTATATGAAAAACTGTGTTCTTCAGGTCGTGACTGATATCCCGGACGGGATGCCGAACCTGATGATAAGCTATCTTGACGCCGACAGTACGGCTCATGATGTGCTCATAACCCAGAGCGGACTGGATGGCAGCATCATTCTAATGGACAAGAACGCCGTACACGCCCAAGGATAAGAAAACAGCGCAAAAACTGTTGACATGAGGTCGTTTTTATGGTATCATACTCAAGCCGCATTGAAGGGGTAAAGAAGATGAGCTTTGGCTCCACCTCAAAAGCGAGACCTTGAAGAGGGAGGAAATTTTAATGAAGCATGCTATCATTGTGACCGGCGGTAAGCAGTACCGTGTTGCTGAGGGCGATGTTATCTTCGTAGAGAAGCTTGACGTTGCAGCAGGCGAGGCTGTTAAGTTCGATCAGGTTCTGGCTGTTATCGACGGCGAGACTGCGGTTTTCGGCGCACCCGTTATTGAAGGCGCATCTGTTTCCGCAAATGTTGTCAAGTCCGGCAAGAGTGCAAAGATCCGTGTTTACAAGATGAAGCCCAAAAAGGGTTATCGCAGAACTCAGGGTCACAGACAGCCTTATACCAAGGTTCAGATCGAGACTATCAACGCTTAATTTCATTCCGCAACTGATTATGACATAAGGAGGATAAACCTGAATGGCACATAAAAAAGGTATGGGTTCTACCAAGAACGGCCGCGATTCCGAGTCACAGCGTCTTGGTGCCAAGAGAGCCGACGGACAGTTTGTTTTGGCCGGCAACATCCTTGTCAGACAGCGCGGAACCAAGATCCACCCCGGTACCAATGTCGGTAAGGGTAAGGATGACACCCTGTTCGCTCTTGTTGACGGCAAGGTGAAGTTCGAGCGCATGGGCAAGGACCGCAAGAAGGTCTCTGTTTACGAAGAAATCGCTCAGTAATTGACGATAGAAGACCGGACTGTTCTGTCCGGTCTTTTTCTTTGATCGCAAGGCTTTTACGGAGCCTTGCACCGGATTTGTAAAGGCAAGAGGAGGTCGTGAAATGGCTCAATCCTTTGTAGATAAAGCGCGCATTACGGTTCATGCGGGAAAAGGCGGCGACGGCGCCATCGCTTTTCACCGCGAAAAGTATATTGCGGCAGGCGGCCCCGACGGCGGCGACGGCGGCAAAGGCGGCAGTGTGATATTTACGGTAGATAACAATATGTCCACCCTGATGGACTTCAAATATAAACGCAAATATGTTGCCGGCAACGGCGCAAACGGTATGGGCAAGCGCTGCTACGGCAAGGACGGAGAGACTCTTTATATAAAGGTTCCTCGCGGCACTGTCATACGCGATACCGAGACCGGGGCTATCATGCATGATATGTCCTCCGGCGAGGATTATCTGATATGCAGGGGCGGCCGCGGCGGCTGGGGCAATATGCACTTCGCCACGCCCACGCGTCAGGTGCCGCGTTTTGCCAAGCCGGGACTCCCCGGGGAGAGCCATGACGTCACGCTTGAACTCAAGCTTCTTGCGGATGTCGGGCTTGTCGGCTTCCCGAACGTCGGCAAATCTACGCTTCTTTCGGTCGTAAGCAAGGCGCACCCGAAAATTGCGAATTATCATTTTACCACGCTTTTCCCAAACCTCGGCGTTGTTTACGTGGACGAGGGCGTTTCTTTTGTAATGGCGGATATCCCAGGCATCATAGAGGGAGCGTCGGAGGGCGCCGGTCTCGGGCATGACTTCCTGCGCCATATTGACAGATGCAGACTGCTTGTGCACCTTGTCGATGTTTCCGGCAGTGAGGGGAGAGACCCGGTTGAGGATTTTGACGCGATCAATTCCGAGCTTTGCGAATACAGCGGCGATCTGGCGCAGCGTCCCCAGATAGTTGTTGCCAATAAATGCGACCTGCTTGAAGAGGGCAGCGATAACGCCGAACGTCTTAAAGCCCATGTTGAGGCGCTTGGATACAGCTTTTTTGTTATGAGCGCAGCCGCACACCAAGGAACAGGGGAGCTTGTAAAGGAGTGTGCCCGCCGCCTGAGTGAGCTGCCGCCTGTTATCACCTATGAGGCGGATTATGTTCCGCCCGAACCTATTATCGATACATCAGATGAGCTTAATATACAGCACTTTGACGATATGTGGATCGTGGAAGGCCCTTGGCTGCAAAAGCTTGTTTCCACCGTCAATTTTGATGATGCGGAAAGCAGAATGTTCTTTGACAGAATACTCCGTCAGGCAGGCGTTTTTGAACGTATGGAAAAGCTTGGCGTCAGGGACGGCGATACTGTCAGTATGTACGACCTTATGTTTGAGTATAAGGACTGATGCATTGCTCCCATTTGGTAAAACAATTTTTTTTGACCGGCGGTGGAGCGCCGACAGAAGTATGCGCGATAAACCAAAATTGAACACGGAAAAAGAAGAAATATGCAGAGAGCGAATGATTCGTTCCCTGCATATTTTTTGCGATGCGGCAAATGCTTACTTCATGCCGTTTTCGTAGGCTTCAATCATTTTCTTGACCATCTGGCCGCCGACGGAACCGGCCTGACGGGAAGTGAGATCACCGTTGTAACCGTTCTTGAGGTTAACACCGACCTCAGCAGCAGCCTCCATCTTGAACTTATCCATAGCATCACGTGCAGCGGGGTTAACAAGATGATTAGTGTTATTGGTAGACATAGATTACATCTCCTTTTCTGTCTGATTTGGGTTTACTACCCGAAACATATCTTTTGCGGTATGCGCAAAGATATACGAAAAGAAAAAATGCAATTTTTTCAAATTACGACCTGACGACGAAGCAGTTCAGGAAGGCGTTCGAGCTGGGACAGAGCATGAGGACGGAGACGGCGCAGGAGAGCGCGACGCCGCGCCCGGCGGCAAGGTACGGAGTGTGGAGTTCAATTGAAGACGTGACGATAGACGGCGTGACATACAAGGCGGCCAAGCCAAGCCAAATTGTCCCGCCGCTGGGGGCAACGCTGCACACGCTGAGCAAACTGTTCAAGACGGATATAAGATTATACGCAAGCGAGGCGGACAAGAGCGGGAAGTATTCCGGACGCAACGGCTTCTACAAGGACGGAGTTATCTACGTAGACATAAACGCACACGCGAACAGCACGGCGGAGAAATCGGCGGTGCTGCTGACGATAGCGCATGAGCTGACGCACGAGCTGAGAGAGAGCAACGAGGCGGGATACAGGGAGCTGCGCGACTTTGTGATAGAGCATATGGTCAGGAGCGGGACGGACATAGAGCAGCTTGCGCGGGAGAAGATAAGCGAGAGCGGGAACCCGAACATGAGCATAGACGACGCAGTAGAGGAGATCGTATGCAACGCAAGCGAGAGGATGCTGCTTAACACGAAGTACGCGGAGCTGATGGAAAAAGAAAAGCCCAACCTTTTCGATGCGATACGAAAATGGCTGAGCGGTCTGAGAGACAGGATCCAGAAAATATTTGAAGGTGAGGGATACAGCAAAGAGAACGCGTACAAGGAAGCGAAGATACTGTGGGACGTGATGGACGAGATGCAGGAGATCTGGGACCGTGCAATGGTACAGGCGCAGAGCAGCCGCCTCGACGGAAGACAGCAGAACGAGAGCGGAACCGAGAGCGGAAGCGAAAGCGGAACGGGCACGGATGTCAAGAGCAGCATACGACCGGAGTTTGCTGAAGAAGTACAAAACTGGTACGACAGCAGTTCAGAAAATAGCAGAAGCACAGCCGGAGGGTATTTTAAGATTGGCAGAACATCAGATGTATTGAAACGATTGGGTGCAAGAGATGATTCAATATATTGGCGGAAATATAAAATAGGCACAATATTGGAAGAGCATCCCGCAATAGATATCAATGTTATTAAACAAGTACCTGAGATACTCGAAAGTCCTACGCTTGTTATGAAGTCCCGCACGGTAGCAGACAGCATTGTTATTTTTGGCAATGTAAATGCAATCAACGGAGAAAGAGTAATGGCAGCACTTGAGTTAACTCCAATCCCTGCCGGAGGTGCAGAAGCAGAATTTTCTCTTATCTCAAGTGCATACAACAGGAGTGAAACCAGCATTAAGAATTTAATTGAAAATTCAGAAATCCTGTTCGTAAATAAAAAAGAAGCCAAAGCTTGGTCGAAGTCACTCGGGGTGCAATTCCCGTCAGACCAACCAAACCTTGACTATGTAGGCAGAATAACATATAACGGTAAAAATGTCAATATATCAGGGAAGACTCTTAAAGAACTTGGAGGTGTAGTATCACAGGTTAAAGCAAGCGAAAGACAGGAGCAGGACACGGAGGATGTGAAGACGGCTGAGAAGTATTTCGGAACCACGTATAAAATATCTGAGGCCGGGTATCTGCTGACAGACGGCAAGCTGCTTGATTTCAGCGGACGACATGAGGGCGGTTCGGGCGGATACAGGAGCGTTGACCACAGAGATATAACGGACGCGTTCGACGGGGAGTACGGAGACGGCGGGTATTCTGACGGCATGGTAAAGTTCATGCAGGCGGGCAACATCAGACTGTCGCCGGAGAGCGGGGGCATAAACCTAAGCGTGAAGCCGAACGCAAAGCAGATTGATACATTGGACAGGTATATAGCGAACTTCCGCGGGGAGGTGATGCTGGACATCGACAATGCGAACGGCGATACAGTAGTGAGCATAGAGTACCCGAAGAGAACATACTCCAAGAGAATAATCAACGACATAAACGCTTACTTTGACAACGGCACGATACCGGAACAGCCGTCAGATCTCGGACAGTTCCGCTACTCTTCCCGAGAGATGAGAGACACGGCGGAGGAAGCGAAGGGGAGAGAGGAAAGCGCGGCGGTGCTGAGACGGGAGAACAGGATACTGCGGGAGAGGATAGAGTACTGGAAGAAGCAGAGCAGGGTTACGAAGGAATACACACTGCGGAACACCGACACGCTTGAATACGCAAGGGAGCTTGTGAAGCGGCTTGACAGCGCGGCGACGAGTGCGGAGGTGAACCAGGGCTTACAGGAGATGGGCGCGTACCTGCTGAACGCGGAGAACGTGGACTGGGATATGCTGTGGGAGCACGCGCTGACGCTGGCGCACAGCATATCAGACGACGCTGACATTGTAATAAGCGACGAGATGAAAGCAGAGAGGGAGGACTTTGAAAGCTTCCTCAAGAGCGTACCGGTGGATGTGGCGCCGCTTGTAAAGGCGGGAGAGATAAGCTACTCCGATCTCAAGGGCTACCCGATAGTACACAGGAAGAACGGCACGACGGTTGACGATCTCTACCAGCAGCTTCAGGAAAGATTCGGAGAGGGGATATTCCCTGACGTACCGGACGGCGGGGACATGATAGACAACATCAAAAGATACGCCGACGCGGAGGTGTTGACTAAAAAAATGCATAAGGTTATAATTGATGAAGTAATATTTTACTTGGATGTGCTGCTTCCGGACAAAATGAGCATACTTCCCGGAAGCGTGCCAAGCGGAAAAGCGGCAGAGATTTCAGCCGAAGGAGTTTTTCATGAGAAATACAAAAGAGAAGACAGCCAAAGATTATGCCGTGGGTTCGCTGATCGCGGCCGTCGCGGCGGCTGGGCTTGCTCTCGGGGCGTTGTTTTCGTCTCCGGAGGATATGCTCAGCAAAGACGTATATGTTTCACCGGCATTTGAGATTTCCGACAGCATGATCTGCGATAATGACGGTGACAGCGATTTGGAGGCAAGCACTGACGATGTGCAGGAAAAAAAGCAAAAGGGGCTTCGTGCGGCGCTCAGACGGCTGTTTATGAGGCTGCCTGCCGGAGTGCGGGCTTTTGCGGGAGTTCCCGTATGGATAATAGGCAGAGTTCTGCTTGCACTGTTCGGTGCCCTTTTCAACAGCGTACTCTCGCCGATATTGATGACGGCACTGAAATATCTGTGTATAGCCGGACTGATCCTTGCGGCGGTAACTGTCTCCGCTAAAGCGTTCATACCGGAAATGCCGCTTAAAAAGATCGTTACAGGGAAAAGAGTTGCGATATCCGCCGTTGTGAGCGCTTTGTTCGGCTTGTGCGGGGTGCTCGTCGGACTTTTCTATCCGGAAGCAATGAAAACGTATGAGATAGTTGAAAGCGGACTTATCACAATAATAGTTGCTTTTGCGGCCTTGGGTCTCTTAAAAATCAAAAACAGAAAAAAACGCGATAAAACCGGGTAAGACCTTTTCGGGCATACCCGGTTTTTGAAGCTTAAATTGATCGATAATTTTTTGCCAGATGGCAGTCTCGTCAGTCTCCCATGCACACTCCGATGTCTCTGGCAACATGGATCATCGGGTGGTCAATGGGCAGGAATTTTGTCTTGCTGGCAGCGTCGTCGAGGGGGATTGAGCATATTTTCCCGTCCTGCATGGCAACCATGCGGCGGTACTGCTTATTCATTATAAGGTCGGCAGCAGCGATGCCGAACTGCGTGGCAAGCACTCTGTCATATGGGCAGGGAGGACCGCCTCTCTGATAATGCCCGGGAACGGTTACGCGTGTTTCCTGACCAGTTATCTTTTCAAGCTCCGCAGCGAGACGGTAGGAAACGGCAGGGTAGAGCAGATTTTCCTTGGCGTGGCGGCTGGCTTCCTCGTCAAGCTTTTTATCGGTTATCGAAACCGCGCCCTCAGCGCAGGCTACGATTGAAAAGCCGCGGCCTCTCTGCTGCCTGCGGGCAATGACATCTGCAACCTTGTTTATGTCATATGGAATCTCAGGAATAAGGATAATATCCGCGCCGCTGCCTATACCGGCGTTGAGCGTAAGCCAACCGGCATCTCTGCCCATAAGCTCAACAATAAAAGTGCGGTTATGGGAGCTTGCGGTCGAATGAATATAGTCGATAACATTGGTGGCGATGTCTACGGCGCTCTGGAAGCCGAAGGTGGTATCCGTACCCCAGATATCATTGTCGATGGTTTTCGGCAGCGTTATTACGTTCATCCCGGCGTCAGCAAGCAAAAGCGCACTTTTCTGTGTGCCGTTGCCGCCCATGATGACAAGACAGTCAAGATTGAGCCGGTTATATGTATCTTTCATTGCCGGAATGAGGCTTTCGCCGTTCTCGTCAACGATGTCTTTTCCGGGAATGTATCTCTGCCGTGAAGTTCCGAGGATCGTACCCCCTTGGGTAAGGATACCGGAAAAGCTCTTTAGATCCATGAACAGGTAATCGCCATCTATCAGACCGCGATATCCGTCGTACATGCCGAAAATCTCCACATTGTCAAGCTTGTTGTACAAAGCCTTGCCGACGCCGCGCATGGCGGCATTCAGCCCCTGGCAATCGCCGCCGCTTGTTATCAAAGCGACTCTTGTAACTTGTTTCATTGAAAAACTCCTTTGCGGTCAATATGCTGTGCGGAATAATGCGATGTTGAAAAAAAATGCCGGACGTGGTATATTAATAAAAAATCAACAATAATTATAACGGAGGAACGCGATGATACAGCCCAATGATGTTGTAAATGTACCAGAAGAAGAATGGAACGAATTCAAGCGGAAAGCAGCCGAGGATGAGCTGTATTATAACGGCCCTGGCGATCTGCTTGATACGGCAGAGGGAAGGGCAAAATTCTGCCGCTTAAACGAGACCTCGGTGTTCAGAAAGCCAGATCCGGATTTTCCGGGGTATAAGATATGGGTGTTCAACCTTCAAGGACAGGGGATGACGATCAAAAAACGCAGCCGCGTTGACCCGGCGCTGATGGAAGACATCGAATATGACGCCGACGGGAACGAAGTTGGAAAAACATACGAACCTGCCTGATATGAATACACCGGAGCACTCCCCCCATATAGGGGGGGAGCATTTTTTGCCCATGAACATCCGTAATCCCTCCATAATGGGGGATTTTTTATTTTATGTTTCCGAAAAGCCCTCTTATGATCGAATTGGTATTGCTTCTCGCAACAGAACTGAGCGCGTTCTTGGCTGCCTGAGCGGCGATTTGTTTGGCGGATTTTGTTTTGCCGCCGGTAATTGAATTGACAATATTATTGCTGAGAGAGCCGACGATCGAAGAGGCGGCGTTGCTCACCGCTCTTTGTGCGATTTTCGCTTTTGCCTGCTTTTCTTTGAGCGCTGCTTTTTCTGCGGCGGCCGCCTCCCTGGCGGCGGTTTTTGCAGCGGCAGCAGCTTCTTTTGCGGCAAGCTTTTCCGCGGCGGCGGCTTCCATGGCGGCGGCCTTCTCCGCGGCTGCTTTTTCCGCTTCCTCGGCCCTGAGACGCTCAAGCTCTGCGGCGGCCGCGTTTATGATCTCGTATGCAGATTCCCGATCCACCGTTTCGCTGTATTTCAGATAAAACTCGTCCGAATTTACGATGCGCTCAATCTCGGCGTCACCGGCGGAACCCATAAGGCTCTGCGGCGGAAGAACCTTTGCACGTTCAACGACCGTAGGAATACCCTCTTCGTCAAGGAAGCTGACAAGTGCTTCGCCGACACCAAGCTCCATAAGTACGGTTTCCGTGTCAAATTCCGGATTTTCGCGGAATGCCTTTGCCGCGGCTTTGACGGACTTCATCTCGGCCGGAGTGTAGGCGCGCAGCGCATGCTGGACGCGGTTGGAAAGCTGCGCGAGAACGTCGTTCGGGATATCCGACGGGCTTTGGCTTATGAAATAGACGCCGACCGCTTTTGAACGTATAAGCTTTACGACCTGAACTATTTTCTGCACAAGCGCTTTGGGGCAATCGCTGAAAAGCAAATGAGCCTCGTCGAAGAAGAAGACCATTCTGGGCTTATCAAGGTCGCCGACTTCGGGAAGCTTCTCAAAAAGCTCGGTCAGCAGCCACAGCAGAAAAGTACCGTAAACGGTAGGGCTTGCAACGAGTTTACTGCTGCTGAGAATGTTTATATAGCCTTTCCCGGAAGCGTCTGTGCGTATGAAATCGCGTATGTCAAGAGAGGGTTCACCGAAGAAAAACTCTCCGCCTTCGTTCTCAAAGGAGAGAAGTGCGCGCTGGATAGCGCCAATACTTGCGGCGGATACGTTGCCGTATTGAACGGTATACTCCGCCCGGTTATCGCCGACATACTGAACCATTGCACGGAGATCCTTAAGGTCAAGAAGGAGAAGACCGTTGTCATCCGCGACGCGGAAAACGATATTCAGAACGCCCTGCTGTATTTCGGTAAGTCCGAGAAGACGTGCGAGGAGAACGGGACCCATTTCAGAAACGGAAACACGCACGGGAATACCCGCTTCGCCGAAAATATCCCAGAAGCGTGTGGGATAGCCTTTGAATTCAAAGCCCTCGATACCGAAGCGGCCGATGCGCTCCTGCATATCGGCGGTATTAACGCCGGGCTTGCACATGCCGCTGAGATCGCCCTTGATATCGGCAAGAAAAACGGGTACACCCATTTCGGAGAAAGACTCCGCCATTACCTTCATTGTGATCGTTTTTCCAGTCCCGGTTGCACCGGCTATCAAACCGTGCCGGTTTGCCATTTCGGGCAATAAAAAAATGTTTTTATCGGACTGAGCCATCCAAATCCTGTTATCCTTGTACACGATGCTTCCTCCCATAGCGTTTTTTATTTACTTGAATGTATAATACCACAACTTTCATCCGTTAACAACAAAAAATATAACCGAGTAGTTGCAAAAACATTGTTAATAATCAAATTATAGTTATGGCAAACTGGCTATTGTGAAAAGTATGGGGATGTAGTAAAATAAAAAAACAAAAAAAGAAAAGAGTGTTGAATTTTGAAAAAACGAGTTATCTCTGCCGTTGTACTTCTTACCATTGCCGTTACCTGCATTTTCCTCTCGGAGATCACGAGGGTGCTGTTTTTCGCCGTGGCTGGCATAATGTGCGCGTATGAGTACAGCAGGGGACTTGAGAAGGCGGAGGTTTACTGCGCGGCATGGGTAATGTATACATACATCGGCATCCAAGCCCTTCTGGCCATTTTTCACGCCGGAACGACGGCGTATATCGCATGTATGGCCGCCGGCGTGTATCTTGCGATGTTTTCCGGGATCCTCCATGCCAAGGTGAGAGGGAAGGGCGCAATATATACGGTTGCCGGTCTTGCCTACCCGGGGTTTATCTACGGACTTATGATGATGATAAGCGCCTCTCCGCGCTGGCTTGAGGTCATTGCGCTCGGATGCATTTCAAGCATAGTCTGCGACAGCTTCGCACTTTTCGGCGGGACGAGGTTTGGCAAGCATAAGGTCGCGCCGGACGTAAGCCCGCACAAAACCGTGGAGGGCTGCATCTGCGGCGCGGCTGCCGGTGCGCTGTCAGGGCTGCTTGTAAAGCTGATACCGAACTGCTGCAACATGATACCCGGGTGGATCTGCGTAGTAACGGCACTGGTCGCATCTTCAATGGGGCAGATAGGCGATCTGGCGGAGTCGCTTGTAAAGCGTATGCTCGGCCTTAAGGACTTTTCAAAGCTTATTCCTGGACACGGCGGTATGTTCGACAGAACCGACAGCATTATGTTTGCCGTCCCGGCGGCGTATCTCTGCCTGTTCCTGTTCGGCTATGCAAGATAAAACCGAATCAAACATATAATTCCGGAGTCCGCATGCGCAGTGATGTGACTCCGGAATTTTTAATTTCTTATGCCGGTTTTTGCAGAGTGAGCCGTATTCCATACCGTATACGGAACGGTGTACTGCTTATCATATCTCAGAAATCCAGACCGTCGATGTCAAAATATTTTTTCGCAAAATCAACCGATCCAACGCAAAATTCGCGCCCTTTCAGATAATTGAGAACGCCGGCGTCGGTCGGAAAGGAAAAGACGAGCTTATAGGAGTACAGAGCCTGCCCTTTTTCTCCGAAATCCTTGTTGAATCTTTCACTGCCGTATTTCCCGTCGCCCAGAAGCGGCCAGCCGGCATGAGCCATCTGCGCTCTTATCTGGTGTGTGCGGCCGGTAAGCAGATGACATTCGACAAGAGAAAGCCGCCCTTTTGTGCGGAGTGTTCTGTATTCCGTGACAGCGGTGCGGCTTCCCGGCTCCGCGTTGTTTTTTATATATACCTGATTTTTTCCGGCATCCTTGAACAGAAAGTTTTCAAGTCTCCCCGCGGGCGGCTTCGGCCTTCCGTTCACAGCGCAGAGATAGTATTTTTCTATCTCGCGTTCCTTGATTTTTTCGTTGAGGATACGCAGTGCCTCGGCATTCTTGGCGGCGATAACTATGCCGCCGGTGTTTCTGTCGATCCTGTTGCAGAGTGCCGGAGTGAAAGAGTTTTCCTCTTTAGGACGCCATTCGCCGTTTTGCACCAAATACGCCTGGATGTTTGCAATCAGCGTGTTATAATCCCATACACCGGCGCTGTGACAGAGAACGCCGGGCTTTTTGTCTGCCAGAAGAATATTTTCATCCTCGTATACTATTGTCAGCTTCGGTGTGCCGACCTTGAGATATGAGTTCTCCTCCTTCGGCTTTTCAAAAAATTCGTCGTTGATATACATCTGGACGGAGTCGCCTGTTGAAAGCCTTGTATCACGCCTGGCTCCTTTTCCGTTCAGCTTGATGCGCTTGAGCCTTATGTACTTCTGAAGCAGCGATTCTGGCAGCAGCGGGACGGTTTTGCCGATGAAGCGGTCAAACCTCTGCCCAGAATCGTTTGTGTTTACGGTAAATTCTTTCACGGCGGTTCTCCTTGTGTATGGAGGATTTTATCAGACGGCCAAACGGCGGGGCGGACGGCTTTATACGGCATTTTCAAAAATATCAAAGCATCTGCGTTCGATGCTTTCTTTCAGAATAAAATATGTACAAAGCTTATCTTCCGCACCGTCATAGATGCCGAAAGAAAAGTAAATTGCGGAATACAGTGAAAATGCCTTTTCGGCGGCTCCGGTCACGTTAAAGGAACGGATAAGCCCTGTAAGAGCTTCGACAGGGGACGAGACGAGATAGCCGCAGTGCAGGCGGCTCATCTCGGCACTGCGGTATTGTTCCAGCACGAGCATTTTTCTGAACGATGAGGCAAATTCGTCCTCCGTCCAGAATGAAAAGCAGGATACGCAGAAAGAGAGCGCTGCTTTCACCGCAGGCGGCGTATTTGCATGTGCAGCGTATTCGTCAGTGCAATTTGTCCATGAAAGGCAGGTCTGCGAATAAAGCTGTTCCATTCGGGAGAGAATTGAATCGAATATATCACGTTTGTTTTTGAAGTGCTTGTACAAAGCGCCCTTGGTTATTCTGAGACGGCCTGCGATATCGCTTACCGATACTGCTTCAAAGCCGTTCTGCGAAAAAAGCGTGAGGGCTGTATTAAGTATTTGCTCTCTCGTGTCGTTCATTCTGCCCTCCGGATTTAAAACACCTTCCATTATTTTTGTATATTATATCATGGAAAATGAAAAAGCAACATAGCAAAATAAAAAACGGGAAAAGGCGATGACCTTTTCCCGGGAAATAAATCGGAAATTTATTTTTCGATTATCTTCTTGAGCTTTGCGTAACGGGGCAGACCGTCTACCATGGGAACATCGACCTCACCCTGAATAAGGGGAAGAATATAGTCGATGAACTCGTCCTTGAGGCCGTTGTGAGCGTCGTTGATCCATTCAATGGGGACCTTCTTTTCGGTGTTTGCGGCAAGAGTAAGAGGTTCGGCAATGAAATTGCATGTGTATTTGCCGTCAACATAAGCTCTCTCGAATGCGACCATCTTGTCGGTTTCACCCGCGACAGCCTTCTCGACGGCGACTTTACCGGCATTGAAGCTCTCGTTGACGTCGGTAAGTGATGCACAGTGAGCAGCACATCTCTGAAGAAGGCTCAGCTCAATGCCGCGTACCTTGATGCCGGTATGCTCGCCCAGCTTGCTTGCAAGCATTGCCGCCAGACCGCCCAGCTGCGCATGGCCGAAGCCGTCCGTCGCGGAGGTCTTCGCCTCGGAAACAAAGCTTCCGTCCACATAGTGGATACCCTCGGAAACGACGACGAATACATGACCTTTTTCCTTGTGCACTCTGTCAACGTCGGCGATGAACTTGTCCATATCGAAATCTGTTTCGGGGAGGTAAATAAGATCGGGGCCGCAGCCGTAGTGCGTTGCCAGAGCCGCGCTTGCGGTCAGCCATCCGGCGTGTCTGCCCATTGCTTCAACAACGGTGATCATGGGCTTGTCGTAAACGTGCATATCCTTGCTGATCTCCATGCAGGAAGTCGCAATGAACTTAGCTGCGCTTGCAAAGCCGGGACAGTGGTCGGTGCCGAAAAGGTCGTTGTCGATGGTCTTGGGAACGCCCATGACGCGGCACTCATAGCCGACGGACTGCATATACTTGCTTATCTTGTTGCAGGTGTCCATAGAGTCATTTCCGCCGTTGTAGAAGAAGTAGCGGACATTATATTTTTTGAATATCTCAAGAATACGCTTATAATCGGTGTCGTCCTTTGCGGGATCGGCGATTTTGTACCTGCATGAGCCAAGCTCTGAAGAGGGAGTGTGCAGAAGGTAGCTCAGTTCGGTGGGGTCTTCAAGATCCATAACATAAAGCTTGTCGTCGAGCACGCCCCTGATACCGTGCGCGGCGCCGTAAACCCTTGTTATCTCTTCCGCTTCAAGAGCAGTCTTGATAACGCCGTATGCGCTGGCGTTGATGACGGCGGTAGGGCCGCCGGACTGACCGATAATGCATGAACCGATGAGTTTCTTATCCATTTGAGAGTCCTCCGAAAATTTTTGTATTTTAGGCAATATACTTATTGATTCTGTCGCACATTGAGGATATAATATTCAACGGAATTTGTAAATATACTATTTGTACAAATTTTAATTTCACCAATGTTTGGAAGGGAGAATTTTTATGCCATTAGTAACAACCAAAGAAATGTTTGAAAAAGCCTATAAGGGCGGATATGCCATCGGTGCATTCAATGTAAATAATATGGAGATAGTTCAGGGTATCACCGAGGCGGCGAAAGAGGTCAACGCACCTCTTATCCTTCAGGTATCCAAGGGTGCGCGCGCATACGCAAACCATACTTATCTCATAAAGCTCGTCGAGGCGGCCATTCAGGAGACGGGGCTGCCCATCGCGCTGCATCTTGACCACGGCAGCGATTTTGAGCTGTGCAAGTCCTGCATTGACGGCGGCTTTTCTTCCGTCATGATCGACGCGTCCGGCAAGCCATTTGAAGAAAACATCGCAATTACCAGAAAGGTAGTTGAGTATGCACATGACCACGGCGTTGTCGTCGAGGCTGAGCTTGGCACATTGGCAGGCATCGAGGATGAGGTCAAGGTTGCTGCCGAGGACAGCTCATACACCCGCCCCGAAGACGTTCAGGAATTTGTTGAGAGAACAGGCTGCGATTCCCTTGCAATCGCAATAGGCACCTCTCACGGCGCTTACAAGTTCAAACCCGGCACCGACCCCAAGCTGAGATTCGATATACTTGAAGATGTCGAGAAGAGACTGCCTGGATTCCCGATCGTTCTCCACGGCGCATCCTCCGTTCCTCAGGAATTTGTCAAGATCATCAACGAAAACGGCGGAAAGATGCCCGGCGCTATCGGCGTTCCTGAAGATCAGCTCCGCAAGGCCGCTTCCATGGCCGTCTGCAAGATCAACATTGACTCCGACCTCCGTCTTGCAATGACCGCAACTATCCGCAAGTACTTCAACGAGCATCCTGATCATTTCGATCCGCGTCAGTATCTCGCTCCCGCACGCGAGGCGATCAAGCAGATGGTAAAGCATAAGATCGTTGACGTTCTCGGCTGCGACGGAAAAGCATAATAATCGGCTGAACTTATCAAGGCGGCAGCGTGCGGCGCGGCGTGAGAAAATGCCGCGCATGTGCTGTGCGGCGCTGCCTTAAAACTTTTGAAAGCGAGGGAGAGATAATGCACAAATATCGGGGCGGAAACGGCAAAGCATCCGGAAAAGACCCAATGGCATTTGACACGCTTCTGATCATCAGACTTGTTGCTGCGTCGCTGATATTTGCGGCTGCGCTTGTGCTTGGGAATCTGCCCGGTTTTGTAAGCGTTATCCTCCTTGTGCTTTCCGCCGTTGTCGCAGGATACGATATAGCGCTTGACGCCGTTTCGGATTTTTCGGACAGAAATTTTTTCTCAACGTCGGTCGTCGTGACGGTGATAACGTTCATTTCATGTATAATCGGCTTCCCGGCTGAAGCGGCGGCTCTTGTGCTCCTTTATCAGATAGGACTTATTCTCATTTCCTATGCGGAGGAGAAAAGCAGACTTTCTGCCATCGGATTACTGCGCTACCGCGAAAACAGCGTTTCGGAGACGGTTGCTAAAATCGTCTTCCGGGATGGTGCGGGTCATACGGGACTTGAAGATTCAATACGTGAAAGCGCAGGCTTCGTGTTGAAGATCGGTATGATAATAGGCGTTTTATACGCGGTCATTACACCCCTTTTTACAAACAATACCTTTACGGTTTCCATACACCGCGCCATTACGATCATTCTTATTTCGACTCCAATGTCAGTTGTTATTTCTATGCCGACTGCGGGGATAATGGGGATGTGCTTCAGCGCGGAATACGGCGTTATTTTCAGCAGCGCGGCCGTTATGGAGAGCTGCGCCGGAGCAAAGACGGTTCTTTTTGACAATGCGGGCGTTTTTTTTCTGGAGGATTCGGCGGACATCAGGATCATGCCGGAACTCATTGATAAAAAAACATTTCTCACTTTTGCCGCGCATGTTCTTTATTACTCGGGGCAGCCGGAGGCAAAAGCGATCATGAGCGCCTTTTCTTCAGAGTGCCGGCTTGAGCTGATAAAAAATTTTACCGACCATCCCGGTTATGGTTCGGAAGCAGATATAGCGGATAATCATGTGTTTATCGGGACGCGTGAATTTTTTGATTCCAGGGGCATTGATATAAAATCATCCGACGGTGATGCGCGATGCTTTCATATGACGATAGCCGGAAGATACGTTGGCTATTTTACGGTCAGCTTCCCGGTGCTTGAGGGCGGAGAGAATATAGTCACGGGACTTAAAGAAAACGGAGTGAGCAGATGTGTTCTGTTGTGTGAGGAGAGCGACGGCGAAAGCAGAAGAACCGCCGATGAGCTTGATTTCCGCGAAGTGTATGGAGAATGTGACAGTGAGAGAAAGTACAGGATCGTCAAGGATATCTCCGATTCCGTAAAAGGCAGTTCGGTTTTTGTTTATGCGGATGGTGCTGAGATTCACAGTGCGGCGGATGTCGATATGCATGTGAGTAAGGAAACAAGCTTTGCCGATGCTATGGTTTTGCCGGATTGTATAGTAAATATTCCGTTTTCATTCAGCGTATGCAGAAGAGTGCGTGAAATTGCGGTTGAAAATGCCGTTTTTGCGTTTGTTGTCAAAGCAATTCTTATTTTTTTGAGTATAATCGGATATTGCAATTTGTGGTTTGCGATATTCATTGATATGGTTGCCGCTGTCGGTACGATTCTCAATACCGTGAGAGTGACGGGGCCTTCGCTGATCTCGCGGTTTATGGAGCGGGACAGCTGATGAATGTAGAACAAGCAGGGAGCAAGTGGACTTTTTTGGTTCAATGCAATAATTGTAGCAGAGCAAAATAAAGAAGCCCAAGTAAAGAGAGTGTGTGGCTCGCCACACACTCTCTTTACTTGGGTTATGACATGCAGTGGAGTATTCTGTTTCTGGAAGAATCAAAGTTTCTGGCATCGAAACAAAGCCATTTCAGAACTTTGGTTTTGTTGCTGCAGCCATCGGTGCAACCGTTTGAACAAGGGCACTTCTTTTTTTGATTTTTGCAAGAAAAATGTTGGGTGTAGCTGATTTTCGCCGGATGTGTATACCCCAACATTTATTTTAGAACCTTTAGATTTTGTCCGGTACCGGATAAAAGCCGCTTCCATATCGGAGTTATGTATGATAAAATAAAAGATAACATAAGAAAAATCGGGGGGAAGGATTATGGCAAGGGAAGAGAGTCGCTATCTGGCATCCGCCGGAGAAGAAGCAAAAAAATATCTCAGAGAACTTAAAGAGTATAAAACGAAAGAAGAAAAAAAGGCTTTCGGACTGGCATATAAAATAAGAATAAGAGATATGAAGCGAAAAGCGGCAAAGCTTGAAGGCAGAGAAAGAGAATTGACAGAAAAGGCTATACACCGCTTGGTTTTCAAAACGGTGCTTATAAACGTTTTCAACAGATGAGCGCTTATATTTCTGCGAGCAGGGAGGAAGGAATATAATGAAGTACGATTTTCTTATTTCGCATCTTACACTTGAAGAAAAGGCCTCGTTGATGTCAGGTAAGGATAATTGGCACACCCAGAATGTAGACAGGCTTGGTATTCCCTCTGCGCTTATGACAGACGGTCCGCACGGGCTGAGAAAGACTGTAGACGGTAAGGAGCACCTCGGGTTCAGCAAATCATTTCCGGCTACCTGCTACCCAAGTGCCGCAGGGCTTGCCAACTCATGGGATAAGCGCCTTCTCGAGGAACTGGGAGAGCATTTGGGGAAGGAAGCCGTTTCCGAAAAAATCGCCATGCTGCTCGGACCGGGGATAAATATAAAGAGAAATCCTCTGTGTGGGCGGAATTTTGAATATTTCTCCGAAGATCCTTATCTTGCGGGTAAGCTTGCAGCCGCGCTTATACGCGGTATCCAATCGCATGGAATATACGCCTGCGTAAAGCATTTCGCGGCGAACTCCCAGGAGCTTCACAGAATGACGGTCGATTCCGTCATGGATGAACGTACACTGAGAGAAATCTATCTCCCGGCTTTTGAGATGGCGGTAAAAGAGGGCGGCGTCAAAGCCGTGATGATGTGCTATAACCGCGTCAACGGTGTGTACGGCAGTGAGAATATGCATCTTCTCAAGGAAATACTGCGTGGAGAATGGCGTTTTGACGGGCTGACAGTTTCCGATTGGGCCGCCGCCAACGACCGCGTAGAAGGGCTTAAGGCTGGGCTTACGCTGGAAATGCCCGCATGCGGCGGAATAACAGACAGACAGGTCGTCAAGGCGATAAAAGCCGGAGAACTGGATGAGCGGCTTCTTGATGAGCAGGCGGATAAGCTGCTGCAATTTGTGTTTTCAACCGAAAAGGCTCTTGAAAAGGATATATCCTACGACAGAGCCGAGCATCACCTGTTCGCTCAGCGCGTTGCCGAGGAAACAGCCGTACTCCTGAAAAATGAGGATAATATTCTGCCCATCGTCGGCCGTGAAAGAAAAGTGGCCGTTATCGGCTCATTTGCAGAAAAACCGAGGTATCAGGGCGGAGGAAGCTCAGAAATAATTCCTACGCTTCTGGACAATGCGCTTGACAGCCTGAAGTATCAGGGCACGAATGTGATAGGCTATGCCCAAGGCTTCAGAAGGAACGGGAAAAGCGACAAAAACCTTATGGATGAAGCGCTCACGCTTGCGAAAAAAGCGGATACCGTGCTTCTATATCTCGGCCTTGACGAGAGTATCGAATCGGAATATGTTGACAGGGAAAATATGCTGCTTCCGGACAATCAGACAGAACTTCTCAAGGCGGTAAGCGCTGTAAACAGCTCTGTAGCGGTTGTGCTTTCATGCGGCTGCGTCATTGAAATGCAGTGGCATAAATACGCGAAAGCAATAATCCACGGTTATCTCGGCGGTCAGGCCGGGGCAATGGCAATGGCGCGGATATTGACTGGCAAGGTCAATCCAAGCGGCAAGCTGAGCGAAACGATTCCTCTTAACCTTGCGTCGGTGCCGTCATCACCGTACTATCCCGGAGCGGAAAACACCTGCGAGTACCGTGAGGGCATATTTGTCGGATACCGCTACTATACTACAGCGGGGGTTCCGACAATGTATCCGTTCGGGTTCGGATTGAGCTATACCGACTTTGAATACAGCGGATTGCGCATTGAAAACGACAGAGTATTCTTCAGCGTGACCAATACCGGCGCGACAGACGGCGCCGAGGTTGCGCAGCTCTATATTTCTCCGAACACAAACGGAATTTTCAGACCGAAAGAGGAACTAAAAGGATTTGAAAGAGTCTATCTTCTTGCGGGAGAGACAAAGGAAATATGCATACAGCTTAACGAGCGCAGCTTTGCGCTGTGGAGCACGGCGGAAAACGGCTGGGTGACAGAACCAGGAGAATACCGTGTGCTTGTAGGTGCGTCTTCAACGGATATACGTCTCACGCTCTGCATTGAAAAGGAGGGAGCTCCGGTTGACGATCCTTATGAGGGGAAAACGCTTGACGCATACAAGACATGCAATGTACAGCGCGTCTCCGATGAGGAATTTGCCGCGCTGCTCGGGAAAAATCCGCCGAGAAGAACCTGGAACAGGCACAAACCGCTTGAGATGAACGACTGCATCGCACAAAGCGAATATCTTAAAAGCGGCATAGGCAAAAAAATGTACAGGGCTTTCAAGACGGTAAATCTGGGGCTGACAGCGATAGGAAAAGGGGAGAGCGCAAACAAGGTTGCGTTTCTTCTCAATATGCCGTTCAGGTGCATAGGCAGAAAAACAGGGCTTATGGATGACGAAGCCATGATATCGTTCATGCGGCTTGTCAACGGAGAGCACAGTTTATCCGACGTGCTGCATAAGCGGTGACATGAAGGAGTGTCCCGGTGCAGCTATCAAAACTTTTTTTCGCTATATGTTGCAAAATATGTATATAATATGGTAAACTGTAAAGGAACAGTTGTCTGCCAATAGGGCAGTACGGAGGGATTAGATATGATAAAGAAAATATCAAAATTGACAGCGGTGCTTCTTCTTGTTTTCTGCCTGCTGCCGGTTCAGGCTTTTGCAACGGGATATTATGACTCCGGCCTTCCTCAGCCGGATGAGTATTTTGACCCTTGGGGCGGATACGATTCGTCCTGGGGCAGTCCGACATGGGGCGGTGATCAGTCGTGGGGTAATAATTATCCTGTTTCTTCCTCGGTATCTGCTCCGGTCATTACAAGCGGGCCGAGTTCGTTTATGGGCACACGAGGGGATATTCCCGGTGCGCTCAGAGTTGAGGCGAGCAGCTATGACGGCGGATATATCTGCTATCAGTGGTATATGAGCTATACCGGAAACCGCAATGAAATTTTTGCTGTTAACGGTGCGATCGGCAACGCCTATACGCCAGAACAGATACTCGGCACCGTATATTACTGTGCCGGAGTATACAGCGTTTCGGGTGAGCTGCGCAGTGAAGAGGTATTCACCGACATGGTTCCGGTCACGTATTCCGGGATAGAGATCACAAACCGCCCGAACAAGCTCAGCTACACCAAGGGGGCGGCGGTCGATCTGAGCGGACTTGTCGTAACCGTTTACGACGGTTTCTCCGGAAGCTGGCAGTCAACTAACGGCTCCGGTCTCAGCGTATACCCGTCTGTACTCAATTCCGTCGGCCAGACGGCGATAGAGGTCAGCTATAACGGCTCAAGCGATGTTTTTTATGTAACGGTAAGCAACGGTACAGGTACCGCTGCCGGTAACGGCACAGCTGCAAACGGCGGCACAGCCGCGGCTTCAACCGACGCTCAGACGGCGGCAGACGGTTCTCATGTTCACACTTTCGGCGAATGGGAGGTCACAAAACCCGCGACCTGTGTCACAACGGGAATAGAGACTCGTACATGTGAAGTATGCGGTGAGACAGAAACGCAGGAGATTCCACGTACAGACCATACATGGGATGAGGGCGTTATCACAAAAGAGCCGACAGAAACTTCAAACGGCGCACGCTTGTATACATGTACCGTATGCAAAGCAAATAAGAGCGAGATAATTCCTGCCGGCTCAGCTTCCGATGTGGATGCCAAAACGGCAAGCCTCAACATAAACGGCGGAGATCCTCAGGCAACTAATGCTCCTACATATAATGATAACTCCGTCACCGGCAAAGTGGATACAGCTGCCACAGGTGCCAACGGGGGCGAAAATGCCGCTTCTGGAAAGGTGAACAATAATGGAAGCAGCAGCGGCTGGTGGCTGATCCCGGTATCTGCGCTTCTCCTTGTCGGAACGGGAACAGGTGCCTATTACCTTATGAGAAAAAAAGGCAGTGAGGAATAAATAATCAATTTTTGATAAAGGAGACAGTCTATGGGACTTTTAAAAGCAGCGGTCGGTTCTGCCGGCGGAGTACTTGCCGATCAATGGAAGGAATACTTTTACTGTGACGCGCTTTCCGAAAATGTACTCGCTGTAAAGGGCAAAAAGAGGCTCGGTTCGCGTTCATCCAACAAGTACGGGGCGGATAACATCATTTCAAACGGTTCGATTGTTGCTGTGGCGGACGGTCAGTGCATGCTCATCGTCGAACAGGGAAAAATCGTCGAAGTCTGTGCCGAACCGGGCGAATTCAAATACGATTCATCGACCGAACCAACGATATTTTCCGGCAATCTCGGCGAAAGCGTAGTCGAGGTGTTCAAAAACATCGGTAAACGCTTCACTTTCGGCGGGGAAGCGCCTAAAGATCAGCGGGTTTACTATTTCAATACAAAGGAACTTGTCGGCAATAAATACGGCACACCGTCTCCTGTCCCCTTCCGCGTTGTTGACAGGAATGTGGGGCTTGATGTTGATATCGCGATCAGCTGCTTCGGCGAATACAGCTACAGAATTTCAAACCCGTTGCTTTTCTATACAAACATCTGCGGCAACGTTGCAGATGAATATACGAGAGACCAGATATCCGGTCAGCTCAAGACTGAGCTTCTTACGGCTTTGCAGCCTGCTTTTGCCAAAATTTCGGATATGGGTATCCGTTACTCATCCTTGCCCGGACATACTCTGGAGCTTGCGGATGCGCTTAATGATGTCCTGTCCTCAAAATGGCGAGATCTCCGAGGTATAGAGATCGTTTCCTTCGGCGTGTCGAGCGTCAAAGCAAGCGCCGAGGATGAGCAGATGATAAAGGAGCTGCAGCGCAATGCGGCTTTCCGTGACCCGACGATGGCGGCGGCTCACATTGTTGGCGCACAGGCGTCGGCTATGCAGACCGCTGCCGGAAATCAGGGCGGCGCAGCAATGGCGTTTATGGGTATGAATATGGCGGGCAGCGCAGGAGGCGTCAATGCGCAGAGCCTTTATCAGATGGCGGCGAACCATCCGCAGTCCAATGCGCAGAGCGTTCCGACAGCGGATGAATGGGTGTGCTCACAGTGCGGTGCAAGGGTAAACGGCAAATTCTGTCCGGAATGCGGCGCGAAAAAGCCTGAGACGAATTTCTGGGTCTGCTCATGCGGCAAACAGAACAAAGGCAAATTCTGCTCCGAATGCGGCGCAAAGAAACCCGCCGGCGTACCGCAGTATAAATGCGATAAATGCGGTTGGGAGCCTGAGGATCCCACAAAACCTCCAAAATTCTGTCCGGAATGCGGAGATCCGTTTGATAATAACGACATGATTTGATTATTTCAGTCCATGCGCTAAACCGCATGGACTGTGTTATAAACAAAATGACTAAAAAATATTTTATTGCCATACTTTTCCTGCTGCTTCTTTCGGCCTGCGGCAGAAGCACTTCAGCCGGTGACGGAACTTATATCTGTGAGCAGATAATCAAAGACGGAACCAAGCTTGAAATGGGTGGATTTTACTCCGCAGCTCCGGTGTTGACGCTTTGCGGAAACGGTAAGGCGAAGCTTGAAGCAAACGGCAAAAGCTGCAAAGGTACATGGAATTATGCGGACGACGTTTTCATACTCTCTATGGGACAATTCCAATCCAGCGGTACACTGAAAGACGGCGTATGCGCCGTTGATCTTTTCGGGCAGGGGGTCACATATTGCTTTTCCAGCGGCGATTCCCGGCTGCCCGATTGGGAGAAAGCTGCCGAAGAGACATTGACCAATAACCGATGGAGCGGTGATTGGTACGGTTATTGGCATCTTGAAAATGCTTCCGGTGAATGGGAAAATCTGGATGGAATGTACTTCGACTGCTTCGCAAGGGTCGATGTAAAAAGCGATAACTCCGGAAAGATTGTCCTTTGGGATGAAAACAGTTCGTTTTCGGAGCCTGTTTCGGCAGTTGAGCTCAGTCTTGATTTTTTCCAATCGGACGGTTACGGCAGAGCAGTCTCGGAATCCGGTTTTTTCTTTTCCAGTGATATAGAAGAGAATACATGGGTAATTGAGCCTGATAACGAAGCATTTGAAAATGTAATTTCGTTTTCGGCACACTACGACGGACAAAACGGCGGATTTGACTATTTTGTTTTTTTGCGTCCGTGGGGCTATATATGGGATGATGCATTGGAAGCGGGAAATGTCCGCTTTCCGTATTACTATGACAGCTGGTATATCCCTCTGCTCAGCGATAAGCGGGAAATGCCGGAAAGATTTGAGCAATAAAAGTTCAAAAATATCTCTGGCGATAAACTTATTATATAATTTCGAGGTGAGCAAATGGCAAATCAGGTTACAAACTACAAATGTCCCGCCTGCACCGGACCGATCCATTTTGACAGCGGCAGCGGGAAAATGGTCTGTGATTACTGCGACAGTGTGTTTGAAGTATCAGAGATAGAGGAGCTTTATAAAGGCGAAAATGCCGCGGCAGCTGCCAGCCAGTCGGCCACGGCACCAGGGGATGCATGGGACTTGGAAGGCAGTGATGAATTATCTGAATCGTCAGGTCTGCATGCGTATAACTGTCCGAGCTGCGGCGCGGAGCTTATCTGTGAAGAAACCACGGCCGCAACAAGCTGTCCGTACTGCGGCAATCCAACGATTATACCGGCGTCTCTCTCAGGCGCGCTGAAGCCTGATATGATAGTTCCGTTTACGCTGGATAAAGAGACGGCAAAGAAATCTCTGCGTGAGCATTTTAAAGGCAAAAAGCTCCTTCCGAAACAGTTTGCAGAGGAAAATCATCTTGATGAAATAAAAGGCGTATATGTCCCGTTCTGGATTTTTGATGCGGAGTCAAGAGCCGACGCTGAATTTTCTGCAACCAAAGTGAGAACGTGGAGTGACAATGAGTTCGATTATACAGAGACGCGTTATTATCAGCTTGAGCGCTGCGGCCGTGCTTTATTTGACAATATACCGGTGGACGGCTCCAAGAAGATGTCTGACGAGCTTATGGAATCGCTCGAACCCTTTGATCTTTCAACGGCGGTTGAGTTCAGAACATCATATCTGAGCGGATTCTTTGCCGACAAGTATGATATGCCGGCAGAAACATGCGTGGAAACGGCAAACGGCCGTGTTAAGGAAAGCGCACTGGCGCTTCTTCGTTCCACGACCGGCGGATATCTTTCCGTGACGCAGGACAGCGGCAGGGTAAGGGTCTCAAACGGAAAAGCAAAATATGTATTGCTGCCGGTCTGGATTTTGAACTCCACATGGAACGGAGAGAAGTTCATATTTGCAATGAACGGGCAGACGGGAAAATTTGTCGGAGATTTGCCTGTTGATAAAAAACTTGCATGGAAAATGCGGTTTATTTACGGCGGCGTGGCTGCGCTGATCCTCACGGCGGTCGAATTTCTGCTTGGGGCATTTTAACAGGAGGGGACGACATGAAAAAAATTACTTCAGCATTTCTTTCCGCCCTGTTGCTTTTGGTTGTGCTGTCAGCTGCTTACGGCACGGAAGAATTTGTCTTTGACGACTATGGGTATATCCAGGAAATGGAGCTTTTAAACGATCAGGCACGGGAGATCGCAGAAAGCTCCGGCTATATTGCAAGCTGTGCAATAACAGATTCTGTACCAGACACGAACGGCAATGAGCAGGCTCAGCGGCTTTTTGAAGAAAAGTTCGGAACAGGCGAAGGAATTATGCTTCTCGATTGTGTTGACACGCAGAACTGTTATATATACCTCACCAAGAATGTATACGAAAACCTGACGGAAGCAGATGCGCAGACTCTTTTTGAAGCCTACGATTCGCAAACCGACTATGACTCGGCAGTTTCGGCATTTCTTGACGCAGCCGGGGTACTTCTGAATTCTATGTCTGATGGAAGTATGGCGGAAAATGCGCAGAGCGGAAATGCCATTCCCGAAAGCAGATCATATTCACGGGTTGTCGATTTGGCAGGCGTCCTGTCCGAATCTGATTATAATAAGCTCAACAGCCTGGCGGACAGTATAAGCGATCAATATAAATGTGATGTAGCGGCTGTATTTGTCAAAAGCACGGACGGCAAAGATATTCAGTCCTTTGCGGATGATTTCTATGACTATAACGGCTATGGCTATGGCGATTCCGATAGCGGCATAATGCTTGTTATAGCAGTCGGTGACAGAGAATTTGCAACCACTACGCACGGGTATGGTGTGAGCGCAGTAACTGACAATGCACTGGATTATCTGGAAGAGTCATTTGTTGATGATCTATCCGCGAGCAATTGGGCGAATGCGGCGATTGACTTTATCTCAGCCAGCGGTGAAATTTTATATAACGCTGCATATGAACGCCAAAGCGGTGCAGAAACAGAAGCGGCAGAACTAAACCCGATAGAGCTGATCCCGATAAATATCGTGATTGGTTTAGCGATAGGGTTTATTGCGGTTGCGATAATGAAAAGCAAACATAAATCCGTTGTCAAGAAGACGGAAGCATCCAATTACTTGCGGGACGGCAGCTTTAAGCTGACATATTCAAACGATAGATTTATACATTCGCAGGTAAACCGTGTAAAGAAGCCGGAGCCACAAACTAGGTCAACCGATCTTTCCGGCGGTGGAACAACGACCCACATAAGCTCTTCCGGCAGAACGCATGGCGGGAGGAGCGGGAAATTCTAATAAAGTAAACGACTGTTCACGCTAAAGTTTTGTGAACAGTCGTTTACTTTGCAGGTTTATTTGTCTGAAACCCGCTCTGCCGATATTGTGATTCTACCCAAATCACTCTGTGGGCCGTCGCCGATGATCTTTACATTGCAGAAGCCTTTCGAAAGGAGGAGGTTTTCAAGATATTCAAAGCTATATATATACTCGATGTGTTCTTCTTCGGAGCGCTCCCACAAGCTTCCTTTTTTTGAGAAAATATCCATATCGTAGTATATGCATTTCTCATTGCGGCCGATTTCGGCGCGCCACAGGCACAGCACGTCATTCTGCTCGTCAACATATATCTGGCCGTCCATTGACTCTATCCACTCGGGAGAACGTATATCAAAGAGAAACAGACCGGATGGGCGTATAAAGCAGGAAAGCCTGTAAAAAAGTACGGGCAGCTCATCGGGCGGAATGTAATTTATTCCGTCGAGAGAGCAGTATGCAGCATCCACTGTGCCGTAAAGATCAAGCTCCGCTGCCTCCTGGCAGAGAAAAAGCGGCGTTTGCCCATCACCGGAGAACTTTTCCCGCGCCTGCATCAACATATCCTCTGATGCATCCACTGCGATCATCTCATACCCGCGCCGCGCCATAATATCCGTCAGCGTTCCCGTTCCGCAGAAAAGATCAAGTAAAAGCTTGAATTCTCCCGTGCGGCTATGAAATTCCCTTTCGTAACAGTCTGCAAAGGACGAATACGGTACATCGCCTGTCAATTCATCATACCATGCCGCGAGCGGACCGTAGCAGCTCACTTTTTTTCCTCCCTGCTCTTGATGCGCGGGAAAACGATATCATATCCGCCCGCACCATACTGCAAAGACCTGTTTACACGGCTTATTGTGGCGGAAGATGCGCCGGTAAGCTCAAGGATATCGTTATATATCATTCCGTCATCAAGGCACGAGGCGACCTGATACCTCTGCTCCATCGCCATAAGCTCTGAAATTGAGCACAGATCGCTGAAAAACTTCATGCACTCTTCCCTTGTTTTTAAAGTAAGAATAGCGTCGTACATTTCTTCGCACCGTTGTTTTCTTGGGAGCTTATTCATATGAACCCTCCGTTCTGCTTTGCCTATCATTTTACATTTTAATGTTACTACAATAATTTAAAAAAGTAAAGCATAAAAGCACAAATATCTAAAATTCCGCAGCCGAATGAACGGCTGCGGAGAAAAATCGAGTCTGTCTGTAAGCCGGGTTCTGTCTTAAACGACCATCTATCTAGTTCTTTCGTTGCCGAAAGAATCAAGCCGCCTCCTGAGAACGGCCGGGCCGACCGTATGTTCTCCCACGGCGTTGCTCCGGATAGAGTTTACAGCGTATACATGTCTCCATGCTACGAGTGAGCTCTTACCTCACTTTTCCACCCTTACCGCAAAAAGCGGCGGTATATCTCTGTTGCACTTGTCCGAGGGTCACCCCTGGCGGGCGTTACCCGTTATCCTTGCCCTGCGGAGCCCGGACTTTCCTCACACGCAGACTTTCGCCTTGCGCCCGCGGTCGTTCGGCATACTCGATGAATGTATTTTAATCATTTGCGCGCCGCAAGTCAATAATAAATCTTGTATTAACGCCCGAAAAGATTTATAATAAACTGATTGCGAGGGGATCAGACTTGACATTAAACGACTATATCATTTCAATAAAGGATAAAAGGATCGCCGTTGTTGGACTTGGCGTGAGCAATCTTCCGCTGATAAAACTGCTTCTCAGCTTCGGGTGCGATGTAACGGGCTGTGATAAACGAAGCTTTGCACAGTTAGGGGCGGACGCATTGGATCTTATAAGCCGGGGCGCCAAGCTGAAGCTTGGCGAGAAGTACCTTGACGGGCTTGACCATGATATCATTTTCCGCACACCCGGGCTCATGCCTTTTGATGAGCATCTTAAAGCGGCGGAAGAAAAAGGGAGCGTTATAACCTCGGAAATGGAAGTTTTTTTCGCCCTTTGCCCGTGCCGTACCGTTGCGGTAACAGGTTCAGACGGGAAAACGACCACAAGCACGATCATTTCGGAGCTTCTGAAACATGCCGGCTGCACAGTTCATCTTGGCGGCAATATAGGCACTCCGCTACTGTGCGAGATACCGCACTTCAAAGAAAGCGATATTGCAGTGCTCGAATTAAGCTCGTTTCAGCTGCACAGCATGCGCTGCAAACCGGATATTGCGGTGATCACAAATATTTCGCCGAATCATCTTGATAAGCATAAAGATTATCAGGATTATATCGATGCCAAGCGCAATATTTTTATGATGCAGGACAGCGGTGACAGGCTTGTTTTGAACCTTGATGATGCGCACAGCGATTATTATGCGGGCTTTGCCAAAAGTCGGATCTCATATTTTTCCGACAAATCGGAGGTTCGGCATGGCTGCTTCTGCAAAGACGGGATAATTTATCGTGCCAAGGATTGTAATGTAACAGAGCTTATGCATACCGACAATATTCTGCTGCCGGGAGAGCATAATGTGCTCAACTATCTTGCGGCCTTTACAGCGATTGAAGGACTTGTCAGCGATGATGATTGCCGCTGCGTCGCCGGGAGTTTTTCCGGGGTCGAGCATCGCCTTGAGCTTGTGCGTGTGCGCGGAGGCGTGACATACATAAACGATTCTATCGGCACAAGCCCCAGCAGAACCGCAGCGGGACTGAGAGCTATGAAGGTAAAGCCTATCGTCATTGCCGGCGGATACGATAAGCACATTCCGTTTGACGGCCTCGGCGACGATCTTTGCCGCATGGCAAAAAAGGTTTTTCTTACGGGCGATACCGCCGATAAGATAGAAGCGGCGATAACATCTTCAAGGTTTTACGGCAATAGCGGACTCGAAACGGTCAAAATTGATGATTTCACAGAGACCGTTCTTGCCGCCGCGTCAGCGGCGGTGGACGGCGACATCGTCCTTTTCTCTCCGGCCTGCGCCGCTTTTGATCGGTTTAAAAATTTTGAAGAGAGAGGAAAATACTTCAAAAAAATAATTATGGAGCTTAAGTAATGAAAATATCGGAAATCAGACCGGAAGTATATGAGTTTGCAGAGAAGGCGACCGAGAAACTTGGACCCGTTTTTGGAAAAATCGACGCAGTTGCAATGCAAAATACAAAAAAAGTCATGGAAGCCTTTCAGGAGAATAAAGTGTCCGAAAGCTGCTTTGCCGGAACAACGGGATACGGCTATGACGATCTCGGCAGGGAGGTTCTTGACAAAATATATGCCCGTATATTTTGTGCGGAAGCCGCGCTTGTCAGGATCAATTTTGTAAACGGTACACATGCCCTTACTGCGGCAATGTTCGCCACGGTAAAGCCCGGTGACGTTATTCTTTCTGTCACCGGAACACCCTACGATACGCTGAGGAGTGCTATCGGCATTTCAGGAGGCTGTCATGGTTCTCTTAAATTCTACGGGATTGATTATGCCGAGGTTTCGCTTGCCGCCGACGGTGAACCGGATTATGAAAAAATAGAAAAAGCCGCCGCTGACAGAAGAGTTGCGGCCGTTATGATACAGCGTTCACGCGGCTACGAAGATCGAAAGGCACTGTCGGTCGCAGAAATCGGCAGGATATGTGATATAGTCCATAGAGTAAATCCTGAGGCCAGTATAATGGTCGATAACTGCTACGGTGAATTTACGGATGTGATAGAGCCTACACAGGTGGGGGCAGATATAATTGCCGGCTCTCTTATAAAAAATCCGGGCGGGGGAATTGCGCCGACAGGCGGATATATCGCCGGAAAAGCAGCGCTTGTTGAGCGTGCAGCGATGCGCCTGACCACGCCTGGAATCGGCGGGGAGTGCGGTTCAACGCTTGGAAATAACCGCTTGCTTTTTCAAGGGCTGTTCATTGCGCCGCATACCGTTGCACAGGCACTTAAAACGGCGGCTTTCTGCGCGGCGATGATGGATGAGCTGGGGATTGAAAGCTCTCCGGCTTATAATGCAGAGCGTTCGGATATTATCCAGATGATAAAACTCAAATCACCGGAGCGAATGAAAAAATTTTGCCTTGGAATACAATCCGGCGCACCCGTTGATTCTTTTGTTACCCCGGAGCCGTGGCCGATGCCGGGATATGACTGCCCGGTTATTATGGCTGCCGGTTCGTTTATACAGGGCTCGTCTATTGAACTTTCTGCCGACGGACCGATAAGGGAGCCGTATACCGTGTATATGCAGGGAGGACTTACCTTTGAGTCCGGTAAATTGGGAGTAATGATGGCTGTAAGTGCCATGTTGGAGGAATAAAGCGGCATATAATACATGGGGGAGATGAATCCATGTATTTAAGAAAACTGTTTCACCGCAAGTCCCGGTACATATATCTTGACAGCAGCAACTTGAAAAATGACGCCTCAAAAAGTAAAAAGAGGATGATTTTCCTTTCGGTGACTGCGATCCTTTTTCTTTTTGTGGCGAGCGCATTTCTTTTCCTGAACGATATATCATCGCAGATAGCGGTTTCCGATGCATGCGACATTGTCACCGTCAAGGTCAACCGCACCATTGCGGATATTTTCAGGGAACAGAATTATGACGCCGACTGGTTCGTCTCTTTTGAAAAAGCGGATAACGGAGATGTCAGCGCGGTAAGCTGCAATATGTCGAGGATAAACAGCCTTTCAGCGGAAATACTCAGCAGGACGGTCGATTCTACGTCAAATAACACGATCTCAGTCTCAATACCCGTCGGCAACCTTACGGGTGTAAGCTTGCTCATGGGCCGCGGCCCGAAAATCCCCGTCAAGATCCTTATGCTTACATCTTCAAGAGTTGAGTTCAATAACAATCTTATCAGCGCGGGAATAAATCAGACAAAGCATCAGATAAATATTGATGTGATCGTTGACGTCAGCGTTTTGCTTCCGTGGGGAACCGAGAGCAGTCAGGTTCGTACCGAGGTGCTTATTGCTGATACGGTAGTCGTCGGGAATGTTCCGCAGACCCTTTTTGATATGCAATGACTGAAATCCTCCGTGCGCGGGGCAATTAAACTGTTTGTGCTGATAGAACCCATGGAGAATTAAGATGGACGTAAAAAAACAAATCGAAAAACTCAGAAAAGAGCTGAACTATCACAGCAAGCTATATTACGTTTATGACAGAACCGAAATTTCGGATTATGAGTATGATATGCTGATGCAGCGGCTCAAAACGCTTGAAAGTGAGCATCCGGAACTGATTACTCCCGATTCACCGACCCAGCGCGTCGGCGGTCAGGCGCTTTCACAGTTTGAACCCGTCACGCATCAGGTTCCGCTTGAAAGCCTCACAGACGTTTTTTCTTATGATGAACTTTTTGAATTCGGCAGCCGTATGGACTCGCTGATATCGGCGCCGCACGATTTCAGCGTTGAACCCAAGGTAGACGGACTGTCCATGTCGCTTGAATATGAAAACGGCGTTTTTATCCGCGGGGCAACCAGAGGCGACGGCATTACAGGTGAAAATGTGACCGAAAATCTAAGGACTATCCGGTCGCTCCCGCTGAGGATAGATAATGCGCCGGAAAGGCTGATAGTCCGCGGCGAAGTATATATGTCCAAGGCGGCTTTCGAAAAAATCAACGCAGAAAGGGAGATACGCGGAGAAAATCCGCTTGCAAATCCAAGGAATGCGGCTGCCGGCTCCATACGTCAGCTTGATCCCAGGATCGCTGCCTCAAGGAGACTTGATATCGTCTTTTTCAATATGCAGTTTTCATCTGATATGAGATACCATACTCATGCGGAGACGCTTGACGCGATGCGTGAAATGGGCTTCCCGGTCATTCCTTATAAACGCTTTGGCAAGATAGAGGAGTGCGTGGAGCAAATACACTGGCTCGGAGAAAACCGGGATGCGCTCCCGTATGAAATGGACGGGGCGGTAATAAAAATAAACGATCTCTCACAACGCGCAATGCTCGGCAGCACGGCAAAGGCGCCTCGTTGGGCGGTCGCGTTCAAATATCCGCCGGAGCAGAAGGAAAGCAGGGTCAAGGATATTATTGTTCAGGTCGGCAGAACGGGCGTTCTGACGCCTAAGGTCATTGTTGAGCCGATAAGGCTTGCTGGAACTACCGTATCCGCAGCGACGCTTCATAATCAGGATAATATATCAAGGCTCGATATCAGAATAGGGGATACGGTAGTCCTTCAGAAGGCCGGCGAGATCATTCCCGAGGTGGTTGCTGTTGCGGCCGATAAAAGGCCGGAGGGAACCGTACCGTTTACTATGCCGGATAAATGTCCGGAATGCGGCTCTCCTGTCGTTCGTGACATTGACGGCGCTGCATACAGATGTACAAGCCCGGAGTGTCCCGCACAAGTGCTGAGAAATATCGCGCATTTTGCATCTAGAGAGGCGATGGATATTGAAGGTCTCGGTATTTCGGTGTGCGAAAGCCTTATAAAAAACAAGCTTGTTGAATCAGCGGCGGATATATATTATCTTGAGCCGCAGTCTGTCGCTATGCTGGATCGCATGGGCGAAAAGTCGGCGAATAATCTGATCGATGCTATCGAAAAAAGCAAGTCCGCCGGATTATCGAGGCTTATATGCGCATTCGGCATCAGGCAGGTCGGGCAAAAAGCAGCCAAGGTGCTTGCTTCTCACTTTGGAAATCTTGACACTCTTGTCAGTGCCGATATAAACGAGCTTACTCTTATTCCGGATATCGGCGGAATCACCGCACAGTTTATCACCGAGTGGTTTTCTAATCCGCAGTCGCTGCATCTTATAGGGCGTCTGCGCGCCGCCGGGGTGGATTTTACAAGCCATGAGGAAATAAAAGACGACAGATTTGCCGGAATGACATTTGTGTTGACAGGAACGTTGAATAACTATAAGCGCGATGAGGCCGGCGCTATTATTGAGAGTTTCGGCGGAAAGGTGTCCGGCTCAGTCAGCAAAAAGACAAGTTTTGTTCTTGCCGGTGCGGAAGCCGGAAGTAAGCTTACAAAGGCGGAAAGTCTCGGAATAAAGGTCATCAGCGAGGGAGATTTTATAGAAATGATAAAATAATTCTTTTGTCATGTAACAAAAATCGGGATATCTCGTATTAAATACTTAGCAGTTTCTGATTTTTTGCATAGGACGAGTGATAATATGTCAAATAAAATCTTTTTTTCCTCTTTCAAAGCAAAATTGGAATGTTTGGATGACGTGCTCGGCTTTGCCGAAAGCTGTCTTGAAAAGTGCGGATGCCCGATGAAGAGCATGAATCAGATTTGTCTTGCCCTTGAAGAAGCTTTTGTAAATGTGGCAAGCTACGCATATCCTGAGTCGGACGGTAAGGCGGAGCTGCGTATTGAATATTACGGTGATAGAGCACTGCTTATACTGTCCGACAGCGGTGTGCCGTTCAACCCTCTTGAAAACGCTGAGCCGGATGTTACACTGAGTGCGGAGGAGCGCGATATCGGAGGTCTTGGAATATTTATGGTAAAAAAAATCATGGATGAGGTTGCTTATTCATATTCTGACGGTAAAAATATTCTCACGATGGAAAAGAAATTTGCATAAGGTATAAAAGAAGAGAGCACATTTTGTGCTCTCTGAAAGGGTCAAATGCTTCTTGCGCTTTCCGCTATCATGCGCCGTGCTTTTGTCATCTTTATCTGATGCCTCAACGCCTCTTCGCCGACTATTGCAAGTACATCCTTATCGCTCATCTGATACTGAACCGCCAGCTCATATACCGCTTTATCAAGCTCGGCGTCGCTTGCGGCTATGCTCTCGGCGTCAACAACGGCGGTCAGAAGAAAATCCACCATACACTGCCTTTCGGCTTCACGGCGGTTTTCCTCGAGCCATTGCTTGTATGAACTTCCCTGCGAACGCAGGAAGGCCTCGAAAACCTGTTCACCTATAACCTCCGGGGGAAGCGTGTTTCTTGCTTTGGCTCTCCGCTCAACGGCTTTTATTATTTCATCATTTTCCGCTTCAAAGCATACGTCTCCGATGCATTCGGCGAAATAGTCAATGTCCTGCATCCCCATGTTGAGATAGCTTTCGGAGACTTCCATAGCGTCAGCCCAGCGGGTTTCTTCGTCCCGCTCACTGTCAAGCTCAGATAAGATTGCGTATACGTCTGTCAAGGCGTTGAGGGAAACGCTTTGCAGAAGTTCTGTCTCAAGCTCAAGCTTTATGGTATCGAGCTTGCGGTTGACGATCAGCAGCGAAAGCTCGACCTTTGCATTGTATGCGGCGGCGGTTACGGCGGCCTCTTCAAAATCCTCACAATGGCCGATGTCCACAGGCACTCCTTTGTACTGCCCAAGCACAACCTTGGGAGATGCCGCCGCTTCAAAACGCATTTCGAGCGAACCGTCCTCATGCTCATCCATTGCGGTAACGCGTGTGAAGAGCAGTGAATCTATTCCGAGAGATTTTGCATGGAACATAATATAATATTCAACAGCCTTCTGCGGCGTGGAAAACTCATCAAGATCACCTTTGTCGAGAATAAGCCGGGCGGTGACGGTTCCGTTTTCAAAGCTTGATTCAATTACTTTCATTTTTGTTTCTCCTTGATTTTTATGGAATTATTTTAATACAAAGTTTATTTTCCGTCAATTATTTTTACTGCAATCAATTTGGTATAATATAACCGAGAGGTACATATATGCACTCCAGACTTCCGTTTTCAACCGCCGATATTTTGATCCCGGACACTGATCTGAGAAAATGGTCCACCATTGCATGCGATCAGTTTACATCTCAGGGCGAATATTGGGATAATGTAAAAAAAGTGGTCGGCGATTGTCCTTCCTGCTTGAACATCACTCTGCCCGAAATATATCTGAATGACGAGCCGGAACGACGAATAAAAGAGATCAACAAAACCATGAGACAATACCTTGATGTGGGATTGTTTACCGAATATAAGGACGCGCTTATTCTGGTAGAGCGCGAAGTGACCGGTGGAAAGATACGAAGAGGACTTGTAGGCAAGTTCTCACTTGACGATTACAATTATACTCCGGGTGCCCGTTCGGCTATCAGACCGACGGAAGGAACGGTCGTTTCACGCCTCCCGGCAAGAGTGGATATCAGGAAAGGTGCGCCGCTTGAACTGCCGCACATAATGATTCTGATGGATGACGGCGGAGAGATGCTTCTTGAATCCGTTGATACATCTGCTCAGAAGCTCCTCTACGATTTTGAGCTTATGCTTGGCGGCGGCAGGATAAAAGGATGGCTTTTATCTGAGAATACAAAAAAAGAGATACTTTCAAAGCTGGAGACTCTGGCAGACAGCCGTGCTGCTCAGGGAAAGATGCTTTTTGCCGTGGGCGACGGGAATCATTCTCTGGCAGCTGCAAAGGAGAGCGCCGGACTGATAGCTACGCCGGAGGCGCGTTACGCGCTTGCCGAGCTTGTGAATATCCACAGCGACGGCGTTGAGTTTGAGCCGATTTACAGGGTAGTTTTTAACGTTGATGCTGTGGAATTTATAGATGAGCTGCACCGGCGTTTCCGCGGAAAGCAAGGAAAAAAGGTCAGATTCATTTCGTCGGACAGCAGCGGCACTGTTTACGTGCAAGGCCTTGAAGCGGACGTTTTGCAGAGCTTTATTGACGAATATATTTCACGCCATGAGGGCACATCCGTGGATTATATTCACGGTGAAGAAACTGTCAGGGCACTGGCAGCGAAAAAAGATACGGTAGGCCTTGTTTTCAGCGGCATGGACAAAACCGAACTTTTTGATTACGTAAATGAAAACGGAGCCCTGCCGAGAAAAACATTTTCGATCGGGCATGCTGCGGATAAGAGATATTATCTTGAAGCACGCATAATCAACCGAAGTTAAAGGGGCGGGTATATGTACAGAGAAATATTAAGAAAATATGCAGAGCTTATTGCCAGAAAAGGCGTAAATATCAAAAACGGGCAGCAGGTAGTCATCCGCACGGAACCTGAACAGCTTGAGTTTGTTGCGATGCTCGTTGAGCAATGCTATTTTGCCGGAGCTTCTAAGGTTTGCATAGATTGGCGCTTTACTCCGGCAGTCAGGCTTGATATTGAACACCAGAGTGAAGAAATACTTTCCGGTGTTGACGCGTGGGAGGAAGAACGGCTTAAACAGCGCTGTGAGGTTTTGCCTGCCAATATTTATCTCGATTCAGATGATCCGGACGCTTTTGACGGTATAGATCAGGAAAAATGGGCAAGGGCACAGCAAAAGCGCTTTGCCATCACGAAAAAATACCGGGACATGATGGAAAACCGCTATCAATGGTGCGTTGCGGCGGTTCCTGGGAAAAAGTGGGCGAAAAAGGTTTTCCCCGGCTGTTCCGAAGAAGAGGCTGTGGAACGCCTGTGGCAGGCAATCATATTCTGCTCCAGGGCGGACTCGGATCCGATGCGGCAATGGGAATTACATAATAGTGAGCTTCACAGGCGCTGCGAAAAGCTCAATTCACTCAAGCTGCGCCGACTGCATTATTCAAGCGCTTCCACCGGTACTGATTTCACCGTGGGGCTTATGCCGCAGATGCGCTTCATGGGAGGAGCCGAGTATTTGCCAGACGGCATCACAGCGTTTAACGCAAATATCCCGTCCGAAGAAATTTTTACTACCCCGATGAAGGGTGACGCAGAAGGAATCGTTTATTCGACCAGACCGCTCTGCTACCGTGGCGTCATGATAGAAAACTTCTTCCTGAGATTTGAAAAGGGAAGGGTTGTTGACTTCCATGCGGAGAAAAACGAAACGGCGCTGAAAGCGCTGCTTTCAATGGATGATGGGGCATCAATGCTCGGGGAATGTGCGTTTGTTCCGTATTCCGGGCTTATCGGTCAAAGCGGGATACTGTTTTATAACACTCTGTTCGATGAAAACGCTTCATGCCATCTTGCGCTTGGTCAGGGTTACTCCAGCTGTCTTGAAAACTTTGCCGGGTATACGCCTGAGCAGGCAAAAGCGCTCGGAGTGAACGATTCGATGATACATGAGGATTTCATGATCGGCGCTCCAGACTTGAGTATAACAGGGCTTACAGCAAACGGGGAAATCGTCCGGATATTTACCGGCGGCGAATGGGACAAGAACCTATAAATGTTTTTTGAAAGGGGATATAAGCTTGAAAAAGAACAGAATCAAATATTATATCGAAAAAGACGGTATTTTTTGTCATGGAACAATAATCTTTCTCGCTCTTTCCTGCGTGTTCTGCCTTATCGGAAGCATCGGAAAATGGAATGATAAATTTTTTATTATTTCACAGGTCGCGCTGCCTGTGGTTTGTTCGCTCGTTTTCATTTTGTTCCTGATACTGCTCGGCAGAAAGCTCCTGTGGCTTACCTGCCTGCCGGCTGTTTTTATACTTGCTTTTTTTGTTATAAAGTCGTCTGAGTACAACAGTCTGACATATACGATCATATCAATAGCCCTGAGTGTAATATCCGTTTTTCTTTATTCGGCAGTCTCAATTGGCTGGCTGAAGAAAAAATGGCTGTTGATACTTACATTGACGGTGGGCTTTTTCTACCATCTGTATGTTAAAGATTACCGCACACTTATGCTGCTGGATCCTAATAATTCCATCAGCTTTTCAGGTGTGATGCAGGAAATCTCTCTGCTGTTCATGATCCTTGCGGTACTGTCTGCGGCTTTTGCAATGAAAAATAAAGTTAGCATTGAAGAAATGAATCTTCCGAAGATGAAGAAGCCCAAGGTGATAGTCAATAAAGACGGTAAAAATGCTGAAACGGCGGGAACTCACACCGAGGAAAAAGAATGTCTGCCCGTTAAAGAGGAAGCGAAAGCGCTTCCTGTGGAAAACGCCGCAGAAAGTTCTGCCGGCAGCATCAGCAATGAAAGCGTGACTGACCAAACCGCGGGCAATCTCGGCGCATCCGAAAAAAACGCTGAAGCTGTAGGCGACGGTGTTTCGGCTGCTGCGGAAACATCAGAGGCCACAGCAAATAATGATGAGCGGGCTTCCTCCGGCGAAGCCGCAGAAAAAGAAGCATCAAGCGACAGTAAGGATGATACCGGAGCAGCTTTATGAGAGAAACCAACAGAAACGTCAGGGATATTTCATATCCAAGGCATGTCGTAAACACTAAAAGGCAGCATGAAAAAGTCCATGCGCCGATAAAAGAGAGCAATGAGGAAAAAATACAGCGCATTGCCAAAAGCGCCGTATCCGATCAGGATAAGCGAAAAAAGATAATCTTTATTATTCTCACAGCGGCCTTTGCCGTCGTTATCATTATGATGTCGATCATTCTGCGGAATATTTCGGATACAAGAGCCTATAACGAATACATGAATCAGGCACGTTCATGCTACAACTCAAGTGATTTTGATACTGCGCTCACATATCTCAGAAAAGCTTCCGTGATAGATTCTACAAATGAGTGCCTTGCCATGATGACGCAGTGTTATGAATCTCAGGGAAATTATGATAAGGCGCTTGAAACGCTCAGAAAGCTTGATACCGGCAATCCGCAGGTAATAGAGTGGATAGATGAGCTCGAAGCGCGGCGCTCTGTCATAAGACAGTCGAATATGGTTACGATTGGCGATAAGCAGTATAAAAGCGATACGACCGGGATCGCTCTTGATAATATGGGACTCGGCAACGCCATCATATCCCAGCTTCAGCAGCTTTATTCGCTTGACAATCTTTCTCTCGCCGGAAACAATATAAGCGACATAACCGGTATATCCGCTCTTGGCGGACTGACCACGCTCAATCTTGCAAACAATAATATTTCCGATATTTCGCCGCTTACATCCTTGACAGGCTTGAGGACGCTGTATCTCGATAACAATCCCGTTTCTGATCTGAGCTGTCTGTCTCAGCTAAAGAACCTTTCCACCTTGAGCATTAAAGGGATACAGCTTACCGAGTCGCAGCAGAAAGCCCTTGCAGATGCTCTGCCCAACTGTGCTATTCACAGCGAAGCAGTCGAGGAAGAGGATCAGGATATAAGCTTCGGCGGTGTTACGTTCAATACCGAGGTTGCCGAGCTTAACCTAAGCGGAATGGGTTTGCAGAACATTTCGGCTCTCTCCAACTGCAAGAATTTGCAGCGGCTTGACCTGAGCGGAAACAGCATTACGGATCTGAGCCCTCTGATGGATCTGCCGCTGCTCCAATGGCTTAATATATCCAACAACGCCGTATCGGATCTTAGACCGCTTATGGGTATGTCGTCCATCCGCTTTTTGAATGCCTCCGGAAACTATATAGGCAGCACCGTCCCGCTTGGAAATATGACCGGGCTTACGGAACTTCATCTGTCAGACAACAGTATTTATGACTTTTCCGGGCTGAAAAAACTCAGAAGCCTGCAAACCTTGGGGCTGGCGAATACCAACCTTACGAATGAGGGACTTCTGAGCCTGATTGATCTTACAAATCTGTCTTCACTTAATATTGAGAATAATACATCTCTTACAAGAGATGCTGTCCAGACGCTGGAAAATAATCTCTATAACTGCCGCATTACCTATTCTGAACTTTCATATATGGTGTACATCGACAATTATGCTCTCGACGGAGACTCCGTTAATATTGATCTGAGCGGACTGAATATTTTCGATATCAGCGCATTGAGCCAATTCAGCAATCCGGAAACCATAAACCTGTCGCGGAACAACATCTCGAATATCTATGTTTTTCAGAGCGCGTCAAACAGACTGCTTATAAAAAGTCTTGACCTTTCATACAATGCTCTGTCCGATATCACGCCGCTGGCAAGCCTGTCAAATCTTGAGTATCTTGATCTCTCTTACAATATGATAAGCTCGGAGCTGCCGCTGCTGGCGCTTACGAATCTCAGGCAGCTGAACGTCACAGGCACGCTCCTGACAGAGCAGCAGGTGCAGACTTTGCAGACGAACCTTCCGTTTTGCCAGGTTATCTCCGGATACTCCGGATATTTCGGGTATTACTGAGAAATCTCTGCTTTCGGGAGAAACCAGAGGTTCATATCCGTTTCAACACTGATGCCGGGGACGGTTTCCGTGAAGCTGTACTGCCACATGTCAACATGGTAATAGAAATTCGGGAAGCCGCTTTCCGGCAGAGAAAACCAAATCTCATAATCGTCAAGTCTTGACAGATCATAGCCGTAATAGCCCATATTACGGTTGATATACACGCAGGGGACATATCCCGCATTTCTTACCGTTTCGCAAAAGGCGACCGCGCAGTCTGTTCTTGTTTCCGTGGAAATGTCGGAGGTTCTGGAGCCGTCCTCGCTTATTTTCTCCCAATCGTATACTACCGGAAGGGGAATGTCGTATTCCCTGACCTCTTCTATGAGGTAATTTGCTTCCTCGATAGCCTCTTGTACAGATACGGCCTGGGAGAAAATATACACTCCGGTTCTCAAGCCGGAGGCCTGCGCTTCAAGAATGTTTTTCTCAAAATACGCATCGTCAAATAATCCGCCCTCGGTGTACCCGCGTCGGCCGACGCGTATATAAGCGTAATCAATGCCGCTGTCGGCGACTTCTTGCCAGTTGATCTCTTTCTGGTGTTCTGAAACGTCAATGCCTCTCAGAACGTCATATTTATCACCGGTATAAATGATTTTTCCGTTGGAAACCGAAAAATCCTCCTCGTTGAGGTCGTTTACCTCAACGCCCTCCAGCGGTGTCATCCATATCCAATCAAAGCCGTCGTAAAGGTACACCTGACCTTCGTGCGGATCCTTTTCTTCCTTGGGAACGGTTTCACCGGTCGTTATATCGGAAATGAGAACGGCCGAAATGCACACAAGCAGAATTATTGAAATAATTCCGGCGATAATATACCTGTGCTCATCCCTGCGGGAATATCTTCTTTTTTTCTTTCTGCCTGCATACCCGTATTTTGACGCTGTTCTCATCTAATTCTCCTATGTTATAGCATGAGTGTATATTACCATAACCCGACACCGTTTTCAATTATTTTGTCTTACAGTATGTGCATCGCCGCTGCTCGTTATAATTTCAGCAAATTTGATAAGAATATTCTCTTCCGGTGAAAAATATGCAAGTTTCCAGATATTTTATTAACTCAGCCAAAATTACGGCATTGAAGATCGCACTTGTTTCGGATGTCCATGACAGAGACTTTAGTGCAGTTCAGAGCAGACTTTCGGAAGAAGAGCCAGATATAATCGCTCTTGCAGGGGATATTACTAATAAAAGAATGGCCGGTAATTCCGCCGCAGAAAAAGTTTTCCGCAGCTGCGCCGAAATTGCACCTTCGTTTTTCTGTCCCGGAAATCATGAATACGCCTTTGCTGCCTCGGACAGGAAAGTTTGCGAAGAGGCTGGAGTCTGTTTCCTGGATGATGAGTTTGTGGGTTGTAAAGGTGTGCTTATCGGCGGTTTGCGCTCCGGCTACCGCGGTGAAAAATGCTGCCGGTCAAGCGTTTCTACCGAACCGCGTACTGAATGGCTTGCTGCTTTCGGTCGGCAGAACGGCCTCAAAATTCTTCTGTCACATCACCCTGAATATTATACGCGCTATATCAAACATCTTGATATTGACCTGATTTTATCCGGCCATGCCCACGGCGGACAGATAAGACTTTTTAACAGGGGGCTGTTTTCGCCGAATCAGGGATTTTTTCCGAAATATACCAAGGGAGTTTATGATGGACGGCTCGTTGTAGGCACAGGACTTTCAAATACAGCGGGCATTATCCCACGCTTCAATAACCCTGCCGAGCTTGTGATGATCAAGATAAACGACAGCCGTGATCGGAAGTAAGCCGGGTGTTTGCAGATTGATATTGATAAAAAAGTTCTAAACCAAAAGTTGGGGCTGCCCGATCTCCGCGTTTACCCTAACTTTCGGTTTAGAACCTTTTTATACGTTTGGCGTTCTTTTTATTCCGTGCATAAAACCGTCGCTTGATGCCGTGTGAATATCTCCGCCTATGACCTCGCGCCCACATATGTATATTGTAACGTACACATCGTGCTTGACGTCGGGATAGTTTGTTACCTTATATGTATACTGGCTGCAATCTTTGCCTCTGTATTTTTCAAAATCAAAGCCTTGAGATTTTTGCAGCACATTGTAATCGGACATTACGCCGTTAAATTGCTCAGGCAGTCTGACGGTTTTAAATTCCTCACTGTCCCTGTCAATCTTCCAGCCAAGTGAGAAAAGGAAACTTTCACGCCCGTCAAGCGTCATAAGTCCTGTGTTATTTTTATATCCTATGAACCATTTAGTCAGAACAAGGAGGAAAAAAATAATCGACGCGATCAAAATAATTGTCAGAGCTTTCTTTTTGGTAAATTTTGCTGACGATTTAAGCATAAAACCTCTCCAATACAAATTATTTCCATGCAATGACGGCATTGCGGCATAAGACACGGTACATACTATTCAAATATTTGCTTGGATATGCTATAATGTCAGCGGGAAGGAAGTGGTTGCGTTGGGCATGGTAAGGCTTGATAAGCTGCTGTGCGACGAAGGGATCGCAAGCAGAAAAGAGCTGAAAGCGATCATCAAGTCGGGAAGAGTAACGGTCAACGAAAAAGCGGTTTGCATCCCGGAAGCGAAAATTATTCCGGGCTGCGATATCATCCGCCTTGACGGAAAGATTTTAAAATATTCCGAATATCATTACTACATGCTGGATAAGCCCTGCGGAGTACTTACCGCTACCGAGGACAAAAATCAGAAAACCGTGCTTGATCTGCTTACGCCCGAGGTAAAAAGGATGAGACTTTTTCCGGTTGGCAGACTCGACAAGGATACGAGCGGTCTTCTTCTGATAACGGACGACGGCGAATTTGCCCATCGCGTCATATCGCCGAAATCAAATATCGAAAAGCTGTACCACGCAAGGGTTGAGGGGGTTCCGGATGAGGCGGACGTAAAAGCGTTTGAAAAAGGACTGACCCTTGCCGACGGAACTTGCTGTCTTCCGGCAAAGCTTGAAATAACGGGTAAAAATGAATGTTTTGTCACAGTAATGGAAGGAAAATATCATCAGGTAAGGCGGATGCTTGCCTCAAGAGGGAAACCGGTAAAGGAGCTTCGTCGTCTGCGCATCGGCTCGCTTGAACTTGACTCCGCGCTTAGCCCCGGCGGTTTTCGTGAACTTGCCCAAAATGAAATTGACAGTATTTTCTTGTCAACTTAACCTAAAATGAGTGCTAAAACCTGCTCTTTTCGACGTATACATCATAAAGAGAAAAAAATTCACAAAAAAACCTCTCGATTTCTATTGAAAATCACAAGTAAATGAGTTATTATGTGCAAAGAGAAATGCGCAGCATTTGTGAAATTGCCGAAAATGCTTTTCGTAGGTTTGCTGTGCAGTAGAGGGAGGCAGTTTATGTCCAGCAAGATTTTTCAGAATGTGATCATCCAGATGAAAGATTCTGTCGATCGCACTATTGGCGTTGTGGACGAGCAGGGCTTTGTCATTGCCAGCAGTGAGCTTGCAATGATAGGTTCAAGGATGGATGATTTCCACGTTTATGAGTTTGAAAACGGCGAGAAGGTAATTGTGACTGAGAGCAGGACATATTGCCCGCTCAGTTCAGACAGTACAAAGCTGGACTACGCCGCCTTTGTTGAAGGCTGCGATTCCGTTTCGAGAACGATATGCGCTATTGAGGCTGTCGCATTCAATGAGGCAAAGAGCAGTTATGAGGAGAAGCATAACAAAGCCGCTTTTGTCAAAAATATCATTTCCGACAATATTCTGCCGGGTGATGTATACGTCAGAGCCAAGGAACTGCATTTTATCACGGATGAGCCGAGGGTCGTCCTGCTGGTTCGGCAGATGGAAAATTCTGACGTAACGGCTGTTGAAATCATTCAGCGGCTTTTTCCTGACCGGCAAAGAGATTTTGTCCTTAACATAAACGAGGCGGACGTTGTCGTTGTAAAGTCTCTCCCCAACACAAACTGTCATGAAGAGATACTTAAGACCGCAAAGAAAATAGAAAAAGTCCTTCATGAGGAACTTGGCGTCAGGACCGTTATCGGCATAAGTACGAACGCACATCACCTCCGAGAGCTTGCCGATAAATATAAAGAGGCACAGGTGGCTATTGACGTAGGACGTGTCTTTGAAAGCGAGAAGACAATAATCAATTATGAGACGCTTGGCCTCGGGCGTATTATATACCAGCTTCCTACCACTCTCTGCGAAATGTTTCTGAATGAAGTATTCAAGAAAAATCCTATCGAAACACTTGATGAAGATACTCTTGAAACAATCAATAAATTTTTCGAGAATAACCTGAATGTTTCCGAAACATCCAGAAAGCTCTATGTACATAGAAATACGCTCGTTTACAGACTTGAAAAAATAAAAAAACTGACCGGTCTCGATCTGAGAGAATTTGACCATGCCATTGTATTTAAAGTTGCAATGATGGTCAAGATGTATCTTGATTCCTTGAATATTTCAAAATTTTAAGCCTTTTTAGGGCGATATCCGTATTATGCTTCCGGCATACTACGTTCTTTGGAGGACTAATACATGGTTCAGATGCAGAATGTAACGAAGATCTACGAGAGCAGCAATACTCTTGCTCTTGACTCGGTGGATCTTACAATCAACGAGGGGGAGTTTGTCTTTCTTGTCGGTCCGTCCGGCTCAGGCAAGACAACGATCATGAAGCTGATCACAGGAGAAGTCAGACCTACCTCCGGCAAAGTTGTCGTAAACAATTTCAATATGACAACGATAAGAAGAAGCAAACTTCCAAGGGTTCGCCGTACTTTGGGCGTCATATTTCAGGATTACCGGCTCATTGAAAATATGACCGTATATGACAATGTGGCGTTCGTCATGCGCGTTATCGGCGCGCCTCCCCGGGAGATAAGGAAAAGAGTTCCCTATGTTCTTGAGCTTGTCGGACTTGAGGGGCGTGAAAAGCGTATGCCGAATGAGCTTTCCGGCGGTGAGCAGCAGCGTGTCGCCATTGCGAGGGCTCTTGCAAATAACCCGAGTATGATCGTCGCCGACGAGCCTACCGGAAATCTTGACCCTGTACGCAGCCTTGAGCTTATGCTTCTTTTTGAAAAAATAAATGAGATGGGCACCACTATTATGGTTGTCACTCACGAAAAGGAACTGGTCAATGCTTTTTCAAAGCGCGTTATCACAATTGATGGCGGACATGTGATCAGTGACGGAAATGACGGGTATTACAGTTATGAGATTGAGTAGTTTCGGGTATTTGATCCGCGAGGGTTTTCGCAGTGTTACAAAGCATGGGTTCATGTCCTTTGCTTCCATTACCATTATCATGGCCTGCCTTATCATCATGGGCACAATGTCCCTGCTGTCGGTAAACATCGATGTTTTGATCAAGGATCTGGAGGATCAGAACGAAATAGTGTGCTTTGTCAGCGACGACATTACGGATGAAGACGACGCACGGGCTATCCAGAAAGAGATAGAGAAGCTTGACAATATAGCTGTTGTGGAATTTGTCTCACGCACCGACGCTATGGACAGCTTTATGAGCAAGTATGATGAATCTCTTATGGAAGGCATCGATGAAAATGTTTTCAGGCATCGTTTTGTCGTTCATCTTAGCGATATTGCGCTGATGTCCGAAAGCAAACAGGCGCTTGAGCAAGTCCCGGGCATAGCAAAGGTCAATGCACACCTTGAATATGCCAAGACGTTTGTGACCATCAGAAACATAGTAAGCGTCGTATCTCTTGTACTTATCATAATCCTCGTCTTTGTTTCTATTTTTATAATGTCCAATACGATCAAGCTTGCCACGTTCTCCCGACGCGAAGAGATCGCCATTATGAAAATGGTCGGCGCAAACAATTCCTTTATAAAGCTGCCTTTTATCGTTGAAGGTCTCGTCCTTGGAATTATCGGCGGCGGTTTGGCTTTCTTTGCCGAATGGGGAATTTATGAACTGATCACGACAAAAATCGTCGGCAGCATTACGGGAAGCTTTATTTCAGTTGTCCCGTTCAGATCGCTTGCGCTGGTTCTTCTCATTGTATTTGTCGGAACCGGTATACTTGTGGGTGTTGTAGGCGGTACAAACGCAATAAGGAATTATCTCAAGGTCTGATGATCCCTTTGCTGTGCTTTGCACTAAGGAGAGAATTTTTATGAAAAGCAAAAAATCGATTCGTGTTATCGCAATTATTCTTGTTCTGCTGATGATACTGCCGTTTTTGTTCGATTCTCTGGCGGCTTATGCGGTCACGCAGGATGAAATAAACGCGATCCAGAGTCAGAAGAAAGAGCTGTCAGCGAAAGTTTCAAGCTGCAAGGAGCGTCTTGCAGCGCTGCAGTCACAACAGGCGAACGTTCTTGAACAAAGGGCTGCCATTATGGAAGAAAATAAGCTGACTCAGGAGCAGATCGATCTTGTTCAGGCTCAGATAGACATATACGACGATATGATCTCTGAACAGGCTGATCTTGTTGACGAAGCGAAAACGCGCGAGGCAAGACAGCTTCAGAAATACCGCACAAGAGTAAGGGCAATGGAGGAAAACGGCGAGATGAATATTCTTGCCCTTGTTCTCCAGACGACAAGTCTCAGTGAGCTTATGTCTGCGGTCGATGATATGGGCGAAATAATGCAGAGCGACAAGCTCCTCGAGGAGCAGTATGTTGCCGCCCGGGAGGAAACCGAAGAGATCAAGGCAAATTATGAGGCAATAAAGGCGGATTATGAGGAAAAGCAGGGTGAGCTCCGTGCCGAACAGGAAGAATTGAAAGCACAGATGGAAGCCGCCAACAAGTTCCTCGAGGATCTTTCGGAAGAAATCGAAAAGGCTATTGAAGAATATAAGGCCGCCGAGGCTGAAGAAGCCGCCGCTGCTGCTCAGGTTTCGTCCCTGATTGCCGAGTGGGACAGGCAGAAAGCGGCACAGGCTGCGGCAAACGCGACACAGGTGGTCAATGAAGACGGAACGGTAACCACGGTTACAGATTCCTCGACCACAATCAGCGGAACGGGCAGTTTCATTTGGCCTGTCCCGTGCAGCATGAGAGTTACCAGCCGCTACGGCAACCGTTCCGACCCGTTCACAGGTGCTACCGCATATCACAGCGGAATCGATATTGACGGCTTCGGCAATGACGGGCAGCCTGTCATCGCCGCAGACGGCGGCACTGTAATTACCGCTTCATCCAACAGCGGATACGGCAACTATGTAATTATCGACCATGGCAGCACAAAGACCGTATACGCTCATATGTCTGGATTGGCTGTAAGCTCCGGACAAACGGTTTCTCAGGGACAGACGGTAGGTTATCTTGGGGCTACCGGACGCGCTACGGGTACGCATCTTCATTTTGAAGTGTATGTAGGTGAAGGCAGGGTTGATCCGGCAGCGTATTTTTCCGGAATTTCCTATTACAATTGCTGATAAGGCAATTTTCTCTCAGCATTTTGGCAGGTGTTTTCAATGGCATTTCTTTATAGAAAAAAAACATTCCGCATTATCGCTGCTTTTTTATCGATCTGCCTGCTGACAGGCACTTGCTGCGCCTTTGCTGCAAGCGAAGAAGAGCTTGATCAGCTGAAAAAAGAGCGCGACGCGCTTGTCAAGCAGCGTCAGGAGCAGCAGGCGGTCGTTGATTATCTTAAGCAGCAGCAAGCAGGCGTTCTTATGGTGAAAGCTGCGCTGGATGAGCGCAATGCTTACACGACCATGCAGATTCAGCTCAATAACGATGAAATTGCTTTGTACGATCAGATGATTGAGGATAAAAGCATTGAAGTTGCCGAAGCTAAAGCGCTTGAGGATGAGCAGCTTATGCTTTACAGGAATCGTGTACGAGCAATGGAGGAGGACGGAAATTACAGCTTTATTGCTCTGCTGCTCAACACATCCGATGTTGGCGAATTTCTGACCGCCATGGATGATATCGGCGAAATAATGCTCAGCGACAAAATGCTTGAAGACGCCTACATAGAAGCGCGTGAACATACCGAGGCCGTCAGAGCCGAATATGAAGCTTATAAAGAAGAGGTAGTCGCCAAAATGGATGAGCTTCAGATTCAGCAGGATCAGCTCGCTCAGGAGCTTGAAGAAGCCAACAGCCTCATTACGGATCTCATGAAAGATATTGAAAGCAATGCCTATATACTTGCCGAGCTTGCCGCCAATGAGCAGGAGGCGGAAACAAACGTAGCAAACATGGCTCTGGCGCTTGAAAAGCAGCGTCAGGCCGAGCTTGCCAGATCAGGCGGCGGAGGCGGGGGTACGGTAGTAGGCACCGGTGCTTTTACATGGCCCGTGCCCTCCTGCACATACATTACAAGTCGGTTCGGCCTCAGGGTACATCCCGTGTACGGCACCACCAAAAATCACACCGGGCTTGACATAGGCGCGGCCTCCGGCGCGGCGGTCGTCGCCGCAGACGGCGGTACGGTCACATTAGCGGGCGTCAACGGCGGCTACGGAAATTGCGTAATGATCGATCACGGAAACGGCTATCAGACTTTGTACGGACACCTTGCCTCGATTTCGGTTTCAAACGGAAGCACCGTTTCCGCTGGTCAGACTATCGGAACTGTCGGGAGCACCGGCGTTTCTACTGGCCCTCATTGCCATTTCGAGGTTTTTCAGGGCGGCGGAAGGATCGATCCTGAGCAGTTCTTTTCCGGCTTGACATTCTCGGAAAGCGCCGGAGTATAGTATAAATAACCGGACAGATTTTTGCGCTGTCCGGTTATTCAGGTATTTTTGCGCCCTATTGACAAAGATACATAGGGTTTTGACAGGCAGCTTCAGGTAAAAATAAATAGGGGGATTGCATTTTGGGTAAATTTTTTCGCAGGCTTATGTATAATTTCGGCAGAGTGATTGCCTATATTTTTAATATAAAAATACCGCTCAAAATTGTCGTTGCTTTGCTGATAATTCTTATTGGCGGGACATATTTTATAACCTCGAACAAGCTTATCAACGCCGTCGGCGGAGAGAGCGAATACGACGAGGCTATGCGGTATATTGAAATAAAAAATATCGTAGACGAAAAATTCATTGATACGGTAGACAGAAAAGCAATGGGCGACTCTGCCTCCGCCGCAATGGTTTCAAGCCTTGGCGATAAGTGGAGCTATTTCATGACTGCCGATGAATATAAAACTTATCAATTGTATTCTTCGGATGAATATTCCGACATCGGAATGAGCATAAAGCTTGACGAGAATACTTTGGGCTACCAGGTGATTTCAATCAATTCCGAGTCTCCGGCAGCATGGGCTGGACTTGCGAGCGGCATGGTGATCACCGGCATCGACGGCCAGAGTATTATCGGGAAAGACCTTGACGAGGTCAGAACCATGATACGTGCGCGCCTTAATACGATGTTTGTCCTTGAAATTAGCGGCGGCGATCCGATAAATGTTGACTGCTCACAGTCGCACTCAAGCTCTGTAAGCTACCGCCTTGAAAAAACGGAAGCCGGTTATGTCAAAATCGACAATTTTGAAGCGGGAAGCGGACAGGAAGCCATAGATGCAATTGAAGCGCTCCTTGCGCAGAAGGCCGTTGCTCTCGTTATTGACGTCCGCGGGAATCCCGGAGGGCTTAAAGAAGAGGTTGCGACTTTGCTTGATTACCTTTTACCCAAGGGCGTGCTTTTCTATGAGGTAGATAAAGAAGGCCACGAGGAAGTCACCGAATCCGACGGTATGTGCGTGCAGATACCGATGGTAATCCTTGTAAACGGTGAATCTTATTCCGAGGCGGAGATTTTTGCCGCCGTAATTCAGGAATATAATTGGGGACTTCTTATGGGCGAGCCAACCAGCGGCAGAACAAGAATACAGAATACCGTTGTCCTTGAAGACGGAAGCGCTATCCGCCTTTCTACAAAGAGTTTCCTCACTCCCAACAGGATCGATTTATGCAAAAAAGGCGGCGTAGTGCCCGATTCCATTCTCTTTAACTCCGATGCATCCGCAACCGGTACGACAGCCGGTACAACAGGCGGCGAAGACGGCACCTCGAGCGTATCAAACGACGATCAGCTTATGGCCGCTTTGAAATATTTGAGTTGACATATGCGTTAAATATCAATATAATAATTAAGCTTTTCAGGTCTTTATCTGCATTATTTTTGAAAAGGGGATTTTCAAATGTCTAATTCTAACAGATTCAAGATGAGCCAGGAACGTCTGGACGCTCTTAAAGAGGAACTTTATTACCTTGAGACGGTAAGGGAAAAGGAAGTTTCAGAACTTATCAAGGAAGCCAGAAGCTTCGGTGATCTTTCCGAAAACAGCGAATATGACGAAGCAAAAACGGAGCAGGGAAAGCTGTATTCGAAAATTGCCGAAATCAAGGTTCTGATCGAAAATGCGGAAATAGTTGATAATTTAGATACAGATGCGCCTAAAGATTCCGTGACCCTTGGCAGTATTGTAACCGTTATTGACCTCGAGGATAATTTTGAGGAAAAATACGAGATAGTCGGTTCGCAGGAAGCAAATCCCGGTGCAGGCCGTATTTCTGATGACTCACCTCTCGGCAGGGGACTCCATGGGCATCGCGCCGGTGAAACCGTCAATATCGACGCTCCTGTCGGCGTACTGAAATTCAAAATCGTGTCCGTTGAAAATAAATGATCAGGCAGGAGCCGTCTTATATCTGACTGATACGGCGGCATGTATATTAAGGATGGGTGAAAAAAGATGAGCGAAGAAAAGAAGGTTATGGATAACGAGCAGGAATTGTCTGAAATTTTGCAGGTAAGACGTGATAAGCTTGCTGAACTGCAGCAGGCAGGAAGAAACCCCTTTGAACAGACGAAATTTGTCCGCAGCGCATGGTCTTCCGAAATCAAAGATAAATACGAGGATTTTGACGGTAAAAATGTTTCCGTTGCGGGACGTATCATGTCAAAGCGCGGCATGGGCAAGGCGATTTTTTGCCATATCAAGGATGACAAGGGCCTTATCCAGCTTTATATACGCGCCGATGCTGTTTCCACGCAGGAATTTGCGGATTTCCGCAAGTATGATATCGGCGATATTATAGGTGTTTCCGGTTATGTTTTCAAAACAAAGACAGAGGAAATATCCGTTCACGTTGAAAAGGTCGTCCTTCTTTCCAAATCGCTCAGACCTCTGCCTGAAAAGTTCCACGGTATGACAAATACCGAGCTTAAATACCGTCAGAGGTATGTTGATCTTATCGTCAACGACGAAAGCCGCAGAAATTTTGAGATACGTTCGAAATTTATATCCTACGTCCGCCGTTTTTTAGACAACAGGGGATATATGGAGGTTGAAACTCCCGTCCTGAATACCATTTCCGGCGGCGCTACCGCAAGACCTTTTATCACTCATCATAACACCCTTGATATTGATATGTTCCTGAGAATTGCAACCGAGCTTAATCTCAAGCGCCTTATCGTGGGCGGCATTGAAAGAGTATATGAGATCGGCAGGATTTTCCGAAACGAAGGCATGGATACAAAGCATAACCCCGAGTTCACTACGGTCGAGCTTTATGAATCCTATGCTGATTTTAATGACATGATGGATCTTTTTGAAGATCTGCTCTCCGGCGCGGCAATGGAAATACTCGGAACTTATGACGTTTCATGGCAGGGCAAAGACATAAGCCTCAAGCCTCCGTTCCGCCGCATGACAATGGCAGAAGCGGTAAAGGAATATCTCGGCGTTGATTTCATGGCTATTGATTCCGATGAAGAAGCCGTTGCAGCTGCAAAAAGTGTTGGCGTTGATATGGATAAGATCGAACCGACTTGGGGACACGCACTGTATGAGTGCTATGACCAGAAGGTCGAAGAACTGATGGTTCAGCCTACATTTATAACTATGCATCCCGTCGATGTATCTCCTCTTGCAAAGCGCAGCCCAAAGGATCCGCGCCTTACGGAACGGTTTGAGTTGTTTATCTGCTGCAGTGAGATGGGCAACGCTTTCTCCGAGCTTAACGATCCAATCGACCAGAAGCAGCGCTTCCAGAAGCAGATGGAGATGCGTGCAAACGGTGACGATGAAGCCGGTATGATGGATGAGGATTTTATCAATGCGCTTGAATACGGTATGCCTCCTACCGGGGGTCTCGGCATAGGTATCGACAGATGCGTCATGCTCCTTTCCGGATGCAATTCTATAAGAGATGTCATTTTGTTCCCGACAATGAAGCCGTTGGACTCTGATAAGAAGGTTTCCAAGGAAGTTTCGGCTCCTACTGCGGAGTCTACTCAGGCGGCTCCCGAGACACAAGAAAGAATTGATTTTTCCAATGTTCAGATTGAGCCGCTGTTCCAAGATCAGGTCGATTTTGACACCTTCTCGAAGTCCGACTTCCGCGCCGTAAAGGTCAAGACCTGCGAAGCAGTGAAGAAGTCCAAAAAGCTCTTAAAATTCGTTTTGGACGATGGAACCGGCGTAGATAGGGTCATTTTGAGTGGTATTCACGAATATTATGAGCCGGAAGAACTGGTTGGTAAGACCTGCATTGCAATCACCAATCTGCCTCCGAGAGCGATGATGGGTATCGACTCCTGCGGTATGTTGATCTCTGCTGTGCATCACGAAAACGGTGAAGAAAAGCTGCACCTGCTGATGGTCGATCCACACATTCCGGCAGGCGCAAAGCTGTACTGATCACTCAATTTAGGTAAAACATATTTAACAGAAAAATGGACAGTTCCGGAGTGGGATTGTCCATTTTATATATGAATCTGACTTGATTTGGAGGTAAAATCGTGGAAATAAAAAGGATTCATCAGGAATTTTCTGTATGTCAAGTGGAGGACTACTCGCTTGTAAATCTTGATTCAATGTATTGCTTCATAGGTAAGACGGATGAAGAAAATTCTCTCGTTTGTATTACAGAAAACGTTCCGTCAAACGTGCTCAAGCGTGATGACGGCTGGAAAGCATTCCGTATCCAAGGTGTTTTGGACTTTTCATTGATCGGGGTATTATCGGAAATCACCGCAATTTTAGCCGATAGGGGAATTTCGATTTTTGCGGTGTCTACTTATAATACGGATTATGTTCTGATTAAGAAAGAAAATTTTCAAAGGGCGCTGGAGGCTCTTGAAGCTTCCGGTTATTCGACTGTTGACTGACAAAAACGCATATGTGAAATTGAAAACAAAATGGCAAATTTTATAACACTTTGCAGAGTCATATTCAGCACGCTTATTTTGTTCTTTCCGGTTTTTTCTCATGAATTTTACTTTTTATATATATCCGCTGGTGTCAGTGACATGCTTGACGGTTTTATTGCAAGAAGAACTGACACAACAAGCGAATTAGGCTCAAAGCTTGATACACTCGCCGATATTGCTTTTACGGCCGTTTGCATGATAAAACTGCTTCCGGTTGTTGATTTTCCGAGGTTAATTTTTGCATGGGCAATAATTATAGCTGCAATCAAATTATTAAACTTGATTTTGGGCTTTGCATTCCAAAAGAAACTTTTATCTTTGCACACGATTGCAAATAAACTCTCGGGATTACTCCTGTTTCTGTTTCCAATAACGCTGGGAGTCTTGGATATAAAATTCAGCAGCATCGTTATATGCATTATTGCGACTTTTGCGGCATTACAGGAGGGATTCCTTATCATAGTGAAAAATAAGTGTTCCAATAGAGCTGAATAAATATCACGCTTTACGGTAACACAATTCATAAAAGCAGGGGATAAGAAGCGGTTAAATTTATTAAGCATAACTCACTTTATTTTTTGAGTCAACAGCGAAATTATAGGGAAGTCTCAATTCATAGACTAACTATTTATTGCAATTAATTTAAGATAAAACCGCGAAGAATTATTTGAGCAAGCGACATCATTAAGCGAAAAATGCAAAAACGGTTACATAATAGAAACAAGTAATAAGCTGCAAATAATGAGCTAATGAAAAAAGCATCTTTCAGGCAGGAGAATAGCCTGATGAAATGTGGTTTACATAATTTATCTTTCAGTAAGGCAGCTTCGCATAATATCAATTTAACGAAGTTGACAGGAGTAAAAAATACAGGTATAATAGATTATGTAAATCAAATTGATGTTTTCTCTTCGGAGGCTGTTTTTTTATGAACCTTGATGAAATAAATGATGTTCCTGATATCCTTATGGAATTTCTTGAATATCACTCCACTGTTCGCGGCCATTCAGACAAAACGATTTTTGCCTATTATACTGATCTGAAGATTCTCTTTCGTTTTTTGAAAATTCGCCGTCACATTGTGCCCGCAAATGCCGTCTTTAATGAGATAGATATTACAGATGTTGACCTTGACTTCATTAAAGCAATTAAAATTGAAGAGCTTTACAGGTATCAGAGCTTCTCGCCGGAAATGAAAGGCTCCTCCTCTTCCCTTGCGGCTGCCAGCCGATGCAGGAGAACCTCATCGGTTAAATCTTTTTTTAACTATATAGTAAACAAAAGACATTTGCTTGAAAAAAATATTTGTCAAGAACTGGACATGCCCAAACGTCAGGCTTCGCTCCCACGCTATCTTGAGGAAAACGAATGTGAACGGCTGCTTTCCGCCTGCGAAGGTAAATTTGAGTACAGAGATTATGCGATCCTGATGCTTTTTCTTTCATGCGGTCTGCGTATCTCGGAACTTTGCTCGTTGAATCTCACGGACGTATATGAGGATCATGTCAGAGTTCTCGGCAAAGGAAACAAAGAACGTGTTGTGTTCTTTGCGGAAGGCTGCCGTGAAGCCATTGACGATTACCTTGCAGTAAGAGACAACGGGAAAATCGCCGCTGGGGCGGCAAATGCGCTTTTTATAAGCAGCGTGAACCGGAGGATCACTCCGCGCGGCGTTGAACAGATGGTAGAAAAAAAGCTTTTAGCGGCGGGGCTTGACGCAAACCGGTATTCTCCGCACAAGCTGCGGCATACTGCGGCGACACTCATGTTGAAGAACGGTGTTGACACAAGAGCCTTGCAGGAGGTTTTAGGACACAGCAATCTTAATACCACGCAAATCTACACGCATCTTGATAATACATCACTACACGAAGCCGCTATGGCCAACCCTATCGGCAGGAAAAGAAAATCTGATATGTAGAAGTACCGTTCACCTATTTTTCGGTGAGCGGTACCGCACTTCCTATATCAAAAAGCGGTCCATCAGTAAGAAAAACCGGCTTTATTTTATTGAACGAAAGAAAATCCAGTATCCTTGATTTATCCGGATGACCGTCAAGCTTGCCGGTGAAGCATAATATTTCGTCAGAAAGCTTAAACGACGCGCCGCCGATAAAACCGTACTCAAAGCCGGGAAGAGAAACATATCCGGGACTTATGAGCAAACAATCCATTTCACTTTCTGCGGCAGCGGAGCGTATCCCACTGTCGGAGGTTATTATTGAATGATCATTTACAACGCAGACAGAGCATCTGCAATACCCTTGCTTTACGGATATCGGTGCGAGCTTTTTTGCGGTAAGGAAATCAACGATGCTCTTTTCGGATACCTTTGGAGAATAGAAAAACCATTTTTTCAGGACACAAAGATTAAAAAATGAATCGTTTGGGTAGGCTTCAGCCATTTTGACGCGAGGGAAAACAGTTCTGAATCCCGTCTCTTCAAGTGACTCTGAAAAGGCTGTGCGCACAAGATTCGGTGCAAGAAAGGCAGTATTTCCGCCCGCATGAAGCAGGGATAAATCAACATGTGAAGACAGATTCTTGTCAATATATGGATTCGCAGGACAGTAAACCGGCTGAACGCCAAGGCTTTTTAGTGCCTTATCCAGCAGTTCCTTATATCCAATCCCGACAGCCAAGCTTTTTGTATTATGCGGGAGATTTGCGTGTTTGACAAAATCACTCATTTTTTCCCAGCACCGCCTTTATCGCCGCCCTGACGCTGCCCACAGGTATAATGCTCAATCCCTCAAACTGCTTTATTTCGCCGCTTGTGTGAGAAGGTACGACACATCTTTTGAAGCCAAGCCTTGCGATTTCAGATAGGCGCTGATTAAGCATATTGACGCTTCTCACTTCTCCGGACAGTCCGACTTCGCCGATTGCCGCGAGGTCCATACCGACCGGTTTATCGCAGAAGCTTGAAGCGATCGCAATTATAGTGGCAAGGTCCGCGGCCGGTTCATCAAGCTCAAGGCCGCCTACAACATTGATGTAAGAATCACAGTTGGAAACCGGAAGTCCTCCGCGTTTCTCAAGAACGGCCAGCAGCATTGCGGTCCTGTTATAATCAATACCGTTGCTTCTCCTCGCGGCATTGTACCCGGAAGGACAAAGCAGTGCCTGAACCTCCGCAAGGATAGGCCTGCTCCCTTCCATAACACAGGCAACGCACGTTCCGGGACTGTTGTCTGGTCTGCCTGCAAGAAGCATTTCCGAAGGATTGTCGACACATTTCAGTCCGCCCTCGTTCATCTCAAATACGCCTATTTCATTTGTTGAACCGAAGCGGTTTTTTGCCGCTCTCAAAATGCGGAAGCTGGTATTTCTCTCACCTTCAAAATACAATACACAGTCAACCATATGCTCAAGCACTTTAGGTCCGGCTATGCTGCCCTCTTTGTTTATATGTCCCACGACAAAGACCGTCAGTCCAAGCTCTTTCGTAAGGCGCATTATGCGCATTGTGCACTCTCTGACCTGACTTATACTTCCGGGCGCGGAAGCCGAATCATCGCCGGATACCGTCTGAATAGAGTCGATTATTACAATTTCGGGTTTAAGTTCATCTATCACGGAAATGATCCTATCGAGGTCGGTTTCGGCCAGAACATATATATCCCCGCAGCTTACGCCGAGTCGGTCGGCTCTCAGCTTCAACTGACGCTCACTTTCCTCTCCGGTGACATAGAGCACGGTTTTGCCTGCATCTGCCATTCCGCACATTTGAAGAAGGAGTGTAGATTTTCCTATTCCCGGCGCACCGCCCACCAGAATGAGCGAGCCTACGACCGCCCCGCCGCCCAGGACCCTGTCAAATTCTGATATCCCGCTGGAAAAACGGATTTCCGAATCGGTTTCGAGCTGAGAAAGCTTCTTTGGTTTGGCAGCCGGTGAAAGCAAGCTGCGGTTCTTTCCGCCTGAACTCCCGGAGTCAACGGAAAACTCCTTAAGCGTGTTCCATGCACCGCAATTCGGACATTTTCCCGACCAATTTGCGCTTTCGCTGCCGCACTCGGTGCAGCAATAAACGATTTTATTTTTCTTAGCCATATTTTTTCTCCGGTATTAAACCGTTCTGTCTGTTTCTATAAACTGAAGATATGACGCAAGCAGAACGGCAGACAGCGATTTCTGATAGCTGTTGTCTTTTAAGTTTCCAATATCAAAATGGTTTGACATGAAGCCGCATTCCACAAGCACAGCCGGGCATGAGACGTTTGAAAGAATATATAATTTATCCTTATCAGGCTGAGCAACACGTCGGTTGCTCTTATCGACCGTTGCTGTTATATTCTCCTGAATTATTTTTCCAAGCTGTGCGCTGTTTCCGTTTCCGGAATATATCACATGCGCCCCCTGCGGCAGCGCCGTCGGATAACAATTCTGATGTATGCTGATAAGTACGGCGCCCGGGACTTTGTTTGCAATTTCGGCGCGCCTTACAAGCTCCTTGTGTTCGCTGTATGTGCTGTATTCACAGGCTGATGAGTCGTCAACGCGGGTCATTACGGCTTCCTTTCCGCAGAAAGCCGCCAGAAGGCTAAGCTTCTGTGCGATAGCAAGATTGATATCGCTCTCCTTTGTCCCGTCTACACCGATGGCTCCCCCGTCTATCCCGCCGTGACCGGCGTCAATTACAAGAACGCTTTCCCCGTTATAGGACGAGACAGGAGCGGAAGTGTACGACCTTATGTTAAAAACGATCGAGCCGACCCCTCCGACGAAGCATATAAGCACAGCGAGGAAAAATGCCAGGTCATTTTTCATTTGCACAAACGACCTCATTATTTTCATGTTAACACCTCATATTATACTCACATAAAAACAATTAGTCAAATGCAGTATTCAAAGAAGAATACATATAAGTCCTCCGCTTCCCTCGTTGATTATTCGTTGAAGTGTGTCGCGGAGCTTGCTCTTTGCCATTTCCGGCAAAGCCTCGATTTTTGAAGTAAGCCCCTCTTCCGCAATATCATAGAGCGATTTGCCGAAAATGTTGGATTCCCATATTCTGTTCACATCACCGTCAAAGCCTTGCAGCAGGAAATTGATGATATCCTCCGAAGCTGTTTCTCCGCCTATCGCGGGAGTGACCTCGGTTTCAATATCCGTCATTATCATGTGTATTGCCGGGGCGTTGGCTCTCAGCTTCACCGAATATTTCCCGCCCTGCTTCACTATCTGCGGCTCCTGCATATTCATCTGGCTGGAATCCGGTATTACAACGCCGTAACCTGTGCTTCTTACGGAGTCGAGCGCATCCCTCAGCCGGTCATAGTCTTTCTTGACTTCGCTCATTTCATAGAAGAATGATATAATATCAGCATCACTGTTGACGCTGATGCCAGTCTGGCTGGTAAGTGTATCGTAATACAGCTGTTTCGGCAGGCCGATATCAACAGTAATATTTCCGCATCCAAGATCCTTTTCACGTATCCTGCTGTCGTTGATGTTGTCCGCATCGTGCAGCTTTTCAACCATCTTGAAGCAGTCTTTTACCTTCACAATGCTTTCGCATCCTGAATAAAGTTCTTCAAAGATCTCGGATTTGAGCGTGTTTGTATCCGGAAGTGCGTTGAGCCACTCCGGCAGGTAAAAGCCCACTGATGTTACCGGAAATTCCTCAAGCACCGACGCGACTATATGAGAGATATCGTCTTCCGACAGATCCTGACAGCTTACCGGAAGGCATCTGACGCCGTACTCCGCCGAAATTTCTTCTGCCAGAGACACCGTATATTCCGACGCAGGCTGTGTGCTGTTCATGAGGACGATAAACGGCTTTCCGATTTCTTTAAGCTCATTTATCACCCTGCTCTCGGCATCTATGTATCTGTCGCGCGGTATATCGCAGATAGATCCGTCACAGGTGATCACAATGCCTATTGTCGAGTGCTCCGTGATAACTCTGCTGGTGCCTTTCTCGGCAGCTTCCTTCAATGTCACTTCATGGTCAAACCACGGCGTCGCAACAAGCCGTTCTATCCCATCCTCGAACTGCCCGGCAGCCCCGTCAACCATATATCCTACGCAGTCTACAAGCCTGACTTTCAGCTGTGTGCTTTCGTCGATCGTAATGCTGACAGCTTCTTCCGGAACAAATTTCGGTTCCGCAGTCATAATGCTTTTACCTGAGCCGCTCTGAGGCAGTTCGTCCTTTGCACGTTCACGCATATATGTATTATCGATCTGCGGTATGACAAGCTTTTCCATAAAACGTTTTATAAACGTTGACTTACCGGTTCTGACCGGCCCTACGATCCCGAGCATAAAAGCCCCGTCTGTCCGTGCGGCAATATCACGATAAATTGATGTACAGGTCATAAAAACAGCCTCCGCTTTCTTTACATCGTTTGTACGAGTCTATGATAAGCGGAGGTCTTATATTCCGTCAGCAAAAAAACTTAACGACCGGCAAATGGTGCTTGGCTCTATCAAATGCAATATCTGGAAAACGCTCTGTCAGCTTTTCATGCAGCGTATCAATAACCGGGTCTTCCGTGCCAAAATGATCGCCGTCTATAAGATTCATTCCAAGCTCCTGTGCTAAGAGAAACTGATGATATTTTATATCGGAAGTAAGATACGTGTCACAGCCCTTTTCAAACGCGGTCATTACTTCATCTCCACCGGAACCGCCGAGGACGGCAACGCGCTTTACGCACCGTCCAGAATCGTAATATCTGAGACCGTTGGTGTGAAGTCTGTCCCTGCATATTTCAAGGAAGTCCTTTAACGGAAGCTCCTGCGGAAGACGACCTATTCTGCCGCAATTTTCCTCGTCAAGATACGATTCCCTCTCCGCCCCGATAAGCGCAAGCAGCACGTCGTTTACGCCGCCCTCGGCAATATCAAGATTAGTGTGCATGGAAATTACGGCAACCCTATTCTCCGCAAGCTCAAGCAGCTTTTCATCCGTAACGCTTTTTATGGCGGAAAAAATAATAGGATGGTGCGAAATAATAAGCTCATACTTTCCGCTGATTGCTTCCTCAATCACGGCTTTTGTGACATCGAGAGAGATAAGAGCCTTGCGGCAGACGGCATTTTCCCTGCCGACAAGAAATCCCGCGTTATCAAAGCCGAGCTGCATATCCAAAGGGGCAAGCTCACAAAGATAAGCAAAAACATCTTTAACGGTTGGCATTGTTTTCCTCCATATACCTTGCTTTCATTTCAACATACTGCCTGTATATTTCTTCCATAAGCTTTTTTCTCGCAAGCGCATCTTTTCCGGCAGCTTTTTCCATTCCGGAAAGGCTTTTTTCGGCGCTTTTTATAAGCTTTAAAAGCCTGCCTAAAAACAAAGGTGAATTACGAATCTGTTCATACTTTCCTATAAAAAGCTCTGCGTCATTAAGCGGCGTAAACGCGCCGAAACGCGATGTGATTATCTGATATACACGTCCGCCGTCTTCACATAAATCTTCGCTAAGTATCTCAAAGCCGTTATTGATGAGCCAATACCTCAGTATCTCCGCTTTCGTCATCGGCTGAAGGATCAGCAGATAGTTCTGATCCATGACCCATTCGTCACGGTCAAGTATACCGCAGATGGTATCACCGCCCATCCCGGCGATCAATATTGTGTCAATCTCCTGCTTTGGGCATTTCTCCAAGCCGTCACAGTGAATAAAGCCGATCCTGTTTTCAACGCCGGCTTCTTTCGCATTGAATATACCTGTCTCAAGAGGAGCGGCGTTTATATCCGAGGCGAATATATTGCCGGGATAACCGGTGCAGGCAAGATATACCGGAATATAGCCGTGGTCGGTTCCGACATCAATAACTCCCTTACCGGGCGAAATTTTTTTGACTAAAGACATCAGGCGCTTGTCCATTGCTAACCCCCAAAATAAAAATACAGCATTCCCCGGCATCAAACCGCGAAATGCTGGTTAAGCCCTTTGTTTGATCAGACAGTTTCAAGATAGGCTTTGAGAGCCACTATAAACTCATCCGGGTCAACACCGTGAGCAAAGCAGGCCTGCTCAAGGTTTTCACCGCTTGCCAGCGCACAGCCCATGCAGTGCATCCCAATCGCCTGAAATGCAGGCATAGCCTCTGGGCAATTTTCAACTATTTCAGAAATAAGGGTTTCTTTTGTGATTTCCATTTTGATCCTCCTAGCACGCTCAGTACGCGAAATTTTTTGCTGCCTCCCAACGCGGGACGCTCCGTTATATCTGATATTCGACGATGAGCCGGAAACACCGGCGGTTTTATTTTAATAACATAGTTTTCATGCTATGTGTTCTGATTTTACTAAATAAACACATAAAATAATGGGACGCAAAAGCGCCCCATTATTTTGTCAGACAATTATGCCTGCTCTCTCATCTTAGCAAAGCATTCGCTGCAGTAAACAGGACGGTCGGACTTGGGCTCAAAGGGAACCTTTGCTTCGCCGCCGCATGCTGCGCAAACAGCTGTAAAGAACTCACGGGGACCACGAGCTGCATTCTTGCGTGCGTCGCGGCATGCCTTGCAGCGCTGGGGCTCATTCTGGAAGCCGCGCTCTGCATAGAACTCCTGCTCGCCTGCAGTAAATACAAACTCATTACCACATTCTTTGCAAACTAAAGTCTTGTCTTCGTACATTTTGAATCCTCTCTTTTGATAAAAAGTGCCGGTTTCCGGCTGTATATGCGATCAGCTCTTGGGCTGTAAACGCCAATATTTTTCCCGTATCTTATACGGAGTTTTCAAAAACGGAAAATGCATCAGCTTCCATGCTCTCTGTCCAGCCGCATCTCAAATAAAGAGAACGGGAAAAACGCCATTCATCAAAAGAAGGAGTACGAGAGTTGCCTGCACTGCACAGGCGGGAAAGTATATCAAACCGAAACAATGATCTCAATCTCTTTAGATTACATTATACAGCAAGCAACCGTTTTGTCAACAAATTTTTGTAAAAAACCTAAAAAAATTATAGATCAAGCTGCTGCTGACCTGTATAGTCTATCCCAAGATGCTCATAGGCGCGTGCTGTGACGCATCTCCCTCTGGGAGTCCGTGTAATAAAGCCTTTTTGAAGCAGATACGGCTCATATACGTCTTCAAGAGTAACGGCATCCTCATTTATTGTTGCCGCAAGCGTTTCAAGTCCGACAGGGCCGCCTTTGTAAAACTCAATAATACTTCTGAGCATGCGTCTGTCAAGCGCATCAAGGCCAAGCTTATCCACCTCAAGATTTGAAAGCGCCATATCCGCTACCTTATTCGTTATAACACCGTCTGCTTTTACCTGAGCAAAATCGCGCACTCTGCGAAGAAGCCTGTTGGCGATCCTCGGCGTTCCGCGTGAACGCGAGGCAATTTCATACGCGCCGTCATCCTCGATATCAACATTGAGGATTTTTGCGGAACGCATTACTATTTTTTTCAGTTCTTCAGGCGTATACAGTTCAAGACGCAGCGCAACGCCGAATCTGTCTCTCAGCGGCGCAGTAAGCTGACCGGATCTCGTTGTCGCGCCTATGAGTGTAAAGCGCGGCAAATCAAGATGTATCGAATTTGCTGACGGGCCTTTACCGATGATAATATCTATGGCGTAATCCTCCATAGCAGGGTAAAGGATCTCCTCATATGCTCTGTTAAGACGGTGGATCTCATCGACAAACAGGATATCTCCCTCATTGAGGTTAGTGAGCATTGCCACAAGATCGCCCGGCTTTTCGATCGCAGGGCCAGAGGTTATGCGCATATTGACACCCATCTCATTTGCAATAACCGCTGCAAGGGTGGTTTTACCAAGCCCCGGAGGGCCGTGAAGAAGGACATGGTCAAGCGGTTCGTTTCTCATTTTCGCGGCGTTAATAAACACGCTGAGATTGCCCTTTGCCTTTTCCTGCCCTATATATTCGTTTATTGTTTTCGGGCGCAGCGAACCTTCATTGTTATCTTCGGAAAGATGAGCCGCCGAGGTTATGACTTCATCGTTCGATTCTTCGGAAAAGCTGATACTCATTTTCAATATTTCCTTTGATACTATTTAACCATGTTTTTCAGAACTGACTTGATAATCTGTTCAGATGACATGTTTTCAATGTCCAGTGTTTTAAGGACGGGATTTATATCGGCGGTCGAATAACCGAGGACAGAAAGAGCTGCAATCGCGTCGTTTACGCTGCTTCCTGCATTCCGCACATCCAAAACAGGCGCACTGAAATCAAAGCTCATCTTGCCTGTTTCCTTGCTCATCTTATCTTTCAGCTCAAGGATAGCACGCTGGGCGATTTTTTTCCCGACACCCGGCGCAGCGGTCAGCGCCTTTTCGTCGCCGTTGAGTATCGCCAGCGCAAGCCCTTCAGGCGTGTTATACGACAGCATGGAAAGCGCAGCTTTAGGGCCTATGCCGGAAACTGCCGTAAGCATTTCAAAACAGCGTTTTTCGGATTTTGCAGCAAAACCGAACAGTTCGAAAGCGTTTTCCGAAACTGATTCCGAAATATAAAGCTTTGCTTTGCCGCCTTTCTTCAGCGTACCGACGGTGTTCGCGGATACATTGACGGCAAACCCGACGCCGCCGCATTCTATAACGGTAAAATTAGGCTCAAGCTCGGCGACAACGCCTTCTATATGGTAGAACATTTTTCATTTTCTCCTTTATAAAGCAAAGACGATGAGCTCCTCGCATGGCACAGAGCAAGAGCAACGGCATCCGCGGCGTCATCCGGCTTTGGAGCAGCTTTCAGAGAGCAGAGCCGCTTGACCATCTCCATAACCTGGTGCTTTTCCGCCCTGCCATAGCCGACAACGGACTGCTTGACCTGCAAAGGTGTATATTCGTATATCTTCAGTCCATGCTTCTGACAGGCAAGTAAAATCACACCTCTGCCATGCGCAACGGAGATACCTGTTGTAATATTGGTATTAAAAAAAAGCTCTTCAACGGATACGCAGTCAGGGGAAAACATCTCTATAAGACTGCACAGATCATCGAATATTCTTTCAAGCCTTGATGAAAGGTTTGTATGTGCCGGGGTAGAAATGACTCCGCATTTAACAAGTCTGAATTTGCCCGAGGCGGAATCGAGAACCGCAAAACCGATCGTTGCAATACCAGGGTCAATTCCTAAAATTCGCATTAAACCACTTCCCGGTTGATTTTAACATATTTTCTTCTGCATATCAACCGAAAAACTTCGCAGAGTTTTTGCCTGTGGGCAAAAATCAGTAAGCATAAGGTGAGTTGAACAGCTACCAAATTTGGGCCTGCTAGGCGCACACGTATGCCGGAAAAACCACGAAACCAAAACCCGATGCTGAACACATCGGGTTTTGGTTAAGCATAAGGGGAGTAACCGAACACCGCCTCCGCCATGACTTTTTGCCCTTTCTCTGCGTTATCGTCCTTGAAATACGGCAGTATTCCTGCGTCCTCTGCCTTGATAAAGAACAAAAAATCTATGGCGGAGGTCAAGGAGTCAAGGATTTTTAAGCGAGAGAGGGGCGCTGCAGGCAAGGCTTTGCGATTGAGGAAGGCTTGCCGCCTTGTGATTGAGCAAAACGAAGCCTGCGGCGCTCATATCCGCTTAAAAACGGGTTCCGATACTCACCTTATGCTTAAGCATATCATGCTCTGGGATGAGCTTTATTGTATACATCCTTGAGCTGCTTTTTTATAAGATGTGAATACACCTGAGTTGAAGATATATCAGAGTGGCCGAGCATCTCCTGTATCGAGTGTATATCCGCTCCGTTTTCAAGCAGATGCGCGGCAAAAGAGTGACGCAGCGTGTGCGGCGTAATATCTTTTTCAATACCGGCTTTTTTCTGGTAGAATTTGATTATTTTCCAGAACCCCTGTCTTGACATACGCTCACCGCTTACATTTACAAACAGAGAAGGCTCTTCCTGCGTGGCTATCATCTGCGGGCGAACAAGCGTGATATACTCGTTCAGCGCCTTAACGGCATCAGGGTATATGGGAATATATCTTTCCTTGCCTCTGCTCTCACAGCGTATAGCGCCGGCAGTCAGATTAACGTCGTCTATGTTCAGATCTATAAGCTCCGTTACTCTTATGCCGGTTGCATAAAGAAGCTCAAGCATCGCCTTGTCACGGTATCCCTTGGCATCTATGCAGCGGGGCTGGCTGAGCAAAGTCTCCACTTCTTCGCTTGTAAGGATCTGGGGAAGCTTCTGAGTACTCTTATCGGGAACAAGCTTAAGCGAGGGGTTGAATTCTATGTATCTTTTTATGCACAGATGCTGAAACAGGCATTTTATTGAGGCAATGGATCTCGAAACGGTAGCGACAGATTTTCCTTCAGCTCTGAGAGAGTCTATGTAAGCTCCCAACTCTTCATCGGTAGCGGCAAGGATAGTCGTGTCATAATTTGTTTCCAGATAATCTCCGAGCTGCTTGATATCACGCATATATGAGCTTAAAGTATTAGGAGATGATTTTTTATCTTCTCTCAAATACCTTTCGAAGATTTCGTAAATCTCTGTGTTCTGCATTGTGCCGCCCTCTTCTTCCGTCGTTGTGTGCCGATTGCAAAAGTCTGTTTTACGGCTTATTTCAGCAACCTGATTATGTTTTTCATGCAACCAAAAAAGCTTCGATTATCAGGCGTTTTCGCGCTGCACGGTGCTTCATAATAAAAAATTGCTTAACATAATTCGTTCTGGTAACAATATATTACATTTCGCTTGAAAAATCAAGTCTTTTTTTACTTTTTGAGAAAAAGTTTTTCGCTTATGTAAACACTTATATTCAATTTTGTCAATATATTGTGCTGTATTTTTAACTTCTCTGCAATATTATCACTATATTGTGTAACCTGTGCACTCGAATTATGTAAATTCCGTTATGCCCGTCAAGGTTATAATTTTATCTTTCCTTTCTTTTTCTTCGGCGGATTTATTATGCTTCCGGCAAAAACGCCGCACAGAGTAAAGCTTACAACGCTCAAAATTCCGCCGGAGCATAAATTCCCGGAAGAAATGATAAACCCCAGCAGCAGCGCAATAACGATCAGCATAATTGATAATATCAGCGAATAGAGAAATTTTGTCTTTCCCCTGTGTACTGTATATCCCGCCGCAGCCGACGAAACAAATGTCAGCGCAGAGCTTATGTACGCTGTATGTTTTTCACTGATATTCATTTTTCCCGCAAATGCGGAGATCAGCACCGTAAGCAGAATAAGAAGTGCGAACCACACGACTATCCCTCTGAATGTGATTTTCAAAGATACTGTGTCCAAGCCTTTTTTATGCAAAATAACACCCCCGTATTTATAGAAGATACACTCTATAAATACGGGGGTGAAAATGATAAAAGAACAAATCAGGATTTTTTACCGCGCGTCTTGCTTTTTGCCGCTTCTGCTTCGGCCGCTTCAATTTTATCGGTGGTGGATATACACCATTTCTTGGCCTGAATACGCACTCTGTCCTCGCCGGTTTCGAAAGTAATGGTATCTTCGGTTATCTGAACGATTTTTCCGGTAAGACCGCCGATGGTGGTTATACCGTCGCCGAGAGAAAGGGAGTTGCGCATCTCTTCCGTCTTTTTCTTCTTTTTGTTTTCAGGGCGAATGATGAGAAAATAGAAAACGGCAAACATTGCCACAAGCATAATGATCATCGAGCTTCCGCCTGCCGCAGCGGTCGTATCTGTGGTAAAAAACATTTTGCGAACCTCCAAAAAATTAAGTCAAGCTATTATACATGTTTATTCAAATAAATTCAAGCAATTAAATGCGTTTATCAAGAATTTCGATATATTTTTTTCTGAACTTCGAAAAATCACCGTCGTCAAGAGCTTCACGGATACGTTTTGTCAGACTGTTGTAAAAATACAGATTGTGCATGACCGCAAGGCGCATGGCCAGCATTTCCTCCGCCTTGAAGAGATGGCGGATATACGCCCTTGAATATCTTCTGCACACAGGGCAATCACATTCAGGGTCTATCGGAAGCAAGTCCTTCTGATACTTCTCGTTTTTGATGTTGATTATACCGCCCCAAGTAAAAAGATGTCCATGTCTTCCGTTGCGCGCCGGCATAACGCAATCAAAAAAATCGACCCCGCGCCATACGCTCTCAATAATATTCACTGGCGTGCCCACGCCCATAAGATAACGCGGCTTATTCTTCGGCATATATTCCTCAACAGCCTCAATGGTATCGTACATTTCCTGATGAGATTCGCCTACCGCAAGGCCGCCTATTGCGTATCCGGGAAGATCAAGCTCGGCTATTTTTTTCATATGCTCGATCCTGATGTCATAAAAAACAGCGCCCTGATTTATTCCGAAGAGCATCTGTCCCGGATTTACCGCATCGTCCTCGCTGTTATACTGAGCGTTGGCCTTCTTGCATCTTTCGAGCCAGCGGAACGTCCTGTCGCAGGAATCCTTTACATAATCCTTTGGGGAAGGTATTTTAATGCACTCGTCAAAAGCCATAGCGATGTCGGAACCAAGGTTTGACTGTATGCGCATGCTCTCTTCCGGTCCCATAAATATGTGCCTTCCGTCTACATGCGAATTGAACCTTACCCCGTCCTCCTTGATCTTACGCAGCTTTGCGAGCGAGAATATCTGAAAGCCGCCGCTGTCGGTCAGAATGGGTCCGTCCCACGTCATGAATTTGTGTAAGCCGCCCAGCTCCTTTATAAGCTCATCGCCCGGTCTTACATGCAGATGGTACGTGTTTGAAAGCTCCACCTGACAGCCTATATCGCCAAGATCTTTTGCCGAAAGTGCGCCTTTGATAGCGCCCTGTGTGCCAACGTTCATAAATACAGGTGTCTGGACAGTGCCATGAGGCGTCTCGAGACACCCTCTGCGCGCGCGTCCTTCCTGCTTCAATAAAGTATACAAATTATTCTGTCTCCTATTCAACTGATAAACATAGCATCGCCAAAGGAGAAGAAACGATAGCGTTCTTCAACGGCGGCTTTATAAGCTTCAAGAATATGCTCTCTTCCGGCAAGTGCGGATACAAGCATTATCAAAGTGCTTTCCGGCAAATGAAAATTTGTTATCAGGCCGTCGATGCACTTGAATTTATAGCCCGGATATATAAAAATATCCGTCCAGCCGGAGCTTTCACTAAGCGTTCCGTCCGGGTGTGCAAAGCTTTCAAGAGTTCTGCACGACGTCGTTCCTACCGCGATGACCCTTCCGCTGCGCTGTTTCGTGCGGTTGATCGTTTCCGCCGTTTCCTGAGGGATCATGCAGAATTCGGAATGCATATCATGGTTTTCTATCTCTTCTTCCTTCACCGGCCTGAACGTACCAAGTCCGACATGAAGCGTTACATAGCAGATATTCACGCCCATCGACTTCAGCTTATCCAAAAGTTCAAGCGTAAAGTGAAGACCCGCAGTCGGTGCGGCGGCGCTTCCGAGTTCTTTTGAATAGACGGTCTGGTATCTCTCAGAATCCTGAAGTTCTGCCTTGATGTACGGCGGCAGAGGCATTTTTCCCAGTCGTTCAAGGCACTCAAGAAATATTCCGCTGTAATGAAACCGTACAAGCCGGTTCCCGCCCTCGACAACAGCCTCGACCGTTGCGGTAAGCTCTCCCCCGCCGAATATCAATTCCGTACCAGGTTTGGTTTTTCTTCCCGGGCGGCTCAGGCACTCCCAGAGATCGTCCCCCAGATCCTTAAGCAGTACAAGCTCAACCGCGCCGCCTGTTTTACGCGAACCGATAAGTCTCGCAGGAAGCACCCTTGAATTATTGAGCACGAGGCAGTCGCCGGGTTTAAGAAACGCAGGCAGTTCATAAAAATGTCTGTGCTCTATCTTGCCCGTCGTTTTGTCAAGAAGCATAAGTCTTGAGCCGTCTCTTCTCTCCAACGGTGTCTGGGCAATAAGTTCTTCAGGCAGATCATAATAAAAATCAGTTTTTTTCATGCAGCGCTCCGAATATGCAAATAATTTTCTGTATTCATGCCGAACAAAAATAATTATAACAAATTTTTCCCTCACTTTCAACAAAAAAGCTTTTTTCAATTTTGCGTTCTATTTTCTGAAGGACAAAAATATCATGTATTTGTCTTCTGATTTATTTACGGAGGTATATTTTATGGTCAAAACACCTGTTTTTAAAGGCTCATGCACGGCACTGATAACTCCTTTTGATAAAGACGGAAAGCCAGACTATCAGCGTCTGAAAGCGAACATTGATTTTCAGTATGAAAACGGTACTTCTGCGATCGTGATATGCGGTACGACCGGCGAAGGCGCCACAATAGGCGCTAACGAATACGAAGAGCTTACGCGCTTTGCCGTCAGAGAAGTGAACGGCAAAATGAAGGTCATCGCCGGGATCGGCGGCAACAACACCCTGACGGCATATTCAAAAGCCGAAAGCGCAAAGTTTTTAGGAGCGGACGCCGTCCTTATGGTCACGCCCTATTATAACAAAACGACTCAAAAGGGGCTTATCGACCATTTCTCCTATGTAGCCGATCGCGTGGACATTCCCATGATCCTTTATAATGTACCCTCAAGAACCGGTATGAGCATAAGCCCGGACACGTACAAAAAGCTGTCCGAGCACCCTAATATTGTCGGGGTCAAAGAAGCTTCAGGCGACATAAGCCACATCGGTCAGATAATAAGCCGCTGCGGGAATGACCTTTACGTGTGGAGCGGGAATGACGACAATACGGTTCCGATGATGGCTTTAGGCGCGTTAGGCGTTATTTCTGTCGCCTCAAACATAGTACCGGGAGTCGTCTCAAAGCTTTGCCGGCACTGCCTTGACGGCGAATATGCGGAAGCAGCCGAGCTAACCGCGAAATACACGACTCTTTTTAATGCGCTGTTTATAGAAACAAACCCGATCCCCATTAAAACGGCGATGAAAATGCTTGGAGCTGATTCAGGGGTGATGCGTCTGCCGCTGACGGAGATGAGCGAAAGCAACTATGCATTTCTGAAGAATACTCTGGTAAGCTCCGGCTTTAATATTATCTGACATATAAAAAAGGTCTGCAAACGCAGGCCTTTTTTATACTTATTAATATCTTTTATTGTAAATTATCCAGAACACATAATACACGATGCATTGGAAGCAGGTCACAAAGCACAGCACCTGACAGATAAGATGATTTTTAAAAACGGCATATGCAATAAATGCTCCAATGCATTGTGCAAGGATCGAGATGTAAAATGCCATAGACCGCGCCTTGCCCGCCACGAACACAGTCCTTTCATCCTTCTGCATAGCCTCATAGTCCTGTGCCTTTTCGGGGTTTTTCAAAATCCTTGCGGTTTTGACAGTCCTGAGTATTCCGATCATGGCGATTCCTGCAAAAAAACCGCTTATGAAATTGAACTGTTCGCTTTCACCAAGCAAAAACACGGTCACGGCCCATCCGGCTATGCCGACAAAAATTAAAATAATATTGTATATTCGCTGAGATTTAAGTTTCATACCTTACTCCTCCTCATAAATGAACAGATCCTCTATGCTTTTTTCAAACAGCCGCGCAAGCTTGAATGCGAGCTCTATGGACGGACTGTATTTTCCGTTTTCCAGTGAAATGATCGTCTGACGTGAAACACCGACAGCCGCCGCAAGAGCCTGCTGTGTCATTCCTTTCGATTTACGCAGGATTTCAATATTATTTTTCATTTTTCCTCCGTTCAAGAAAAGTTGTCAAGTTAACTTTACAATCGCATTATAACACGCATGCGCAAAATGTCAAGTATATTTTACATCAATTTTCAAAAAATAACGGAACACGTTTTGCATCCCGTTATTTCCAATATATATTATTCTTTTGCTTTTCCAATAATTACGAATACACCAAAGACTATAAGATCTGCCGCGACAATGCTTGCGCCGGTAGGCGTTTCCAGAAAATATGAGGCGGTTATTCCGGCGATAAAACACAGCACGGAAATGACGGCAGAGGTAATAATAACCGCCTTGAAGCTTTTGCATATGCGCATTGCGGAGAGAGCTGGGAATATGATAAGGCTTGAAATAAGCAAAGCGCCCATCATACGCATACCAAGTACAACGGTAACTGCGGTCAGCACGGCAAGCAGCATATTGTAAAAACCGGTATCGGTTCCTGTTGCTTTTGCAAAGGTTTCGTCAAAGGTGACGGCAAAAATTCTCGGATAAAACAAAATAAACAATGCGAGTACAGCAGAAGACAGTATCACGCTCAGAATCGTATCGGAACGGCTGAGAGAAAGTATGCTTCCGAACATATAGCTGGAAACTTCGGTGTTCATACCAGTTGTGAGAGAAACCGTAATAACGCCGATCGCAAGAGATGCGCTTGAAATGATAGCCACGGCCGCGTCACCTTTTACCTTGCCAGACTGCTGAAGATTAAGCAGAAAAACCGCCGCAATTATCACGACCGGCACTGCCACCCACAGCGGTGCGAGCCCGAAGGCCGACGCCACAGCAAGTGCGCCGAACCCGACATGGGACAAGCCGTCTCCTATCATCGAATAGCGTTTGAGGACAAGCGAGACACCCAGCAGCGCCGCGCACACGGAAACAAGCACTCCTACGATAATAGCGCGCTGCATGAAATGATACGAAAGCATATTCATTATCTCACTCATACCCTGTTCACCCCCAAAAATCTGCGGGCTATGTCGCTTTCACGGTACTCTGCCGAGGTGCCGAAAAAGAGCTGCTTATGCCCTAAATGCAGGATTTTTGTAGCGTATCTGACGGCCTCATGGATATCGTGTGATACCATAATAACGGAAATATTATCGCAGAGGTTTACAAGCTTGATAAGGTTATACATCTCTCCCGTTGCGATCGGATCAAGCCCAGTAACAGGTTCGTCAAGCAGGAGGAGCTTTTTTGTCGCGCAAAGTGCCCGTGCAAGAAGGACGCGCTGCTGCTGACCACCGGAAAGAGAGTGATAGCTCTCTTCTCCGAGATTTTCAATGCCCATCCGCTCCATATTAAAGCGCGCAAGTTCACATTCCTTTTTGCCGTATCCGAAACGCGAGCCCAAACTGTTGAGGCAGCCGGAGAGCACGACCTCATTTACACTTGCCGGGAAGTCCTTCTGCATCTGTGTCTGCTGGGGGAGATAGCCGATCTCCGTTGCTTTTAGCCCGTCACCGTGAATTATTTTGCCGTCGGACGGTGTTTTAAGTCCCAAAAGCCCCTTTACAAGCGTGGATTTGCCTGAGCCGTTTTCTCCGACGATACACAGGTAATCCCCGGCATTTATTTCAAAATTTACTCCCTCAAGGACGGTTTTCCCGTCGTATGCAAAGGAGAGATTTTCACATTTCATCAAAGCCATCAGCCTAAAGCCTCCCTAAGGTTGTCCGCGTTCACATTCATAAGATCAAGATATGTTACACCGGAGGCGAACTCTTTCGCACTTATATTCTGGCATGAGTAGAAGACCAGCTTTTTGCAGCCCGTGTCCTCGCATATGATATCAGCCATTTTTTCATTTGAAAACTCTATATAAAACACAGCAGATATATTATATTCACGTACTTTGTCAATAAGGAAAGCGACCGTTTTTGCAGAAGGTTCGGTATCCTCGGCACATCCCGGAAAAGCAGCGTAGTAGTCAAGCCCATATTCCTCAACAAAATACCTAACCGGAAATCTATCGGCAAATATCACAGTTCTGCATGATGCATTTTCAACGATCGTGCGTATCCTGCCGTCAAGCTCATTCAGCTTTGAGATGAATCTGCCGCTGTTTTTTATATAAGCGGCCGTATTGCCCTTATCCGCAGCGCATGCGGCGCGGCATATTTCGCTGCATATCAGTGCCGCATTTACTGGCGAGGACCATACATGCTCGTCAAACTCCTTTTCGTGCCGGCTTTCTTTATCGTGCCCGTGCTCCCCGTCTTCATGAGCATGAACATGTCCGGCCTCCTGCATGCCCTCTTTGGTCTCCTCCTCAACGGTTTCAACGCAGTCCATCATCCGTACCGTGGGTATTTCCCTGTCGATGCCGCCGAGAATTTCCTCAAGCCACGCCTCGCTCTCACCGCCGTTGCATATAAGCAGATCACAGCCTTGGATCCTGATAACATCCTGCGGCGTAGGCTCAAAACCGTGTATTTCGGTTCCAGGAGGGATAAGTAAGGTAATATTGGCATATTCCCCAGCAATCTCCCGTGCAAAATCATAGGCCGGAAAAACGGTTGCAACGATATTGAGCCCGTCCTTGCTTGAAAGCGGGCTTTCCTTTGCGCATCCTGCAATGGAAAAGGTGAGGAAAAATATAAGGAAAAAAGCAAAAAATCTTTTAGACATCATTTCTCCGTATCAAGCTTAATCATATAACGTATAATCGGTGTTCAACTACAAGCGGACAGAAAGCTCATGCTAAAAAAGAGATTCCCGGCAGACTTTTCCGGGAACCTGCTTTATCCGAAATTGTTGAGTATCGATTGCATTTTTTCAAAAAAGCCCTGAACCGATACAATTAAATTTTTCAGCGTCTGAACAAAGCCGACAACCTGATCCTTTGCATCGGATACCTTATTCAGCGTTCCCTGTACATCTGTAACTTTATCCTTGAGCGAGACCGGGTCAAGCTTTTCCAAGGTGCGGCAGAGTGAAACAAGCTGGCCAATCTGTGTTTCCGTGAGTGAGACACGGTAATGCGATGCAACGGCGGTGATTGCGCTTCTCAATTCCGCATCGGACATTTTCTGTGTCTCGCTGAGCATCTGCTTCAATTCCTGCACTATCGACGATGAATCGGAACTGCCTATATCCTTTGCAAGCTCTCCGGTAACAGTAAGCTCCTGCGTACCGGCGTCCTTAGCCTGACTATTAAGCGCCTGCCCGGTAATATCCTCGTACGCCTTATATACGCCGGCGAGGGCGGCTGTCCCGCTTACGGGAAAAGGCGCCGCAACAATTATCCTGGCATCGGTTATGCCGGCGGTCGCAAGCGCATTTGCATACATGTCCCCGGTGCACCATGTAATATTGCTCGTTGTGACGTTCATCCCGGTTCCCTGCGCAAGCAGCTCCACATACACACAGGATATTGAGCGTGTCCCTATCACGGATGAGGCGACATAGCCCTCAAGGTACTGCCGCTCCTCCGCATTGGTAAGCTTAAGCTCTATGACGCTCCCCTGCGGCACACCGAAAGCCTGATACATAAGCAGCGTCTGTTCGCTCGTAAGATCCGCCCCTATGACCGCCCTGCTTGAAATATTATCCGCCGCCGCGCTGATAGACATACAGAAAATCGCCGCCATGCATAGGATAAAAGAAATTATTTTTCTCATCTATAAAAAATACCCTCACTCTTCTTGGATGTATCAATAAACAGATATATTTTTCTAATAAGTTAACATAACACATTTCCGGCAAAAAATAAAGTATTTTTATAAATAAATTGGAAATCAATCCGCTGCTTTTTCATTATTCAGTTTTTTCAGCTCTCCTGTTCCGCCTTCAACAACGCCGTCGCTTTTCAAAACTTTTCCGATTGTTCCGAAAAAGCACCGGCAGTCAAACAGGAACGACAGTTTTTCTACGTATTCACCGTCAAGCCGTGCTTTGACAGGGATTTCAAGCTCATCCCTGCCGTTGATCTGCGCCCATCCCGTAAGGCCGGGTTTAACGTCATTCGCCCCGTACTTGTCCCTTTCCGCGACCAGATCATCCTGATTCCAGAGAGCGGGACGCGGTCCGATAACGGACATATCTCCGATAAAAATATTGAACAGCTGAGGCAGCTCGTCAATACTGAGCCTCCTGAGTGTTTTTCCGCATTTAAGAAGATACTGCTCGGGATTTTCCAGCAGGTGCGTCGGAACGTCATGCGGAGTGGACATTTTCATAGAGCGGAATTTATAAAGCTTGAAAAACTTTTTATGCAGTCCGACCCTTTTCTGCGTGAACATAGCCGGTCCCGGATCTTCTGTTTTTATAACAAGTGAAATTATTCCCATTGGTATGAGCAGCACAATGATCCCCGCGGCAGACAAAATAATATCCAGAAATCTCTTTATAAACCGTTTATACATATTAACTCCTGCGGTATTTTTTAAGACAGCAGTGCAAAGCGCGGCAAAACGGCATATGCAGCCGTATTATGCACCGCTGCCGTATATTTTACCACAGGAGTTTTTTATTTACAAGAATGTAATGCTTTTCACAGAGCATACCTGAAAGTCAGACCGTTTGCCGGCAGCATTTCAGGCGGGGCACTGTTTCCCTGTGTGGTCTATTATGTAGTTGCCCTCGAGCAATATCTGCGATATGGGTACAATGGTATATCCATCATTTTGGAGCGCACCAAGGATCCCCGGAAGAGCTTCGGGGGTATGCTTTGCTGCGTTATGGAAAAGCACGATGCTTCCCGGCTGGATCTTTTTCAGCACTCTGCTCTGTATCTCCCGCGCTGAGAGGTCTTTCCAATCGAGGCTGTCAACACTCCACTGTATTGCCGTCATACCCATTGATTTTACCGCCTCGATAACATGGTCGTCATATTCTCCGTATGGGCATCTGAAAAGCGTCGGCTTTACGCCTGTCTGTGCCATGATAAGCTCATTGCAGGCTTCTATGTCCGATACGATTTCCCTTTCGCCGAGCTTTGAAAAATGTGCGTGGCTTGAGGAATGGTTCATCACCTCGTGCCCCGCCTCCGCAAGCTGTTTTACGGATTCGGGGTATTTCTTGACCCAATCCCCAACTACGAAAAATGTTGTTTTCACACCGTATTTATCAAGGATATCTATGAGTGTTTTTGTGTCCTCATTGCCCCATGCCGCATCAAAGCTTATAGCGACCACCTTATCCTCGCGCTGTACACTGTAAACCGGCAGACTTCTGTTTACCGCCGAGACGCCTATTATCTTCGGATTATTTACCAGACCGAAGATGACAACGATTATCAATATCAATCCAATAGCAGAGAGCAATTTTCTGCTGCGTTTCAACAATCTTCTGAAATCTATCAAACCGATCACTCCTTTTGATAGATTCTATGCCGCCTTGTGCAAATAAAATACCGAAGGGCAATTGATATGCGGTATTTATGCCATTTTCCGACTGCTTAAATTTCTTTTCGGCTTGCTTTATTGTTTTTGTACATTCTCCGAAAGGCTGAGAATAATGAAAAAATGTAAGCCCGGCAAGTCGTGCTGCTTACCGGACTTGGTTTTATGCACTTTTTTTATCCGACCATATGGGCATATCCAAAAGAAAAGTGATTGGTGCCGGGGAAGACAACGCCTTCGATGAACATCGGGACCCCCTCCTGATCGCCGTCAAAATAGACCGTGATGAAAGGCTCGTCCATCAGATCTTTGATAAGCGTATCGCCTGCGGGCGCTTCGGTATCATAGCCGTAATCCGCATATTTTGTGCCGCTTATCGTATATCCGCCAAAACCCCAATAGTCATTGAGCAATGTGCAGTATTCATCCAGCGTCATGTCTTCACGCATGATTCTGTCAAAGCTGTCATAATAATATTTAGCGCCATTTCCCATATCCAGCGGCTCCCGGTCAAGCTTTTCATCACTGTCCTGCGCAGCTATATCGATTGAGCATCTTAAAGCTTTCCCGGTTTCCTTGTCTATGTTGATAGAAACCCAGTTTCCCTCTTCCGTAGGGCAATTTACATAGTAGCAATCCGGAATTATTCTGTCAAAAAAGCCGATACGCTCCTCGTCTATGGTGACAACATCGTTTTCTCTGGCTGCAATAGTGTGGTGGATGCTCAGCATTCCAAGCTCATACAGCTCGTCAAGAGCATTTTGGGCACTGTCGAGAGCTGCCTTCCTGTCGGCGTCGTTCAGCTCGACCTCCACCGCCGCAGAGGCAGATGCCCCACAAAGTGAAAAAACAAGTATTGCGCTCAGCAATAAAATAATATGCCTGCTATATTTCCCTTTCATTACGTCAGTTCCTTTCGTGATATATTTTGCCGGATATATATTTATGACGGCCAATATACCTATTTGTTCCATAAAAAGATATGTCGGCGTATTCGAGCCGACATATCTTTTTTAGCTTATATTAAGGCATTTTTTCAGCGGGAGAATAGTGGGAATATAGTACAGAGCCGAGATAACGGCAAAATAAAGTCCCGCTGCGAAGAACATAATATGAGGAACCATAGCGTATTCTCGCTGCAATGTCATTCCGTCTACCCATGTATCAAGCATATTTGACAGCGGCTCCAGAAGATTGTATCTGAAAAGCTGCATTGCAATGAAGAACAGCCATGTCACGGCAATTTCAAGCGCTACATAGAAGCAAATGCTGAGAAGAGTCCTGTGATTTGAAAAGCTGTGCCCAAGAGCCATAGCGCCATAAAAATGCAGACATACCGAGCATGAGACCAGAAACAGGCAGAGCACACCCTCAATTGTATACAGAACGATATTCCATCCGCCGACAAGCGCTACTATGTCGTTCACAAAAAGTCTGACGCTTGAAAAATCCGGGCCTGCATAGCTCACCATGACAACTATGAACATAAAAATCGCGCTTGCGGCAGCGGCGACAACAAACCAGACGAACGAAACAATGAGCTTGGACCAGATAAGAGCGTGCGTGCTTACCGGAAGAGTAAACATAAGGTAGCCCTCATCCTGAAGCAGATTGCTGTAAAACCGTCGTATCATTATAATAAATGAGGTTATGCAAATTGCCGCGACCGCCATGAAGAACAGCCCCACAAATATACCGCCGAGGAATTTGAAAATGCCCTCAAAGCTTTCTTTATCAAAGCCTGCGATTACCAGCCCTGCAATGGGCGAAAGCACGAGAACCGCGCCCAGCATAGGGAGCATTATTCTCCCCGTTGCCCTGAATTCGTGCTTGATCAATTTTCCCAGCATCTGAATACCTCCCTGAAATACTCGTCCACACTCTTATTATGCTGTTCCCGTATCTCGTCAACAGATGAGCAGAGAACCATTTTCCCTTCGTTAATAAATATAGCGTCATCCAGAATCTTCTCAACATCCGAAATAAGATGCGTAGAGATAACGACGGATGCTTCACTGTCGTAATTTCTTATAATTGTCTCAAGAATATAATCCCTTGTGGCCGGGTCAACACCGCCGATCGGTTCGTCCAGCAGGTAGAGTTTTGCCCTGCGGCTCATCGTCATTATAAGCTGAACCTTTTCCTTAGTGCCTTTTGACATCTGATGAATGGGTATCTTTCTGTCAAGATCAAGCCTTGAAATCATATTCTCTGCTCGTGTGCGGTCAAAATCGGAATAGAAATCTTCAAAAAAGTCCGCAAGCTTATCAAAGCTCATCCAATCGGGCAGATAATTCCTGTCAGGCAGATAACTTATGATTTTTTTGCTTTCAATACCCGGTTTTTCTCCGTTGATAAGCACTTCGCCGCCATTCGGCGTCAGAAGTCTGTTTGCAAGCTTTAAGAGCGTTGTCTTTCCGCTCCCGTTCGGCCCTAATAGTCCGACGATTTTTCCGGGCTCGATTTTTACGCTGAAACCGTCAAGCGCGGTCTTTGCTCCGTACCTCTTGGTAAGGCCGCTGCATTCAAGAATTGCCATTGTCTTCTTCTCTCTCCTCTTTTATCATTTCAATAATTTGCTCTCTACCGAGCCCCAAGTCCGACATGGATTTGAGAAATCCGCTCACAAATTCCTCCGCAAGCTTTTCGCGTGTTTCCGATATCACATCCATATCCTCCGTAACAAATCTACCGCTGCTTCGTTGGGTAAATACAAGTCCAAGCCGCTCAAGCTCCTGAAAGGCGCGCTGCATGGTATTGGGGTTCACGCCGGCCTGAAACGCAATATCCCTGACCGCAGCAAGCTTTTCACCCGGATCAAGCTCCCCCGATGCGATAGCAAGCCTGTACTTATACACTATCTGTGTGTATATAGGAAGGTTGCCGTCAAATTGCCAATTCATTTTTTCACCTCTGTGCTATTGTATTAAGCGACTAATACAATAGCACAGAGGTGAAAATTTGTCAATATGGAAATTTATATTTTATCTGACGTCTTAATAAAAATTCATATTTTTCTTTATTGTTGCACAGAAATGTGATAAACTTACTTTATAAACTGTCAAGGGCTTTTAATCGGCATGAGGGTCTCTTTCAAAAGCGTGTGCTCTTGGCAAACACGGGTATCAATGAACAAGTTATTCAAGGAGCATTTGTCATGGATGAAAAAAGAATAAAGAAAAATCTTATCATGTTTCCCCTCGGCACGGTCGGGCGCGATATGGTATATCAGCTTTTTACAAGCTATCTGCTGACGTATGTATTGTTTACGCGGCAGCTTGATGCGAAAATGCTTGCCGCGATCACGGCGATAATGGTAGGTGCAAGGGTATTCGACGCGCTTAATGATCCGATCATGGGCAATATAATCGACCGTACCAGAACAAAGTGGGGCAAGTTCAAACCGTGGCTTGTCATCGGCATCGTCACAACCTCGATAGTCGTATACGCCATGTTCAATACGAAGCTTACCGGATGGGGCTTTATCTGGTTTTTCGGCATTATGTACTTCTGCTATTCCATTACATATACAATGCATGATATATCCTATTGGGGCATGGTGCCATCTCTCGGTACGGATTCACATATACGCGATAAATTCACCTCCCGCACCAACCTCTTTGCCGGTATAGGCGGCACCCTTGCCTCGGTACTCATTCCGGTTTTCACGGTCGGTGCAACGGCAATAGGCGGCAGCACCGCCTATGCATACGGAAAGGTCGCACTTGTTATTGTCATTCTCGCTCCGCTGTTCCTGTGCTTTACGATATTCGGTGTGCGTGAAGACAGGTCTTATGAAAAAGAGCCGGTGCCCTCTGTGGGGCTTAAGAAAATAATAGACGTGATCAAAAATAACGACCAGCTTATCTGGATCGCGGTTATTTTCCTGCTTCAAGAGGTAGGACAGAACATCTGTCTCAACGGCATCGGGCAGATGTATGTATATTTTGAATACGGATATGCGGGCGGCTTCTGGGGGCTGTTTACAATGCTCGGCATGATCCCGACGGCATTCCTTATGATCTTCTACCCGGCAATTGCAAAAAAGACATCCCGTAAGGATTTTATGAAAAAAATGCTCTATGTTTCTGGGGCGGGATATCTTCTCATGTTCCTTGTTGGTGCTTTTGTCCCATCCGGCAGTGCCAAATTTTATCTTTTTACAATCGGCTATATGGGTGCAAACTTCGGCTTTTACGCGTACTACCTTATTATGATGATCTCCATCCTTAATACGGTTGAGTACAACGAGTATCTTCACGGAGAGAGAAACGACGCCATTATTGCTTCCGTGCGTCCTTTTGTCACAAAGCTTGCAAGCGCGCTATGTGTTGCGATAGTCAATCTCAGTTATATAATCCTCGGCGTCATGAATTACACGAACCAGATATCATCCCTTGAAAGTGAAGCAAGTTTAGGTGCAATAACTGAGGAAGCAAAGCTTCTGAGTATCGGCGATGTGCTTTTGCAGGTACAGGATTTCCAAAAAATCGGAATGCTCCTTTTCATTACCGTTATCCCGTTCATTTTCATGTATGCAAGCTACAAGCTTTATTGCAGGCATTACAAGCTCGACGAAGAAGAGTTCAAGCGCATCTGCTGCGATATAGAAAACAGGAAAGCATAAAAATGAGCACCATTCCGAACAGCCGGGGAGCCGTTCGGAATGGTGCTTTTCTATAATAAAAGTTATTTCTCCTTAATATAATACACGTTGCTGCCGAAATCGCCTTGGTTCCTGAACTTTGCATCATAGCCCGTACCTGGAAATTTAAGCTCCAATGGTACGCCCGCTTTAAGCGCCGCACCCGTACAGACAATATTCTGCACCCCATCCTGCATCTTATAATACCTGTCAACATCACGTACTATAAGTCCATTGGGGTTGAGTTTGACTGGCACAAGGTGCTTTATCATTGATGAGAACTGCTGTACCCTCAACAGCTGCGGCCTTGATGAGATTTTATATGTTTTCCGTTCATCCAATTCCGCATACAGCCATTCATATCCCTGCGCAGCGTGGACAAGTCTATGGAAAACGCCTACTGCCGCACTGCTGTCATCCCATACCTGCCATGCATCTGCACCGTCTTCACATTTTACTTTAGACAATGTGCCGAATTGGAACAGCTCTCTGTGCTTTTTATAAAATGCAACGGCGTTTTTAAGCTCCTGAATTTCCACCGGCAAAAGATGCGAAAGCTCAAGTTCCAAACCGAGTATGCCGAAGAAGCTCACATTCGCTCTGGTAGAAAGCGGGGTCGAACGAAGCGTCTGGATATGTGCGCTTGCCGAGACATGACAGCCTACTGTTGACTGCGGATAGAAGGTAAAAAGTCCGTTTTTTATATCAAGCCTCTCTATCGGATCCGTATCGTCGCTTGCCCATATCTGCGGCGCAAAGCAGAGCATGCCAAGGTCGAATCTGTTTCCGCCCGAAGCGCACCCCTCCAAAAGCACCTGCGGACGCGGTTCAAATATCCGCGCCAGAACATCGTACAGCCCGAGAACGTACCGGTGCGCATCCGCTCCAATCAGGCAGGAGTGCCTGTTCATGTCCCACTTAACATATTTTATATTTGCCTCGTCGATTATCCTTGAGACATTGCTTACAATATAATCCCTGACTTCGGCTTTTCTGAGATCAAGCAGGAGTTCATTTCTGCCGAGGGCGCTTTCTATCGCCCAATCTGCATGCTTTCTGTAAAGCTCAGAATCTCTGTTGACTGCTTCCGGCTCAAACCACAGTCCGAAATCTATTCCAAGCTCACCAAGCTTGTCCGATAGATGCCGAAGTCCGTTCGGAAGTTTTTTGCCGTTTACGTTATAATCACCAAGTCCCGACGTGTCGGAATCACGCTTTCCAAACCAGCCGTCGTCCAGTACAAACAGCTCACATCCGAGAGACTTCGCCTTTTTTGCAAGATTCAAAAGCCTTGCTTCATTGAAATCGAACATACAGCCTTCCCAATTGTTATAGAGCACAGGACGCGCTCTGTTTTTCCAGAAGGGCGGAATTATATGCTCACTGACAAAACGATGCATCAGCGAGGACATTGCGTTTTTCCCTGCGGGTGAGTAACAGAGCACCGCTTCGGGCGTCTTAAAGCTCTCTCCGGGGCTGAGCGTAAGGGAAAAGCCGTCAAAGTTCACGCCCTGCATTATACGGGTAAAATTCTGATGACTTTTCTGCACAGAGGCATAGTGATTGCCGGAGTAGATGAGGTTGAAGCCGTAAACGTCATCGCCATCGCTCAGCATAAATGCCGGATTGTGCCGGTTTGAGGAAAAGCCCGTCAGGCTTTCGTTTACGGTCTTTGAATAACTTACAGGAACATTGTGCTCATGCGTTTCGGCTATCCAGCTTCCGTCAAGGGTAGTCATCGTAAACTCACCCTTTATATCGGCCATTATGCTCATAAGCTTTGTGACAGTCAGCGGAGCACCGGAGGTATTTACAAGCTCACAACTTCGTACAAGCGCTGTGCCGCAGAGCTTAAAAAACAGTCTGAGCTTTGCATGATCACAGGACATTATTATGCACAGGCTTTCATATTCTCCATGCACTGTCGGAAGCGATGAGTTCAATTCATGTCTGCTGGTATCATAATCTTCAAACACGAATGAAGGCGAAACGCACTCCCCTGTCGCACTTATTGTTATTGGCGACTCACGGTAGTCGCCGGTGCCGCTTTCGCTCCAAGCAAGCGGCAAAGCGTCAAGGCAGGTTTTTTCGTTTAGCATCGTGCTTGTTCCCCAGCCTGTGCCGGGTCTGACCGCAAGAGCCTCAACGTCGTTTTCGCTTACCGGCCGGCCGAAATGCAGAAGTTCGAGACGGCCGCAGTTAACACGCATTGCCGCGGCAAGATTATCATTGCTTAAGAGAAAATATTTGTATCCGTTCCGGTCAAATACCTTGATCATTTAACTCTGTACACCTCATCTTTTACGTATTGCGCATACATCTCCCCGGTAACGCCGCCGTTCTTTATTATTTCGGAAAAGAACATGCCCGATTTTTTTATCGTCCGCTTCTGCGTATCATAGTCAACATGCACCAGGCCAAATCTTGCGCTCTGCCCTTCTGCCCATTCAAAGTTATCGCAGAAGCACCAATGATAATACCGCTCAAACGGAAGCGGCGACTCCGATATGGTTTTAAGATGTTCATACAGATATTTTGCTCTGAACTTATCGTTATTGTCGCAGGTGCCGTTTTCGGTGACATATATGGGTCTCCGCAAAAGCTTCGTGAGGTATATAGCGCAGCGTTCAATGCCCTCTGGGTATATTTCCCAGTCAAGGTCATTCCTCGGCGAATTTTCCCTCACTCCGTCCGCAAGTCCGGATACAGTGCTGCGCGTATAGTAGTTGATGCCGTTGAAATCGGTATACTCGCCTTCCTTGATCCCCCAGCGGTTTACAAGCGGGAACCTGAAGCGTCCCAAGGTCATAGCCTCCGTTATTGCCCCCTGAAAGCACCATTCTGCGGTTTTCGCCGCCATTGCATGAATGGGGTTTTTCGGATCCTTTGGGTCAAACGGTCTGAGGTGATTTGCAAAACCGACCTTGGTATCGGTATAACCCATAGCCTTTCTCATGGAGTGGATCATTTCATATGCCTTTATATGGCAATATGCAAAGTTTTCAAGCACTGTAAAGGTTTCTTTGAACGAGCTGTGCTGCGGATACCACTCGCCGAAGCAATAGCAGTTTATCGCGTACACATTCGGTTCATTTATGGTAATATATTCGCTTACTATATCGCCGAAGCTTTTTACGACCGTCTCCACAAGCTCAAGATAATATTTGTTGTTTTCCCTGTTGAGCCAGCCGCCCTTTCTTTCAAACCACATCGGGTTTGAAAAATGATGGATCGTCAGGAGCGGCTTTATTCCTCCGGTCAGCATAAGCTCAATTTCCCGGCGGTAATGCGCGATGGCCTCGCTGTCGATTTTCCCCTCTTCCGGCACAATGCGTCCCCATTCGATACCGAAGCGATAAATCTGCATGCCCATATCCGTCATAAGTTTTGTATCGTTTTCCCAACGGTTCCAATGGTCATCCGCAACCTGAGGGGATGTACCGTCCTTTATTCCGCCCTCTTTATAGAATTGGAGCCAGTTGTTGTCAGTGTCTCCGCCCTCTATCTGCGTCGCCGCAGTCGCCGTGCCCATGAGAAAATCTTTTTTTAACTTGAAATCCATACGCTCATCCCCTATTATATATAGTACAATATATTATAAGACATAATCAGCGGAGGTGCAAGATATGAACAGGACACGTTGGTATAAAGACGGCGTTTTTTATCAGATCTGGCCGCGTTCCTTCAAAGACGGGAACGGAGACGGTATGGGCGATCTTTACGGCGTATATGAAAAGCTCGATTATATCAAAAGCCTTGGCGCGGACGGTATCTGGTTCAACCCCATATATCCCTCGCCGGGCGCGGACTGCGGATACGATATATCGGACTACATGGACATTGCTCCGGAATTTGGCGGAATGGAAGCGTTCAGGAAGGTTCTTGACGGCGCTCATGAGCGCGGCATGAAAGTTATCATGGATCTGGTCGTCAATCATACATCCGATGAGCACAGATGGTTTCAGAAGTCCCGTCGGCGCATAGATCCATATACCGATTATTACATATGGTCGGACAAACCGAATAACTGGAGCAGTCATTTTGAGGGCGGCAGCGCTTGGCAATGGGACGATGTAAGAAAACAGTATTACCTCCACCTCTTCGCCATAAAGCAGCCTGACCTTAACATGGATAATCCTCTTGTAAGGGATGAGGTCGTTAAGATCCTGAACTTCTGGCTTGACATGGGTGTTGACGGCTTCAGAGAGGATGTGATCACATTTATTTCAAAAAAGGAGGGACTGCCCAATGATTATATTTTCCCGGTTGCCCGCGGCATAATGAATTATAACTACGGCCCGCACTTTGACGAATATATGCAGCAGTTCAAGGCCCAAGCGTTTGACGGGCATGACTATGTAATAATTGCGGAGGCTCCGCTGACAGGGCCAAAAAGGGCGTTAAAGTATATAACCGAAAGCGACCGCAACCCTATCGATATGATGATACAGTTTGAGTGTATGGGCGCAGACTGCCTTGTCACCGATTTTCTTCCTCTCCCGTTCTCCCTGAGAAAACTGAAAAAAGCGTTTACATCATGGCAGGACACGGTAAACGGCAAGGGCTGGAATATGCTTTATCTTGAAAACCACGATCATTCAAGAGTCGTTTCACGGTACGGAAGTGAAAAATACCGCAGCGAAAGTGCAAAGATGCTGTGCGCGGCGTATATGTTCCAGCAGGGCACACCGTTTGTCTACATGGGGCAGGAGCTTGGCATGACAAATTGGTACCCTGAAAGCATGGATATGTATGAGGATGTACAGACAAAAAATCAGCACCTTGGTCTTCCGGAAAAAACAAGGCTTAAAATATCCTACTCGGCTTCAAGAGACAGTGCAAGAACCCCGATTCCATGGAGCGGTGCAAAGAACGCCGGTTTTACAGATGCTGAAAAACCGTGGTTTACAATTAATCCGAATTACAGCGAAATCAACGTTGAGGATGAAGAAAAAGATCCCGATTCCGTTCTCAACTTCTACCGGAAAGCAATAGCGCTCAGGAAAGAGATCAAACGCGACGCACCATATAAGGAGCTTTATAAAAACAGCAGCAAAATATTCGCCTATACAAGAGGAGAATATGAAATAGTCTGCTCATTCACCGAAAAAGCCGTAAAATATCAGTACAGCGGCGAAATAGTGCTGAGCAATTACAAAGAAAACGGCGAGTATCTAAAGCCCTACGAATGCAGAGTATATAAAAAATAATTTAAGATGTAAGACGGAGAGCATAGCCAAAATCAAAGTATGGTTATGCTCTCCGTCTTTTTTTACTCTGAGCGGTCAGCCGTTTTTGTCCTTAGATCTGAATATCAGCGCGGCACATAGGGCAAAAAAGACCGCTGCCGCTATTCCGCCGGCAGAAGCCGTAAATCCTCCTGTAAAAACGCCTATAATACCGTTTTCTTTTACCGCCTCTTTCACTCCCTGTGCAAGCACATTTCCAAAGCCGGTAAGCGGAACGCTTGCGCCGGCGCCGGCAAATTCCGCAAACGGGCCGTACAGTCCGACGGCGCCCAGTACAACGCCTGTCACAACGTATCCGGTCAGGATCCGCGCCGGAGTAAGAGATGTATAATCAACAAGCAGCTGCCCGATAAGGCACAGGAGTCCGCCGAAAACGAACGCCTTTATATATTCGTATATCACGCTCATACCTCGTTTTCTATTGCCACGGCGTGGCATATTCCAGGGATGCTTTCTTTTTGTTGAACGGTCGTTGGTGAGAGCAATGCGCCGGTTGCCGCAAAAAGGATTCTGTTCAGGTGTCCTTTTTTCATCTCCGGTAAAATATGCCCGCAGAGTACCGAGGCGCAGCATCCGCAGCCGGAGCCAAATTTGCGCTCTCTTTTTTCGTCTTCGTCGTACACCATAACGCCGCAGTCATGATATCTGCCTCTGACGGGATAGCCTTCTCTTTCGAGCAGCTCTTCAAGAATATCATGGCCTATCGCGCCGAGATCGCCCGTAAATATCGCGTCATAATATTCTGGAGTTCTTCCGGTGTCTTTAAAGTGCGCCGTAATGGTATCAAGCGCAGCCGGAGCCATTGCGCTGCCCATATTGTTGGCGTCAGTTATTCCGGCATCCGTGATTTTTCCTATCGTCGTGCAGACGACACGCATCCCCTTGCCTTTTGACGAAACTATAAGACCGCCTGAGCCGGTAACTGTCGATTGGGCAGTAGGCGGCTTCTGTCCCCCGTATTCTAGTGGAAAACGGTATTGCCTCTCTGCCGTGCAGAAATGTGAGCCGGTTATGGCGCAGACCGTTTCGCCGAACCCTCCGTCAACGAGCATTGCTGCAAGCGCTGTACTTTCCGCCATTGTGGAACAGGCCGCGTACAATCCCAGATAAGGCGTATTTACCTTTCTGAATGTGAACGCAGAGCTGGTGCATTGATTGAGCAGGTCACCGGAAAGTACGATATCAATGTCTTTTTCGTCAAGCCCTGCCTTGAATCTGGTTTTTTCAAAGCATCTTCTGAGCATTTCGCTTTCCGCGGCTTCCCATGTTTCTTTTCCGAAATATACGTCTTTTTCAACAATGTCAAAACACTCTCCAAGCCTTCCTTTGCCCTCTTTTTCACCGACAACGGCTGCATATGATATTATCCGCGGCTTTGTATGCATAAAAAAAGTCTGGTCTCCTATTTTTTTCACCTGAACACCACCCATCTGTTTTCCTGCCGTTATTTTTTCCTGTAAAAACAAAAAAATCCGCCGAAGCGGATGTTTTTGTTAAGACTGTCAGCTTATTTTCAGTGTTTCCCAAAGACTTGTGACATAATCTAACGTTTCAGGGTCAAGGTTCCTGTAAGCATACTTGTTGTAAAGCACGCTGAAATCACCGATTTCTGGATAAAGTATTTCCATGGCTTCCTCACCAAGATCCTCACGGTATCCCTCATCGTTAAAAACCGCAGAATTGGGAGATGCGTAATATATATATTCGGCATTGGCAATCGCCGGTTCAGGTGAGAGCATATAATTTATAAATATCTCTGCAAGCTCTTTGTGCTGGCAGGAGGACGGGATGCACATTGCATCAACAAAGTAATTTGTTCTTTCGGGATAGTAAAAGCGCAGATCAACATTATCCGCCTGATTATCAAGCATGGTAAAGTAATCGCCTGCGTAGTATGCCGCAATCGCCGCCTCCCCGCTTTCCATCATATTATACACTTCATCCATAACATAGCTTTTTACAAGCGGGTTCTGAAGCTTCAATTCTTCAAGCGCTCTGTCCCATGAGTCATGATTCGTGTCGTTTACGTCAAGCCCGAGCTTATACTGTGCCGTGGCAAAGCCGTCTCTTGAATTGTTGAATTGCAGAATATTGCCGGAGTATTTTTCATTCCACATAAGCTCCCAGCCCCCTGCGTCGCTCTCGTCAACAACATTGGCGTCGTATATCACACCAACAACACCGTAAGTATACGGCACGGAATAAATGTTGTCCGGATCGTAATACAGCCCCTTGAAATTTTCGCCGATATACTCATAATTGGGTATGTTGTCAAAATTCAACGGCAGAAGCATATTCTCATCTCTCATACGCGCAATCATATAGTCTGAGGGGATGACAACATCAAAGCTTACCGCGCCGCTTGAAAGCTTTGCATACATATCTTCGTTGCTGGCATAGGTACTGTAATTGACCTTTACTTTTTTCCCATAAGTTTCCTCGTACCACTGCTCAAAGGCTTTTATTGTATCCAAAGAATCGTCTGAACCGTCCGAGATATATTCGCCCCAGTTATAAACGTTGAGGATCTCTTCCCTCTCCCCGCCGGAAGCAAATGCTGCGACGGCGGCAATGACAAGCGCCGCAATTATTATGCAGCCTGCAACCCGCCTGCCTGACAGAGCATTGCTCTCCTTTTTTGTCCTGCGCGGCTTCTGTCCGTCATCGACAATATTGTTGAGAATAAGAAGTGCTAAAATAACAAAGAAAATAATCGTTGCGAGGGCGTACATCTTCGGCGTGACAGTCTTCTTTGTCATGTTGTAGATCCTTATCGGCAGCGTCTGGAATCCGTTGCCGGATGTAAAATAGCTTATTACGAAATCATCAAGAGAAAGGGTAAAAGCCATTATCATTCCAGTGACTATACCCGGCATGATTTCCGGAATCTCAACCTTGATAAACGCCTGAAACGGTGTGCAGCCAAGATCCATTGCGGCTTCAGGAAGGGATTTATCCATCTGCTGCAGTTTCGGCAGAACCTGTAAAATAACATACGGCAGACAGAATGTAACGTGTGCAATAAGCATTGTGGCAAAGTTCAGGCTCGTCGCCGCGCCGAAAAGTCTTCCGACAAAAACGAACATGAGCATAAGGGATATACCTGTAATTATATCGGGGTTGATCATAGGTATATTTGTCACCGTATCCATCGCTGCACGGATATAACGGTTTCTGAGCTTGTTTATCCCGACTGCCGCCGCAGTACCCATTACCGTTGAGATTGCCGCCGCGGAAAGCGCAAGAATAATGGTATTCCTTACCGCTCTCAGAGTTTCGGCATCCTTAAAAAGCTCCCTGTACCAATTAAAGGAAAATCCGGAAAAAACGGAGAGACTCTTTGCGTCATTGAACGAGAAAACAAGCAGGATAGCAATAGGCGCGAACAAGAAGATCATAATAAGAGCGGTATATATTTTTGATGCTTTTTTCATATTTCCGCTCCTTTCAGACTGTGGCTTTTTTATCGGCAAGGTGCTGCATAAAAGCCATGCATACCAATAAAATTATCATAAGAATAAATGCCATAGCGGCGGCAAAATGGAGATTGTTTGCCGTGTACTGCCCCTCTATCGCGTCGCCGATAAGAAAGAACTTGCCGTTGCCGAGCTTTTGGGAGATATAGAAAGTGCTGATTGACGGGATAAGCACCATATTGATGCCGGATATGACCCCCGGAAGGCTCAGCGGCCATATTACCCTGCGGATAACACCGGCATTGTTGCATCCGAGATCCTTTGCCGCCTCAAGCAGCTTGATATCCATTTTTGCCATCACAGAGTAGATAGGGAGGATCATATACGGGAAATAGTCATAGACCATGCCTATGATAACGGCAGCCTCCGTGCCTATAATGTGTATCTTTCCAAGACCGAAAAACGAAAGTATCCCATTGAAAATGCCGCTGTCCTGCAAGATCGTCATCCACGCATAGGTCCTGATAAGGAAGTTCATCCACATAGGGATCATTATAAGCGTAATAAGTATCTTCTGCGTGCGGGGATTTGAGCGGGAAATAATATACGCCATGGGATAGCCGAGAATAAGGCATATAAGCGTGGATATAACGGCAAGCTTGAGGGAGCGGGCAAAAATAATCAGATAGGTGTGAACTTCACCTGCGTTTGTCTGAGATGTTGCCGTAAAAAACCTGGCAATATTTTCCGTCGTAAACTTAAAATCGCTGTCCGTAAACGCATAATATGCAACAAATATCAGTGGAACAACGATGAACAGCGCCGCCCATACCGAATACGGCGCAAGACAAAGTCTTTGAATAAGACCTTGCTTTTTATTCTGCACAGTCTTCATTCTTCAATCTCGCTTTCAGCATCGCTCAGCTCATCAAGCTCATTTGAGAACGACGAATAGTCGCCGTACATACCAGAATACTCGGATTTTTTCATGACATGTATGGCATCAGGCTCGATATACAGTCCGATATGCTCATTGACATCGACAAAATCTGTCGTCTGGATCATCCATTTAAAGCCGTTTATATCGACAATGATCTCATAATGAACACCGAGAAATGTAACAGATGTCACAACGCCCTTAAGCATTCCCTTTTCCTCCGGCACAATGTCCACATCCTCCGGGCGCACGACTATATCAACAGCCTCTTTCTTTTCAAAGCCCTTATCAACGCACTTGAAAACATGACCTGAAAACGCCGCCTTATAATCGTCTATCATAACGCCGTCAAGTATATTGCTTTCGCCGATAAAGTCCGCAACAAAAGCATTCTGCGGCTCATTGTAAATATCAACCGGGGTACCGATCTGCTGAATCTTGCCCTCGGACATAACAACAACGGTATCCGACATTGAAAGCGCTTCTTCCTGATCGTGGGTGACAAAAATAAAGGTTATCCCGGTTGCTTTCTGGATATTTTTAAGCTCCTGCTGCATATCTTTTCTGAGCTTGAGATCGAGCGCGGCAAGCGGCTCGTCCAGCAAAAGCACCTTAGGCTTGCTTATAAGGGCGCGGGCAATGGCGACACGCTGCTGCTGCCCGCCTGAAAGGCTTGTAACGGAACGCTGCTCAAAACCCGTAAGCGCAACCATGGAGAGCATTTCTTTGACCTTTTCGTCGATCTCATCTCTCGCAGCCTTCTTTTCCCTGAGAGGAAATGCAACGTTTTCAAAAACGTTGAGATGCGGAAAAAGCGCATATCTCTGAAAAACCGTGTTGACGTTCCGCTTATGCGGCGGCATATCGTTTATCTTTTCGCCCATGAAAATCACATCTCCTTCGTCAGGGCTTTCAAAACCGCCGATGATCCTGAGCGTGGTTGTCTTTCCGCAGCCGGAAGGCCCCAGAAGCGTCAAAAATTCATTATCATAAATATCAAGACTTATTCTGTCAAGCACGGTTTCTCCGTCAAAGGCCTTGCTGATGTTTTTAAGCTCTATAATCTTTTTCATGCGTGTGCCCTCCGTACAAGAAAAATGACGCATGCATACGCATACGTCATCTGTGATAATCCGGTTTTACCTGCTTCGACAGCAGGCTGAAATCCCCAATTGGTTTGAGAGTCTATGTAGCAAGAACTTACTTTTACTACTCTTATTGACCATTTCACAAGTTATGTATGCTTTTGCAGCACGGTTTATAGTAACCAACTTATAAAACTTGAGCTTCGAACTCAATCAATAAGGCAACAGAAGTTGCCGCCGCATTCCACGGAAATTCGGCATTCGACCCGGCTGTCCGTGTGGCCTCAGCTAAAAATAGCGGTCGTTATCTTGCTTCGGATAAACAATTATCCAATTGAGACGGCTTATTCTAACAATTTTCGTCAGCGCTGTCAATAGATGCAGCGCATTTTTTCTTGGATATTCTTAATATTTTATATCCCATAAGAAAAGCCCCTCCGCCGGCGCGGTAAACCCGGCTGTTTCCCGGTTTCCCGATTCAAAAATACCTGCAATACTGCCGGCCTCTCTTCTCCCGTCCCCTGTTTCAATGAGAGTACCGACGATTATACGAACCATGTTATATAAAAATCCGTTTCCGGTAACGGATATAGTTATTAGATCATCATGATTATCTATTTCAATGCGGTATACAGTTCTAACCGTTGATTTTTTTGGTTTTTTTCCCGAACTGAACGGAGAAAAATCGTGCGTACCCATAAGCAGCTCCGCCGCAGTGCGCATTTTGGCAATATCAAGTATTTTAGGATATGAATAAACATATTTTCTTCCAAAAACATTCGGCTCACTGCTGTTCCATATACGGTAAACGTACGTTTTCTCTTTGCAGCTCAAGCGGGCATGAAATCTGCCGTCAGCCTGCTCAATCGAAATTGCCCCTATATCCTCCGGAAGAAACTTTCTCAGAGCCTCAAGAATATCGGCGCACGGCATATCCGTATCCGCGGTAAATGAACAGACCTGAAGCTTTGCGTGAACTCCCGCATCCGTTCTGCCGCAGCCGGCAGCTTCTATCGGCTGACTGAGTATTCTGCTCAAGCTATACTCAAGTTTACCCTGTATCGTATTGTCCGTGCTCTTTTGTCTTTGCCAGCCTCTGTATCTGCTGCCGTCGTAGCAAAGCGAAAGTTTATACTTCATGTCCGCGCCTCTCCCTGCAATATATTTCATATTATATAACAGGTAAAATAAAATTGCAAAACGTCTTTTTTGATGATATACTCACATAAAAAATGAAGGAGAAAATGCGTAAAAACGCATTATGGTTACAGAAAATGTATATTGACAGCACCTTATACGAGGGACGCCCCCATGATAAAAGGATTGAAAAAGAAGAAGCCTGCTACGACTTGCTCGACAGGCTTGATATCAAGTATTACAGGGTCGACCATGAACACGCCGATACGATAGAGGCATGTGAAGACGTTGAGAAAATACTTGGGTGCAAAATATGCAAAAATCTGCTCCTTACCAACCGTCAGCAAACAGCCGTATACTTTCTTGCAATGCCAGGTGAAAAGCCATTCAAGACAAAGATACTGTCAAAGCAGATAGGTTCAGCGAGGCTGAGCTTTGCGAGTGAGGAGCAAATGATGAGGACGCTGAATATTACGCCCGGATCTGTAAGCGTACTCGGGCTTATAAATGATGAGAAAAAGGAAGTCCGTCTGCTGGTAGACAGGGATCTGCTTACGGAGGAATATTTCGGCTGCCATCCGTGCATAAACACCTCATCGCTTAAAATAAAAACGGATGACGTGATGAATAAAATTATTCCCGCCGCCGGACATTCCGTCGAGTATGTCGAGCTTCCGTGGGTAATTGAAGAATAATTGTCTTTCTTGCAAAACAATAAAGTCTGAAGCGTCCTTTTTATTATGTGGCAAAGGCGTGAGCGGTGTGCCGCCCACGCCTTTGCCACTATTTTTTATTATGCTTTATCCCAACTATTTAGAAACGGCTATATTTGTCATTTTGCTTTCGGATACTCGTTGCACAGGAGCCTGTACGGCGCCTCATCTTCTTCAATTGCAGGGAAGCGTCCTACCGGAGGATTAAACCGGTTATCGGTATTGTCGTCGTTGCACTGGCTGACTTCTCCGAGAAGAACGGCGCCCGTACCGGGTTCAACGCTGAAATCATGGTACATATACTGCCGGATATGTATGCTCTCCCCCGGTGTAAGCCTCACCTGAGTGCCCGCCGGAACAATAAATGTACGGCCATCCATATGAACCGTAACATCGCTTTCATAGTCCATTGATTCATCCGGCAGGGAATTATATACTTTTATAAGTATATTCCCGCCGCCGCGATTAATTATATCCTCAGTCTTATGCCAGTGAAAATGATTAGGACTGTACTGTCCCTCTTTCATATATAGAAGCTTTTCCGCGTAAACCTTCGGATATTTATCCGCCATGGCACGATTACCGTTGCGTATGGTAATGAGCGACATACCGACTTTATCAAAATCACCGAGACCGTAATCAGTGATATCCCAGCCAAGCATACAATCGCGCACTTCATCGTATTCATGGCCGATGCTTTCCCATTCCTCAGGAGTAAAATTGCAGAATGGCGGGAGATAACAATGCTCCTGCACGCACATTGCTTCCAATTCCTTCAACGCCTTATTTATTTCCGAGCGCTTCATTTTCACCCTCCGATTTTATATTCATCTTATCAATTGAAAGACGTGCGGCGATACAACTGCGTCAGATGAGCAAGCTCATCTGCGATTTCTCCCGAGGCCGCTCCATCAAGCATCCGCCAGCGCCAATTCCCATAAGGAGAGCCCGGCGTATTCATCCTGCATTTCGACGGAAGTTCAAGAATATCCTGCATTGTCATTACAAAAAGCTTAGCGGGACTTGACATTCCTACCCGCATCAATGTGCGGCATCTGCTCTCATCCTGCGTATGATGGGTGTACTCATCGAAAAAGTCAACCGTTCTCTCGTCGAGAGAAGCAAGCCAGCCCACCGCCGTGTCGTTATCATGCGTCCCAATATAGCAGACATTATTTATCTCTATATAATGCGGCATAAATATCGAATCATCATCAGGCTCAAACCCGAATTGCAGCACATTCATGCCCGGAAATCCGGAGTCGGCAACAAGCTTCGCAACTTCCGGAGTCGGATAACCGAGATCTTCCGCAATAAACTCCAGCCCAGGGAACCACACTTTCAGCGCGTTGATAAGCTCCATTCCCGGGCCTTCGCGCCAGACGCCGTTTCTTGCGGTTTTATCCCCGTACGGAACCGCCCAATAACTCGCAAGACCTCTGAAATGATCGATCCGTATCACATCGTAAAGTGCGGAAGCGCCCTTGGTCCGCCGTTTCCACCAGCCGAATCCATCCTGCTTCATCCGCTCCCAATCATAAATCGGGTTACCCCAGAGCTGCCCGTCAGCGGTAAATTCATCCGGCGGCACACCGGAGACCTCTGTGGGAACGCAGTATTCATCCAGCAGGAAAAACTCCGGCTCACTCCAGACGTCAGCGGAATCCATCGCCATGTATATTGGGATATCTCCGATAAAGCCTATCCCCTTTTCGTGCGCATAGCTTTTGAGTGCTTCCCACTGCCGGAAAAACAGATACTGCACAAATGTCCAGAAGCGTATTTCACCGCTGAGCTTTTCGGTATAATAGCTTAGCGCATCTTTACGCCTGAGGCGAATATCATCCGGCCACTGGGTCCATGAGATATGTCCGAACTCGGTTTTAAGGCTCATATACAGCGCATAATTATCAAGCCAATATTTGTTTGTGGTATAAAATGTCTCCACATCCTCCAAAAGCTCATCCGAGGCGCGGGAAAAAGCAATACGTAAAAGCCGGAAACGGTGCGCATATACAGCGCCATAGTCAACATTCTCCGGATCGCTGCCCCAGCTTATTCCGTCAAGCTCTCCCTGCTCAAGCAAATGCTCTGACACAAGCATATCAAGATCTATAAAATAGGGGTTTCCGGCAAAAGAAGACGGAGACGAATACGGGCTGTCCCCATAAGTAGTCGGTCCCAGCGGGAGAAACTGCCACCAGCTTTGTTTTGAAGCATAAAGAAAATCCACAAAATCATAGGCCGCTTTGCCCATTGTCCCTATTCCATACGGAGACGGGAGTGAGGAAAGAGACATAAGAATTCCGCTTGACCTTTTCATAAAAGACTCCTTTATCCTTTTACTGCACCCGCAGCAACGCCCTTGATAATATGCTTCTGACAGGTAAGATAGAATACAATGACCGGAATGATCCCCATAAGTATTATCGCCATTGTTGCGCCGAGATCGACCGTGCCGTATGAACCTTTCAGATATTGGATATGGATAGGAATGGTTCTGTACTTTGTGATATCAAGCGAGAGATACGGCAGCAGATAGTCGTTCCATACCCACATTATCTCCAGAATACCGACCGAGATCATTGTAGGCTTGAGCATTGGCAAAACGACAGAAAAGAACGTTTGCAGCGGCCCGCAGCCGTCGATTGCCGCAGCCTCTTCTATTTCAATAGGTATACTCTTGATAAAGCCCGAGAACATGAAAACGGCAAGTCCGGCACCGAAACCGAGATAGATAACGGGAATAGTCCATGGGGTATTAAGTCTGAGCGTATCAGCGGTCTTTGAAAGCGGGAACATTACCATCTGGAACGGCACCACCATGGAGAAGACGCATGCGTAATACACTATTCTGCAAAGCAGAGAGTCCACCCTTGCGATATACCACGCAGCAAGAGAGGTAAAGAGTAGGATGAGAAACGTGGAAGCGAGAGTGATAATAAGACTGAACAGCGCCGACTTCCAGAACGGATAGCTGCCAAAGGTCATGCCTTTGATAAAGTTCGAAAACTTTGCGAACATTTCACCGGTCGGCAGAGCAAAGGTGTCGGTTTTGACGAAGGTATTCAGCTTGAACGAGTTCATGACCACAAGGATAATAGGCATTACATAGATGATGGAAATGACAGAGAAGAAAATCGTCAGTCCCCTGTTTTTGTTCTTTTTCATCATTGCTGAACCTCCTTTCTGCGTGTTGCGGAAAGCTGTATAAGTCCGATCGCGGCGACAAGTATGAAAAACAGCACCGCTTTTGCCTGAGCCACGCCGCGTGACGCGGAGTTTTGCCCGTAAAATGTATTGAAGATATTGAGAGCGAGCATCTCAGTTGTCTTAATTACGGTGCCGTCCGGATTCTGAATAAACGGCTGACCCCCGTTGAGAGCAAGATTCTGGTCAAAGAGCTTGAAGCCGTTCGTTATGGTAAGGAACGTGCAGATGGTGATTGAGGGCATGACATTCGGTATAGTTATCTTCCACAGTGTCTGCCACTTGGTCGCGCCGTCAATTCTGGCGGCTTCCAGCATGTCCTCTGGGACGGCCTGCAGGCCGGCTATGTAAATTATCATCATATAGCCTATCTGCTGCCAGCAGATCAGAACGATCAGCCCCCAGAAACCGTAGGCCGTGTTCATAAGTATCGACGTGCCAAAATGCGAAAGAATACCGTCAAATATCATCGACCAGATATAACCGAGAACAATGCCGCCGATGAGGTTCGGCATAAAGAAAACTGTTCTGAAAATATTGCTGCCCCTGATCTGCTGTGTAAGAGCATACGCCACAGCAAAGGCAAAGACGTTGATCAGCACAAGAGACGTCACAGCAAACAGGGACGTATATCGGAACGCATGTCGGAAGCTTGCGTCATTGAGCGCTTTTCCGTAATTGGAAAGCCCTGTCCATGTGGGATTACTTGTGGTTTTGAATTTGCAGAACGAGAGGAAAAATCCCTTGCAGAACGGCCAGACAAAGCCAATCGAAAACGCGGCAATTATCGGGATAATAAAAAGTATAGCAAGCTTTTTCAGCGGCTGTCTTATAAGATCGGAGCGGAGTGCGGAACTGCCGCGTTTTACCGGTGTGCGCGAGTCGAGCCAAAGGCATATAGCGGTAAGCCCTATCAGTGCGGTGCCCGTATTGATCCACGGGTTGAGCTTTTGCAGTTTTTTTGCGAAAGCGATCATTCCCTCACCCATATTGAGCGCTTTGAAAAGCTTATCCAGCCACGCCGCAGCGGCAAGAGTACCGGTGATAATCAATACCGCCGACACGGCAATAACAAGCACCGTCAGCGCGGTCTTTGACGTTTTTGAAGCTGTCTTATTAATGACGATCCCCTCCCTGTGATTATATCATAAAAGCATCTATGTCATCATATGTGTCCGCATATACAATCACATAGATGTTTTTATAAACAGAGGGCGAGCGTAAAGCCCGCCCTCCGGACGAAATGAAAAAACTTATTGTATAGGAAGCTTATTATCAGCCGTTTGCCGCCTTGTACTGTGCTGCCCAGCCTTCAACAAACGCGGTCTTGACATTTTCCCAATTTGCATCGGTCTGGTCTGCATCGTATGCGTTCATTGCCGCAACAAGGCCTGCTCTCCACTCATTGACGTTGGGAGTGTAGTTGAACGCCCAAGTCATGGTGTAATTGCCAGCAGTTGTATAGTTGTCAGCATCGGCAAGGAACTTATTGGTGGACTTTGCGGCATGGGTGTATGGCATAACGCCGAAGGTCTCGTTGAGCTTTGCGGAAGCCTCTTCGTTGGTTACGAGCCAATACATGAAGTCAAGAGTTGCCTGGATATCTGCCTCGTCGGCATTTGCGTTGACTGCCCAGCAGTTTTCGGTGCCGCAGTTCAGACCGGCCTTTTCTTCGCCTTCAACACCGCAGTAAAACGGGATCATTGCAATGTTCTCGTCGCCGAGAGCGGAGCATGCGCTGTACTCCCAGGAACCGTTCTGGAAGAAGACGGCCTTGCCGCCTACAAATTCAGCCTCTGCATCGAAGCCGCCGGTTGCGAGGTCAGCGGGATCGACAGCGGAGTTGTTTATATAGAGATCCCAAAGGTTTCTGAAGTTATCGAGGTAAGCGCCGGTGATGGTCTCGGGGCAGGGACCTGCCTGCCAGCCGTCGTCTACGGATTCATAGTAGAGGTCGGCATTTGTGAGGTGGCCGGAAAAGCGCCAGCTGGAGTTGGTGTCCATGCCGGAAGAAGTGAATGCGTCAAAGCCGAGCTCGGAAGCGCGGGCGTGAATGTCTTCGGCAATCGCCTTAAGAGATGCAAAATCCTTGATATCAGACAGTTCATAACCGGCCTCGCCGAGAAGCTTGGTATTGACAATGATGCCGAAGCACTCATAGCAGTAGCCGATTGAGCAGAGTTTGCCGTCCTCGTCGTAGAGGTTGTAAGCATCGGTGTTCAGCTCTTTTGCGACGGGAGTGTCTGTCAGGTCATAGCAGTATTCGCCCCATGTGGCAAGAGCAGGAGCGTTGCCGACGACAAACAGCGTGGGAGCATCAGTCTTGTCCATCTCGGAGGTGAGGGTGGACTCATAGGTTCCGGATGCTGCGGTGACTATCTTCACTTCAACGCCGGTTTCCTTTGTATACTGAGCGGCTATCTCCTGAAGGTCTTCATCAGACTCAGGCTTGAAATTGAGCCAATATACGGAGCCTGCTTCTTCTGCTGATGCAACAGCGCACAGAGAGAAAACGAGCACCAATGCAAGAATAATTGCGGTGAACTTTTTCATGTGATTGATCTCCTTTTAATTTATTAAGTCAGGTTTCCCTGTCCTTTACGATTCACCCGGCGAAAGCCTCCTGACACTTCCGCCCGCACGGAGCGCAGCTTTTGGGAAAAGATGCTCGCTCCTGATGCTGCCTTTTATCATACCGTCGAGGATCCTTACGCTCTCGCGCCCTATAACATCTGCTGGCTGCACCATCGTAGTCAGCGTAGGATCAAAATACTTTGACATCTCCAGTCCGTCTATTGCGATCACCGAGCAATCCTCCGGTGTTCTGCGTCCTATATCGGCCATGGCCTTTATAAACGCGACCGCTGTTTCATCCGATTCCATAAACGCGGCGGTAAAATCGACCTTCCGCTCAGCCAGCAGCTTTGCCGCAGCATATGCGTGCTCCATATCAAAAGCGCCCGTTTCAATCACAAGCGCCGGGTCGTATTCGATTCCGGCGTCTTCAAGCGCCTTTTTATAGCCGCCGTGTCTGAGCTGGCTTATCGAATTATCATTGCAGCAGTCAAAAAAAGCAACGATCCTCTTGTGTCCCAGCTCTATAAGATGCTCTACCGCTGTCCGTGCAGTTTCAAAGTCGTCTATCGTTACCGACGAATAATCCGTTTCGGCAAGAGAGCCGAAGCTGTTGGAATAAGAGCAGCAGACATACGGGACGCCTATAAGCGCCAGCTCCTGCGGGGTATAGTTAAACCTGCCTCCGAGAAAAAGGATGCCTTTGAGCTTCTTTTCCCTTTCAAGGATCGCCCCGGCCTTTACTTCGTCATCTTCGGCTGAGATAAAGCGCAGTGCCATATCATAACCCTTTGACGAAAGCTCCGCCGTGATTGTTTTGAGCATATCGGCAAAGAAAAGATTTCCCGTGCCTCTGACAATGACGCCTATGCTGCTGGAGCGGTTTTTCACAAGATCCCTTGCGGAGTTATTGGGGATATACCCACTTTTTTCAACCATTTCAAGCACTGTTTTTCGAACTTCATCGCTCACATCGGGGCGGTTGTTAAGAACGCGTGAAACAGTGCTTACCCCAACGCCGCATTGCCTTGCAATATCCTTTATCGTCACTGAAAAAGCACATATCCTTTCAATGTATATCTTTTGTGCGGCATAGTGCAAAAAGCTTTCCGGAAACGATACCGGAAACGATGCCGAACTCTCTTTGTATTGATATTAGCAACCTTGAATAATTAAGTCAAGCCATGAATCACCGCAAAATCAAACTTTGGAGAAATGGCTAAAAAAGTGCAGCCTGTTTTGTGCATTTTCACAATCGCCTCATTGTTTCACCGCCCTATTTGTTTATAAGACAAGCACAAACGTTTCATCCGGAAGTACCCTGCCAGAAAAGCAGCCTGCCGGAAGCGTCCTCCGGCAGGCTGCTCAGCTTGTCAAAGAACCTCAATAAGGTTCTTCGACAAAAGGGCTGCACTGCGCTCTGTGCCTCGGTTGTTCGCCATAGGCGAACAATTCGACACTCGCTCCGTGACGGTCTGACGGGGAACGGATACACACCGCATTTCATCGGAACTGTCAGGCTCTTTCGGGCTTGTCGTCCTTGGCTTGCGTCAGCAAGCCTGCGTCCTCCGCACACGAAATATCTCTGACATTTCTCGCTGAAATGTGCAAGGCAGTTTTTCCGGAGCGGATCCGTTTCCCGCCAGACTCAGTGTTTTCTCCGACGTGCACGCCGCCGGAGAAAACGATCAAATCTATTTTTTGCCTCCGGGCAAAAAACTCTGCGAGGCTTTTTTGCGAGGTTGCCGCATTGGTATATAACAATTATAATTTGATCCATAACGGTATCGGGTTATTCCGCTTCAACAATGCCGCCTTCTTTGACGGTAATTTTCATACCGTCCTTCACATACGCAAGAAATTCCTCACCCAGTTCGTCGATAACAGGCATTTTCGCATCTGTCCAGATGCCGCCGAGTATTGCGCCGGACGCCGCCAACGGGTCGATCGTCATTGAAAACAACATGCAAGACGGCTGCATCCCGGCTTCCATTACCGTATAGAGAGCCATTCCGCCCGTGGTAGAACCTATGGTCATCGGCAGGCAAAGCGCTTTGCCTATCATCTGTTTTTTATAGAGGTCGGGGTTGTTCTGATCCGAACATTTCATTTCCTTGTCGTGCGTCATCATAGGCGTCTGAAAGCTTGCAAGCGTATTCACACCGCCGCGGCTTACAAGCGCGGGCGCGGTGCAGCTGCCGGAGACGATCACGCGTCCCTTGAATGTTTTCATTTGCTCCCACCTCCGGTGATTATACTAAGGATCTCATTCTCAGGATAAAATCTGGTTGTTGAATATGTGCGCAATTTATTTGAGCAGGTTATGACCGGCTTCCCCTTGCACAAGGGATTATTCATGTACATAAGTGGGCACAAACTTCCCGTGACCGCGCCGAAGGCTTTCAGCTTTTTGCTTTCGGGGAGCTTATCAAACTCCCGCAGCACCTTTGCAGCGGCTGTAAATACCGTCGGTACAGCAAGCTTTTTTCTGCCGCTTTTTCCGAGAGCTTCTTCAAGTCTGTGCGTCCAATCGACAAGCTGTCCCAGCGTAAGATGCGGGCAGCCTATAAAGCAAAGCTTCGGTTTCGCATCGAGGTTTTTCCATACGCAGGGATACCCGTTTTTTACGCGCTCTATCTCCGCATCGTCGATAACATAGACCTGCGCCCCCTCTTTTATAAGACTTTCCCCAAAATCCTTTGCCTCCGGCGTAAGGTTTTCGATGTGATAAAGCCCCACTGCGCCGTTTGATGCGGTCGCGGCGCCAAAGTCCTTAAGATAAGCGCAGTTTTCGTCATTCAGCTCTGTCCCGAGCCATTTGTCAAGTCCCTTGATATACGGTACTTCTTCCATGACTTTCATGCCGATTGCAGAGCCCAGAAGCTGCGCCTCCGGCTTCTTTTTGCAGTTTACTTCAACTATCCATGCTGCCTTTCTGCCCTCGTCGGTAAGGAAGCCAAACTCCGGCACAAAGCCCGCGATCGAGCCGAAAAGCTCGATTATGCCCGAGTTTCTGTTGCATCGTGCGCCCAAAACCGAGTTTGCATATACTACTGCCGACGATTCCGCCCATGACAGTACATCCCCTCTGTTCGGTTTGTTTCCCACCTGATCAAGATAACAGGTGCAGGTATAATCCTCCTCGTCGGAAATCCCCAGCTTTTTGAGCTGCTCCTCGAGACGCGTCTGGGCTGAATACATAAACTTTGTAAATACAAGCTTTTCAATGATACTGCACGGGACATTCGGATCGGTCGGTCTCGGATCAGCCGTGAACTTTTGCCCCGATGTCAGCCCCGCTTTGATCAGCTTATCATACAGATCGTTTACCGGCTTCATGATGCCAAGCCCGAATGAGATGACCGTGTGACCATATTTGCCGGTTATGGGCACCATACGCTCAGCTCTGAAAGTGTCGCCGTAGGCCACTAATGTCTCCATGACCTTAGCCATGGTTTCACCTCGGCTGCCGTCAAGTAAAGCCTGCTGTTCCTCCGTAAGATGCATATTTTCACTCCCTTTTAAAAATTGCCCGGTAAAATATCTACCGGGCAAAGATGTTCTTTATTTCACGGTGCACGCCGGAACGTCGATAACAATATCCGACATCGCAAAGCTGGAGCACGGGTGGATATAGTTAAATTCCACATCCGCCCTGCGCCTGCCGTCAGTTTTCTCCGGGACAAACACTTTTCCCGAGATGAGTTTGGAACGGCACCAGCCGCACTCACCGCTGCGGCAGCGGGATGGGGCGGCTATGCCCGCACGCTCAATTGCAACAAGGACGGGTTCATCCGCCGAGACAGGAATATCATATTCTCTGCCGCACTGAACGACCTTGAGATTAAAGGTTTTACCACTGATCTCTTCCGGGTAGCCGGGCTGGTTCCATGGGTCTTTGATCATGCCGAACAGCTCTCTCCGCACAAACTTTCTGCGCAGACCAAGCTTTGCGATCTCGGTATCGAGGAAATTATACATTGCCTGAGGACCGCACATAAAAATGCTGTATTCTTCACCGCCGTATTTCTTTATAAGTTCAGCGGTTATAAAGCCGTGCTCATATCCCGGCTTTTCCTCATCGGAAAGGACATGAACAACATGGACTTTATCACAGGCTTTGCATACCTCGTCAAGCTCCTTCTTATACACAATGCCTTCCTCGGTGCGTGATCCGAAAATTATTGTGAGGTCGAAGTCCTCAAGGCCGTCTCTCAGGGCATAGGCCATACCCATAAACGGGGTTATGCCCGAACCGCCGGCCAATGCAACTACCTTTTTTGCGTCGCGGATACGCTCATAATAAAGATGCCCCTGCGGACCGGAGATCGTGACCTTCTGCCCTATCTTCCAATTATCCTGAATGTACGGGGAAATAAAGCCTGCATCATCACGCTTGACTGTGATATTATATTCACCGCGTTTTGCCCATGCGGGGCTGCCGCACAGAGAATACGAACGTGATGTGACAGTGTTTCCGACGGAAACGGAAACACTTATATATTGTCCGGCACGGTAAGGAGCCAATGTAGATCCGTCTGCGCTCTTAAGAACGATCGTCTTAGCATCCGGCCCGTTTTGGCGTATTTCCGAAACAACGACATATTGTTTTTCCGGATGACGTATCTTTGCTTTCTCATTTGTTACAAGAGTTTTGGGCAGAGGAGTCGCGGGAGAAGCCTGAATAGCGGCTTCACGCACCTTGGGCATATTCTTGAACCTGAGCATATCGAACGCGCCTATGAGGCCCACTTTGTAATTGCAGTTTGCAGCCATATCACTTGACCTCCTCTGATCTCATTTCGGCAAGAGTTTTCTTCGCCAATGTGTCGCCGCTGAAAATGGCGGAATTATATCCGTCTCCGCGTATGGACGCCGCGCCGACGAATTTAAGTCCCTTTACAGGGAACTCGGTTCCCATCATCATCATTCTGGGCATCATGTTGTCCCAATCCTTAAGCTCAAATCCATAAGCCGAGCCCTGAGGAGTATTTACATAGTTGCACATCGTCCACGGCGTTGCGATCTCAAGCTCTTCGATATACGGCGTCACGGTAAAGCCCGTGCGCTCTTCAAAAAGGCGTATGAGCTTCTCGGCAAAAGCGGTCTTTGTCTCAACATAGTTATCCTGCTCAACGTTTGCCCAGTCGTCGTCCATAAAAGTGCTGGTAAGTGATATCACGCATGTTCCCTCCGGAGAGAAGCCGGGATTTACAACATTGTAGCACACCATTACCTGATTGCAGTTTGTGGCGATCTTTTTCCCGTCGTTGTACTCTCTTACACTGTCGGCGGAAGTAGGGAGGAATATCGTATAATCGTGTATTCCAAGCTCTTCCGCCGACTTGTCAAGCCCCATATAGACAACAAACATACGGGCGGAATATGTACGGGCGTTGCCAAGCTTTATCATGCGCTCCGGAACTACCTCCGGTGGGCACATGGACGCATAGACCATATTCTGGTTCATGTTGCAGAGAATGTATTTTGTCTCCACGTCGCCGCAGGTAGTACGAACGCCGCTTACCGCCTTGCTGTCATCGAAAAGGATCTCGGTCGCAGTGCAGTTCATCCATATATCACCGCCCATATTGCGGAAGCATTCCAGAAGGCCGGTGGTCAGCTCGTTGCTGGTCTTATCCGGAATCCACGCGCCATGGTTGACGTACAGCCACAGCATATTAACGTATTGCAGGAACGAAACATGATCCGCATCAACTCCAAGATATCCCCAATACGTGCTCATAATGTCCTGCGCGAGCTTTGGCATCTTCATCGCCCTGAACACCTGATTTACCGTGTAGCTTCCCAGCCGCAGGAAGTTCGGAAAATGCTCCTGCATATACTTGGGATCTGTCTTGCCGGCGCAGGCAAGAGAATAGTCACCGGCTTCGTGGAACTCTGTACCGAGATCGAAGATATCCTGCACGGATTTGCGGCAGCCCGGAACGAGACGTTCCATCTCATTGACATATTCCTTTACCGTACATGGAAGTGTTGCGTCAATATGGGTTTTGCCGTCGGAAGCGGTCGTGATAACACGGAAATTATCCGGCACCATGTGCCAGCCGATATTCAGCCCGAACTCCTCACAGGTCTTGCGGCAGCCGCCCGGATTTTCGTGCGTGCCCCATTCGCATATCTCATGCAGTGCAGTCTCAAACTCAAATCTGCCCCTGCGGAAGCTGGATGCGCAGCCGCCCGGAAGGTTATGCTTCTCTATAAGCAGTGTTTTTTTGCCGCCTTTTGCCATCCTGCAGGCGGCGGCAAGTCCGCCGTTACCAGCGCCGATGACCACGGCATCATATTTAGGCATATAATTTCCCTCCTTACCATTCATTGTGGTAATACCACAAATATACATTTTGGATATTACCATTCATGTTATTTATATGTCAAGTCGTGTAAATCTTTTTCGTCATAATTTCCATATTTTTCATTGACATTTAAGCAATATGCAAGTACAATTCTCGTCGTGGACATTGGTATTACCACGTGACATTCTTGAGGAGGAACGATATGGGATTTACAAAGATCACCGCGCTTTCAATGACAGACCTTTTTGTCCATCAGATAGAAAATATGATCCTCTCAAGCGAACTTGCCGTCGGTGAGCAGCTTCCGCCGGCAAGAGAGCTTGCCGTAAAAATGGGCGTCAGCCGTTCCGTTGTTTCCGCAGGACTTATAGAGCTTGAAAAACTCGGCTTTGTTGAAATAAAACCGAGGCAGGGCGTATATGTATGCGATTACAGAAGACGCGGAACAATGGAAACTCTTGTTGCTATAATGCGCTACAACGGCGGCGCGCTGAGGAAAAACGAGGTACGCTCACTTCTGGAAGTAAGAGACGCACTTGAGTGTCTCTGTCTTGAGCTTGTCCTGGAAAAAGCGGAAATAACGGAGCTTGAAAAGCTCTCCCCTATTCTTGACGCCGTACGAGATTCCCGCGATGCGGACGAGGCGGCGGAAAATGTGTTCCGCTTTCATCATGAGCTTGCGGTCATGTCAGGAAATGTTCTTATGCCGCTGCTGTACTATTCTTTTCATGAGCAGGGCATTTACCTGTGGTCATTATATTGCAGAAAAAGCGGCATAAGAAAAATGTATGAGCTTAAGCTGAGACTCTATTCCGCGCTGCTCAACGGCGACGTCAGTTCAGTGCAGGAGCAGACGCACGAGGTGATGAGCGCCGCCATAGACCAGCTCAGTTTCTACGGCGCATAATGTATGCATATGCCTCTGTTCAGCGTTTGTTGAACAGAGGCAATGTCCTATCTGTTATTCGATTCGGCCATTGTGCGGTAGTTGTCGCACTCACATACGCTGTCGGGCGGGAAAAACTCCTCCACCGGAAAGCGTATCCTGCTGAAAAGCATACAGGGGTCTTCATCGCTTGATACGCCGGGGCACTCCTTATCGGGGATGCAATAGTCATAAGCCGGGATCTGAAGCTGCGTGTCCCGCTCAAGTCTTATTATGCTGAACTGTCCGATCGTGGCGTACCACCTTTTAGCGGTATCTGTGAGCACCAGAGCCTCGTCAAAGGCCGCTGTAATAAAGCCGGGTATGCCCCTCTGCTCAACATCGGTCGGGATAAGGCATTCGGCGTCAACAAGCTTGCAGTGCAGACAGATAGGGTCAACCGAATTTACGACCGCCGTCGGCATATCATCCGTCGGGGTATAAAGGGTCGCTATCTCCGAGGAAAACGTTTTTACGCTGCCCTCGCTGCCGAAGAGCATAACACGCTTATCAAATATCGCAAGTCCGGTACAGGTCTGCCCGGCCGGGAACGTCTCGCCGGTCACACGGTAGAAATAAGTGCAGTCGACGGTGAAATATCCGCGGTTAAACGATATCGGTTCAACGTTTACATTTATATAAAGCAGCTGAGCGGCTCTCGGCCTTATGCTGAGAGCATTTTCTATGTAGGACTGCGACGTAACGGTGGGATATACTCTCAGGTCATCCACGCAGTCCTTATCTCTGCAGCTGTCAAATATCTTTCTTGTATTGATGCAAACGGCTTCGCGGATACATGCCGAGTTATCGACCGGTCCGGAATTAACTTTGTCAGCCAAATGGCACTACCTCCTGTTTACATTGAATTGATACTCTTTTCAGGTCAAAATTTTTGATTTCGGCCTGAGCTTTTGAAACGCTCAAGCCCCTTGCAGGGCGCTGTCCATGCGAGAGGTCAATTTTTATGCATGCTGAGGCTTCAAAAGTCGGTCTCATACGAAATCTGCGCCGCACGGCTATTAAAGCAATTTTAATGAGATTTCTGTATAAGAAGCTTCAATACAGTTTATGTCTGTCAGCCGCCGATGTGTAAAAAATTTTTCGGATAAGTAAGCGGTAGTCCCGTTTCGCAGCTTCCGTTCCTAATCCGTCTCACGGATCGCTGTAAAAAAAACTTTCTTTACTCGACCGTATGTGATAGAATATATGAGCGCGGCTGTGCGCAGTATGACTTTAAACCGCCGCGTATTTAAAACTTGGAAAGTTCAGGAGCATAAAATGTCAGATACTCCCCTTGCCGCCAGGCAGAATATACATACACGTGTGGAATACGTCGATACCATGAGAGGCGTATGCATACTGCTTGTTAATTATTTTCACGCGAATTTTACTCTGTTTATGTATAAATACGTTGCAGATATCTGTGTACATCCGTTTCTCTTCATGGCAGGGTATTTCTACAGCCGCAGACTAAGTTTCAGGGATAACGCCATAAAGAAAGCGCGCTCAAATCTTTTTCCATACTATGTTTTCGGCCTTTTTTACTATTTTGTATGGCTGTGCTTTTCCGGAAATCCGAATGGGGACGTCATCGCCCCTCTGCGGGCCGTTTTGTATTTGCCAACCGGGTTCTTCCCCATTGAATCCGCCTTGTACTTTCTTCCCATGATGTTCTTCGGCGTCATCATTTTTTCTCTGATTGAAAAAAATATCGGCAGTGAGAAGCTTCGACTGCTTGCTGTCCTGCTTATCACGCTGTTGGGAAATGTCTGGATAAAACTTTCCGACGCACGCCTGCCTATGAGCATCGATGTGGCAATGTCGCTGCTTATATATATCTATCTCGGATATAACGGGCGCAAAATTCTTTCATTTACGGACTCGAGGCTTGCAAAGCTGAAAAGCAGTCGGTCAAAGGTGCTTGTTTTTATCACACTCGCTGTGTTGAACTATATCGCCATTGAGCTCTGTCCTATTTCCAACATACGCAACGGCGAATGGGGTATAATCCCTATGACGCACCTCAACACATGCGTTACAATGCTGCTTTGGGTGTATTTTTTCCGCTGGTTTGATAAAATCCAGGCTTTTTCTGCGCTCGGCCGTGTGTTGAAATACATCGGGCGCAATTCAATGGTTTTCATGTGCTTCAGCCATGTCGGACTTAAAATCAGTCAGGTGGTTGTGAGCCGTCTGCCTCTTCCGCTGCCCGCATACAACATTGCCTACTATTTTCTGAGCATAGTGGTGATACTGCCTGTCGTCTTCATTTTCAACAGGACAAAACTGCATCTGATATTCGGCAGATGATTTTTTTCGATCCGGAAATTTTTTGTGGATTTTGAAAAAACCATATGCTATAATAACCATGTTTTTTAAAAATAAGGTTTGGGGGATTGAGAAATGAAGTGTCCGTTTTGCGGCTATACAGAGAGCAAAGTAATTGATTCCCGCCCCGCAGAAGAGGGTGCAACCATTAGACGGCGCCGTGAGTGTCTTGATTGCAGCAAAAGATTTACCACTTATGAGATAATCGAGCGTATGCCGCTTGTTGTCGTCAAGAGAGACGGCAGCCGCCAGACATTCGACAAGGTGAAGCTCATTAACGGCATGGTAAGAGCATGCGAAAAACGACCCGTTACGCTTTCGCAGCTCGAAAAAATCGCCGATGATATTGAGCAGGAGCTTCAGAGCAATCTGGAGCGTGAGATAAAAACCGTTGATGTCGGCGAAATGGTAATGAACCGCCTCAAAGACATAGACGAAGTCGCCTACGTCCGCTTTGCCTCGGTTTACCGAAGCTTCAAGGATATCAACACCTTTATGGATGAGCTTTCAAAGCTGCTTACGGAGAGCAACTCAAAAAACGCTGCCCAGTGACGGGTGCTCCATTGTGTCAATGCTTTCAAGGTGATATCTGAGCTTTTCGTATGCCGCCTTTGATGCGAACGGGTCATCTCCCAAAATGCTTTCTTTCAATTCATAGAAGGCGTCCGTTGTGCTGTCTATTTCACTGTGTCTGATAAAAATGTGGGTATACCGGTCTGAGGTGAGCCACAGCTCTAAGCCGCTGTTCAGGTATTTCAGCGCTGATTTTGTATCAAGTTTTTCCGCGCAGGTCTGTGATTTTGATAAAAGAACAATTATACCGTCTGTAAGTCCGTCAATTTTTCTTAAGTTCCACGCGGATATCAGTATCATTACCGCAAGAATAAAGCAGGCGGCGTATTCACGTTTTTTCAATTCAATTATCTTCCTTGTATATTTGTATTTTTTTCTTGTCGGTCACAGTCATAAGATATACCTCGGAAATATCGTTTTTTCCGTTTTCTCTTATCCGCTCATCAAGCCATTGCCTGTCCAGCCCAAGGAGCTTCATGTTCTCCTCTGCTATCTTCCCTTTGCTGACCACTATGTGAGGATAGCCGATGTCTTCCGGAGTCTTTCCCATTTGTTCGGAAGTTACAGGGCTGTCCTGCGGATTCACGATAACATTTACATGCCCGTCAGTCTCCAGGATCGCATACTGGACTTTATCTATATCAAGGCAGTCTTTATTTCTCAGTTCCTGCATAAGCTCTTCATTTGAGAAACGGTTATTTTCCATCTCCCGCACATTTATCCGGCCATGGTCGATCAGTATGCTCGGCTTTCCGAAAAGAAGCTTTCTGGCAAATATGCTTTTCCCGCTTATCCATACCAGTAAGACCTCACAACAGAAAAGTGTCGTTATGGGCACGAGTCCGTTTATCAACGGAATGCCGAGATCCTGAAGCGGGTGCGCCGCAAGATCCGCGATTAATGACGCCACAACAAATTCCGAAAGTTCCATTTCTGCAAGCTGCCTTTTTCCAAGCATCCGCATTATTATCATCAGCGCAAAGAAAATTATCAGTGTCCTTAAAATTATTATTATCACGTTATATCACTCCCCCTGCTTATTTTGCTGATAAAGGAGAGAATTATGAAAACAATTGTTTCCGACAAATCCATAATATGCAGCAATGTTGTAAAATACATAGAAGTACTGCTGAAAAAAGAACCAAATGCAAATATTGCCTTTTCAGCAGCGGATCTTGATGATGAATTTTTCTGCATGCTCATTGATTCCTGCCAGGCGGGAAAGATCGACTTTTCAAACGTCAAAATTTTCAGCGTCGATGAATTTGCCTCCGGAAATGTTCTTGGAGCGGATCTTAAGACGCGCTTTCTTGACAAAGTAAATGTCCGCGAGGAAAATTGCTTCCTACTGAACGGTTCAAATTATGAGACATATGACGATTTGATTGCTTCAGTAGGCGGGCTTGATCTTGCCTTGCTCGGCCTCGGATCAAACTGCCGGATCGGCTTCAATGAGCCGGGAACACCATTTTTATCGTTTACGCATATTCAAGACCTTACAGAAGCTTCAAAAAAACAGCTTCAAAGGTTCTTCCCCGCCGGAGCGGAGGTTCCGGGCAAAGCTGTCACACTTGGGATAAGCTCTATAATCGCCGCTAAAAGAATAGTCGTCATGGCATTTGGAAACGAAGTGTCTGCCGCGCTTTTCAGAACCCTGTATGCGAGAACTGACGTTTCAACCCCTTCCGCTTTCTTGCAGGTACCTTATGAAGTAACTGTTTTTGCGGATCGGGACGCAGCAGGCAATCTATAAAATTTGGAGGAACTTATGGGAAAATATTTTGGAACAGACGGGTTCCGCGGTGAGGCAAATAAAGACCTTACCGTAGAACACGCATTCAAGATCGGACGCTACCTCGGCTGGTATTACGGGCAGGAGCATCGAGCCAAAGTCGTAATAGGAAAAGACACGCGCCGCTCAAGCTATATGTTTGAATCCGCATTGTGTGCCGGTCTTACGGCGTCCGGGGCTGATGCCTATCTTCTCCATGTCACGAGTACGCCAAGCGTATCGTATATCGCACGTGCGGATGACTTTGACTGCGGCATTATGATCTCCGCAAGTCACAATCCTTACTACGACAACGGTATAAAGCTGATCAATTCCAACGGCGAGAAGATGGAAGAGTCCGTTCTTGACGGTATTGAGGAATATATTGACAGCAACACCGAGCTTCCCTATTCCGTGCGTGAAAGCATCGGACAGACGGTTGATTACTCCGCCGGCCGCAATCGCTACATCGGCTACCTTATCTCTCTTGCGACGCGATCCTACAAGAGGTACAAAGTGGGACTTGACTGTGCGAACGGCAGTACATGGCAGATGGCAAAAAGCGTGTTCGACGCTCTTGGTGCCGACACATACGTTATTGCCAATCACCCCGACGGCCTTAACATCAATGTTGACTGCGGTTCGACTCATATCGAAAATCTTCGCAAATATGTGCTTGAAAACAAGCTTGACGTCGGTTTTGCCTTTGACGGCGATGCAGATCGTTGCCTTGCCGTCGATGAAAAGGGCAACATCATCAACGGCGATCATATAATGTATGTCAACGCAAAATACATGCAGGAAAAGGACATACTCGGCGATTCAAAGGTCGTCACCACAATAATGTCCAACATGGGGCTTTACAAGGCGCTTGACGCGCTCGGAATAGGCTATGAAAAGACCGCCGTAGGCGACAAGTATGTTGCAGAGAATATGCGTGAAAACGGTCACCTTATCGGCGGAGAGCAGTCCGGTCACATAATTTTCGGCCGTCTTGCAAATACAGGCGACGGAATACTCACAGCAATCAAGATCATGGAATGTATAACCGAGAGCAAAGAGCCTTTGTCAGTTCTCGCTTCCGGCATGAGAATGTATCCGCAGATGCTCAAGAATGTTGTAGTCACTGACAAGGACGAAACGCTCTCCTGCAAGGAAGTTACGGACACTGTCGTAAAGGTCGAACGCGATCTCGGCGACAACGGCAGGGTTGTTCTCCGCAAAAGCGGAACAGAGCCTCTTCTCAGAGTCATGGTCGAAGCAAACACGCAGGAGCTGTGCAACGAAAAAGTGGACGAAATCATTGACGCGATGGCGAAAGCCGGAAAGCTTATAAAGGTGAAATGATGGTAGAAATCAACGAGCTTTTTGATCTTGAAAAAACAATAGCGGCAGACCTTTTCGCCGGAAAGACCTATCCGTGGGAGGTCCTGCCCGAAATAAAGGATTTCATTCTCAAACTCGGCGAAACGCTTGACGAAGCGGAATATGACCACCCCTCGGATGGAGTGTGGATTGCGAATGACGCCGCCGTTTTCCCATCGGCATACATCGGCTCCCCCTGTATTATCGACCATGGTGCCGAAATACGCCAGTGTGCATTTATCCGCGGCAGTGCGATCGTCGGCAAAAACGCCGTTGTCGGCAACTCGACGGAGCTTAAAAATGTTGTCCTCTTTGACAACGTTCAGGTTCCTCACTATAATTATGTAGGCGATTCCGTGCTCGGCTACAAGGCACATATGGGCGCCGGCTCAATTACAAGCAATGTAAAATCCGATAAGACACTTGTAGTTATAAAAGAGCCCGGTAATCCGCATGAGACCGGCAGAAAAAAAGTCGGTGCAATGCTCGGCGATAATGTAGAAGTCGGCTGCAACAGCGTCCTCAACCCCGGTACTATTATCGGACGCCGCTCAAATGTGTATCCCACCTCATGCGTCAGAGGCGTCATACCCGCTGACAGCATTTATAAAGCTAAAGACAATATTATTTTAAAAAAGTAATTTAATCGCCTTTTAAAGCATTAAAGAAGGACGCTATCCCGTGTTTGAATGGAGATAGTGTCCTTCTTTAATGTCATTTTATGGCTTTCCCTGCTTCAGTCAGGAGCAGGCGTATCATCCGGCAGTTTACCGTCAGCCGATGCCGGTTTTGAATTTCCGTCAAAAAATCCTTGCTCAAGCATCCCCGCGATTTTCAGCAGCGGCACTATTCCCGAAAGCAGCGCAAAAAGCGCAATTATTTCAGGTATCGCCGAAACAAGCTCCTCCACGACAAACATTATCGCGGAGTTAAGGTTGGTACACAGCAGCGCCGCGCAAAGCAGACCGCCCACTGCCTGCCCGATACACACCGACACGACAAGGCATAGATACAGCCTGTCATACATGGCTCCTTTTTTGATTTTTTCAAGCAGGAGCTTTGAGCTTACCGCAAAAACAAGGCACTTTCCTATCTCAGCCGGAAGCAGCACCGCTGTGGGAATCTCCGCTTCTATAAGCGCGACCACCGGCAATATGACGGCACAGCATACGCCGTATTCAATCGGGCAGCACATTGCGCATATGAGCACCGACAAATAAACCGCGCAATTAGTTTCCAGCGATGCAAAAACGGTCTGAAGCACAGCCGATACCGCAATGCACAGAGCACAGATCATTGAATATTCTGTTTTTTTCAAACTTGAATTTTTCATTTAAGTGATCAAAGGATTATCAGCTGCACCGCAAGAAAAGCAATGCTTACGGTTATGGCGCAGTAATCGTATACGGAAAGCTCGGTACGCGTCCGACAGATTTTCCCAAAATTTTTCGTTATTCCCCTCGATTCAAGCACAGCCGCACGTTCCTTAACCTCGCAAAGCGCATAGTAGAGCGCCGGGCGCAGAAGGCGCAGCTTTGCCGTTGAATCAAACCGTCTCCGTTTTTCCCGGCATTGAATCCCCCTATTTTTCTGTATTTCCGATATTTCGTCCAGTTTCTTTTTGAACAGGTCATAAAACAAGAACGATGACGCAGCCGTCAGCGCTATCCTGTCGGGAGAAATGCCCAGAACTGTCAGAGGCCTTAAAACCACGGCAAGCGGCGCTCCCAAAGACATTGGCTCCGTCAAACATCTGAACAGGTCAAACAAAACCGCTATTTCAACTATCTTTGCAGAAGTCCCGATTCCCTTGAGTGCGCCGTTTACGGACGGCATTAGTATCCAGCATCTGTAAAAGGCCGTCTCGGGAGAGTAAAAGCAAAAATCAAGCACGCAGACAAAGAGCAACAGGGGCAGCAGTCTGCCGACGGAGCCCTTTACTGCTGCCGGGGCTATCTGTGCAAGGTAAAACAGAGCCGTGAGAAATACTGCTGTCAGGATATTTCCTAAAAGAGAATCAGCAAATATAAACGCCGCCGTCAGAATTGTCAGACAGACAAGCTTTATCGCCGGATCAATTCCCGCAAGCACGTTCTTTTCATCAATGCCGCCGCTATGCGAGTCATAGATCATTTATTCTTCCTCCACATAAGTATCTTGAGGCGGTCAATAAACTGCTCGTACAAAATGATATTGCTCGGCATATCCATTCCGTTTTCCCGCAGCATCTGGCAGCACTTTTTTACATCCGGTACATCCACGCCCAGGTGGTTCAGGAAAAAATACTCGGAAAAGACATTTTTCGCGGACGAGTCAATGGCGATACGTCCATCCTTTATAATAATGACCCTTCCCGCATATTCCGAAATGCGGGAGACGTCGGCAGTGATCAAAATGATCGTAACACCCTGCATATTCAACTTTTTCAACAGCTCCATTAGCCGCTTGCACCATATGGCGTCCATGTTTTTCATAGGCTCGTCCAGCACCATGATCTCCGGTGACAGAGCAAGCAGAGAAGCAAGGGAAATCGCTCGCCTTTCAGCGCAAGTCAGTTCAAACGGTGACTTATTCTTTACCGTCTCATAGTCAAGCCCCACAAGCCCGACCGCCCTTCTTGCGGCATCCGCAAGCTTTTCTTTATTTTTTTCTGTTTTTCTTAATAGGGAGCATACCTCTTTTTCCACGGTTTGCTCTGATACGGCATTTTCCGCCTCTGACGCAAAATAGACCGAGGCAGCCATTTCTCCGGAACTGTTTGCAGCAGTGATACTGCCGGTATCCGGTCGGATAAGCCCGCAGAGCATTTTGCCGAAGTCTGCGCCTTCGCCCTCTGCCATATCGACTATCCCCACGAACTCACCGTCGTTTATCCGGAGAGATTCGATATTAAATGTTTCGCTATGTAGCGGATTCCTTACGTTTTTTATCCGGTATGTTACGTTCTCCAATATTACAGGCATATTTCATCCACCAATTCACGCATGGTAAGCGGAGGCCGGCTGAGTTTTATATCGCTGTCAATAAGGTCGTGGTACACCCTCATCGGAAATGCCGGTTCGATCCCGGCCTTTTCAAGCAATTCAGCATCCGACAGGATATTGCGCGCCTCCCCGCAGGCCAGTATACTCCCCTCCTTGAGCAGGAGCACACGCTGAGCCTCCGCTGCTTCGTCAAAGCTATTTGTAATGATCACAATTGTTTTTCCGCCGTCATGTAATTTATGAAGCAGGGCAAAATAGCGTTCCCTGTCCTTGCCGTAAATACCGGATGCCGCGTCTTCAAAAACAAGCACCTCCGGCTCCGAGGCAAGTACGGCGGAGATCTGAACGCAGAGACTTTCATATTCCGTAAGTGTCTCCGTCCGCTTCTGCTCCTTATCGGCCATCCCGGTGCATCCAAGATAATCTGAGCATTTTTCGGGAATATCTTTCGAATCCGTCCCGGCGCAGACTAATGCAAGCGTTATTTCCGCCTTTACGGTCGAAGCAAGAAAACATCTATGTGAAGCAGAAAAAATCATCCCGCATTTTTTCCTTATGTTTTCCTGATTTTTGCCGTCGGATGTGTCCATCCCGCAAACGGAAACTTTTCCGCTCTCCGGCAGCAGCAGACCATTCAAATGGCGGGCAACCGTGTTTTTCCCGCTCTCCCGTGTACCGGCAATTGCAAACATCCCGCCCTTATCAACCTCAAACGAGACCTTGTAAACAGATTGTCCTTCACATACCGAGCGGCTGCAAAAGGAAAGATCATTCACCTCAATTATGCTCAATCCGACTGCCTCCAAAATTTACTCAATGATAATATATACTATTTTCCCCGCTTCGGCAATACCTTTACACTTTTTTCGCTGCTTGCTATGCAGCGGTTTGTGTTGCCGAACAAACATAAGCTGTGGTATAATACAAAAATAAAAAACGCCGGAGGAAATGCAGTGTACACCTTATCCGTAAAAAAAATCGGCAGGCCTGATAAAATAACCGTTATTATCCTTGCCGCTGTTTTTTTTGCGTGCGCGATCTTTTCAATAACTGACGGATGCTATTGGGGCGATGACTACGCCGCATATATCTCTGAGGGGATCGCTATCGCGGAAGGACGCATTGACGCGCAGGCTGCGCTTAACGCAAAAATGCATCCCTCTCCCCTGCCGGATGAAGCTGTCGGCAGGCCTCTTGTATATGTATGGGGCTATCCGCTCGTTCTGGCTTTGGTATACCGACTTGTCGGATTTGACAGAATAACTTATGCATCCATTTTTTTCTACAAGCTCCCGACAGTCATTTCCTTTGCCCTTGCCTCAGCCGTCCTTTTTCTTTTTCTGAGACGGCGATTCGGTTACTTTCTTTCGCTGCTGCTGACCGTTGCGTTCTGCTCCTGCGTTGAGTTTTACAATTTTATCAACACTCTTTACAACGATATATTTTTCATGCTTTTTGCCCTGCTCGCCCTTTATCTCGTTGAGCTTTACACTGAAAACTCCGGAACCGGCCGGCACGCAAAAATCGGCGTTATCCTCGGCATCGTTTTGTGGTATATGTATGAGATAAGGCTGAATGGTCTGGCGATCCTGCTTGCGTGCCTTGCCGCGCACCTTATTTACCTCATTAAAAGCGGAAATCTTACCAAACCGGAAATCCTGCTGCGCGAGGCCGTTCCGTATATTGTATTCTTTGCTTTCAAATCACTCTCTGAGCTTTTGATCGCTTCTCCGACGCCAAATACAAGTGATTTTCATGATTCCTCACCCGTGCTTTTTTTCTCCAACCTCGGTGTTTACCTGAATCTTATTCTTGATTTTTTCCGGCAGATATGGAGCAGGCTCCTTATAAGCCCGTTGTATTCCGTGTTGAAAAGATTTTTCGAAATAAGCTATTCCGACCTTGCCGTTGCCGGCAACATATTGGCATGGGGCAGCTTTGCTCTGCTTATCCTCGGGCTTATATACGGCGGAATTAAGAAAAATCTGCATCTGTCGCTGCTTACCGTTTTTTATATAACGGCCGCTTCCGTGCTTCCGTATACGCAGGGCATGAGATACATATATCCTATCCTGCCGGTGATCCTCATGTTTTTCGGCTTTGGTGCAAAATGCGTTTTCGGATTCTTCGGCGGCAAAACTCTGCGCCGTGCTTTGCCTGCCGCCGCGTCGCTTTTGTGTCTGCTATGTCTGTATCAGGTCGTCTCAAACGATATCGCTCTTCAGACCTCCGGCAGAGATGAGACGGAAATCATCAATGTTGAGGATATTTATATGCAGAACGCATACTCTCCGTGTGCCGTTGATGTGTACAACTACATCCGTGCAAACACTCCTGCGCAATGCACCATTGCATTTTTTGCGCCGAGAGGACTGTATCTGAATACGGAAAGGTTCTCAATCAAGCCGGATGTAAACGGACACAGCATAGACGAAGCCGATTATTACCTTGATTACCTCAAAACAGGTGAATACAATATCACACCGCCGCTTGACGGAAAATTTGAAAGCATGTTTTCAAACGATGAGTTTGTTTTCTATAAACGCATAAAAGATTTAAATGAGGAGCAATAAAACAAATTATGAATCAACGCGAATTAAGTGAGATACGCCGCAGATGGAAAAGTGACAGATCTTCCGTTGCAAACATTTATGGGTGTTATGTAAACTCAAATAAAGAAATCATCTCCAGCTTTGACAGTTCTCTGGGGCTTCTCACACATGATGAGAGTGAGATGTATCTTTCCATTCTGAAAAAAACGCTTTCCGGAACGCTCGGAAAGAATCTGATAGACATTGAATTTGAAACGAAGCAGGTCACGGACGGAGCAGAACACGCTCTGCTTATGAAGCTAAAAAAAGAGCTTCTGCGCGATGAGGAAAGCAGGAATGAGCTTTGCGGTAAAATTATCTCATCCCTTAGTCTTGAGGACGAATGCAATTACCTCATACTCCTTGCCGCGGACGCCTATGACGTGCCGCACATGAGAGGGCATGACAGCGATGCGCGCACAGACAGCGGTGAAGTCTTCAAGTATTTTCTCTGCTGCGTCTGCCCCGTTAAATCCGCTTCGCTTGAGCTGGGCTATATTCCAGACAGCGGTGATTTTCACTCCTGCTCAACCGGGCAGACCGTTGCATCCCCGCTGCTCGGCTTCATGTTCCCGGCCTTTGATGACCGAAGCACAAACATATATAATGCCCTGTATTATACAAAAAAGCCGTCTGAGCTTCATCAGGAACTGATAGACGCTCTTTTCAAAACGAGTACGCCCCCCATGTCCGCCCCCGCGCAGAAGGAAATTTTCGGCAGCGTTATAAGCGCCTCGCTTGACAGTGAATGCAACTTTGACATCGTTCAATCGGTAAACGAGCAGATAAGGAACAGGATCCTTGTGCATAAAGAGGCAAAAATTCCGGAAAAGCTCGAAATAAGCGTGAAGGAAATCGGTGAGATGCTCCGGGACAGCGGGCTTGAGGACACAAAAGTGGCCGATTTTGAGGAAGAATGTGAAAAATCCTTCGGCGAGGGCGCTGCTTTGGATCCTAATAATATAATAGATGCGAAAAAGCTTCGCATCGAGACCCCCGAAATAAAAATATCCTTATCCCCGGACAACGCCTGCCTCGTTGAGCAGCGCATAATTGACGGCAGAAAATATATACTTATCCCTGCGGAAAACGGCGTGGAAATAAACGGAATAAACGTTAAGATCACGGAATAATTTTCCACTGAAACGCAGTTCATGCCTTTTGCTTTTTATCAGGGCGGCTATATTTGGAAAAATTTATAGTGAGTACATCATTGGCTGCGGGGATCATGCTATAATATAAAGAAAACGGGATGTGATTGCGTGAACAAAATTAAAAGCTCTTTCAGAATATCCAATTTTATAATGCTTACTGCGGCCGGAATTATCAATGCTTTCGGAGTTACGATTTTTCTTGCGCCCGTAAAGCTTTTCGACAGCGGCATTTCCGGCACCTCAATGCTTGTCTCACAGCTTACGCCAGGCTGGTGCAGTCTTTCGCTGCTGCTTATCATATTAAACGTTCCGATTTTTTTATACGGACTTAAAAAACAGGGCGTAAGCTTTTCGGTTTACTCGATATATGCCGTTGCCGTCTACTCCGTTTCGGCGTGGCTCATCACTGATGTGCTGCCTGTGGACGTCTCGATAGCTTCACCCCTCGCCCAGCGCGATCTTTTTCTGTGTGCGATTTTCGGCGGTGTTGTCTCCGGCCTCGGCAGCGGCCTTACCGCCAGGTTTGGCGGCGCAATGGACGGCCTTGACGTACTCGGAATCATCTTTGCAAAACGTATCGGTCTCAGTCTCGGAACGTTCGTTATGGTTTATAATGTGCTGCTGTACGTGATTTGCGGTATAATTATGAACAGCTGGATACTGCCGCTCTACTCCATTGTCGCATACGCTGCTGCGTCAAAGACCATTGACTTCTGTGTCGAAGGATTTGACAGGTCAAAAGCCGCGTTTATCATTACAACAAAGCCAAAAGAGGTCTGCGCTGCACTTTCGGAGATTTTTCACGACGGGATCACTATGCTGCCGGCAAAGGGTTATTACTCAGGCAGCGATAAAACAATGATATATTTTGTTGTCAACCGCTTTCAGATATCCCGCATGAAAAATACCGTACATGCGCAGGATCCGCACGCTTATATTTCAATATGCGAAATCGCGGATATTTTCCCAGCTGAAAAGGCCGATAACAAAGCAAAATAGCCGTTTTTCTCCTTAATTTTTCAAACATTAAAGGTGGTTTTGTCATGCATATAGGAGCTGTTATTGTCGCGGCGGGGATGTCGTCGCGCATGGGCGATTTCAAGCCCATGCTCAACATAGGTTCTATTTCGATAGCCCAGCGCATTGTAGCAACGCTGCATCAGAGCGGCGTGGAAAAGATCGTCATGATAACGGGATACAACGCGCAGGCACTTGAACATCACCTTGCAAACAACGGCCTGATTTTTCTGAGAAACGAACATTATGAGTCTACCCATATGTTTGACTCCGCAAAAATCGGCTTTGAGTATCTTAAAGATAAGTGTGACAGGATCCTTTTTACGCCCGTTGACATTCCTCTCTTTACTTCTGCCACTGTTGCAAAACTTCTTGCTTCCGACGCACCGCTTGCCTGCCCCGTATGCGGCGGAGAGCGTGGACACCCCATTCTTATAAGCACGTCGCTCGTTGATATAATTCTTTCCGACAACGGAGAGAACGGGCTTAGCGGTGCAATTTCAAGATGCGGCGTTGAAATGGAGCTTATTAACGTAGATGATATCGGTATACTTCACGATGCGGACACTCCGGAGGATTACAAAGCCCTTCTGAGCTACCATAATAACCAACTTGTAAGGCCGGTCGTCAATATTGCCTTTGCAAAGGAAAAGCAGTTTTTTGATTCCAAAATGGCTATGCTGCTCACACTTGTTGACGAGACGAAATCCGTTCGGCTTGCCTGTAAAAGAATGCGGATATCCTACTCGACAGGTTGGAATATCATCCGGGCGCTTGAGTCCCAGTTGAATAAGCCTCTTATCATTCGAAGTCAGGGCGGGGCCGGCGGCGGCCAAAGCGACCTTACCGAGGACGGCAGAGTGTTCATAGCAAAATATAACGACTATCAAAGCCGTGTCAGGGATTACTCCGTCAAACTTTTCAAGGAAATTTTCGGAGACAGCTTCAGATGAGGAAAATATATCTTATACGCCATGCCAAACCCGATTTTCCAAACGACAAACGCTATTGCATCGGGCACACGGACATGCCGATAGGAACGTTAGGCCGGCTGCAATGCATCTTTATGGCGGAAAACAGAAAATTTGAAGCACTCAGCAGCGTATACAGCAGTACGCTTTTGCGTGCCCGTGACACGGCCGCTTATCTTGGAAGAAATGTTGCCGTCCGTGCCGGGCTGGAGGAAGTTTACGCCGGAGAGTGGGACGGGCTCAGCTTTTCTCAGATAAAAAAACAATACGGTGATATATATGCCGCCAGAGGGCTTGACAAAACGATTCCGATCCCGGGAAGTGAAAATATCCAAAAAGCTGAAAAGCGTTTTCAGACAGCGGTAATGGGCATTGCGGAAGAAAGCGCAGGAGACGTTGCAATCACAGCCCACAAAACCGTTATTCAATCCCTTGCGGCTGCGTTATCCGGTGTTCCCCTCGAGGAATGTCGTCAATTTGAGCTTCCCTACTGTTCATACACGCTGCTTGAATATGACGGCCTTCTTCATTTGGCGGAAACCGGCGTCTTTGAAAAGCCGCTGCTCAATGAAAAGCTGTGCAGAAAGCTTCTGCGCGAAGCGGGCGCAAATGACGACTTGGAAGCGCATTGCAGAAAAGTTGCCGAAAAGGCCATGGAAATAACCGACGAACTGTCCTGCGCCGGACTGGTGCTTGACCGTGAGCTTATATTTTTTTCGTCGCTTCTGCATGACATCGCAAGATCAGAGCCGAGGCACGCCGATATCGGCGCAAAATGGCTTTTTGAACTTGGATATAACAGTGCAGCCGGAATCATCCGTCAGCACCATGACATAGAGTTTTCCGGGATCAACGAAGCTGCTGTCGTTTATATTGCGGACAAATGTGTCCGCGGCGCCTGCGTTGTAACGCTTGAAAAGCGTTTTTCCGGGAGTCTTGCAAAATGCACTTCGCCCGGGGCACTTGAAGCGCATAAAAGAAGGTATGATTCCGCTTTAAAAATAAAAAACGAAATAAACAGGATCTGCGGAAAAGAAGTTGTAGTATAATCGGGCAAGGCCGGTAAACGTTGCTACGTTTATAAGTATAATTTATGTGCTGAAAGCAAAAGCATGGGAGGGTAAGATACATGAGAAAAATGCTGAAATTGATTGCCGACAAGCTCAGGCGCGGCGAGGATCTGGTGCTTGTTACGGTCATTGCGTCATCCGGTGCGACTCCGCGCGGTGCAGGTGCGCGCATGATCGTGGGTAAAGAGGGACGAATCTGCGGTACAATAGGCGGCGGTGCCGTTGAATATCGTTCGGAAAAAATTGCGGCGGAGCTTCTGGAAAAAAAGGAATCCGCCGAACGTGATTTTTCGCTTACAAAGGATGACGTTCAGAAGCTTGGCATGATATGCGGCGGAGCTGTCAATGTTTTTTTTAAGTATATCTCTGCCGACGACAGCGAAGTCCTGAATATTGCAGAAAAATCTGAGGAGCTTTTTAAAAAAGGCGGCGACTTGTGGATTATCTCCGAAATATCCGATAACGGGCGGTTGGGGCTTTACAGCACAGAGACGGGATATATCGGCGTAGACGCGCCTACTTGGGTCGATGAAGCGCTTACCCGCCGCCCTCAGCGTATTATAAAGGACGGCAGGGATTTTTATGTGGAGCAGATCAACTCTTCCGGCAGGGTTTATGTCTTCGGATGCGGACATGTTGCACAGGAACTTGTTCCGGTGCTTTCCCACGTGGGCTTCCGCTGTGTTGCACTCGACGACAGGCCGGAATTTGCAAAGCGTGAGCTGTTTGAGAGTGCAGAGGAGGTCAAGCTTATCGACTTTCAGCGTCTCTCTGACTATATAACTGTGACGGAAGAGGACTATGCCTGCGTTATGACAAGAGGCCATGCATATGACGCAGTCGTTCAGGCACAGCTGCTTCAGACGGATGCCTGCTATATCGGTGTCATCGGCTCTGCACATAAGAAAGCAGGTGTATACGCACGGCTAAAGGAAGAGTACGGCTTTGACGACAGCGTGCTTGAGCGCATAACCTCCCCGATCGGGCTTAAAATAAAGGCCGAGACCCCTGCCGAAATTGCAATCTCAATAGCCGCTCAGCTCATTGAGTTCCGGGCAGAGAGAAACAAGAATTGATTTTTCGCTGATAAACCAAACAGAAAAACCGCAAAAGTCCGATAAAGCCACGGATTTTTACGGTTTTTTTGTTTGCTTTTGTATAGGGCGGATTTTCAAAGAGCGTTACTCTGCGGTTATTCCTGTGTTTTTCACGCTTTAACAGAAGCGTTATAGGCTGCACGAACCGCTTTGGAGAGTTGATCCGAACAGGAGGTCTTACGGCTGCCGCACTCAACCCCACTGAGCTTCTTTTCGATTTCTCCGACAGTCTGCCCCTCAACCAGAATAGAGATCGCTTTCAGGTTTCCGTTGCATCCGCCTTCAAAATGGATATTATGCACTACATCCCCATCCAGGTCGAGACTTATTATCCTTGAGCAGGTACCTTTTGTAAAATACTCATAGTGAAACATATTGTATCTCCTTTTTTCTATAATTGTACATATTTTGTGTGATCACTGTGCTTTGCTGTCCGCTTTCCTGTCTTTAAAGATCACGGCAAGTGAAACGGAATTTGTAACTGACGCCGCAATATCAAACGGAAGCGTTGCAAAATTGCTTATCGAAAAATCAAACACAGCCCACATAAGCTGTGAAGCAATAATAATTATTTTCAGCAGCACCATATTTTCGCTGTCCATAAACCATGTAAAAACACACGCGCCTATTATGGGAAGCCACATAATAATGTTGTCACAACCTGCCGCAAATGTCAGTCCCAATTGCAGAATAATAAAAAAGAGCTTGCTCCAAGGCCCCATTTTATATTTCAGGCAGAAAAGATTCCTCAACATAGTAACGGCATTGGCGATTGAGCCGGATATGCCGCCAAGGATATAGTTGCCTATCACAAAAACAGCATTCATCCCGCATTGGATCGACAAAAATCTTCTTTTTTCCTTAATAAGCCCCATCAGCATCATTATTATTGAGCCGGCAAAGCATATTATATTTCCGACAACGACCGGGTTCATTAGCTCTCCTTTTAGTTCATCGCGCAGCATTATGCTGATTTATTATAAAGCCTCTGCATATGAGCCTGAGACGTTTTTCGCCGTGAAGCAGACGCAAAATTTATCTGATTCCTTTGCGTTCCCTTGCTCTGTCAACAAGAAGCTTTGCCTCCTCAAAGGCCGCCGGAAGTTCAGCTTCCATCCATTCTTTTCCGGCCTTTTCTTTGTGCTTTATCTCGTCCCAGCGTTTGAGTACCTGCGGTGATGTATCAAGTGCTTCATCCGAAAATACATGCGGATGTCTCCTGATCATTTTTTCTTTGACACACTTCGCCACATCTTCAAAGTCAAACAGCCCTTCTTCATCTGCAATCTGCGATTGCATCACAACCTGTAAAAGGAGATCGCCCAACTCCTCTTTGAGATTATCGCTGTTTCCCGTTTTTTCAAAAATATTTATCCCGCACACCACCTCCGCCGCTTCTTCGATGCAGGCGGCTTTAAGAGACGAATGTGTCTGTTCCCTGTCCCACGGACATCCGTTTTCACTTCTCAAAAGCTTTATTATATTGACGAATTGCTCGATTTCACTCATATATTTACTCCGCTTTATACTCGGACATCTCCCCTCGGAGATCTTTGCCCATTTTCTCCTTTATCTGTCCGTTGTCATAGCCGCAGCTGAAAAGGTAATAGAGCTTTGCTATCGCTGCTTCAGTCGTTATATCAAAGCCGCTTACGGCGCCGGCTTCCTTCAGCTGAGAGCTTGCCTCATACGTGCCTATTGACACCGTCCCCTGCGGGCACTGTGAGCATACCGCCATGATCGTTCCGTTGGCGGAAGCCTTTCTGATTATCGGAAGAAGCGCGTCCCCGTTGCCCGGAATATTGCCCGCACCGAACGTTTCAAGGACTATTCCCTTAAGCCGTTCTGTCATTATCGAGTCAAACAGCTCAAATTGTATCCCCGGGAAAACCTTTATTACCCCTATCGGGATATTTTTAAGCTCTCTTAGCGCAAAAACTTGATTTTCAGGTCTTCTAAGCATTTTGCTGTTGTATTTTATGCTTATTCCGACGTCCGCAAGCGTCGGATAGTTGGGTGAAACAAAAGCTATCATATCATCCGCGGAATATTTTATCGCCCTGTTGCCGCGCAGCAGCTTGCCTCCAAAGTACAGGCACACTTCCTTTACCTCATCCCCGGCGGCTATCATCATAGCTGTAATAAGATTATCCCGTGCGTCGTTCCTTATTTCGCAGAGCGGTATCTGAGAGCCGGTAAGGACAACCGGCTTAGCGTTGTTTTCGAGCATGAAAGAGAGGGCAGAGGCGGTATAGGCCATCGTATCCGTACCGTGAAGAATGACAAACCCGTCATAGGATGTATAATTGCCGCTTATTGCGTGCCCTATTTTATTCCATTCGTTTACCGTTACATTCGAAGAATCAAGCAGCGGGTCGGTGCTTATAATGTCCCATTGAGGCATCTTTCCGGAGCTCAGCTCCGGCATTGCTCCGAGCAGTTCATAGAACGATTCTTTTCCCGGGACATATCCTCTGTCTGACGGGATCATACCTATCGTCCCGCCCGTATATATGATAAGTATCCTCTTTTTCAAAGCGAACCACACCCTAAGTTTTTCATTTATTATAACCCGTATACCCGCTTCTTGCAATTGGACATATTCTATCAAAAATAATGGACATAGTTTTCCGTATATGATAAGATACATCAATAAAGATGTACAGGGAGTGATTCAATGTCAATTCTTACCCGGCTGAACAGCCCCGCAATGTATCTTATCTGCGGCGGGATCGTCTTCATTGTCGCTTTGATGTGCCTGTTCTTTATGGTACGCGCATATAAAACAGGCAAAGCCATCGGCATGGATACGGCAAAAATGAAGCGCGCCATAATCGCAAGCGCGACCTTTGCCGTACTTCCAAGCATAGGCATCCTCCTTGGCGTTATCGCCCTGTCGGGAAGCCTCGGCATCCCCCTCCCATGGCTGAGACTGAGCGTTATCGGCGCACTGCACTATGAAACGCAGGTCGCGGAGGCTGCCGCAGAACAGGTAGGCATTACCCTTTCCGCCGCTCAAATGACACCGGAAGCTTTTGTGACCATCGCGCTTATGATGAGTTTCTGCATCATATGGGGAATGGTACTGACGATTGTATTCAACAAAAAATATACCGAAAGGCTCAGCAGAAACAGCGGCAAGAAAAGCGGTTCGTCTTTCGGCGGCTTCGGCGACAAAGCAATGACAGCGATGTTTATCGGGCTTGTAAGCGCATATATCGGAAGCTACATCGGCGACCTTGTCTCAGGCAATGGCCTTTTCAGTTTTACAGGTGCTTGGATCCCGCTCGCGGTTTCCGCCGTCGCAGGGCTTGTTATGGCCGGCTTCATCTGGCTTTCAGAAAAGAAAAAGGCCGCTTGGGTCGACAGCTTTTCGATTGCCGGAAGTATGCTTGCGGCAATGGCTTCCGCCGTGCTTTTCGGCAAACTTTAAGGAAGGAGCGGAAAGAAATGACACAGGAAGAAAAAAATCAGATTTTTGAACAATACAACCGGCGTACGCATATCTTTGGCAGAGCTTTTTCGCTGATTGCCCTTGCCCTTCTGCTCGGCGCCCCCTTTGTGATGGGGCTTGTTCTTGGCGCTTCGCCGAATATGGGCGCTTTTCTCAAGGGATTTCTTGCTATCGGTCTTGTCTACCTTGTAAGCGGTATTGTCGAATACCTTATATATACGCCGATGCTCGGCGCCGGCGGGTCATATCTTGCTTTTATAACAGGCAATCTTATCAATATGAAAATCCCATGTGCGATAAACGCAAGGGATATTGTCGACGCGAAAACCGGAACCGCGGAAAACGAGATAATCTCCACACTTTCGATAGCGACCTCCTCGCTGGTGACGATAGTTGTGCTTGCGCTCGGCGTTCTCCTGCTTCAGCCGCTTCAGCCCGTGCTTCAATCAGAGGCATTGCAGCCCGCTTTTTCCAATGTCGTTCCGGCACTTTTCGGCGCGATGGCTTATAAGTATTACAGACAGGATATCAAAGTGGCGCTGTTCCCCTTCGTCTTCATGTCACTGCTGTTTATCTTCGTCCCCTCTCTTACAAGCTCCACCAGCTTTATGATCATTCCAAGCGGTGCTATCGCAATAGGCGTTGCGTTCCTATTTTTCCGCAAATCCAAAAAACAGGAGGAGATAGTGTAAAACTCACGCTATCAATTATGTAAGATGAAAATTATCGGCTTTATTTTGCTCGCCGCACTGGCTGTAGTTTTGCTTTTGCTGCTCATCGCGCTTATCAGAACGTTCTCCATAAAAAAGCGATTCACAACGTACACTCCTTCACCCGATCCCGAAAGAGCTATGGAATATGCGAAAAAGCTTTCCGAAATGGTCAAATTTGAAACCGTTTCCTATCCGAATGTTGACAGAAGCGACAGGTTCAACGAGTTTCATACCGTTCTTGCCGCACTCTTCCCCACCGTGTTTGAAAAGCTTGAAGTAAACAATATCGACGGAAATCTTCTTATATATTGGAAAGGCAAAAAATCCGAGCGTCCAATAATACTCATGGGGCATCAGGATGTTGTTCCCGCCGGAGGCGAATGGACACACGACTACTTTTCCGGCGATATAGAGGACGGCAAAGTATGGGGACGCGGCGCGTGCGATACAAAGTGCTCCGTCATGTGTATTCTCCAGACCTTTGAGGAACTGCTGAAATCAGGCTATGAACCGGTCAACGATCTTTATATCTCCTCCTCCTGCACGGAAGAGGTCGGTGGAGACGGTGCGCCGAAAATCGTCAGGGAGCTTATCCGCCGCGGGGTAAAACCGTACCTTGTATGCGACGAAGGCGGCGCAATAGTTACAAATCCGATTGCCGGTGTAAAGGGCAACTTTGCCATGATAGGCGTCCTTGAAAAGGGGCAGGGCAACGTTCGCTTTACCGCACACTCCAACGGCGGCCACGCAAGCGCCCCCGGCAGAAACACGCCTATAATACGCCTTGCTGCTTTTGAAACCGAAATTGAAAAGCATAACCCGTTCAAAAAAATGTTTTGCCGTGAAGTAGAGGCCATGTTCGCCGGTCTTGCGCCGTACGCCTCCTTCCCGCTGCGGTTCGTATTCGGTAATCTCTGGCTTTTCAAAAGTATCCTTTCAAGGCTTATGCCCGGCATTTCCTCCGAAGCTGCCGCAATGCTGCAAACCACAATGGCGTTTACCGTACAGTCAGGCTCCGAGGCATACAATGTCATCCCGCAAAACGCAAGCGTCTGCGCAAATATGCGTTTTATCCCTCATCAGGATATGGAAGAAAGCGTAAAGCTTGTAACGGAACTGTCCGCCAAGTATAATATAGATGCAGAGCTTATTGATGGCTACCGCTCCTGCAAGAGCGTTGATATAGCCGGCGACGCATTCAAAATGGTCACACAGTCTGTTGAGCAGGTCTTTCCCGGTCTTGCATACACGCCTTATGTTATGACCGGCGGGACCGACGCGAGGTTTTTCAACGAGATATGTGATAACTGCATCAGATTCTCTCCTGTAATCTACGGTCCCGAACAGATGAAGGGCATGCATGGGCTTAACGAGAATGTTGAATATAACTCTCTCCCCGGAGCGGTTGACTTTTATAAAACGCTCATTCGCCTGAACGACGAAAAATAAAGTTATGAATCAAAAAAGAGCAGCCTGCAATATAAGCGGGCTGCTCTTTTTGAGGCTTATTGTCAACATTGATATAAAACAAAAAATACCGCATTGACTGCTTGAATTCATATCACACCAGTCCCAGACAACAGATTTATATATTGGGAAAAAGCACAACAGTGCGCAGACAGAGCTTGAAGTGCCGATAGTGGAAAGCGGCGACGGATACAACCAACCTTACCCCCCGCCCTTTTATGGACGAAGCGCGGGACGAATACGTAGACAGCGGAGAAGCGGGACGTGACCTGATCGCCGCGCTGGAAAGTGCGGGGTTTACAGTTTAGTAATGTCAACGCCGAGACGTGTTTCTATTTCTTTGCGATATTTTTCGCCTGCTCTTGCGAAAACTTCCAAACGATCATCAATTTCCTTTTTTTCTTAGCGGATTTCAGGTCTTCTCTTGAAGAATAATCGCTGTTACCGCGGAGAATTGAGGCAAGACCCCAACACTGACCGAGAGACAGCCCGCCATGACCTTTCGCAAAAGCGGAAGAAGCAAGCTGAGAATCGTCCCAATTCATAAGACACTCCCCTTTCTTATTTATTATATCTCTTTATGACTTGATTGTAACAGAAGCAAGGGGGACATTCAAGCATTTTTTAGTGGAGGAATTTGCCGAATGAGTGAAACTATCAGAATAATTGCTAATATTGAGCAATATAAAAGCCGCCGCAAGCTTTGTATCGTTTGCGGCGGTGCAGCACCCACGGGGGGATTCGAACCTCTGGCCTGCCGCTTAGGAGGCGGCCGCTCTATCCTGCTGAGCTACGTGGGCTTATTTAACTATGTTATTTTAACTCATAAAACGTATGCTGTCAACAGTTTGATTTAGCAGAATAGCAACCTTCTGTCATCCCAATGGCATTTTGCATATCATGTAGTGTATCGGCTAAAGGAGGATTACAATTGAACAACAAAAAAGACGAGTATAAATCCGGCACTCTGCCTCAGAACGCCCCGCTCGCGGCAGCTTATGTTCCGATGCAGAGATCAGCTGTGCCGTATTATGAGGTCAATGAAGGCTTATCGCGCGGGACGCTCTTTCCCGGACTTGATTTGCCCTTTATGAATATAATTAACGGGCTGCAGGCCAATGACCCGCTCAGTGAATTGCAGGCCATTTGCTTTGCCGCGCATGAGCTTGAGCTATATCTTGACACCCATAAAGACGATACCGAGGCATTTCAGATGTTCAAGACGTTTCTTGCCCTTAAACAGGAAGCAAAAGACAGATATACGAAAAAATTTGGCGTGCTCTGCACAGGGGATCTGATAAATTCAGACAGTTTCAGCTGGCTTGAGGATCCGTGGCCGTGGGATTACAGGAAAGGGCAGGAGGGCTGATATATGTTTGTGTATGAAAAGAAGCTGCAATATCCCGTAAAAATAAAAAATACGAACCCTGCGCTTGCAAAATTCATTATAAGCCAATACGGCGGTGCGGATGGTGAACTCGGAGCGTCACTCCGATATCTAAGTCAAAGATACGCAATGCCTTACCCTGAACTTAAAGGCCTACTGACTGATATTGGTAGAGAAGCCTCTGAAATGTTCCATTCAGAGGCTACGGCTTTTTTTGATGCTTTTGCAACCGTGTAGCTCCACTTCATAGGAAGTAAATTCAGATATACATCTATGTTATCCTTATCTTGAACTACCATCTTGTCTAAAATGTGCTTATAGAACTCATCTTCGTACTCCACGCCGCTGACAATCTCTTTGATTGCATCCTCAATTTCTTTTAGGAGCTGCTGTTGCTGCTCTATCATTTCCCGTTGTTTATCCACGCTTTCGATGATAGATTGAAGCTCCTCAATTTCTGCATCGCAGCTTGCACGGGTGGCGGTAAATTCGTCCTTGTTAATCAGATTGGACATATACAGGTCAATCAGATTAGCCCGTCTGCCCTCAATCTTTTTAATCTGCTCTTGCAGCTTTAGGACATCTGTACCCGTCGTATCCATAGCAATAATGGATTGAATGACGGCAGTTAGGTTATTTATGATTTTATCTCTATTGTATTTAATGCTCTTGGTTACGAGATACATAATGTGGGTCGCATCCTCATTGCGGATAGACAAGCCCGTGCAGCCGACTTGATTTCCCGCTTTGTCGATATGGGGGCTTCCATGCTTTGCCGCTTCGTTGCAGCGCCACGCCTTATATCGGTTGCCGTTCTTTCTGGTTTTATACCTTGCCACATAGCTTGAGCCGCAGCAGCCGCATTTGATTTTGCCAGAGAACGGATAGCGGTTAGAGTGCTTCGCCTTGCCCTCCTGCGAAAGCGACTTTGCATCTAAAATTCGGTTTGCTTCATCGAATAACTCACGGGAGATAATCGGCTCGTGATGGTCTTTAATGATAACAAATTCTTCTTGACCACGGTTGTATTTCTTTTCGTGAGATAGGAAGTCTGGGGTATAAGTCTTTTTCTGCACTAAGTCGCCGCAGTATTTCTCGTTGCGTATCACTCGAAGAATGACCGTGTTGCTCCATTCCTTGACCCGCATAGGGTCGATACCTTCCTCACGAAGCTCATGGGCGATGACGTGTGTTCCTTTGCCCTCATTGACGAACTTATGGAAGATACGGCGAACAACCCATGCGCCCTCCTCGTTGATAGTCATTTTGCCGCTCTCAACATCGTAGCCCAGCATACTTCTGCCGAACACAATGCCCTGTTCCATCTGGCGTTTTTGCCCCCACTTTACACGCTCGGAAGTCTTGCGGCTTTCTTCCTGTGCAATAGATGACATAATAGCCAGACGAAGCTCGGCATCGCCGTCTAAGGTATTGATATTGTCATTCATAAATATAACTCCGACGCCGTGCTTTTTCAATTCACGGGTGTAGTATATACTATCAAGGGTGTTTCTCGCAAAACGGGAAATCTCCTTGGTGATAATCAAATCAAAGTCGCCGTTCTTAGCGCACGCTATCATACGGTTAAACTCTTTGCGCTTCTTCGTGTTCGTGCCAGAAATGCCCTCATCGGCAAAAATCTCATAAAGCTCCCAATCGGGATTACGCTCAATATACTGTCTGAAATACCGCTGCTGGCTTTCAAACGAATTGGCTTGGTCTTCATTATCCGTTGAAACACGGCAGTAGGCAGCTACCTTTCTTTTCGTTTCAACCATCTTCAGCTCTTGGTTTAGGCGTTCATATCTATTTATCATAGCGAAGCTCCTTTCTCAGTAAACTTTGTTACTGTATTTAATTATAGAAAAAAGAGTGTGCGGTGTCGAATGTGCAAATTTGTTTTTTCACTCGGCTATGTAAAAACGCCAAGCGTTATGCTCGGCGTCTGCTTTTTTGCTCCCTGCTATATTGCTTTTCAAGCTCAACCAAACAGCGTTCCCGCTGAGAATGTGTCAGCAGCTTCCTTTTCTCCAAAGAAAGGAGTATCGACTTTTGAATATTCATAAGGAACACAGCATGTTCCTGCTCGTTTAATTCTGGAACAGGGTCGCCAACATAAACAAATTCTCTATGCAACAGCCGCAACACCTCCCTCGTTTCTAATCTATATGAGCTACCGCTTGTACCGTATAACGAGAGAGCTAATCCTTTTTTGCAAGCCCGATGCTGATTGCAAGAGCTTTGTCTGCGCAATAAATAAAACGGTTCTAAAATAAATGTTGGGGTGCACATCCGATAAGTATGTGCACCTCAACATTTATTTTAGAAGCACGTATGTTCCATGATTATTTCAATCCACGCGCCCCTTGCGGGGCGCGACGCCATATCCGCTTCCGCGTTTTCGGCATCAGCTCATTTCAATCCACGCGCCCCTTGCGGGGCGCGACCTGCTCGGCATTGATCTTATGGCTGAGGAGGGGGATTTCAATCCACGCGCCCCTTGCGGGGCGCGACGGACTTTACCAAGGAGTGCTGGTGGGCAACGATATTTCAATCCACGCGCCCCTTGCGGGGCGCGACGCAAGCTCTCAAGCGCCGACCTTGCCGAGCAGGCATTTCAATCCACGCGCCCCTTGCGGGGCGCGACCTTTCGTCTTGTCCATGATGACGCATTTTTCATAATTTCAATCCACGCGCCCCTTGCGGGGCGCGACGGGGCTACCCTCACCGACTGCCACGCTGGCTAGATTTCAATCCACGCGCCCCTTGCGGGGCGCGACTCATTGGAATCAACATTCTCATGCGGTGCATCGCTATTTCAATCCACGCGCCCCTTGCGGGGCGCGACTGCCGCCGGGAGTTTGGGCTTTACCGCTGGAACGAGATTTCAATCCACGCGCCCCTTGCGGGGCGCGACGCCGCCGAGATCGCGCCGACGGTGCCGCCGGTGGATTTCAATCCACGCGCCCCTTGCGGGGCGCGACTCTCGCGGGCGGTGAAATTCTACTTCCCGGACAAATTTCAATCCACGCGCCCCTTGTGGGGCGCGACCTGAAATACGGCGCGGTTTTCTACGGGGACAAAGATTTCAATCCACGCGCCCCTTGTGGGGCGCGACTCGCCGGATACTTCCCGCTCTGACCGCAGAACTCATTTCAATCCACGCGCCCCTTGTGGGGCGCGACGAAAGCTGCGCGGAAAATTAATTCTTGAGATTATATTTCAATCCACGCGCCCCTTGTGGGGCGCGACGCCGATATAGCCGGTCTCATCGGTCGTAAAACTATTTCAATCCACGCGCCCCTTGTGGGGCGCGACGCTGCGCCGCCACCTGCGCCGTCGGCGACAGTTCCGGATTTCAATCCACGCGCCCCTTGTGGGGCGCGACCCACGACGGGGCGGGTGAAGCACCCGCGCAAGGCATTTCAATCCACGCGCCCCTTGTGGGGCGCGACCAAGGCTTTCAAAGGCCTTTACGTCGCCGGCGTATTTCAATCCACGCGCCCCTTGTGGGGCGCGACCGGGTTGAAATGGCGGTAAAGCTTGGGATGAGCATTTCAATCCACGCGCCCCTTGTGGGGCGCGACGGCAAGCTCTGTGCAATCCCCTGTATAAGTGCAAATTTCAATCCACGCGCCCCTTGTGGGGCGCGACCCGTTCCTTATGTTCTGAATTGTTGCTTCTGCAAATTTCAATCCACGCGCCCCTTGTGGGGCGCGACGGGAAGCCCACGACCGGGAGCAGCAGAAGAAGTTATTTCAATCCACGCGCCCCTTGTGGGGCGCGACGATGCAGTCATCATCCGCGCAAGTCTCATTGACCGTATTTCAATCCACGCGCCCCTTGTGGGGCGCGACTCGGCGTCATGCCGCCGCGCACAAGGGCGGTAAATTTCAATCCACGCGCCCCTTGTGGGGCGCGACCACGCGGCTAAGAGCACCGCGCCGGACGCGATCAATTTCAATCCACGCGCCCCTTGTGGGGCGCGACGCAATCCGCGCATGGTGGCGGTCAATGCCAACTGATTTCAATCCACGCGCCCCTTGTGGGGCGCGACCTCACCGGCACGCTTGCCGCGCAGTCTCGCGGAATTTCAATCCACGCGCCCCTTGTGGGGCGCGACTAATGGGCGTTGTCAAACTGCTTGGGCAAGTAGCCATTTCAATCCACGCGCCCCTTGTGGGGCGCGACCCGACGCGATGTGCTGCGTTTTCAGCCGGTTCCGATTTCAATCCACGCGCCCCTTGTGGGGCGCGACTTGGCTGCGCTCATCTTTGCCGCCGAAGATAAAAATTTCAATCCACGCGCCCCTTGTGGGGCGCGACTTGGGCAGTTATCAACATCCTCGCCGAAATCGATATTTCAATCCACGCGCCCCTTGTGGGGCGCGACGATGAGGAGATAAGGAGAGACGGCAATGTTAGAGACATTTCAATCCACGCGCCCCTTGTGGGGCGCGACGGTAATAGTATAAATAACAAATTTTCTCATGTAAGATTTCAATCCACGCGCCCCTTGTGGGGCGCGACGTTGTCGTTGCCGTCTACGACAAGAACGGCAATATTTCAATCCACGCGCCCCTTGTGGGGCGCGACGTTGTCGTTGCCGTCTACGACAAGAACGGCAATATTTCAATCCACGCGCCCCTTGTGGGGCGCGACGGTCGTCCTCGACGCCGAACCGGTCGTAGCACTTATTTCAATCCACGCGCCCCTTGTGGGGCGCGACACGCCGGTGCGGCTGCTTGTAAAATACCTTGCCATTTCAATCCACGCGCCCCTTGTGGGGCGCGACTTATGCTGCCCAATTCCGTGATGATGTACCACAATTTCAATCCACGCGCCCCTTGTGGGGCGCGACCAAACTGGCAGGAGGAATCGAGGAGACCATAGCGAATTTCAATCCACGCGCCCCTTGTGGGGCGCGACCGGATTATTCCTCCGGCGGCACTGTCTGGATCATATTTCAATCCACGCGCCCCTTGTGGGGCGCGACTACCGTCGGCCTTGCAAAAGACGGCGCCGGACTATTTCAATCCACGCGCCCCTTGTGGGGCGCGACCTGCGTTATGCCGACGATGACGGAGTCCTCGGCTACATTTCAATCCACGCGCCCCTTGTGGGGCGCGACCATATCGACGCGGCGTATCAGCCCTTGGACGAGATTTCAATCCACGCGCCCCTTGTGGGGCGCGACTGTCCGGGTCGGCCCACGTTTCCGCACGGTCGCAATTTCAATCCACGCGCCCCTTGTGGGGCGCGACCATGGCGCGCTACGGCTACCGTGCGTTCACGGAAAGATTTCAATCCACGCGCCCCTTGTGGGGCGCGACGCGCAGGAAACGGCCGCAGAAGCAAGAGAGAAATTATTTCAATCCACGCGCCCCTTGTGGGGCGCGACCTGGCGGCACGAAAAGCAGCAGCTACACGAAGAAAATTTCAATCCACGCGCCCCTTGTGGGGCGCGACGGCGGTCGCTGCTAAGCTCTTCGGGCTGAGCGTATTTCAATCCACGCGCCCCTTGTGGGGCGCGACGGGCTTGGAACAGGAGCGCGAATAACTCCAAGCCCATTTCAATCCACGCGCCCCTTGCGGGGCGCGACGATCGTCAAAGTCGGCACGAGCGGGCTTGTGCTATTTCAATCCACGCGCCCCTTGCGGGGCGCGACCGGCAATGTTCCGGTGGGCGCACATCATAAGCACGGATTTCAATCCACGCGCCCCTTGCGGGGCGCGACTGTCCGCACCGGGGACGCGCTTCATCAAGGTTGCATTTCAATCCACGCGCCCCTTGCGGGGCGCGACCTACGTACCTTTTTGGTGGAGATAAGCGGGATCATTTCAATCCACGCGCCCCTTGCGGGGCGCGACCGCGAGATGAAGGACGAGGACGAGCCGGAAGAGATATTTCAATCCACGCGCCCCTTGCGGGGCGCGACCTCCCGCGGCGAAAAGGGCGACAAGGGCAGCAACGATTTCAATCCACGCGCCCCTTGCGGGGCGCGACGGCATTATCAGGATGTCGATTTTTCCGACCTCCAATTTCAATCCACGCGCCCCTTGCGGGGCGCGACCTATATTCTTCTTCCATGTTTTCCTCCCAATAAAAATTTCAATCCACGCGCCCCTTGCGGGGCGCGACGCTCGGAACGAGCGCCCTCATCAAGATCACGGCGGTATTTCAATCCACGCGCCCCTTGCGGGGCGCGACCGCGGCCTGATCTATGCCGAGCCGTTCCGCGTAGACATTTCAATCCACGCGCCCCTTGCGGGGCGCGACAGCAAAAATGCACAAAACTTCTTCTGCATTTTTGCAATAACAGACAATAAAAGTAGAAAATCTAACATAAAACGCCGTCTGTCAGAGCGCTTCCTCTATAAAAGTCAGTACATATACTTGCAAAAAAGGTGCGAACCTGCCTAATATTTTCTGTTCGCTTACCCTTCGCACTAGATCATCAGTGTGTCCTCTGGCAAATACGTCTGCTTACATCCAAAATGTTCGATCTTCTTTTCGTACTGTTTCCCCAAATAGTAAAACCGCAGACTATCCCGCTTGGGATCCATGATCTTACAAAGGGTATTTTGCAGACTGCGGCACTGTGCTGTATCCAGCAAACACTCAAACACGGAATTCTGCACTCTTTGTCCATAGTTGACACACTGTTTGGCTATCTGCCGCAAACGCCGACGCCCGGCGGCATCCTCTGTATTTACATCATAGGTGATCAGTACCAGCATATACCCCTCACTTCCATAAAAACGGCGGATAGTCGTCCAGATCTCCTCGCAGATGCCTTGCCAACAAGAGACTCTGCACATAGGGAACAAGCCCCCAGGGAAGCTTCTCCTCCAAAAACGGATGAGCGATTGTTTCCCTTTTGCGCTCCTGCCATTTCTGCAAAAATTTTTTGCGGCCTGTGTCCGTCAAAAATACGACATCATTCTCCCGAAAATCGAAATCCTCTGGCTTTATGATGCGATTATTGACCATCGTCAGCACAAAGCGATCCGCAAAGCAAGGGCGCAGCTCCTCCATTAGATCCAGCGCAAGGGATTCTCGCCCCGGACGGTCCCTGTGAAGAAATCCTACATAGGCATCCAGACCTACACTTTCTAAAGCGGAAGCGCAGTCGTGAGCCAGCAGGCTGTATGCGAAGGACAGCATCGCATTGAAGGCATCCAGCGGCGGACGGCGGCTGCGCTCCCGGAAAAAGAAGGTATCCTTTCCCTGCAAAATCATGTCATCCAGTACACTGAAATAAGCCGTGGCACCGGCACCCTCTATCCCCCGGAGACTGTCGAGTGAGGTTTCTGCCGTGACCTGCGGCAACAGCCCCTGTAACTGCTGCGACACCGCCGCAAAGCGCTCGCTGTCGATCCGCATAGCATGATCCCGACGGGTACGCTCTACGCTCCAACGTGCGTTATATACCTTGCCCAGAATCATCATCCGAGCCACGCAGCAACTCTCAGATGGATCGTCGGCAATACGATATTGTGTCCTCCGCAGCAGTACATTTCCCTGCATTTGCCCGGAGACGCGGGCGAGAAAGCGTCCTCTCGGCGTACAAAACGCAACGCCGATCTCCCGTTTGGCGCAAGCACCCAGCAGTGCCGGTGACGCGCCGGAATAGGAAAAGGATACGATACTTTGCAGCGTATGCAGCGGATAGCGGGCAACGGCTTCCCCGCTACGGTTGGCCACCGCATTCTCACCATCCAGCGAGAGGTACACATCCTCCGATGTGACGAACAATGTATTCAGAAGCTGTCTCATGGCGTCACCTCCAGATGCTCCCGCAGGTAGTCGGCAACAGTTCGTTTCCGCATCAGCTTCGGCAGACACAGCTCCTTGAGAGAGCAGGCATTGCAGGCTTTTGTTGGCTTTACCTTCGGCGTCCATCCCCGCTCATACAGAGCGTGCATCTCCTTGATAAGCGCTTTAACTTCCTGCCGCAGCTCCGGTGTAAATTCGACCTCTGTACGGCGGTGCGTCTCGCCGTAGTACAATGCGCCGGTCGAAACCTCACAGCAGAGCATCTCCTCCAGACACATAGCCTGTCCGCAGAGCTGCAAGGCGTCCGAGGTGTCCTGTTTGGGCTTGCCGCGTTTGTACTCCACCGGGTAAGGCTGCCACAGGCCATCTTTTCCTTTCAGCGGAACGCCGGTGCTGCCGCGATGGAATTCCAGCACATCACAGGCGCCGGAAACACCCAGGGTCGAGGAGAATATCCGCATATCGCGCGTCACGAGAAGGTCTCCCCTGCTTTCGGTAAAGTCCTTATCATGGGCTCGTTCGTGGAGGATTGCGCCGTCTGTGGTGCGGTAATTCTCTGCCCATTGGTTTTCAATATGGATCAGCGCCCATTGCCTGCGGCAGAATTTGAAATGCTGCAAACCGGAAAGCTGCAAAAAGCTCTCCTCCGGATAGATCACCCCAACCGTGTGTATGTAATGCCGGCGGGCAGAGCCGCTTCATCCACCGTAACGGTGTAGTCATCATAACTTCTGGGGGTGGTAATGTCATCCTTGTGAGCGGCCTTCACCAAATCAAACAGTTTATGGGCAGGAGCGCAGCCCAGCTCAGAGTCGTGCTTGAATATGATCAGCTCCCGCACGGCCATCTTGCCGCGAGCGGCGGAGTGGTCATTCTCGAACATGTTCAGGATTGCCGTCCACAACAAGTTCAGGTCATCCTCAGAGAATCCAGTTGTCTTGCGAGCCAGGTTGGCGGAGACGTAGCCCTCAACACGATACAGACCGTAGGGCACGATGTACTTGCGGCCCATTTCGGTGCCCTTCTTCTCCGCATCCGCTTCTGTGGTAATGGCTACGCGAGTGATGGTGACTTCCTGGGGCATGATGGGGTCAACGCTGCGGGCAAAGCCCATCTGCACCGGCCCGCGCACCTGGCCGCAGTTCAGTGCGCCCTTGACAAAGGTGGTCATCACAGCGCCGAAGGTACGGATATCATAGAAATTCCGGCACATGAAGTCCCGCAGCTTTTCGTCCAGATGTTCGTCCTTCTTTTTGGCATCCTTCAGCTTGTCCGCATCCACTCCCACATAGGCGCAAGCCTCCTTGTCACTGCTGTTAAGGGGCACACTGTCCTTGATGTAGATACGGTAGCCCTCCACACCTTCCTTTGCCATCTCCACATAGTTGCGGATCTTGCGCTTCAGACAGACGTCCGTCACCAGACCGTAGCCGGTCTCCGGGTCTACACGGGGCATGTTGCCCGCATCGGGGTCACCGTTGGGATTGCCGTTCTCCACATCGAAAAATACTACAAATTCATACCGGTTCTTGATAGGCTCAGACATTTTCATTCTCCTCCTTTTTTGTGTACTGCTGATGATAGTAACCAAGATAGAAACAGTTACTCTCTTCTTGTGTAAAGCGCGAAGGGATGGATTCGGTTATTCGGGCAGAAAGAGCGCCCTTTTCTTCATTTAGTTTTCTTCCCAACCCGGGTTTATCACGTAAAAGCTTTTTTGCATGATATTCGTTTAACGGAAAGAGCTTGGAAAATGCACTTTTAGGCGTAGAAGCCGCTGCATTAAAGTAGCTGTCCTTTATACTGCGATTCAGCGACCAATCGGCAGAAGCTAATTGAATTTCCTCCATAACTCTAAATAGCCGTCCCAAAACATATGGCATATAGTTACACGCATCGTTCAGTTTCACCCCAGTCACCTCCGAAATAAAATGATGTTCCGCGTCGATTCGATCTGCGTATTTGCGCTTCAAATACGCCTTGATGATGGCCGCCCGCCCCCATGTGATGTTCCGCTCCGCACGGATACGGAGCATGACGGCTTCCAGCAGCGACGCGGGATAGAGTCCGCCGGAAAATACGGCCCGTGCTGTGGCGCCCGCCATAGCAGGCGAAGGAGATTTGTCCTTGGCATTGGGATTCACCGTCTCCCGCAGCAGCGCCCACAGGTACAGCACACCGGGCTTTGCGTTTGCAGGCCTCACGATCTCAAGCCGCTCATAGTGCTCGTTAACGTTCCGCATCAGCTTGCCGAAGCTGTCACGCAGAAAGAAGCGAACAGATAGTCGAGCCGCATTAGGCGCCAGTCCCAGAATGTAAAATGTGCGGTTTGGATCAACGCCCAAGTCAGCGCATGGCCGCCCCGCTGCCAGTTCCCTCAAGGCCGCGCGCAGGTCGTTATCCGATATGGTCGTTGGCATATTGTCGGACATGAAGGACATGAACAAGTCCTGATAAACCGGCTCCGCGCCTTCTGCCCAGCAGATGATAGTGGTGTCACCGATGACCTGCACATTGTCTCTGTCCGCCAGCAGATGGTTCAACGCAGCGGTGTAAGCGAAAGCGGCGTATTTGCTCACTGGCGCGTTATAGTTCTGCTCGTGTCCATAAGACGATTCGGAATCATTGTTAAAACTCACAAGAGCATTTCCCATAGTTTGAAATCCATCTTTAGGACTGCCCTTAACTTTTGGGTGCGTTCGAGCAATTTCTTGATTGAACAAGCCTGTTGCCAAGCATTGCATCCACTTCGTATCTTTGCAAGGCTTTTTCCAATACTGCTGCCATGCATCACAAATAGCCTTATCTTCCTGCGGATAGATTCCATCTACGCGGAACAGCAAATTTCCGCCTGCGATGATCGTCTCGTACTGTCCGGACAAGGCGGGGTGTTCCATCGCTTTTTCCGGCTGCCAGCTATCGAAGAAAGCCAGAATTGCCTTGGCAATCGGAGAATTCACGCCATCCAATATGGTATGGTGCAGATTTGCAGCTGTAGAAAAAGCAATTATACTATGCTTACTAGGCTTAATGTTACACTTTTGGTCAACGCCGAGAAAATGGCTCGAATCTTCCCATAGGAAATTGGATAGCAAATATGAATTTGACGTCTTTTCCACCGCTGACGGCAGGATCATTGACTGCGGACGCAAGACCGTCTTTTTCCCCATTGTTACTTCTTCCATAGTAGGGATCACCTGCGTCACCTGTCCGTTTTTGTCCAGACACAGGGCAAAACTGATTTTTGCCGGACTCCAGCCGGGAGCGGCAATCTCTCCGCGCTTGAGAAGATCCTCATAATACCGCGTCAGCGCTTGCAGGATCATCCCCTCACCTCCTCACTGTCCCATGGAGGCACGACCATCACGCCGTCCGCCAAGCTGGCACGGAAAAATCTTGGCGCGATGTTCTGAGGATCGGCATAGTCCATATCCAGCAGCATCCATCCCAGATCACGGGCACCCTTCAATTCTTCCGGACATGGCGGCAGCTCCGTACAGCGGCGGAAATGAGCAGGAAACTCCCGTGTACCGAAATATGGCGCGCTGTAACATTGCCCCGCTTCCAGCCGTCGCTTGATGATGTCCTGAAATTTTCCGGCATTGTCGCCGGGTGCCGCGTTCTCCGTCAGGACAAAATGGGCATCGATCACATAATGCACATCCCGCAGCACCATAGCTGCCCGCTGCTGGATGCTCTCCGGCGTGGCAAGATACAGCTCACCTTGTCCTTTTTCCATGACGATTTTTACCTTGCGGGCGCTGATGGTGTCTTTCACCTCATTGCGGCGAATGTTGGTGAAGCGAATGGGGCTGCACACACGGATTTGGTCAATGCGCCATTTCATACCTGGGTGCCAGTAAATGCTTTCCAGCAGTCCGCGAGCCGCCGACGGTGTCATGACGTCATAGCTGACGCGCTCCGTTTTCATTTCCGGCCGTGTGAAAAGCGCGTAATCGCCCCACACTTCCACTTGTATCGCCATAAGATCACTCCCCTCTTTTTATTTGTAAATATAGTTTAAATGATATGGTGTCCAATAAAACGGACATTAGATAAATTCCGCCTTACCTGCCTCCGGCTCCAGAGACAGGCCCATAGTCTCGCTGTACAGCGTTAAATCTGTCAATATCGCGCTGTCACCATCCAACATGGGAACGTCCTGCGCCGTCAGCAGCGCCCCAGCATTATACAGCGCCTGAAAGTGCTTATCATATACGGAAACGGCATAGCGACCCAGCTTACGGTATAGACTCTTGGAGCACTCACCGTCTTGCAGACGCTGAAGCAGTGCCGCGCCCTCGCCATAGGGAATGTAGACGGTATATGTATTCCGGTCGATGAGATGAAATGTCTCCGCCACCGTCCGGAACGGAAATTCACAGCCCTCGATACCCTGCGTAAATGCTTTGATAATGTCCTGCTTGTCCAGAGCATCACCGGTCAGATCGCGCAGACTGTGAAAGTACCGAGTCATTGTCTCAGGCGCGGCAGGATCACGATCATCGCCCAACGCTTCTCTGGCTGCGCCGACGGCGGCCTGGAACAATAGCGGCGGCAGCTCCGTCCGTTCAAAGATTGTGACAATGCTCTCATTCACAGGACGCTTTCCTTCACGGTTGCAGCGCCCCGCCGCCTGCATAACGGAATCCAGCCCCGCCAATTCCCGGTAGACAGCGGGAAAATCCACATCGACGCCCGCTTCGATTAACGAAGTGGACACCACCCGGCATGTTTTGCCCTGCTTCAGTCGTTCTCTGATCTCACCAAGCAGTGCCTGACGCTGGGCGGGAATCATCAGTGTGGACAAGTGGTAGCTGCCCTCCGGCGGCAGCAGCGCGTATACGTTTTGAGCCGCTTTGCGGCTATTGACGATGCAGAGGACTTGCCGCTGCTTACTCAGCTGTTCCGCAAGCACTTCGTCCGTCAGCGTTCCGGTCTGTCGGAATGTCACACGGCGGAAACGGTCATACAACGCTCCCGTCTGCGGACAAAGTTCCGTCACTGGACAGCTTGGCGCATAGGTATGCAGCAGATCGTCCAGCGATGGCTGCGTTGCAGTGCAAAGCACCACTGTAGAATGAAACTGCTCCGCCAGCGAAGCCATGGCCGCCACACAGGGCCGCAGATGCGGCAGCGGCAGCATCTGCGCCTCGTCAAAGATGATGACGCTGTTGGCCAGATTGTGCAGCTTACGGCATTGAGAAGAGCGGGCGGCATACACGGACTCAAAAAACTGCACTGCCGTGGTCACCACTACCGGCATATCCCAATTTTCCGTGGCCAGCGCTTTCCGGACTGCCTCCGCCGGTGCGCCGTCGGAGAGATCAAACTGCACGCCGGAATGGTGTTCCAGCACATTGCCGCTCCCCAGAATATTCCTGAACACCTGAGCATTCTGGTCGATGATGGAAGTATACGGAATGACGTAGATCACCCGCTGCATCCCATGCTCTGCCGCATGATGCAGCGCAAAAGCCAGCGACGCCACAGTCTTTCCACCGCCGGTAGGGACGGTCAGCGTGTAAACGCCTTTTGGTTTACTCCCAGCTTCTATACAGGTACCCAGTATCTCACAGCGCAGCCGGTTCAGCTCTGTCTTGGGTTGCTGCCACGGCTCGATATACACTTGCAGCCGCTCCAGCAACATGGGGATATCATCATATCCTCCCCGCCCCCGCTCGCCGTTCATGAACTGCTCTGTATCCAGGAAATCGGCGTCCACCAGACAGGAATAGAGCATTCTTGTCCAGAAAGACGCTTGCAAGGGAGCTAACTTTTGCGCCGCTGAGGCCATCGGAGGCGGTAATTTCACGCCGCTGTCACCGCAGCGCTCCAGGCACTGTTCCTCTCGTCCTTTCATCAGTCTGCCATAGAAGGTGCCATCGTCTTTCCGAGCCGTCCGCATATTGCCGAAGTCCTGCAGGCCTCCGTGATGCCCCGCCACACAGGCGGATGCATAGCGGTTTCTCCGTATGGCACAAGCTACCGCGCCTGCTGTAGCATGGTCGACAATGGGGCCATCATTCAGCAGACGATCTTGAAAAGCGTCTGTGCATTTGCCAATGTCATGTGTCAGTCCTGCCAGTTCCCCGTCGGCCTCCACCCCAAATGCTGCCGCAAATTTACGGCACAGCTCAGCCGTGCCCGTCAGATGCTGGGCGACCGTCTGATATTTCTCACTGCCATCGGCATTTTCCCGAACATGTGCATAGTACTGCAAAACCATCACTCCTTCTACGCTCGATTCACTTCTCTCCTTGAAATAACTTACAGTTCTTCCGCCTCAAATGTCGTATGTCCCTCGTAATAGCAGCTGTGATCGATGCCCTTCGTGAATTCACGTCGCTGGTAAGGGCGTCTTTCAGCAGCACCTTGCTCTCTATGTCTTTAATTGGGCTGCGCTCCATAGCAAGAAGATAATCCGCCTTATCTGCTCTGCTCCAGTCCGCCGCCTGACCGTTGCGGATTTTCAGTATCAAGTCAAGCCAGACGCGTGTGCTGCGGCCGTTGCCCTCGCGTAACGGATTGGCGGCATTCATCTCGACATACTTCTCGATGATTACGTCATAGGCGGCCTGCGGCATTACCATCGTAAATATGTGCCATATTATTACGCTGTGACAGCATATCCAAACACACACATCTTGCGTTCTCTGGCTCGGCGTCCGCGGGGCGCCCTACTTCTCTGCTGCCTGTGTGATGGGCATATATTCTATGTACACTGCCCTTCTCAAAATAACAAAAACAGTCCTGCATAAAGTACAGGACTGTTTGATAGCGCGCCCGGTGATTTGCCCTGCCGCGTTTTTTTATTGTATATTTTATATTATCATATATAATATATTTTTTCTGTAAAAAAGTCAAGCAAAATGTGCCTTTCTATACATGAAATTTGCATATGAACGGGATTTTCCAGCGCACGCGATCGTCTCAATGCTGACGTAGATGTAGGTATTTCCCTCACGATTCCGTCAGAAATTCCGGCCGGAAAGCTATGTATCTTTATCATGCTTGTCCTCATATTTGATACATTGGAACATTTCCGATGCTTCTCTGGGTACAGAAGAACTCTGTCACTTAGAAATGGTTGGGGCTATCGTCCACCAGCTCACACGGGATCTGACACCGGACGAAATAAAGCGCGCAGGCTTTGACGCATATTTTGTTGATCATACTGCCGGAATATACCCCACGTCCGCATCAGGTTCACCGTGGAACGCAGCCGGGATAGGTGTCAAGGGCGACGTACTTGCAGATCTGAACGAAGACCTTGCAGCAGAACAGAAAGCAAGAGTCACCTATGACAATATTCTTCGTTTAAGCGATGATCCGGATGTGAACGACGTAATACGCTTTCTGAGAGAGCGGGAAATAGTCCATTACCAGCGTTTCGGCGAGGGTTTGCGTCTTGCCATGGATAGACTTGACAGCAAAAATTATTACTCCTGCAATCCGGCGTTTGATTAAAACCGAAAACTATATCTTGCAGTCTTTATGCCCCTCCGATGTCGGACACACGACATTGGAGGGGCATATCACTAACACAGGAAATCAGCCGTGGCATTGCTTCCGCTCTCCCCTACCGTGATATTGCCCGGAACATCAGGAACGTGTCCGGCGCTCCGCTGTCGAGAGCAAAAACCATAACGCGAACTGAGGGGCACAGAATACAGCAGACATCCGCACGGGACGCACAGCAAGTGGCGAAGTCCAAGGGCGCGGATGTTGTTAAGCAGTGGGACGCGGCTTTGGACGGGCGAACGCGTGACAGTCACCGTATGGTAGACGGCGAAATCAGGGAGCTGGACGAAAAGTTTTCAAACGGGCTTATGTTTCCCGGTGACCCGAACGGCGGAGCTGCCGAAGTGGTAAATTGCCGTTGCACATCCGGCACACGGGCACGGTGGGCGCTGGATGAATCGGAGCTTGACGCGCTGAAAGAACGCGCTGAATACTTTGGGCTTGACAAAACGAATAATTTTGAAGAGTACAAAGAAAAGTATTTGGCGGCTTCTAACGAGATAGCAGCTCAAAAGACCGATATAGCCGGTACAACTCAAAAGCTGAGTGCAAGCATGCGCAAAGCTGATTATGAGGAATACAAAAAGCTTGTTGAAAGCAATCCCAATATTGCAAAGCTATATTCCAAAGCCGACCAGATCAGCAGCGTTACTTTATCAGCTTCTGACGGATATTATATGCCGTCATCTAATAGCATTGTTTACAGCTATCCGCAGCAAAGATATATTGATAACGGCATGAGCAAATACGAGACTTTAGCGCATGAGTATGGACATTTCTTTGATGTTATGGTAAAATATCCTACCACTAATTATAAAGAAGCTGACGCGCTCAATGCCGCGTGCAAATATTCAAAGATAAAAAAGGCTGCGTCTACGTCAGATGAGTTTCTTACCGCTATGAGGGCGGATAAAAAGCATATCAAATCGCTGCTTACTAACGAGGTAAAGGCTGAGTTGAAAGCACATGACGCTTCTTGCGGTGTGCAGGATGCTATTGACGGGCTTTTTGGTGTTCGCATCCGCTGGGGTCATGGCGATAAATACTATAACCGAAAATATTCCCATATGAAGCAATTAGGCGATGAAAAGGCTGCAAAAGGCGCTTATCTTGCCTTAGGGCTGGATGCAAGCAATCAGGCAAAGGTTCAAGCGATTGTCCGAAACTATGAAACCGCTTCTGAGCTGTGGGCAAATATGATGTCAGCGGAAACCACAGGCGGCGAAGCTCTTGAATATATCAAGAAGTTTTTCCCGGAAACATATAAGACATTTGTTGAAATCATCAAGGGGGCGTCATGATGTTTGAAGCAAAATTGAATGAATATGAAAAGCTGTTCGGTGATTTCCCGACATATCCATTGATGCTCACGCGAACAGAAGAGCAAGCAATTGAGATGATAAATAGCTGCATCAAAAACGGCAAAGACGTTTACCAAATGGGTTACATGGAAGATAATCCAGATATATTGTATTAAAGCACCATGCACACGCACGGTGCTTTTTCTATGACCATTTTCGTGACCCCACGAAAATGATAAGTAAGTAAAAAAATATAGTTGAAACAAGGGTTTGCGGCTTCCGCAGGCTCTTTTTTCATACATAAAATCAAAATACGGTTCTTAGAAAGGAGAACAAAACCATGATTGACCTTACACCGATAGCAAACGCAGTTATCACACTTGCGGCACTTCTGATCACGACTTTCCTTATCCCGTGGATAAAGACAAAGGTCAGCACCGAAAAGCTTGCTGAAATCCAGAAGTGGACAACCATTGCCGTTGAAGCGGCAGAAATGATTTACAGGGAATCCGGCATGGGCGAAGCCAAAAAAAAGTATGTTGATAATTATCTTAAATCGAAGGGCTATACGCTTGATCAGGACACAGTTGACGCATTGATTGAAGCGGCTGTAAAGGAAATGCAGCAGAAAGAGCCGATTATGCTTGCACCCGTTATAGGCGAAGGGGTTGATGTCGATGCATAAAGGCATTGACATATCAAATTGGCAGGCAGACTTAAAGGACTACAGCATACTCAAACCGGCAGGGATTGAGTTTGCAATCCTCAAAATATGTGAGTATAGGGCTGATAAGAGCTTTATCCAGCATTATGAGGGCTTGAAAGCGCAGGGGCTTCCGGTCGGGGCATACATCTTCTCCCACGCAAAGACAGCGGATGCGGTGAAAGAAGAAGTTGACCTTGCGCTTTCCATTCTTGGCAATCGCAAGCTTGACCTGCCTTTGTTTCTTGACTGTGAAGCGGATGATATGTCCGCTTCATGGAAAGCAAGCATTATGCCCGTTGCTCTTGCTTTCGGCGAATATGTCACGGCAAAAGGGCTGAAATGGGGCATATATGCAAACCGCTCTTGGTGGCAGAACAAGCTTGATGCTGCGGCGGTCAAAGCTGCCGGGGGCGTTGTGTGGTGTGCCGCCTATAACAACACCGGTGCCGGGATTGAGTGCGACATCTGGCAGCACAGCGACAGCGGCAAAATCTCCGGTTATGGCGGCAAGCTTGACATGAATATCATGTACGCCGATAAGCTTCTTACTGATACCGCAGATATTTCCGCAACGGAAACAGCCACGGGCTATGTCTTCCCCGATGTCAAAGAATGGGACGGCTCACCTGCTGCGGCTTTCCTTGCAGCGGCTTTGAAAGGCATAGGCTATAATGTGCTGTCTGCGGGCTTGCCTGCCTGTATAAAGGATTTCCAGCTGAAAAGCGGTCTGACGATTGACGGCATCTGCGGAAAAAACACATGGGCGGCTATTCTCAAAAAGATATGAAAGCCGAGATTTTATACAAGCTTTCCCTGCTTGCCGGGGATTGCGCGTTATTCGCTTTATTTTGCGGCGTAACGGCTCTTTGCAGCGGTGAGAGTGTTTATACCCGTTGCACCGTTGCACTCATTCTGGCGGCGCTTGTGTGCGCCCAGCCTGCCCGTATTGCACACGCCGCTGTTTGTCAGCACCCAGCTCACAAAGCCGGAGCAGTCAAAAGAGGTGGACGGGCTGCTGCCGCCCCACACATAGGGGTACCCTAAATATTTTTCGGCTTCCGTGATAACGGCGGCAAAGGTTTCGTCCTCCATTGCAGAGGGCGGAATCTCATATCCCTCCGGGCGGTTTGTGATGTACTTTGGGATATACTCGCTATCTCCGAACAGCTCCGGCTTGTTGCCCAGCGCCGACATATACAGCGCATATTTGGACAGCGTTTCTTCGTCCATGATATAAACGGGGATATGCGAGAGGTCGAAGTTTTCCAGCTCGACGGTGCAGATGTAATAGTTATAAGGAACTTCTACCTCGTACTCGTTGCCCTCGCTGTCTGTCCGGGTAACGGTGCGGTAGTGCACCTCGGTCACGACGGTTTCCGTGAGAATATATTGTTTTTCAAATAGCATTTGCAGCGTTCCTTGCACTTCGCTTGCCGTCCATGCGCCGTCATGCAGCGCGGAGAGGATCGATGCCAGGACATAGGGATCGTGCTTGATCTCGTCAAGGTCATAATGGTACTCGTCGTAGTCATGGGTGCGTTCATAGGTGTCGAGATATTCTTGCAGCTCGGCTTCCAGCGCACAGTAGGCGGCTTCGGCGGCAAGAATATCCGCGTCCTCCGATTGGTAGCTGGATGCCGCCACACCGCCGCCAGCCGCACCCACCAGCGCAGAGCAGGATTGCAGCCCACCAATCAGCATGACAATCAGCAAGAAACCAGCCAGAACAACCAGCACACCTTTCCAATGGCGGGCAACGAACTCGGCTGCTTCCTTTGCCTTTTCCGCCGCTTTTCTCGCTGCTGTTGCCGTGGCTTCTGCGGTTTTTTCGGTGCTTTTGGCGGCTGCCTGCGCGGTGCTGCCCGCAACCTTTGCCGTTCGCACAGCCTTGGCGTACTCCCGTTTTAACCGCTGCTTCTGTAAAAAGCGATTGAGCGGATTGCCGGAGAGCATTTCAGGGTTATCAAGCAGCGCCTTTTGGTAGAGATATTATGCATTGGCACTTACGGCTTTGCGTTCGGCCTTTTCCGCACGGTGGATATGCTCGCCCAGCTCCTGCGCCGCTTCCTTGTATCCGGCTCTTGCAAACGTCCCCACGCTTTCAAGGTACTCGTTCGCTTCCACGCCGTATTTTGATGCCGTAGAGTATGCCTGTTCTCCCAGCGCCTTTGTCTCCGCCGCGCTCATCCCCGTGACCTTGCGCACCGTCGCCAGCTCGCTGTCAACCTCTTTCATGGTTGCAAGCGCTTCCTTGAAGCTTTTAGTTATTGCGGATACGGCTGCGTTTGCGGTTATATATTGAATACGGTTTTTTATCTGCCACATTAAATCGTGCGTCTGGGAAAGCTCGGTATTTAGTTTTTTTGCTACTTGAGACGCCCCTTGCAGCCCCGCATACATGTCTCGAGCCCCGGCAGCTGCTTTTTTTGCACTTTCCGCAGCTCCGTTTGTGTGCGCTGAAACATTATTAAGCTCTTGGGCGTATTTGTTGAGGTCTGTACCTCCAAGAATGATTTTAATTGGATTGTTGTTGTATTTCGCGGCCCACGCATCTATATCGGCCAGTTTTGCCATGACCTGCTTATCGTTTTTTAATTCTATTCTGAGCACAACTGTCTCTGCCATAAAGATACTCCTATATTTTTTGCGATTTTATTTCGCTGTTGACATTTTTATTTTCAACTGTCATAATATAAACAAAAGGGGGCGCTTTTTTGGACAGCAATGATTTTATTGATAAAATGTGCGAATATGATTTGTACTATGAAACCTTTAAAGACGACCCGAACGATCCGTTCTGCCATCCGCCGAAGAACCGCGAAGCCAGCGCTCAAACGCATCAGGTGCTCGCGACATTATGGGGGGTTGTTTTAACCCTCGGAGCGCTGTGCGTTTTTTATGGTTGGCAGTGCTGATTTTCAGATAACATCAAACCCCGCACTTTCCAGCGCGGCGATCAGGTCACGCCCCGCTTCTCCGCTGTCTGCGTATTCGTCCCGCGCTTCATCCATAAAAGGGGGTAAGGTTGGTTGTACCCGTCGCCGCTTTCCGTTCTCGGCAATCGCAAACTTGATCTGCGTCCCGTTCTGTTTTTTCAATATATAAATCCGCCGCTATAGCTGACATGATTTGAATCAAAGCAGCCCATGCGGTATTTTTTGTTGGTTCTGCGTCAATAGTCGTGTAAAGTATAACAGAAAAGTTCTAAAAAATGTTGGGTAAAGGCATCCAAAAAGGATGAACTGTACCCAACATTTTTTTATAATTTTTCAGCTATCAAAAATGATATTCAATTCCTGCTCACAGCGCAGCGCGCAGCTCCGGCTGCATACGGTATTGCGGCTTGACATGATAGGCCACCTCGGCATATTGCCGTGCGCGCTCACGCAGAGAAAAATTCCCGTTCTGACTGCACCACACATACAGCTCGTGTATTATAAGATCAGTCGCAATGTGCGACAGCAGCTCCGGCGGCTCCTCTGTTTCGATGATGCCGGATCTGGCACAGTTCTTGGCAAGCGTGGCAAAAAGATCGTCCAGTGCATGGACAGCGTCACGTATGCCCTGCGGCGACTCAAACTGCATGATGAACAGCGTACTTGTAAGCCTTGGGCCAAAATCAAGCGCTATCGTGATGAACCGGTCAAACAGCTGCCATATACGTTCAAAATCGTTCTCCGCATCCGCGAATTTCCGGAAGCTCTCCTCATCGTTCTGCTGCGGCTTGGCAACAACATAATCCAGAATACTGCGCTTTCCCTTGAACACCGTATAGAAAACCGAGCGTGAAACGTGCGCAGCCTCGCATATTTCGTTGACGCTGACATTGTTGTAGCCCTCGTCCCTGAACAGCCCTATCGCGCATTTTGCAATGCTTTCTTTAAGCCGATAAGCCGAATCCTGCACAAAAAACGCTCCTTTCGCACTGTCCTTATTTTTAGGACATTTTACGATATTTGTCCATGAATGTCAACTTCTCTTTAGAACTGTCGGCAAATATTTTGCAGTTTTTTTGTGAGTTATGCCAAAAAACTTGTTGACTTGTTGACTATTTTAAACAAATTAAGTACGATTGCAGCAGCTTTATTATAAAAATAACAAGCAGATCCGAACACCGCTTTATTTTATCAGGAGGCTCTAAAAAAACAATGACGAAAGACGAAAAAATCGCTAAACTCGGCAAAGAGATAACCGATCGGGCGACCGTGCTGCTCGGCAAGGACAAGATCACCCCTGACGCTCCGGAGTATCTTGGCATCAACTCCGCGCTGAAGTACACCGCCTACAAGTATGACCAGAAGATGGCCGACGATATTCTCGACATCTGTCTTACGATGAAAAAGCGCGTACCGCTTACCATTGAGCAGCTTGCAAAGAAAAATCCGCAGTTTGACAGAGCCTACCTTGAGAAAGCGATGCAGGCCGTCAGTGAAAGCGGCCTTGTCGAGTTCCATTGGGAAAATCTTGACGGCAAAAACCCCAACCATGAAAAGCGCTGGGTGCTGGATATGTTCGTTCCCGGCAGCGCCGAGATCATGATGATCAACCCTGAGCAGTCCGATATGTACCCCGAGACCGCCGATTTCTTTGAGCGCATGGCATATCTGCCACTGGCAGGCATTACCGAGATGGTCCCCCCCGGAGGCGCAGGAATCGGTATGCACGTAATTCCCGTTGAAAAGGCAATTCCCGCCGAAAGCAAATCCCTGCCCATTGAGCATCTCAGTCACTGGCTCAAAAAATACGAGGGACATATCGGCGTTTCAGTCTGTTCCTGCCGCAAGCAGCAGCGCATCCGCGGCGAGGGATCCGGCGACGTAGAGGGCGAATGGTGCATCGGTGTCGGCGACTTTGCCGACTACTGCCGCGAAACCAACCACGGCCGCGACATCACCTATGAAGAGGCCATGGAGATACTCCAGAAAGCCGAAGACAAAGGCTATGTCCACCAGATAACCAATATTGACGGTGAGAACAAGATATTCGGTATCTGCAACTGCGCGGTCGGCGTCTGCAACGCGCTGCGCACCTCACAGCTGTTCAACACGCCTAATCTTTCCGCCTCCGCCTACACTGCCGAGTCCGAACCGGAAAAGTGCGTTGCCTGCGGCAAGTGCGTTGAGACCTGCCCTGCCGGCGCTGTCCGCCTCGGTCAGAAGCTCTGCTCCAAGGCTGGCCCCATTGAGTATCCGCATCACGAACTGCCTGACGACACCAAGTGGGGCGAGGATCATTGGAACAAAAATTACAGAAACGAAAACGGCTGCATCCAGACATGGCCCACCGGCACCGCGCCCTGCAAGGCCGCATGCCCCGCGCATATAGCCATTCAGGGCTATATCAAAATGGCCGCCGACGGCCGCTATTCCGACGCGCTCAAGCTCATAAAGAAGGACAACCCCTTCCCTGCCGTCTGCGGAAGCATCTGCCGCAAGTACTGCGAAGACGCCTGCACGCGCGGCACCGTCGATGAGCCGCTTGCCATTGACGAGATAAAGAAGTTCATCGCCGAGCAGGACATGAAGTCAGAGCACCGCTACGTGCCGCCCATGAATTCCTGCACACATGAGAAATTTGACCAGAAGATCGCAATAATCGGTGCCGGCCCTGCGGGTATGTCCTGCGCTTACTTCCTCGCTATCGAGGGTTACAGCCCGGTCGTATTCGAAAAAGAGGCTGTTCCCGGCGGTATGCTCGTCAACGGTATTCCGAGTTTCCGTGTAGGCAAGGACATTGTAAAGTCCGAAATAGACATTCTCCGTGAAATGGGCGTAGAGTTCCGCTGCGGCGTTGATGTCGGCAGGGACGTCACCATTCAGCAGCTCCGTGAAGAGGGCTTCAAGGCATTCTACGTCGCTGTCGGTCTCCAGAAAGCCGCAAAGCTCAATATCCCCGGCGAAGAGTTCGCAGGCGTTCAGGGCGGTCTTGACTTCCTGCGCTCCGTCAACAGTGGCGAACTTAAGGAGCTTTCCGGTGACGTTGTAGTTATCGGCGGCGGCAATGCGGCCATTGACGTGGCGCGCGCCGCAAAGCGTCTGACTGGCGGCAGCGTCAATATGTACTGCCTTGAAAAGGACGAGGAAATGCCTACCGTTCCCGACGAGAAGAACGCCGGTATCGCCGACGGCATAATCATTAACAATTCCTGGGCGCCGAAAGCCATTCTCGGCGAAAACGGCAAGGTCACGGGCATAGAGCTTATGCGCTGTGTTTCCGTGCGCGGTGCGGACGGCAGTTTTGCTCCCGTTTATGACGAAAAAGAAACGATCACAGTCCCCTGCTCCAACGTTCTGGTCGCTATCGGTCAGCGTTCCGAGTACGGTGCGGTTCTCGCCGGTACGGCCGCCGAGACGCCTGACGGCCGCCTCATTGCACACGACGGCATGACCTTCCAGACTGCTGAACCCGATGTATTCGTCGGCGGCGACTGTGCGACCGGACCTAAGTACACCATCGACGCCATAGCAAGCGGCCGCGAAGGCGCGGTGTCCATCCACCGCTATGTCAACGTCGGTCAGACACTGACCATTCACCGCAATCTCCGTGATTTCAAGGAGCTTGACAAGGACAATATCGCCCTGCCTGTTGAGAAGATCAAGAAGCCTGCACGTTCCGAGGTCGTCATCGACAAGAAGAAGGTCCTCACCATGTGCGACGACCGCGTGACTTTCACGGAAGATCAGATAAAGTCCGAGGCTTCACGCTGCCTGAGCTGCGGCCGCAGTGTCGTCGATCCCAACAAGTGCATTGGCTGCGGTATATGCACCACCAAGTGTGAATTCGACGCGATACACCTCAAGCGCAATCGCCCGCAGAACAGCAAGATGATCCCGGCAGAGGACAAGTTCAAGGCCATTGGCCCCTACGCCGCAAAGCGTCAGGTAAGGATAATCAAAAAGCAGCTTTCCGGCAAATAATCATCCCGGAACAGATCAGACAGGTGCGGGATAAACCCCCGCACCTGTTTTCAGAAAGGAAAGTTATGCACGAGCTTAGCATAGTGACCTACGTCATAAAGCAGGTCGAAGAAATAGCCAAAGAGAACGAGCTCACCAACATTCAGTCCGTCACGCTGGAGTTCGGCGAGGTATCGGGCATCGTGCCGGAATACCTTAGCGACTGCTGGCAATGGTATGCAAAAAAGACGCCGCTGATAGAACATACGGAGTTTAAATATGAAATAATACCGGCCGTTACATGGTGTGACAACTGCAAGAGAACATACCCTACCGTGCAATACGGCAAGACCTGCCCCAACTGCGGCAGCGGCCGCACATGGCTCCAACAGGGTCAGGAAATGAACATCAAGGAAATAGTCGCTTGCTGAACGGAGGACAGATATGGCGGATTATAAGGTATACGAGATAAAACAAAGCATTTTCAAGGCAAACGACGATGCGGCGGATCTGCTGCGCGAAGAGTTTCGCAGGCGGCATTGCTTCCTGTTGAACCTCATGAGCTCTCCCGGCAGCGGCAAGACCACTACACTGACACGCACCATTGAGAAGCTCTCCGATGAAATGAATATAGGCATCATGGAGGCCGACATCGACTCCGATGTTGACGCCGAGCGCATTTCCCGCACCGGCGTAAAGAAGGTCATACAGCTGCACACCGGCGGGATGTGCCATCTTGACGCGGATATGACACGTCAGGGGCTTGAGGAGATGGGCACTGAGGATCTTGATCTGGTCGTGCTTGAAAATGTCGGCAACCTCGTCTGCCCGGCGGAGTTTGACACGGGCGCGGCAAAGAACGCGATGATACTCTCCGTTCCAGAAGGGCATGACAAGCCTCTCAAATATCCCCTGATATTTCAGGTCTGCGATGCGCTGATAATCAACAAAACAGATGTGCTTCCCTACTTCGATTTTGACATGCAGAAGGTCGTGGAATTTGCGAAAATGCGCAACCCAAAGATCAGAATATTCCCGATAAGCGCCAAAACCGGTGAAGGCGTGGATGCATGGTGCAATTGGCTGCGCGAACAAGCCACAGAATGGAACGGCTGAACTCTGCTTAAACATTTATTATAAGAAATTTTATTTAACCGTATTGCAATCGGCAGTATAAGTGTTAAAATAATGACGGTCGTCCCGAACGGCCATATTCTTGTACCGGAGGCCGTCGGCTTCCGGCGATTGGAGAAGAAATATGAAAGATCTCAAGCACCTGCTCTATTTTGAAAATCTCCTTCAGGAGGCTCAGAACGAGCTTATATTACAGGCGCAGAACGAGGGTATGGTCTGTGCTGCCTACGTCTGTGAGAACACGCCAGAGCCGCTGCTGAACCTGCCGGGTGTTTTTTCCACGCGTCTGCGTGCACCGCGCACCGGTTCCATGGAAATGGCGACCTACTACATGACAAGCTTTCTTTGCGAGTACAGCCGTGCTCTGCTTGAGCGTGCCATTGAAGGCGGCTACAACTTTGCCGACTGCCTTATCACTCCCGATGGCTGTACGATGATGAACCGCGCAGTCGAGAATATGGAGCTTTTGAACGCCCTGGGCAAGGATAAGGAGAAATTTTTCTTTGAATACATGGAGATACCCATGAAGGCCGATGATAACGGCTTGAATCTCTACACTCTCCAGTGCAGAAACCACATTCTCACTCCTCTGCACGAGCATTACGGCATTGACGTCTCAGACAAAGCGATCCGTCAGGCCGTATCCGAGCATAACCGTGTTTGTGAGCTTATCCGCGCAATCGGCGAATACCGCAAGGACGGCAAGCCTCGCATTACAGGCTATGAGTTTCACGTCATCACGTTGGCTACCTATGTTGCCCCCAAGTATCTGCTTATCGAAAAGCTTGAGGAGACGCTTGAGGAGCTTAAGATGCGTGAACCGGATGAGAAGGGCTACCGCGCTCGCGTACTGGTTGTCGGCTCCGAGGTGGACGACTGCGACTTTATAAAGCTTATTGAGGACACCGGCGCGTACGTCTGTGCCGACCGCTTCTGCTATGGCTCATTCCCCGGAAGAAATCCCATAGAGCTGACTGATGACGAAGATGCGCTGACACAGATATGCCGTCAGTATATGAACCGCGGGCAGTGCCCACGCTACATGAACACTGCCAAAATGACCGGACGCCGTGAGTATGTCAACACCCTCGCCAAGGAATACGCCGCCGACGGCATTATATATGAACAGATAAAATTCTGTGACCCTTGGGCTTACGAACGCATGATGGGTTCGCATATCCTGCATGACGATTACGGCTACCCCGTGCTGTCGATCGACCGGCCGTACAACGTTTCCTTCTCCGGCCAGCTGCGCACACGTGTGCAGGCCTTTGTCGAGAGCATCGAGATCAAGAAGCTCCATGGAGGTGATATGTGATGAGCAACAAAAGAATAGGCTGTGGCAATTTCGGAAGATTTTACACTGAGGGCAAGGTCAGGAACCGCCGCGAATGGCGCGGCGTTGTCGATACGCTCTATGATTATTCACGCTGGCTCCACAATTGGATAACAATGGCAAAGATGGTCTCGAAGCCGCGCAACATCAAGGCAATGTTCCGCTACCGCTGGATGGCGAACTATCTCGCCGTTCCAATGATGGTAGACCGTCACACCCAAGGATTGCGCGACGAATATCTGCGTATCTGCCATTTGGAACAGGATCTCATAATCGAAGACGTCGCAAAGCTGCTTGACGGCCTTTTCCGCGGCGACAGGCGTATCGGCAATGACAAAGCATTTTCCGACAAGGTCGTCCTCGTCGATGAAAACGAAATGACCGCCGTAATGATGGGCTTCCCGACTCTCAAAGGGCTCAGCCGCGAGACTCCGTCCACCTATGTTTCGGTGCTTCTGAACCAGCATGCGGCAGAGCATTATATTGACGTCGCGCAGGAGTACGGTCTTGCAGGCGATGTCTGCCCCATGCCAGAGGCCGAGGCCGGCGTCTCCATCGACGACGACGCCCCCGTTCTCGGCGCCTGCGCCATTCAGTGCAACACCACCTGCGACGGCTCTCTGCTCGGCAACGGCGTTATCTCCAAGCGTCTTGAGCTTGAGGACGGCGTCCCCGTGTTCCAGCTTGCCGCCCCTCTGCGCCACCGCGAAGACGACGTGCAGGACTATGCCGCACAGGAGATAAAGAACGCGATCGCGTTTATAGAGAAGCATACCGGCGAAAAGTGGGATTGGGATGCATATTTTGAATGTGCCAAACGCGTCAATTACGCCACCAAGTGCCGTCTCGAGTGGCTCGAGATGAATAAGACCGATTACCCTCAGGTGTTCGGCTCCAACCTCGCGCTTTACACGGAGACGAATTATATGGCTATCTGCGGCAAGGTCAAAGCCTTTGAAGACGTTGACCGCAAGATAACAAAGCTTGCCGAACGCGCCTATAAGCAAAAGAAAAAGGCCGCCAACGAGTATCGCCACAGAGCCATCGTATGGGGAGTTCAGTCGCACTTCTATATGGACTTTCTCGTATGGCTTCTCAACTGCTGGGGCATCGTGCCGCTGACAGATATGCTGTCCATGGTTTCCACAAAGGAACTTGTCACCGAGGATACTCCCGAAAACCGTGAGCAGGCATATTACGATATGGCTTGGCTGACTGAGAACATGATAATGCGCAACCGCACCCATGGCGGCTACAAAGTGCTGCTTGACGAACTGTGGGAATACTGCAGGGAATTTAACGCCGACATGGTCATTCTATGGGAGCATATGAGCTGCAAAGCACTCGACGGTATGCATGGTATGTTTGAGGAGCGTGCGCGTGAATACGGAATCAATCTTGTCTGGGTCTCCCATGACCTTTTTGATCCGCGTGTGATCTCCCGTCAGGGCGTGCGCGACCAGATCAACAACTATATGCGCACAGTCATGGGCGAAGAGCCTGTCGATGCAAGCCTTGAGATCCTCCATGACGAAGAATCCTGGTAATGTGAAAGGAGATAAACATGTCTAAATTATGCCGTTTTCTTAAAAAGATACTGATCATCTGCATCTCGTTCTTTGCAGTGACCTTTGTTATCTATTTCTTCAATCTTGATATGAAGCTCACTGCGGCCATGGCTCCCGTCCTTGATCATTTTTACGACAGGGTCGATCGTGACCAGCATCTGTGATCATGACTTATACCCAACATTACGATTCGCCCCTTGGCGGTATTCTGCTGTCGGCGGACGAACTAGGCCTGACCGGCCTCTGGTTTGACGGGGAGAAATACTTTGCCGATAATCTCCCCGCTGAACATACAGACGGTGAGACTCCTCTCCTTTCGGAAGCCAAGCGCTGGCTGGATATATATTTTACCGGCAGAGAACCCGATTTTATGCCGCCGCTGCACCCGATCGGCTCCGCGTTCCGGCACGCCGTATGGGATATGCTCCTTCAAATACCGTATGGGCAGACTGTGACCTACGGTGAGCTATCGCAGCAGCTTGCAAAAAAACGAGGTCTTGAGCGGATGTCCGCGCAGGCGGTAGGCGGCGCAGTCGGTCATAACGAGATATCCATTATTATCCCCTGTCACCGCGTTGTCGGCACAAACGGCAGCCTTACGGGATATGCCGGAGGTATAGACAAAAAGTTCCGCCTGCTGGAGCTTGAGCAGGCGGATATGCGCTGTTTCTTTATTCCGAAGAAAGGAACCGCGCTGTAATTGAAGCAGTTATTTGAAAATACGGACGACGCCCTCTGTTCAGGGTTTAAGAACAGAGGGCGCTGTCATCTCTTGGGGAGTATAGACAGCTTATACTCCCCTCTTTTTATTGATCGCCTGCGCAATTTGAAGCCATATGGTGTAGCCGCATGTTCAGTTATAGATCCTCATCGTTTCATTATATATCTTCATTATGCCGTGAAGCACATCGAACTGCTTGAAGTCTCCATAGTAGGCTATGTTGATCTCGCGCATCATGCTGAGGTTTTCGACGGGAAGAACCGCTAATTTGCCTTTGCGAAGCTCGTCCAGGCAGACGCTGCGGGCAAGAATTGATACGCCGAAATCACGCCGTATCAGATCCTTTATAGTCGCCATGTTATCAACCTCAAGGACAACATTGAAGTCGTTTATACTCATATTATTGCTCTCAAGGTGCGCGACAAAGAGGTTTCGCGTGTTGGAGTCCGGCAGCCGAAGGATCATGCGCTCTTTTTTTAAGATCGTTGAGTGTGACCATACTGCGATTGGCAAAAGGATGATTTGTCGAAACCGCGAGTACAAGATAGTCGGTATCAAGCAGAAGATAATGTATGCTCGGATCTGGTACGCGCCCTTCGACAACGGCAAGATCCAACTCATATGTTTTAAGCATCGTATAAAGATTATTTATGGAGTCTGTAATCATTTTAATGCTCGTCCCCTCGTTTCGGGCACAATATTTTGCCAATGCCTCTGCAATGGCGTTGCTCTCGGAAGTATGCGTTATACCGATGGTAAGATGGGTCGTCCGGCTTTTATCATCGCTCATGCTTTGATAGAGATTATTGTATAGTCCGGCTATTTTTTTTGCGAATTTCACAGCCTCTTCGCATTGCTTCGTAACCAGAAGCTCGCCGTTTGCATGTTCAAAAAGCTTGACGCCCAGTTCGCTTTCAAGCGCCTTTATATGCTGGCTCACAGCAGGTTGGGTTATGGACAGCTGTTTTGCCGCCTGAGTGTAATTTCTGCATTCATACACTTTCAGAAGTGTGTATAATTTATTGTCTATCACGCTGCACCGCCATAATAAAAATTTATATTTTGAACAATAAACATAATTTGACTTTATTGTTTTTTCGAATATGATTCGTAACATCCATTGTGGTAAAAGTCAAGAAGGGGGCAGCGTGGCGTGCAGCGGCATAACAACGATATTTATAACTCACCCGCAATGCGCGCCGCTCTGGGAATATACACTAATCACGGAACCTCTGATGACCTTTGCACGTATCATGAAGCCGAACATGTTCCTGTTGGATATATTCGCTTCATCAGATCGGATGGGCAAAAAAAGGAGACGACACCAAATGACTTTATGCGAATACCTGAACGGCCAGTTTTCGATGATACAGTACGCGGAGCTTCTGACTCGGATATTGGCAGCATGCTTTTGCGGCGCATGTATCGGCTTTGAGCGTACAAAACGCTTCAAAGAAGCCGGAATTCGCACTCACATTATCGTTTGCTGCGCAGCGGCGTTGATAATGGTAGTTTCAAAATACGGCTTTGCCGACCTTACGGATTCATCCGGCAAGGTGTTCAACGGAACACGAGGGGCAGATCCCGCACGCATCGCCGCACAGGTCGTCAGCGGCATCAGCTTTCTGGGCGCAGGTGTGATATTCAAAAACGGCAGCACCGTAAAAGGGCTTACAACCGCGGCAGGCATCTGGGCAACGGCTGCCATAGGGCTGTCGCTCGGCGCCGGAATGTACTTTAACGGTTTCGCAGTGACAATACTTGTTGCCCTCCTTCAGGTCACAATGCATCGTTTTACCGTAGGTGCGGATTCATTCACCATAAACCGCTTCCGCTTTACGGCTGAATATACTCCATGTCTTAAGCAAGAGCTTGACGAGCAGCTTCGTCAATGGGATGCGCACATCATCCGCAGTGAACTGAGCCGCGACAGCAACGGGCGGTTTTGCTGTGATCTGTCATTGAAAATGCCGCGGGAGATCTCGTTGGAAGACATAAACGACTTTATGCAGCATTACGACCATATCGTCTCTGCGGAGGGTTCCCCGATAATATGATCATGATAAATCAGAGTACTAAAAGGAGGGGGCGTTTTGAGTTATCAGTCAGGCTTTGATCAACGCTACGATGCTCTCCGGCTTGTCCTTGATCTGAAAAGCTACTCTGCCGCCGCAGAAAAACTCTGCCTCACTCCGTCCGCTGTTGCGCAGCAGATACACTCTCTGGAGAAAGAGCTTGACGCCGCCTTGTTTGTAAAAAGCGGCAGCCGCCTGCTGCCTACAGAGGTCTGCGTTATCGCAGCAGACTACGCATCTCAGGCGGCGCTGCTTCGACGGCGCATGGACATGGACATAGACGCCTCGCGCCGGGACGTGAACAGTCTTGTGATCGGCGTATCTCCAAGTCTTGAGGACAGCGCCGTTTCCGAAATGTTTGCACAATATATACGGCTTCATCCCAACGCTCAGTTTCGCATAATCTCGGAAAACAGTCAGCCGCTTGTCGCACTGCTGCGCAGTCATATGCTCGACCTCGCGGTAATCGACTCTCCGTTTCCAATCGATGAGTTCAATTCTCTGCTGCTTGATACAGATCATTTGATCGTTGCAGTCTCAAACGACAGCCCTCTCGCTGACGCGGGTCACATCTCCCTTTCCCAGATGAAAAAGGAAAAGCTGATACTGCGTCCTGCCGGTTCCGGAACACGGGCACTGTTTGAGGCAAGTTTACATAAGATTGGCATGAGTCTTGATGAATTTAATGTAATGTTGGAAGCAGACAGCATCTCCACCATAAAAAAGCTTATAGAAGGCAATTATGGCATCTCCGTCCTGTCCGAACGGGCATGCGCCGCAGCCATCGGAGAAAAGCGTTTCCGTACCTTGCCCGTTTCGGATATGAACATGGTACGCAGAATACACATATGTTACAGGAAAGATTTCGGCAATACAGATTTCCTCGGCCAGCTTCTGGAGCTGTATTCGGCGGCTTCTGCTGCGTCAGTCTGATTACTTCTCTATCATCAGCAGCAAAAATATGACGTGCCGGAGATGACCGCTGTATTGGGCGGTCTTCTCCGGTGTTTTTTGATCACATTATGTCAGGCGCGCTTGTCCTCCCGTTCCCGGTTATTTTTCTTTTATGTGTTATGAGCAAAACGCTTGCAAGTGAGTAAAATCATGATATAATCAAGGAAAGAAATAATTCATGTATAAGGAGAGCAGCCCATGAGCGAAAATATCATTTATTGTTATTCGGGTTCCGGCAACTGTCTTGACATGGCGAAGAATATAGCAAAAGAATTGGGTGATACCGACATTGTGATGATGCGCAGTTTTCCGGCAAAAACAGACGCATCCAAGGCAAAGCGCGTCGGTTTCATTTTTCCCTGCTACGGCGGCGGTCTGCCCGGCAACGTGGAAAGCTATGTCAAATCAATACATATCGGCATCAACGCCTATAAATTTGCCATAGTTCAGTATGCCGGCTACAAAGGGTGCGGCCTGCACAAAATCGACAGCATTGTCGGCCTTGATTATTGGAACGGGGCGTCAAACCACTGCTCATGCATCTGGCTAATGCCGCATTATCTCACGATTCCGCCCCTCCCTGCGAAGGCTTCTCAAAAGAGGAGCGAGATACTTGCAAAGCATTTTGCCGCTGACATAAAGGCAATGAAGCGCAGTGAAAAAAAGCCGCCTAAAGGCAGCTTCTTCGCGCTTGAAAGCGCGCTCTTTTCCGGAATGAATACCAAACGCGTCAAAAAATTTGCCGCTGACGGCAAGTGCATCGGCTGTGGTCAGTGCGTCGCTGTGTGCCCAAATGCCAACATAAGCATTTCAAACGGACGTCCTGTGTTCGGAAGCAATTGTATCGGATGTCTGAGCTGCGTACAGTACTGCCCGCAGGAGGCCATTGACATCGGCTCGATCACCAAACACCGCGCCCGCTATCACAACGCCAAGGTATCCGCTTCGGATCTTACAAAAAAGCAGCTTCATATTGACTGAGTACAGCAAAAGCCCAAGGCGCGTTCTCCACGGTCGGAAGAACGCGCCTTGCTTTACTTACTGCGCATTTTCGGTATATTTGCCCACATGGCGGCAAATCGCCTGAAAAGAAGCGTCGCTTATTATATGTTCGATCCGGCAGGCGTCCTGAGAAGCAGTCTCCTCGTCCACTCCCAGCCCTATCAGCATATCACGTATCACCGTATGGCGCTCATAAATTTTCTGCGCCCGGTCAAGTCCCGCCTCGGTCAGCGTAAGATAGCCGTCTTTATCAACGTTCAGATAGCCGTCGCGCTTCAGGATGCCAACGCCGCGGCTGACGCTCGGCTTTGAAAAACCCATGTATTCCGCAACGTCAATTGAACGGACAAACGGCCCTTTCAGAGACAGAATATAAACGGTTTCCAGATACATCTCGCCGGATTCCTGTAATGCCATAAAATCACTCCATATCAATAATTTGCTGATTTCTTTTATTATATCACATTCCTCGAAATAATAACAGCCCAAGAATCACTTTATCGGATATCGGTTACCTTATATCCAAGTTTTTCCACGGTTTCTTTAAGTACATCATCTGAAATCTCGCTGCTGTATGAAACAACTGCGGTCTTTTTCTTCAGATCTACCTTGCATACCGCGCCGTCAAGACGGTCAATAGCATTTTCTACACGTGCCTGACAATTTTCACAGTGCATTCCATCCACCGTCAGGATCTTTTCCCCGATCTTAGGCTCGGTAAGCTTTTTATGCGAACGGATGGTATTTCCGCCGCTTCCGCAGCAGCCACCGCCCGAAAAGTGCTTCTTCGCATGTATCAGTGCGGGTATGATAAGCACCAGCAGCAAAACGATTATAGCAATATTTTCCGTAGCTCATTCCTTCTTTCAATATACACGCCGTAACACCGAGACAAAAGTTTTGCGCTTATATTATGCGTCGTGTTTAGTTAGCTTTCGCTAACTCTGATAGTAATACTTATTATACTGATTTGTCAAGGGGTTTCAAGCAAATTTTTAAAGAAAGGCAGAAAAGCAAATCTGGCTCACAAGGCCGCTGACATACTGGCCAAAAGCTCCCGGCATAAAACGACAAAAAATTTTTAAAAAAAGTATTGACAAAATCGCAAAAGGTCGTTATTATGTATCTATGGTTAGCGTGAGCTAACTAAAATTCAGTTCTGCGGTTAGTTGTATCTAACCAAAGAATAATTCTGAATCAGGTGAGAGATTATGAATTTGACGAATGCAGAAGAAGGCAAGGAATACATCATTCAGCGTATCCAGACGGATGACGAGGAGTTGGATGCTTTTCTGTTTTCTCTGGGCTGTTTCAGCGGCGAACCCATCACGGTTGTTGCCCGCCGTAAAGGCAGCTGCACTGTATCGGTAAAAGACGGCAGATACAGTATTGACGATCAGCTGGCACAGGCTATTATCATCTGAGGGTGATAATAGACTTGGCAAATATGCTGATTGTTTTTTGCGTAAAGGTTAGCGCGAGCTAACCAATGCTCATGTTTCATAAGGCGATCCTGCCAGAATATCGAATGCAAGAGGAGGAGTTAAGAAATGAGAATTGCTTTTGCAGGCAATCCCAACAGCGGTAAAACAACCATGTACAACGCCCTTACGGGCCGCAACGAAAAGGTCGGCAACTGGGCGGGCGTTACCGTAGACAAAAAAGAGGCTCTGATAAAGAAAGCCTATGCCGGAGATCAGGAACTGATTGCCGTTGACCTTCCCGGCGCTTATTCAATGTCCCCTTTCACATCGGAAGAAAGCATCACCAGCTCTTATGTAAGAAACGAAAATCCCGATGCAATTATTAATATTGTCGATGCCACTAACCTGAGCCGTTCATTATTCTTTACTACACAGCTCCTTGAGCTTGGTATCCCCGTTGTCGTTGCGCTGAACAAACACGACCTGAACGAGAAAAAGCAGAACAAGGTTGACGTTGCCTCTCTTTCCAGACAGCTTGGCTGCCCAGTTGTAGACACCACTTCCACCACGGGTGACGGTCTGAAGCAGGTCGTAGCGGAAGCTGCGGCTCTTAATGGTCACGGACAGAAGGCTCCCTATCATCAGGGTGATATCGACCTCACAAGCAAAGAGGCTGTCGAGGAAGCCGACCGCAAGAGATTTGAATATGTTGACAAAATCGTTGCATCCGTTGAGAGCAGAAAGGTTCTGACCAAGAACAAGAACTCGCAGGATAACATTGATGCCGTTCTTACCCACCCCGTTTTCGGTCTTATAATTTTTGCCGGTGTGATGTTCCTCGTCTTTCAGATTTCTCAGGCATGGGTCGGTCCTTGGATCGCCGATTATCTGGTGGGTCTGCTTGAAGCGTTCCAGGAATGGGTCGGCAGTCTTGTCGAAAACGCCGCTCCTATCCTGCAGGCACTGCTGGTAGACGGTATCATCGGCGGTGTAATAGCCGTTGTCGGTTTCCTGCCGCTGGTCATGGTCATGTACTTCCTGATTTCCCTGCTTGAAGACTGCGGCTATATGGCACGCGCTACGGTAGTTCTGGATCCTATCTTTAAAAAAGTCGGCCTTTCCGGTAAATCCGTTATTCCTTTCGTCGTCGGCACCGGCTGCGGCATCCCCGGCATTATGGCCTGCCGTACCATCCGCAACGAGCGTGAGCGCCGCGCTACCGCTATGCTGACTCCGTTTATGCCCTGCGGCGCAAAGCTTCCTGTTATCGCACTTTTCTCCGGCGCTTTCTTCGGCGACGCTCCTTGGGTCGGCACACTGATGTACTTCGTCGGTATCCTGCTTATCCTGATCGGTGCACTGCTTGTCAACAAAATTGCCGGTTACAAGCACCGTAAATCTTTCTTTATCATTGAGCTGCCTGAATACAAGGTTCCTTCCCTCAAGCGCGCCGTTATGGATATGTGCTCCCGTGGCTGGGCGTTCATCGTAAAGGCTTTCACAATAATCCTTGTCTGCAACACCGTTGTTCAGATCATGCAGACCTTCACATGGAGCTTCCAGGTTGCTGAAACAGCAAGCGACTCTATTCTTGCATCCATCGCCGCTCCTTTCGCTTATCTTCTTGTTCCCATCGTCGGCGTTGTATCCTGGCAGTTGGCCGCCGCGGCAGTCACAGGCTTTATAGCCAAGGAAAATGTTGTCGGTACTCTCGCAGTCTGCTTTGCGGGACTTGATAACCTCATTGATACCGAAGAGCTGGCACTTATGGAAGGCGCCGGTGCAGAGGTCGCATCTGTGTTCGCAATCACTAAGGTCGCTGCGCTTGCTTATCTCATGTTCAACCTGTATACTCCTCCCTGCTTTGCAGCACTCGGTGCAATGCATTCAGAAATCAATGACCGTAAATGGTTCTGGGGCGGCGTAGGTCTTCAGTTCGCCACTGGCTTCACCGTTGCATACCTTGTATATCAGATCGGTACATTGATCACCACTGGTTCCCTCGGTGCCGGATTCTTCCCCGGGCTTATTGCTGTTGCCGCTATTGCAGCTGTTATAGTCTGCCTTATCAGAAATACCGACAAGCATCTGGCTGAAGAGTATGCGCTGAGCAAGAACTAAGCCTGATAAAATAAGCTGAAAGGATACCTGCTATGGAAAATATAATTATTATTGTGATTGTAGCCGCTATTATCGGCCTGGCAGGTGTATACATCCACAAATCAAAAAAGCGTGGTATAAAATGTATCGGCTGTCCCAACGGCTGCTCCTGCAATGGGAATTGCTGTGACAAACCGGTAAAGAAATAATTTTGCTATCCTACATACCTCTTATTCTTTTCCTATAACAAAAGCCAAACGCGGTATACTCCCCATTGGCGTCTGCACCTGTGCAGGCGTCCAATGGGGAGTATATTCGTTCATTATAATCAATGCCAAGCAAGAGTGCGTAAGCCCTGAGTCTGTCGAAAAAAGCCTCGCAGAGTTTTTCTCGTTTTCTCTGGCGGAACGTACGTCGGAGAAAACGCTTTACATTGTTCATCTATGGCGGACAACAGAGGCACAGAGCGCAGTGCAGCCCTGTCCAGCGCAAAAAGCATCATTTAAAATCCCACGGTTCTATCCTGCCGCGTTTTACCTTGAAGGCCTTTTGCGCAAGCTTCGCCATCGGGGTATCATGATCGGAGTCGGAATAAAACTCCTCGGTGAGACCGTCCGGGCAGACTTCATGAAACCGTCTGACCTTCTCTTCGTCATGACAGTTTTTTCCGAGAAGCTTTCCCGTCTTCTCATCCATTTTCGTTGCAATAACCTTTACGCCAAGGCGTTCCCCTGCCGGACACACTATAAACTCGGGCGAAGCGGAGATAATGATGTCGTCATTTTTCCGTTGGCTGAGATACCATTTGCCGATGCCGCTCCATTTTTTATTCCAAAAATCATCCACTGCCACTGCAACATCCGGTATGTATTTCAGATAGGAAAAAACCGCTTCTTTCAGTTCGGGAAAACTGCATTTTTTAAAAGTGTACTTTACACCGCAGGCCGCAAGATTCGGCAGTATCTTCAACACGGCATGCGGATATTTCTTTAAGCAGTAAAAGAAAAAATCCACCGAACTGTCGTTTATATAAATTGTCTGATCAAAATCATAGGTATTCATTTTTGTTCACAGGACATAATATACGTAATTTTCTTTTCTCGGCTTCATTTTCGGCTCCTCGTCAGGATACCCAAGGATACAGTTGCCTATACCTATATAATTGCCCTCGATCCCCCATTTTTTCAGAAGCGCTTTCCCTTCTTCCTTTTCAAAGACCTCATAAGCACGGTTTATCCAGCAGGAGCCGAGACCGATCGCATGCGCCGCGTTCATAAGGTTGCCCATAACAAGGCTACCGTCCTGCACAGCAAAACGGCTGTCTGCCTCCGCAAGTACGACAAGTACGGTAGGCGCACCGAAAAACGGATCCGACGCGACACCCATGACCTCGGCATTGAGCTTTGACATATAGGCTATCTCGTCCCTGTCCTGAACGGCGACGATTATCGCGCTCTGGAGGTTTTTCCCTGAAGGCGCACACACGCCCGCCTCAATTACACTGTCCAGTTCTTCCCTCGTTATCTGTGCGCTTTTATAGCGTCTGATGCTTCTGCGCTCAAGAATGTTTTTCAATGCATTTTCCATTGTTGTTCTCTCCTTTATTTTCTTAATTTAATATTCTGTTTTTCACTTTCACGGTCTATACGGCTGTCCGTTTTCAAGATTCTGAATGAATTGCCCATAACGAAAACCGCCGCCGCGACATCCGCAATAATAAGTGGGAAGGTACCGAACAGTCCCGCAGCGGCAAACAGCATCACAAGTATTTTTATCGAGAAAAAGGCTATTACATTAAACAGGCATTTTCTCATTGTCTCCGATGCCGTGCCGACACATTCGGCAAGCTGCTCAAGGTCGTCTTTAAGCACGACCACATCCGCACTCTTTTCAGCCGCCCTGTTTCCGAGCGCGCCTATCGCTATCCCGACATCCGCCGCACCGAAAAGAGCCTCATCCTCGCAGCCGCTGCAAACATAAGCGACATTATTGCCGCTGGAATTTGTATCGGTAAGGTACTGCACAACGGAGCATTTTTCGTCCGTTGAAAGCTCCGCCTTCACCATATCCATATTCAGGGACGAGGCTATTCTTCTTGAGATCGATTGCAAGTCTCCTGTCAGCATCACCATATTGCTTATTTTTTGCGCTCTGAGCGCTTCCATTGCGTCAAAGGCATTTTCCCGAATCTTATTTGAAAGCACTATATAGCCGCAATATTTACCGTTTACCGCGACATGAACCGTTGTAACGCCGAGCCGAGACATTTTGCAGCTGACTCCATATTCCTCAAGCAGTCCGGAATTGCCGACAAAGATATGCCGGCCCTTGACGGATGCGCTCACGCCCCGGCAGGGTATCTCTTCCATGGCGAAACTGCTTTTATCAATGCGCTCGTAATTCGGGCATGCAAGGCATATCGAACGCGCTATCGGGTGGCTTGAATACTGCTCTGCCACGGCGGCAATCGAAAGGAGATCATACTCGCTCATATTTTCGGCGTATATCTCCTCTATCGAATATCTCTTTTCGGTGAGGGTACCTGTTTTGTTGAAAATAAATGTCGTCGCCTTTGCGAGCTTTTCAAGAACGCCGCTTTTTTTGACGATAATGCCATGGGATGTGCACACCGCAATAGCGGAAATATACGCGGCGCCTATTGTGTCAACAAGTATAAAGCAGAAGGACATTGCCGAGATAAGTCCCCCCCGGCCTATCCATTTCTGCCACCCTCCGCCGCCCAAAAGCGGAACGGTGACGGCAAGCAGCACTCCGGCAAGCGACGATACCACAAAGAAAATCTGTCCCAGCTTTTTTATAAGGCTCTCATTGGATGAGGTCGATGTGCAGGCATTAAAAATATAATTGCCGAGAACGGCGGCTTCCGATTCCGCCGGCGGACATTCAGCCTTGATATACAGAGTACCGGCCATATTTATGCTTCCGGAAAAGACCCTTTCTCCCTCCTCCGCGCTTACGGTCTCCGATGCACCGGTCAGCGGATAAAGCTCAACAAGACTTTTCCCTTCGATAACTATGCCGTCAACCGGTATCGTATCACCCTTTTTTACAACAATTATCTGATTTTTCCTGATTTTTTTAAGCGGGATCTTTTTATATCCCGCTTCCGTTTCAATAATGGCTTTTTTCGGCAGGCAAATATCCAGTTCCTCAACTATCCCGTCGATTCTTCGGTCTATTATTTTTTCTATCAGCCGGAGGATGCGGAAGCCGAGCATTATTGATGCGCTGTCGGCATAGTTGCCGGCGGCAGCGTCGGCAATGCACAGCAAAATGCACACCAGTTCCTCGCAGAATATCCGCCCGCCGATAAAGCAGTCAACCGCACTGAGAAAAACGCCCCACCCGGCAAGAAGAAACGCAGCCGCAAAAAGCGCAATATTCATCCACCCTTCTGCCTTATAAATGAAACCGAAAACAAGAACGGCAAATGACAGGGCGATCGAGGCACAGCTTGGAATATTCAGTTCGTACCGATCCGATATGAACTGTTCGGGCAGCGGGATGCTTACCTTGACCTTCGGCACCTTTATATCCGGGATCTCAAGCTGTTTTATTCTGTTTATATCAATTATCTTTTTACCCGAAAGATGCCTACCCATTATCAAAATGTCCCGCTTTCCTTATTTTCAGTACATAATACACAAGCACAAGCGCTATACCAAGCATCGCGCCAGCGCCGTCAATAAGAACATCCGCCGCCTGACATGACCGTCCCGGTACAAAAAGCTGATGGAGTTCATCTGAGCAGGCGTAGATGACGCATACCGCCGCAGATACTGCACCGGAGCACAAAAGTCTTTTCCGGCGGTTTATGTATAGCGCGGAGAAAAACATCTCCGAAGCAGTGCCCATGCACATAAACTCAAAGAAATGTGCACACTTTCTGATGTTTTTTCCAGCATTGCCCTCTATTTCCGGCAAAAAGCAGAGAACTGATCTCAAGCGGTCAAGAAAACCGTCGCTCAGTTTCTGCGACTCATCGGCTGGCTGGGAAGAGAACGCGAAAATCGCAGCCATGACCGACAGCAGCAGAAAAAGACGCAGAGCAAGCTTAAGTTTATGTTTCAAATCACACGCTCCTTCCCTCTGCCGGTCAAATATGCCGCAGCCGGCGAAAAACACGAAAGCGCGGACAATTCCAGCCACTGCATAAAACAGCAATGTTTCATATGTTCTGACGTTATCTTTATATTATACACAATTTCTCCGGCTCATTCAAGTCTTACAAAAGGCGGGCGCGTCAGAAATTTGTAGGTTACTCAATGATAAGTTACAGAGAAGGAAAAGAAAAAAGGAGATTGCGAGGAGACTTCCAGTTGAGCGGACGCATGGGGAAATTATTATACTGGCGTTGACGGATAGCAAGCTGTTTAGCAAAATCGTCAAAAGAATAGAAACGGTGATAAGCATAAAATTCTTCGTTATCTTTTCTGTGACTGCGTTCAACCTTGCCGTTATGTCTTGGTGTGAACGGTCTGATCTTCTTATGCTTGATACCAAGCTGTTCAAGCGTTTTCTCAAATAGGGTAGGCGGCTTCTTCTTGCTGTTCCCCATCTCATTTGTAAATTCAAATCCGTTATCCGTTTGAACGCATTCTATAGCGTATGGGAACTTTTCCACTACGTGTTTCAGGAAAACGGTCGAGGTATATGTGTCTTTTTCCTTGAAAGCCTCCAGATAACGAAAACGGCTGTATTCATCAATAAAGGTGTACTGGTAGTAGTAACCGCCGCACTCTTTAGCATCCTCTACGGCTTCTCCGACAAGGCACGCAGAAGGAACATATTTCACATCGATCTGAACCTTTTGACCGGGATACCGCATCTGTTCGTAAGGCTTTGGAATATATTTCGGGTTTGGCAGCTTGATTGGAGCACCGCCAATACGGCGCAGCAGCTTATACAGCCCTGAGATAGATCTGGTGTATCCACGTTGGCGAAGCTTGACCCAGAATACTACCAGACCGTCGTGAGGGTTCCTTCGGCGCATATTCTTTACCAACGTGATCTCACCTCTGTGTGCTGCTTTGGATGGCTGTGAGGACTGTGGGAGCGGTCTGCCAGCGAGTGAATGTCTTCGTCGTATTTCTTTTTCCAACGATAGATATTCTGCCGACTCGTCTTGTAGCGGATAGCGGCCTTCGTAACGCCATGCTTCATCGAATACTCAATTACTGCTTGCTTATACCGCTTGTCTCGTGTTATCTTATTCATAGCAAATAGGGTACACCTGCCTTTCGGTTTTGTCTTCTCAACTCAACCTTAACACAGGATTCTCCTATTCGCTATCCTTTTTTCTATCTGTCTCTCTTCATTGTAACTCCTACAGCAACGTCCAATGCACAGATTTTCTCGTTATTCTCTCTGATTGCTACAACTATAATAGAGCAAGAGCGAACATGGGTAAAATGTGCGCTCTTGCTCTATTTTGCGAATGGATTTATGCTTTTGCAAGCGTCCAGCTCTGACTCTCGGTCTGGAGTTGCACCATGTGGGCGAAGATACCGCCCTCTTGCAGCAGTTCTGCGGGCGAACCCTGCTCGGCTACTGTCCCCTCCTTGAGTACCACGATCTTGTCCGCACCGGAGACAGTGCGCATCCGGTGGGCGATGATGAGGACGGTTTTGTTTTTGATGAGCCGGGACAGCGCTTCCTGAATGGCCGTTTCGTTCTCCACATCCAGACTGGCGGTGGCTTCATCCAGCAGAATGATCGGCGCGTCTTTCAAGAAGGCGCGGGCGATGGAGATGCGCTGCCGCTCACCGCCGGAAAGCTCACAGCCGTTCTCTCCGATGTTGGCATTCCAACCGTCAGGCAGCTTTTCGGCAAATTTGTCCACATTGGCGAGCTTTGCCGCCGTGATCACCTCTTCATCCGTGGCATCCTTGCGGCCAATGCGGATATTTTCCAGAATACTGTTATCAAACAGCGTTACATCCTGAAACACGATGGAATAGAGGCTCATGAGCTTTTCCGGGTCGATCTTCGACACATCCATACCGCCCACGGTGATTGTACCCCGGTCAATGTCCCAGAACCGCGCCGCCAGACGGGAAACGGTGGTCTTGCCGCCGCCGGAGGGTCCGACCAGTGCCGTGACCTGTCCCTGCTTCGCCGTAAAGGACACGTCCTTCAGTACCGTTTCGCCGCTCTGATAGGAAAAGCCTACATGGTCGAACTCAATGTCGCAGTTCTGATTGGTCAGTTCTTCGCTGCCGGTCTGCACGGGGCAGTCCAAAATATCATTCATGCGCTCAATGTTGGTATTGGTGCCGATGATGGCGGCGAGGTTTTGCAGTGTCCCCTCCAGCGGGTCATACAGACGGGACACCACCAACAGGAACATAAAGAAAGTCAGGACATCCAGCTCGCCCTTTACCAGCAGGGCCGCGCCCGCAAGGGCAGTGGTAGCAATACCCAGCCGCAGGATAAGTCCTGCGGAAACCACGAAGACAGCCGTTCCCAGCTCACTTTTGATGAGTCGGCCCTCCACCGTGCGAATTTTCTTTTCCAGTCCGGCAAGATAGCCGGCTTCCGCGTTGTTGGCACGCAGGTCGGGCATGGTTTCCATGCACTCCTGAATACCGTCCTCGCATGTGATCTTCGCCGCCATTGCTTTGCGGGAGAGCCTTTTCTGCACGCCGGAGGCCAGCGCGACGATGGCAAACGCCACAGGCAGCGGCCAGATGGCAGCCAGCGCCATACGCCAGTTGAAAAACAGCAGCGACGCAGCGATGACCGTGGTGGAGAGGATCGCGCCGTACAGGGGTGCAACGAAATGGGACTGGCTCTGCTCCAGCACGGCGCAGTCGTTCATGATGGATGAGGTCAGATCGGCAAGGTCTTTCTTCCCGAAGAAGGAGAGCGGAATCTTCCGCAGTTTTTCCGCAAGGTTCACACGGCGCACACCGGATTCCACATAGGTGACAAGATAGGTGTTGTCATACTCTATCCGGGTGCAGATCACGATGAGCAGCGCCGCCGCGAGGCAGCCGATCGCATAGAACGGGATACGCTTTGTTGTCAGTGCACCGTTCATGATCTCGCCCACCAGCAAATACAGCAGTCCCACCGGCAGCATGAAGGAGATGTTTTGCAGCGCACAGCTTAAAATGCCCTTGATGTTGTCCACTGCGCCCTTTCGGGAGAGTGCGTAGCGTCTTTGTAAATATTTGATCATTGCTCAAGCCTCCTTTGCGACTTTCCACTGGACGGACTGCTGATAGTCCCGCCACATGGTTCCGAACAGGCTGCCCGTGCGTTTGGACAGCTCCGCAAAGCTGCCGTCCTCCGCAAGACGACCGTCCTTGAGCACATAAATATGGTCAGCGTTCACAACGGTAGAAAGGCGGTGGGCGATCATGATGACGGTACGTCCCTTTGCCATCTCATTGAAGGCCGTCTGCACCTTTGTCTCATTGTCAGGATCGGCAAAGGCTGTGGCCTCGTCCAGAATCAGAACCGGCGCATTTTTCAGCATGGCGCGGGCGATGGCCAGCCGCTGCGTCTCACCGCCGGAGAGGTAAATGCCCTGCGAGCCGATGACCGTATGCACGCCGTCCGGGAATTTCTCGATGATGTCCATACACTGTGCCGCACGAAGCGCCGCCAACACCTCATCATCTGTGGCATCCGGCTTGCCCATGCGGACATTGTCCAGAATACTGCCCTTGATGAGATGACTGTTCTGGAACACAAAGGAAACGGTATCCATCAGCTCGTTTTTGTCGATGCTCTTCACATTCACGCCGCCAATGGAGATACTGCCGCTCAGCGGGTCGAAAAAGCGGGCGATCAGCGCTGCCAGCGTCGATTTACCGCCGCCGGAAGGCCCGACAAATGCCACCTTCTGACCGGAACCGATGGAGAGGGAAACATCCTCCAAGGCATTCTTTGCGCCGTCATAGCTGAAGGTGACATTATCCAGCGTCACAGAACTGTCCTTGGGATGCTGCGCTACTTCCGGCTGAGAAAGTATCGGGCTTTCCAGTACGCTGTCAATACGGGTGATGGCATCCTGTACGATCATGCCGTTCTCGCTCATGAACATCAGCTTGGTCATTGTCATGGAGATGACCGGCGTGATAATGATATAAAAGAGCAGATTCAACAACACCCCGCCATCCGCTCCGCCGTGAGAGAACAGGAAGCCTCCCGCGATCAGGAACACAAACACGCTGTTGACTGCCAGTGTATAAAAGGTCATTGGCCAGCGCAGCTGTTTCGTATAGGCAATGACCCAGCGCTCGTAATTGTCGATCGTTCCCTTGAACTTTTTGAAGGAGAATACCGTCTGTCCGAAAGTCTTGACTACAGGGATACCCCGCACATATTCCACCGCTTCGTTGGACATATCCGCCAGCGCGTTCTGATACTGAGTCATTTTGTCCTGCAATTTCTTACCGGTCATGCTCGTCATCACTGCAAAAGCGAGCGCCACAGGCACAAGACTCAAAAGCCCCAGCCGCCAATCGAAGATCAGCAGCAGCGCCAGAAGCCCCGCGATAGTCGCCATCGCCTTGGCCTTGTCCGGAAGCTGGTGGGCAAGGTAGGTTTCCGTCGCTCCGGCAGTTTCCGAGATGGTACGGCGCAGCTTGCCGCTGCCGAACTGTTCGATAGCTCCCAGCGGCAGTGCGGCAATGTGCTTTGTCATGGCAAGGCGCAGATTCGTAGCGATGCGGAACGCCGCGAGATGCGAGCACATCAAGCCTGTAATGTACACCAGCACAGCGGCAACAGCAAATACAACCGCCATCCAGCCATAGTGCGTCACATGGACGGCGTTTTCATACTGCGGTGCGACCTCAATGACTTCCTTGAGGATGCGCCAGATGTACCAGAACGGCAGCAGCGCCAGCAGCGCACTGGCGGCGGATAGCACCCACGAAAGGTAGGTCAGGATTTTGTAGCTCCCGGCATAATCCAGCAGCCGGGATAAATTGGATTGCTTTTTCAAGAAGATACCTCCTTTGTTCAGACTTGATCTATGATACAGAAGGATGCTTGCATTGCCTTCCCATATCCGGTTCGGTTACCATCAGTTGACAAGGTTACCTGACTCACTGACACAGAGCGGCGGTTAGAGGCGGCTAACTGATGTCCAAAAAATATGGAGCGCTATTGCCCCATAATTTTCAGCCACCCAGCAGAGTAAAAGCTGTGAAGCTCGTGCAGATACTGCTGTGCATCGCCCAGCAGCATATCGTGGATAATCATTTCAAAATAGGCGTTCATCAGCCCTGTGACCAGAATATGCTCCAGCCGGGGATCGATCTGTGGAGCGGGCATACCCAGCTTTTCCAGCACAAGATAATACCGGTGGGTGGCATTGACCTCCAACCGGACAAGCTCATCCTTCATGGAGCTGTAACGCGTCCCCTCCGAGCAAAGAAGAAGCAGATGAAACGCCTCCCTATGGTTGAACATATAGAGCAAAAGCTCCTCCAGACAGGCCTGACTGACGGTGCTCATGCGCTCCGGCTGCTGCTCGATCGGCAGCCGTTCGAAGTAATCCAGCGCGTTCCGATATGCGGAGAGAAAATGCGTGTAGCACTCTTCTACCAGTGCGTCAAAAAGCGCCTCCTTGCTGTTGTAATAGCCATACAGTGCCCCGGTGGTGACGCCAGCCGCTTTCACAATGGCACGAAGAGAGGCCGCCTGAAAACCTTTTTCTAGAAACTCTGACTTGGCGGCACACAAAATATTCTCTTGTGTGTTTTTTTCTTTGTTCTGCATATCAGCCTCATATAACATTGTTATATCACACTGTTATATTATGCTCTGACTTCTATTTTGTCAAGGGGACTTTTGCTAACTGTCATATGTTCTAAAGTAATCCTGAATAGCCTTTCCGGTTTTCTGTAATATTAGGGCAAGTTGACGGAAACTATTTATAATGTCTATCTGACTGGGCGCGGTCAACGCTGCCTGCGTCAAAAGTTTCTGTCAGTTCCTGTACTGTCTCCGGCGGAATTTCCTTGCCGCTTGCAATGTAAGGTGCGACAACCGTCAGCGCAAACAGTTCGGTATAGGCCATTGGGTTGTCGTCGCCTCCATATACGTTTCGGCGCTCCTGCGGTCAGTGCATTCGCTGACGATCAGCCGGCAGCCGTCAGAACAACTCCGGCCGTACCGAGAATACGCCGCCGAATGAGCTTTGTTTTTTCTTCTATCTTCATTTCTTTTGCCTCCAATCGTGTGAATATATTCTCATAAAAGCGTACTCAGCCACGCTGCCGCAGCGGAGGCGGGGATGTAAATTACAAAGTTCCGGATATGTGTTCGCTTGTTATAGCCGAACATATGCGGGCCGACCACGCCCTTCAGCTCCGGATAGAAATGCGGAAAGAAATTGGAGTGACACAGCAGCACCCAGTCAAAGAAAACGATGTCGTAAATCTCCATGGCGCAGAGCACGATGAGAAACCGTGCGAAGAACTTCAGAAAGCCGAAGCCATTTCTGACGCCGTCCCATACGCTGATCGCCGCCGCAGAGAGGAAAAGCAGGATGGCGATGCCCACAATCACCCAGCCGATGATATGCGCACCGGGAAACCGTTCCTTTTTGTCGGGGATTGCGTCCAGATTCTCCTTCGGTGCGGAAGAGAAAAAACGCTTGTCCTGAATGAAGCCTACTCCAGCGTACAAGACAAGGAAATACGCCAGAAAAACCATGAGTGTGGAAGTGACCGTAATTTTCATTTTGGCATTGCCGCCCCCTCTATGACAGACTGCCGCTTTTCCGTGTCCGGATATTTGATCAGGTCATACATCTTCCCGAATTCGCCGATGTCCCTCACTCCGGCAAGCTCCATGCCAAGATGTATGTATTTGTCGCACTTGGACTTGGCGTCGGTCTCCAGAATCACCGGCACGCCCAGCCGATTGCCCTCGACAAAGGCGATATCCATGACCTTGCGCATATAACCCTGCCCTTGGTATTTCTCGCGCACGCAGACAAGTCCAACGAAGATATAAGGCTTCTTCTCCTTGTCCATGCGATCCCGAAGCGATGTGCCGCCGCGTTTGTTGGCCATGCTGAAGCGAACAAGGCGTTTTAGCGTAGAATTACGCAGCAGGCCCTGTCCAATAGGCCACAGCGTTCTGATGCCCAGCTTCTCCTTCGGCAGCTTGTAGGCGATATAGCCCTCGCCGCGCTCACTGGTGGCATACAGAAAGCCGCCCCTCAGCATTCCGCGCACATAGGCGCAGATATAGTTCTCCGTCGCCTCCCGATCGGGAAAGGCGGCGGTCATACCTGTTTCCTGTCCGTACTCATAATAGCCGAAAGCGTGGCCAATGTCGTGAATTTCTTTGTCGGTCATGGTTCTGACAAGCATCGCTTCACACCTCTTCCTTGTATCCGCAGTCGCAGCCTTCTCCGCTTTTCGCCATTTCCCGCAGCAGAACCATTCCAAGCAGCAGAACCAGCAGATGCCCGGCGGATTCTGTGCCGTGATCGATCTGATTCAGCGGCCATGGCAGCAGCGTGAACAGATTTCCCACGATCCCGGCAAAGGCGATGGGATTGCAGAGGGATGCGAGTATCCGCTGTGCCGTTGTTTTAAGCGGGAGCATCTTTTTCCAGATCATAACGATCATCACGACAGAAAGCAGCACATCACAAAGCAGATACGCCGCAAGCAACGGAGCTGCGTTACAATAAAAAACCTTGTTGGCGATCTCTGCCGCCGCCTGCATATCGCCGTATTTCTCAAAGGTAAACTTGAAGATCAGTGCGACATTCATGAACATGGCGTGGACATAGCCCCAGCAGACCGTGCCAGTAAGGTAGGCAACCCGAAAAGCCTTCACCCACGGTTGCTGTTTAGGTTGGGTGAGGTGCAATTTCAGGAGCTTCCACATATGGTGAAAGCCGATGTAATAAAGCGCTGTTCCGAGAACACCGCAAATGATACTGACCGCCATACGCCATGTTGCCATATCAAGATAGGCAGCCTTGACCATCAAGCCGATAGATTCCGTACTTTGGTTTTTCCCGGTCGCCGCAAACAAAAAGTCGCCGATCACATAGAGTAAACACCCAATCATGCCTGCGATGAGTGCTTTCTTTTCGTTCCTCGTGTTCATTATCTGCCTCCGAATCCGATCTTCACGATCTGCATTTTCATCACTCCGTCGCCGACTTTGGCAAGGAAACGGAAGAAACCGCTGACAGACGGATCGCAAAGATCATTGTAACCCAACATATAGCCGCGGCTCGTGACCTGCAAACGGCTGTCCCACAAGGAAAGCTCACTTTTGGCATCCGAAACCGCGAAATATGCGCCCACATCCTTGATTTTCGCACTCTTGAGCCATGTCTTGGCGATCATCTTTACCGCCGTCCGGTTGGCCGCGTCAAACACCAGTGCTCCGCCGGGGAAAGCGTCCGCCATGGCCTGTACCAGCGTTCTGACCTGCTCGGTCATAAAATAGTAGAACACGCCGGAGGCAAAGAATACCACGCCGCCGGAGGCGTCGATTTTTGCAAACCATTCGGTATCATTCAAGTTGCAGGAGATATTTTCTTCCCTCTCTCCGGCGGGCAGCAATTCGTTGCGCACGGCGATCACATCAGGGAAATCCAGATTGTAGATCTTGCAGCTGCCGTTGTCACAATTCCGCCCGGTGCCATCCAGCCCGCATCCGAGGTTGACCACCGCCGCGTTGGGGTGGTTTTTCAGGTAATCCCTTACTTCCCACGCCAGATCGTTCTGCCGCATGGCAACCTCTAAGGAGCCGAAGCGCTGCATCAGGCTGCGGGAATTTTTCTCCGCCTCGGAAAAATCGTAGTCAATTTCGTTAATCAGATGCACCGCTGTTTCATCCCGGTAGAGATTCGGATACAGCTCCGAGCAGACCTTTCTGGCATACAGCGGGATGATCAGCGTTTCCTGCACGGTGTTTTTCTCAATTTTGTATTTCATAGGTACAGCTCACTTTCTAATAAATGGTAGTTCCGGCATACGGTCATACTCGGCGATATATGTCAGCAATTCAGAGAACCCCTTCGGATCGCGTATCTGATATTGCATATGATCATATCCCGCAAACACGGGATAATTGCCGTATGGATAAGCTTCCATAACCGCTTTCCTGTATTTGAAATGCTCCTCTTTACTGCCGAACTCGAAATAAATACGCTTTTGCAGTTTCTCGGAAAGTGGCGGAAACGGCTTATCCTCCAGACTATCCGCCATCTGGCGGCGCAAATCGCCGTACCGCAGCGCCTTGCCTGCGGCGATGAAGTAGGGCTTGATGCTCTCGTCATCGCACCACAATATCTTTTTCAGCGTTCCGCCTTTCGTCCAATATAAGCTCTTGATGGCAATATACAGCAGCGGCGTCATCATGCAGCGCATGCCTTTTCCAATCTTCGCAAACTGTCCGCCGTCAAAGAAAACATGCTCCACGGGCAGCTTCGTCTGCGTCAAAAAGGCTATGGCAAGGTCTGCGCCGATGGAGGAAGCAACCACCATCGCAAGGCGGTTTACATTCTGCCCTTGCAGGAAGTCCTCCACCTGCCGTATTTCGTCCGCCTTACTGACATATTTCTGCCCCTCGCAGTAAACGGTGGAGGTGGGCAGGATGCAGAAATACTTATCCTGCAAATACCTCGCAGCCGGTTCGCTACTCGCTCCTGTCACACCCATTGCATGAAAGAACAGCACGGCAGGATTCTTATTGTCACCGTATGTTTGAAACAGCATTTCTATCGCCTCAACTTTCCATAAAAAGCATCATTTTCTTCCTCATCCCAATGCCACATCCAGCACCATCATCACGCTGAATCCTGCCGCAAAGAAAACCGTGCCGATGTTTGAGTGCTGCCCCTGCGACATTTCCGGGATCAGTTCTTCTACGACCACATAGAGCATTGCCCCGGCGGCGAAGCTCAAAAGATACGGCAAAGCAGGAACAACAAACTGTGCGGCGATAATCGTCAGCACTGCGCCGATCGGTTCAACCACGCCGGAAAGCACACCGCCGAGAAACGCTCTGCCCTTGCTTTCTCCCTCTGCCCGGAGCGGCATGGAGAGGATTGCACCCTCCGGAAAGTTCTGAATGGCGATTCCGAGCGACAGCGCCAGTGCGCTTGCCGCCGTGATCTGTGTGTTGCCCGCAAAAAAACCGGCATACACCACGCCGACTGCCATTCCCTCCGGAATATTATGCAAAGTCACAGCCAGCACCATCATGGTGGTGCGCCCGAGTCTGCTTTTCGGCCCCTCCGCTTGGTCACTGCCCACATGTAGATGTGGAATCAGATGGTCAAGCAGGAGCAAAAACAGCACGCCAACCCAAAAGCCGACAAATGCAGGGAGGAAAGATAGCCTGCCCATATCCTCCGACTGATCGATTGCCGGAATCAGCAGACTCCAGACAGAGGCCGCCACCATCACACCGGCGGCAAAGCCCGCAAGGGCACGCTGTACGAAATCTCCCAGTGACTTTTTCATAAAGAATACACAAGCTGCACCCAACGTTGTGCCGAAAAAGGGAATCAGTATTCCGAGGAAGGGTTTCATTTATCTCACCGCCTTTGCGTTAATTGTTACTTGTTTCGCCGGAACCCGGCCTCATCCCGATATTCGGGATGCTCCTTTGCATACGAGTCTTGATCGCCGCAGATGGTATAGTCGCATCGGCAGCCGTCCACACAGGTAGTCGTCCGCACAAGCTTGGCGTGCAGCAGCTTCATGGACGCATAGTCCACATTGCACAGGGCGGGCATAATGTCTGTAAATCCGAACTGTTTGGCAAACTCCGCCGCCGGACACGCCGTAAATTCATAATAGATGGGCTTACCGTTTTCGTAAGGTGCAACCGTCATCTCATAATCGTGCCACACATCACAGCGCTTTTTGGCGGCAGCGAAGGCCCGATACATCAGCTTTTTCCAAAACGGATTGTTGATGTCAACAAAGCGCAGCTTCCGGAACGCAGGCAGAATCAGATTCTCTTCTATCTCTTCAATCTCGCGGAATGTGACCACATCCCGGCACACATCGTAATAGCACATGATTGCAATGCAGTCGTAGGTGCCGCCTGCACTGTTGTGAAAATTCTTCTTGCCGCCGAGGTCGGTGCGCCAGTCAGCAAGAAGCTCTGCGTATTTTAGCTGTACCTGCTCCCATACCGCCTCGCGCTCCGCCTCCGGATAGTGCAGAGCGATTTTCGTCTGTATCTCCCGCTTACAGGGCTTGGAATACAGCACATGGCAGCTGCGGTCAAATATCAGTTCGTTGTCCTTCATATCGTTTATCCCCTATCTCTTCAAAATCTCCACGATCTTCGCAAAGTCCTCCTTTGCCTCTTTGAAGATCGGCAGCATACAGTAGCAGTGTACCATCTTCGGACGGGCAAAGGCGGTATAGGGCACATTGGCGCGTTTGCAGGCTTCCTCAAAGTCCGGCAGCGCACCGTACAACACCTCGTCGGCAGAATAGAAGAAATGAATATCGCCCACGCCGGTGAAATCTCCCCGAGAGCCGGAGATCATATAGTCCGGCACAGTCTCACAGCCATGCCGCATGAATTTTTCCACCGTCACCATAAAGGCATAGTCGATGGCAACGTCCTTTTTGTTCAATGCCTGCATCCGCGACTTTTCCTCGTCGTTCCACGGCACCTCACCAGGGGACACGGCGACGATATGCCTCGGCTGCGGCAGCGGCTTCGGTTGGGCGTTGTTATGCGCCGCAATGCCAAGCGCCAGCGCGCCGCCGGAGGAAAAGCCGCAGGTGCTGACATTTCCGCCGCCGTAGATTCCGATCATTCTGCGGTAGCACTCGTACACCATATCGTAGGTTTCGGTGATACAGTGCTCCATGCAGAGCGGATAAAACGGAAACCACACATCGCAGCCTGTCCCGCGGCAGAGCTTGCACATCACAGGCAGGTCACCTTTGTCCGGACCGATCACCATACCGCCGCCGAAGAAGTAGAGAATGGCGCGCTTGGACGGCTTTTCATTCTCTCTGACAATCAGGCATGGGAAACCGTTCACTGTGGCCGTCTCATAATGTGCTTTGCGGTCAGTGGGCGTAAAAACACCGCGATTGCGGTTCTGCTTTTCAATGACTTTTTTAATCTCATCCTCCGGCAGACCAAAGGCTTTCTTCGCGCCGGAGAGCCTGTACGCCGTGCGCAGTACAGATGCAAAAATGCTCATAAGATCAGCCTCCCTGTTTTACAATGCTTTTCACAAGCGCCGCCCACTCTTCCGGACAGCAGGCCAGCAGTTCCTCGTGCTGCAGATCCTGCTCATGGATAACGGGACGGACGAAATGCCGTTCGTAACGGGCACGGTATTTTTTGCCCATTTTCACAGCGTAGAAAATATGTATCTCTGTGCCGGGAACCTCGATCCCGTCCGGAAGCGGCGTGACAAGATCGGAATAGAACTGGTTTTTACAGCTTTGCATGGTCACATAGGGCCGCGCACCGCCGAACATTTCCATGAACGCTTTCACATAGTCCCCCATCTGGGCAGCGCGCTTTTCCAGGCGCTTTTGCAGAAAACGGCTTTTGAATCTTCCATCCCGGATCAGCGGGTAGATCATCGGCAGGAGCAGCCGCGTCTGCAATCCGGCGGTAAACGCCGACGCCTGATCCAGATCGGAGCTGCCGAGAATGCCGTAATCCATATGGATGTTTTGCCGTGCGGCCAGCAGCCCGACGAACGACCCGCCCAGCGAGCAGCCGTAAGCCGCCCGGATATGCCCGTCGCAGTGCGCCCTGACGTATTCCTCGATCTTCTCCGTTTCCTCCATCATCGTCGGAAACTCCGTGCTTTCCGTTTCGTCAAAGCCGTCGTAGCTGACGCAGAGAACGCGAAAGTCCTGCGCAAGCAGCGGAATGACACGGCCAAAGTTGCTTTTCCAGTGGCAGCAGGTGCCGGGCATTAGCAGAATAACGGGGGCGCTTTCCGCCCCAAAGGCATACACTTTCATCTTGACTCCTCCGTATCGGATGCGGCCGCGCTCCGTTCTTGCTGCGTCGTCCGCGCCTCGCTTTTCATCGGCTTTCGCGCTGTGACACACAGCCAGCCCCGTTCGTTCTTATGTACCTGAATATTTCGGAATCCCGCCTGTTCCAGATATGCTTTCAATTCCACATCCCTATAGATGGTCATGCCGCCGATCTTCTCCGTCCACTTCTCGTCACCGGCGTTGTCTCCGCCGCATTCATTGCAGATAAGAAAAGTCCCACTGGGCTTCAGCACCCGATAAACCTCCCGAAAGCACCGCGGCAGGTCGGGCCAGAAATAGACGGTTTCAAACGCCGTGACAACATCGAACCAATCCTTCGCAAAAATGATATGTTCTACACTGCCTTGCCACACCACACAGCGCCCTTCCTGAATTGCAGCTTGGTTGAGCCATCGAGCCTTTTTCACACTGACAGGCGAATAGTCGATGCCTTTGACGATCCCCTGCGAACATTTTTTCAGCAGCGCTCTGATGTTTGCCCCGCCGCCGCAGCCGCAGTCCAGCACCCTCGCATCCGCAGAAACGTCCAGAAAACGCATGCCCCATTCTGCCAAAGCCCGATGCCCAAGATTCATCATATCAACCATGACTTTTCCACCAAGCCCTTTCGGCCTGCGGGTATTTTCAAAAAATGACATATCACACCTCTGATTTCACACATTTCGCATAGGTCAGCGGAAAGGATGCTTTAAGCACAGCGTTTTTCCGCACCGTCCAGCCGTTTTGCTCCAAGAATTTCAGATATTCCTCGTTCGTCCACTTGCTGTGGAGAGGGAAGCCGGCCAGTCTCATGAAAAATCCTTACGTTCTCGCATCGTCATCACTCCTTTGTAGGTTAGCTTTGTCTAACCGATACGTGCAGTTGTGCAGTTAGGGCAGGCTAACCAACGTGTCTTGGAAAAGCCGCATCTCTGCGGCCTTCCGCTTATTCAAATAACCCCCTGCAAGCACCGTACAGCAGCGTTTTCTTCAGCAGCGCCTTGCTGAGCTGCTCTGTCTCGTAATCGGTAAAAACCAAGGCTGCGCCTTTTAAAATATGACCATTTTCGTTCTTTTGGTCATATTATACCGCGCTTCTTTCTGTTTTGCAAGGGGTTCAGAGAAAAAACTCGCCAAACACAAGGAGTACAGTATTGCAGAGAGACGAAGGAATTCCGGTAATTGTTGCCGCCGCTTTCATTGGACACAACTTTGGCCTTATAGGTTGTGCCGCCGCTCCAACGGATGATAAACTGTTCTCGCTTGTTCTGCTCCATAGGCATTTTCGTTGCCTGAAAAGAGTTTTTTCCGACGTACATGCCGCCGGAGAAAATGATTAAAACTATTTTTGCCTGCGGCAAAAACTCTGTGAGGCTTTTTCGGCTCAATATCAATAGTTATGGTAGAGCCAAAAATAAGGTTGTAAACTAAAAGTTGGGGTGCGTGGGTAAGCCCGGGCACTCCAACTTTTAGCATGTTGAAAAAATAAGAGTAGAGCATAACAGAAAAATCCTTTAAAATGAAGCTGCTTAGACAC
>CAVENX010000021.1:0-59357 GCA_963617275.1 bacterium
CATTTTGCAGAAAAAGTGCATCCCTTGCGGAATGCACTCATTCGTTATGGCGTTATATTTGAAAACAATCTTGCTAACTTAGTGACATTGGCGGCATAGTCGCCGTTTCAAATGACGTACTAATGACGGAGCGCGTCACGCGGATGCTGTTCCCGAGTGCAGAGCTGCTTCTGTGCGGCGGTCAGGAAGCCTGTCTTAATGCGGTTATTTCCGGCAAGGCGGACTTTGCGCTCGGCTCTTCCATGCGTCTGAATCTTCTCCGTCAATACCCCGCAATGCAGGAACTGCAATTTGCCGATCTTCCGCTCTCTGTGAGCGTGGCGCTTTCAACCACGCGTGACAACACAATAGCCGTCTCGATCCTGAACAAGGGCATTGCTCTGTCTGAAACGCTTCTCAGCGGCAGTCTGCTGGTGCAGAACAGCTATGTGCAGGCCAAGCCTACTCTGAGAGAGTTTTTCCGCAATAATATAGTGATGACGCTGACCTTCGGCGGTACGTTCATTCTCGTGCTTCTCGTAATGGCCGTACTTCTTTACCAGAAAAACAAGCAAACAACTTATGCCCTCGAAAAAGCGCGCAAAGCCAGCACGGCAAAGACAGAATTTCTCTCCCGTATGAGTCACGACATCAGAACTCCCATGAATGCCATAATCAACCTGACAAATCTCGCACGCAGAGAGAACGATATCATGGTCGTTCACGATTATCTCTACAAGGTGTCGGTGTCCAGTGATTTTCTGCTGGGGCTTATCAACGATATTCTTGACCTGAGCAAGATTGAGAGCGGTGAGCTGACGCTGCATGAGGTGCCTATGACGAACGAGGACTTCTACGCCTCTATAAACACGGTCATACGTCCGTTGATGGACGCACGGCACATAAATTTTCACTGCGATATCATTGCGGGTGACGTCCCCATCATGGTTGACAGGCTGCGTTTCAATCAGATTTTTTTCAACCTCCTGTCGAATGCCGCAAAATTCACTCCGATGGGCGGCGACGTATGGTTTGACCTGCACTGCGACGCCATAGAAAAGGATACTCTCAAAATGCGGTTTACTGTGCGCGACAATGGCATCGGAATGAGCGAAGAATTTTTGCAGCACCTTTATGACCCGTTCGCACAGGAACATTCCCAGCTCAATGACAAGACAAAAGGAACGGGACTCGGCCTTCCCATTGTCAAAAGCCTTGTGGAGGCCATGGGAGGTACGATCTCCGTAAAAAGCAAGCTCGGCGCCGGGACGGAATTTGTCGTGACTATGTACGCAGGCATTGCAAAAGAAAGCGAAAAGCCGGGAACGGCGGAGGAGGAAAAAGCAAATCTCACGGGACTTCGTATTCTTCTTGTTGAGGACAACGAGATCAACACCTATGTCGGCAAGCTTGTTCTGGAAGAAGCCGGCTGCATAGTGGAGACGGCTTCAAACGGCGTCGCTGCAGTGGATATTTTCAAAACGTCCAAGCCGTTTTCGATCGATGCGATCCTTATGGACGTGCGTATGCCGGTGATGGACGGGCTTGAGGCCACCAGAGCGATACGTGCGCTCAAGCGCTACGACGCGGCGACTGTTCCCATAATCGCCATGACCGCCGACGCTTTCACTGAGGAAAGCAAACGCACCATTAATGCAGGCATGAACGCGCACCTTTCCAAGCCGCTTGAGCCGGAGCTTCTGTATTCTACTCTTGCAAAGTATACCAGAAAAACAGTTGACTATTCCCCCCCCCCCCCGCGGCAGCCAGCGGAGAGCAGCAGGATTAAGAACAGCGTTAAACAAAGGTGAGTAACCTAAAAGAGCCAAAAGACCTTGTGTTTCGGGTCTTTTGGCTCTTTCTTGCTGATTTATTATATTCCTCGATATCAGGTCATTATTTTGAGCTTATCATCCAGAGAACCGTCTTCGTCGAAGATGAGTTTTTCTCTGAACGTGAGATACACCTTGTCGCCGAGTTTCATGCGGTGATACGTCTCGGGCGGGGCGATAACCCTTACGGTGACGTCGCCGACCTTTACGCGGCAGTCGTCCACATCGCCGAGATAGTACTGACTTTCCAGAACGCCCTCAAGCTCACCGCTCTCGAGGGACATGCTGATCCTCTCGGGACGCAGGGCAAGCTCAACGCGGCCCGTCTTGTCGCCATCATATGCGATAGACTGGTTCGTATTGTCAAGCGCTACCCTGCCGCCCGCAATATTGCCCTTGAGGAACACGACTTTGCCGAGGAAGTCCGCGACAAACTGGTTGGCAGGATGATCGTATATATCCGCGGGGGACGCGACCTGCTGCACAACACCTCTGTTTATGAGGATGACCCTGTCGGACATCGCCATTGCTTCGGTCTGGTCATGGGTGACGTACACGACGGTTATGCCGAGACGCGCCTGTATTTCCTTTATCTCAAAGCGCATACTCTCACGCAGCTTTGCGTCAAGGTTTGAAAGAGGCTCGTCAAGCAGCAGAACCTGCGGTCTTGCGACAAGCGCCCTTGCAAGCGCGACGCGCTGCTGCTGTCCGCCGGAAAGCTGGCTGGGTATGCGTTCTGCATACTGAGAGAGATGGACGATCTCCAGAACTCTGTCAACTTCCTTCTTTATCTCGTCTTTCTTCTTTTTCTGGATGGTAAGCGGATACGCCACGTTTTCTGCGACGGTCATGTGCGGCCAAACGGCATAGGACTGGAACACCATGCCTATATCGCGCTTCTCAGGCGGCACAAAGGTCTTTGCGGACGAAACCACTCTGTCGCCTATGAGTATCTCTCCGGTGGTGGGCTTTTCAAATCCGGCAATCATTCTGAGCATGGTCGTCTTGCCGCATCCGGACGGGCCGAGCAGAGTTATAAACTCGCCGTCCTGAAAGCTCTGGTTGAATTCCTTCAGAACAACATTGTCCCCGAAGGCTTTTGTTACGTTTTTTATAGTAATACTTGCCATATTATCCTCCATATTCTCCGTGCGGTTCCCCACACGGCTTTATCAATGTTCCCGCGTGCAGCGGGTCAAACCGTTTCCACTTTCTTAAATCGCAAACTTGCCCTTTGTTATCTTGTTGAGAACAAAATTCAGCACGACAACTATCATCAGAATACCGAACGCCATCGCGCAGCTCTGCGGCTGGCTTGTAAACGTCCAATATTCATAAAGCTGGAAGCCGATAGTCTTTGTTGTGTTTGAATAGAGCAGAGTCGTCATTGAAAGCTCATAGAAGCTGGGTATAAAGATAAGGAACCAGCCGGCTGCAATGGAGGGGAAGATCAGGGGTCCGGTTATTTTGAACATTGTTCTGAACCATGACGCACCGGAAATCTGCGAACATTCTTCCAGAGACACGTGTATCTGGCTCATGGCAGAGACAACGGTCCTCATGCCCATCATGAGGTATTTTATAAGATAGGCAATGATCATGATATAGGCGGTATTGTAAATGTTTATGCCGAAATCGCCTTTCATCGTCATGATGAGGCCGAGGGCGATAACAACGGACGGAGTACCCGAGCCGAGAGTTATCAGGAAATCGGGTATCTTTCTGCCGCGTACCCTTGTACGCTGGAGAAGATAGCTCATGGAGCAGGCGATTATTATACCCACGGTTGCGGTAACAGCGCCGAAGACAAGGCTGTTCTTGAGACAGTGCATCGTCTCCTCACGGGAGAATATCGTCTTCCACTGGGAAAGGGTGAAGTTGCCCGCATCGGTAACCGCCTTGCCCACGTCGATTTTGAACGATGTGGTAAGAATCGTGGTAAAGGGAATGAGAATGACGATGACCGCAAAGAGCGCCACAAGAATCGTGACCGGAACGCGCCACTTGCCCAGATCGACATTGTTGGGCTGCGTGGATTTGCCCGAAACCGTTATGTACTGCTTCTTTGCAACGACAAAGTCCGAAACGAACAGAATTATGATCGCCAGCAGCATCAGGAACACCGCAAGGCCGGTCGCGTCGCTCAGTCCCTGCGCGCCGAGGCCGTTATACTCAATTATTCTCGTCGTGACGGTATGCACCTTGCCGGGTGCGCCGATAATGGACGGAATACCGTAGCAGCTCATTGCGCACACGAACACAAGGAGCGCACCGGCGATGAGTGAGGGCGTCATCATGGGGAGTGTTATCTTGAACACCGTTTTGAGGGAAGAAGCGCCGGATATCTGGGAGGCTTCCTCAAGGGAGGGATCCATTTTTTCCATGGCTCTGGAAATGGTGATGAACGCATAGGGATAATAGAAGGTGGTAAGAACCCAGATAAGGCCGCCGATAGAATAGATATTCAGAGGACCGGGAGCGTTGCCAAGGCCGAATATCATGCGGAGCACCTGGTTTATCGTGCCGACATTGGGGTTGAGAAGTCTCAGCCACGCCATTGCGCCGACATACGGTGGAACCATATAGGTCATGACGAACAGGGAACGGAAAAATTTCCTGCCGTAAAGGTTCGTGCGCCCGACAAGCCACGCCAGCGGGAAAGCAAGAATCGTGCCGAGTATCATTGTCGCGGTGGCGGCGATAAGAGTATTTTTCAGTGCGCCAAGGTTCATCGGGTAGGTATAGAGGCGCTTGAAGACCTCAAAGGTGAACTCGCCCTCGGGGAAGAACGCCTTTACCACAAGATAAACCAGTGGCATGACCTGAAAGACGACAAGGAAGTCAACAATGAGGAATATAAGCACCCACTTATAGTCCATCGTCCAGTTGTGATCCTTCGCCATCATGATTATCAGAAGCAAAAGGTCGGCAAAAAGCAGTATGCCGATAAGTATTATGGTCTTGCTGTGTGCAAGGCAGAGGCGTGTAAGGAAATTGACCTCGCCGTTGACCGTCATTTTGTACGCGCTTATTCTCGCGTCCGCCTGACGGACGGCTTTTTTCAGCCCGTTCGTCAGTTCGGTGGAAAGGGGCTCATTGCTGTCGTTGATTGTGGTGAGCCAGAGCTGCATCAGCGTTGCAGTCGTCTCTTCGCCTTCGGTCTTCTTGCAGGCGTCAGCCGCGATCTCGGATTTTTCGGCAGCGCCGTCAAGAATACAGTCGATCAGGTTTGCCCTGAACTCCGCCTTTTCTTCCGGAGTAAGGGCCTTTATGGCCTTAAGCTGTGAATTTGATACCTTCGGGCCGGTAAGGGAAAAGCTCAGACTAAGCAGCTTGCTCAGCTTTTCTCGGTATTCTTCACCTTCCGCACCGGAAAGATATTCATCGACATCGGCTTTTCTGTCCTCTCCTGTTTCCTCGGACCAATTATAGACGACCATATCGTAAAATTTATCCGTAAAGGCCGATGCTTTTTCCGGAGCCATAGCCTCTATTTCCGGTTTGATAGAGCCGGTGTACAGTTTGTCAACCGCACCGGTAAGCTCCTGAACATACATAAAACCGGCTTCGGTGTCAAAACCGGAGCTGTTATATTTGCCGATGCCCCACAGGCCGCTCAGTATCAGGCCTACTCCGACAAGCAGGAAGATGGCAAGAACTATCTTGCATCTCAGCTCGGAAGCATCGGTTTTATCTTTTCTTAGTTGCTGCATCCAAGTTTACTCCCAACATTTTTATACTGTGATTTATAATGAAATCAAGGGGGAAGCTGCCGGAGGCAGCTTCCCCCTAAGGGTTTAAGTTAAGTGATCTTACAAATTACTTGGTTTCGACGGTGACGAACTCCTGGAACTTGGTGCGGATCTCATCACGATCTTTGTAGCAGCGCTCCCAATCAACACCCATATCCTGCTCGATGAGCCAGTTGGTGTCAACGGAATCAAAGGGAACTTCGGTGACTGCGGAAGCGACTGAGTGCATATAGCCCTCGAGGATGAGCTTCTGGCCTTCTTCGCCAAGGAGCCAGTTTGCAACAGCTTCGCATGCCTCGGTATTCATGTTGAGGGACTTGTCCTCGTCAACGATCATAACGGTGGAGGGCATGAGGATAACGCCGTCTTCGGGGTAGATGCAGGCGAGCTTGGAATCATTTTCCTTGCGCTCTTTGAGAACGGACTCTTCAAGGATCATGATGACATCGCACTCACCGGTCTGGAGCTTTGCAAGAGCGGTGGAGCCGGACTCGATCATAACGTCGTTCTTGCCGAGAGCTTCAAAGTACTCATAGCCGTACTTGTCGGACAGAGCCGCGACAGCAGCCATGGTGGTGCCGGAAGTCAGAGGATTACCCATGGAGATCTTGCCCTTGAGGGATTCGTCAAATGCAAAATCCTTGAAGGTCTTGGGCAGTTCTTCGGGGGTGTGGAGGTCGGGGTTGTATGCAAGAACCATGTTGCATACGCGAACAGGATACCAGTAGCCGTCTTCATCATAGGGGAAGCGGAGGCGCTCGTCGGCATCTTCTATCTCAAAGCTGTGTAGCCAGCCGCCTTCTTTGAGCTCAATAGAATATGCAGGCTCAGCAACGAGCATCATGTCGCAGCCGAGTGTGCCGGTTTCCATCTCACCTGCAAGCTTGGTCTGCAGGGAGCCGGTGCCGCCGTAGAAGAACTCGATATTGCAGTTGGGGAATACTTCTGCAAGCTTGGCATCCATCATATCAATAACAAACTGATACATGGAGGTGTATATCATGACGTCGCCGGTGATATCTTCGTTGACATCATCCGCGGCAAAGCACATAGGTGCGAGCGACAGTACCATAACAAGGCACAGAAGCATTGCGATAAATTTTTTCATTGGTTTCTCCTTTTAAAATTTTTTTCGTTAGCAATCGTTAAACGACGCTCTTGTTAGTATAATATCAACATAATTCCCGCTTGTCAATCGCAAAGTACGCCAAACAATTCACAAGTTGCACAAAAAAGTTATTGTCAAATCTTTGGCAGCAGCCTTTTTGTTCTCAAAAATTTAATTTTTATTTCGGTTTTATGCCGTTTCTGCGTCTGAGTTTTCCTTTTCTGTGTCAGGTCATGTTTTGCTTGCATATAAAATTCTTTAAAAACCTTTTTTCTTTTTTTCTAAAAGCCGCTTTTAAAAACGTCGGCCTGTCTTGCGCTCACCCGAGCCTGTCACCGTTTTTGACCGCCTTGTCCGGCACGGCAAGGACTACCCCCTGTGCGCTGTATGTGCCCAGAACAAGCACCTCGGACATAAAATCCGCGATCTGCCGCGGCGGGAAATTCACGACCGCAAGCACCTGCCTGCCGACAAGCTCTTCGGGAGTATACACCTCCGTTATCTGTGCGGAGGAGCGTTTTATGCCTATCTCTTCGCCAAAATCAAGCGTGAGCTGATACGCCGGTTTTCTCGCCTTTTCAAAAACCTTCGCGCCGGTTATCGTGCCGGCGCGGATGTCAAGCTTCATAAAATCGTCAAATACTGCCATAATTTTCCTTTCCGATGCATCTTTTTCGAAAACGTATCTGTTAAGCCCCAAAATTCCTTTCAAAGACAGGAATTTTGGGGCTTATGGGGCTTATTTTAAATCAGCCGAAAACGCTGAGCAGGAAGCCTGCCGCGATTGCGGAGCCGATAACGCCGGCCACGTTGGGGCCCATGGCGTGCATCAGCAGATAGTTGTTGGGATTATACTTGCGGCCTACATCCTGAGAGACACGGGCTGCCATGGGAACCGCGGAAACGCCTGCGGAACCGATAAGGGGATTGATCTTCTTGCCGGAGCCGTAGAACATTGCGATACCGCCGAGAAGACCGCCGACCGTAGAGATGGCAAACGCGACCAGACCGAGAAGAATGATCTTGATCGTATCTACGGTCAGGAAGTTCTGGGCGACCATTGTAGCACCGACGGAGGTTGCAAGGAAAATGGTAACAATGTTCATCAGAGCGTTCTGAGAAGTATCGGAAAGTCTGTCGGTAAGACCTGTTTCACGGAAGAGGTTGCCGAGCATGAGACAGCCTATCAGAGGAGCGGTCGAGGGCAGAAGCAGGATAACGAAAGTGGAAACAATAATGGGGAACACTATTTTTTCCTTCTTGCTGACAGGGCGTGCCTGAACCATCTTGACCTTACGCATCTCGTCGGTGGTAAGCGCCTTCATGATAGGCGGCTGGATCAGAGGGATCAGCGCCATATACGAATATGCAGCGATCGCAATGGGTCCAAGAAGCTCAGGTGCGAGCTTGGTGGTAAGATAGATCGCAGTGGGGCCGTCGGCGCCGCCGATGATACCGATAGAAGCGGCCTGAGGACCGGTGAAGCCGAGGAGAACCGCGCCGAAGAATGCGACAAACACGCCGAGCTGCGCCGCTGCGCCGAGAAGAAGGCTCTTAGTGTCGGCTATCAGCGGGCCGAAGTCGGTCATTGCACCGACACCCATGAAAATGAGTGAGGGATAAATGCCGGCTTTAACGCCTATGTAAAAGAAGTCGAGAAGACCTGCGTTTGACATTATGTGGCCGTAGCTGTGATAGTAGGGGCTGGCTTCGTTCAGGAACTCCGACCACAGTTCGGGGTGGTACAGGGCATTTTCACCCATGCCGATAAAGTAGCTGAGGTTGGAGAGCAGACAGCCGAACGCGATACCGACAAGCAGCAGCGGCTCAAATTTTTTCTCAATGCCGAGGTAAAGGAGAACAAAAGCGACAATTATCATGACAAGGTTCTTCCAGCCGCCGTCGGTCACGACAAACGCGGCAAAGCCGGATTCCAGTGCCAGATCCCGGAGGGTACCCAGAATATCCATAGGTTACCTCCTTATGCTATGACTACGAGAGGTGAGCCGGTTTCTACAACTGCGCCCTTTGCAGTGACTATCTGAGCAACGGTGCCGCTCTTGGTGGCAGTTATCTCGTTTTCCATCTTCATGGCCTCGAGTACCAGCAATACATCGCCTTCCTTGACGGTCTGACCCTGCGCGACATTGATCTTGAGAACATTGCCGGGCATAGGTGCTTCAACGACCGTTCCGGCGGCCAGACCCGCAGCGGCGGGGGCAGCAGCGACAGGGGCGGCAGCGACGGCGACGGGGACAGGTGCAGCAGGAGCGGCAGGTGCGGCAAGCTCATACTCGTCAACGAGCATTGCGCTGCCTTCCTCGACCTCGACCTCATATACGCGCTTATTCAAAGTTACCTTATATTTCATTAGTCCTTGACCTCCTTGATAGAAATGAAGCGGAGCTGGTTGATGGGCTTGCCGAGCGTATCGGCAACGATCGCCATTATCATTGCGGCGTCTTTCGGGTCGGTGTCGTAGAGCTTCAGCTCACCGGCGGTTCCGGCGGCCTCGGGCTTTTTGACCTCAGCTGGAGCAGCGGGTGCAGCTGCGGCCTTGGTTTCAGTCTTTCCGCTCTTTGCGGTAAAGAATTTGCCCATAAGAATGACAATAAGCATGAGCAGGATAAGGCCGATAAAGACGACCACATAACCGAGAAATGCGGTTATACCGGCATTTCCTATCGAAATATGAACAAGATCCATTTTCTTTCCTCCTTAGAGCTTTTCTATGGAGTAGCGAACCTTCTTCTCTTCCTCTGCCTGGCGCTTCTCAAAGAAGTTTTCGGCAACCTGCGGGAAGGAGATGTAAGACAGAACGTCCTCATCGCATTTTGCGGTCGCGCCGAGCTTCTCCTTTGCCTTTTCAAAGGTATCGGTGGGGAGGGTGTCCGCATAGCGGCCTTCCAGAACCTTGTCGCCCGCAAGGATCTTTTCACGGATCTCGGGGTCGATGGGCGCGGGAGTACGGCCGTATTCGCCGCGGCAGTAAGCCTTCATCTCCGCGCCGACATTCTTATAGCGCTCGCCCGCAAGAACATTCTGCACGGCCTGAGTGCCGATAAGCTGAGAGGTGGGAGTGACCAGAGGAGGATAGCCCATATCCTTGCGGACGTTGGGGGTCTCCTTGAGCGCTTCGTCGAACTTGTCGATAGCATTGAGGCTCTTGAGCTGGCTGAGAAGATTGGAGAGCATACCGCCGGGTATCTGATAGTTGAGGCACTGAGTATCGGTACCCATGGAAATGGGGTTGAGAGTGCCATTATCAAGGAACTCCTTGCGGATGGGCTTGAAGTAATCAGCGATTTTGTAGAGTGTCTTCTCGTCAAGACCTACGTCGTAGCCCATCTCGCGCAGGGCGTAGAACATGGTCTCGGTCGCGGGCTGGGAGGTGCCGCCGGAGAACGGGGAGATAGCGCAGTCGATAACGTCGGCGCCGGCTTCGATGCCCTTGAGATAGGTCATGTATGCAAGGCCGGTGGTGCAGTGGGTATGCATTACCACAGGCAGATCAACGGCGTCCTTGATAGCGGAAACGAGGTCGTATGCCGCCTGAGGAGTGAGAATACCCGCCATATCCTTGATGCAGACGGTGGAAACGCCCATCTGCGCAAGCTCCTTGACCATTTCAACGTACTTGGCGTTGGTGTGGACAGGGCTGGTGGTGTAGGAAATGGTGCCGGAAGCCATAGCGCCGCTCTTGACGGTCTCTTCTATAGCGACCTTGAGGTTGTTGACGTCGTTGAGCGCGTCAAAAATACGGATAATATCAATGCCGTTCTTTACGCTTGCACGGACGAAACGGCGGACGATATCGTCGGGATAGTGCTTGTAGCCGAGAATATTCTGGCCGCGCAGAAGCATCTGGAGCTTGGTATTGGGTGTATGCTCCCTGATCTTTCTAAGTCTCTCCCACGGATCCTCGTTCAGGAAGCGAAGGCAGACGTCAAAGGTTGCGCCGCCCCAGCACTCCAGAGAATAATAACCCGCCTTATCCATTGTATCAAGGATAGGCTCCATCGCCGAATACGGCATACGGGTTGCGATAAGTGACTGACTTGCGTCACGCAGTACAGTCTCGGTAAACTGAACTTTCTTCATACATCCTCCTATTTCCACTTTTTTGATAAGGAATAAAATTTCTGCCATTTTGAGTTTGGTATATTATAGCATCCGTCTTTTTTAATTTCCATAGGGTAAAAAATAATCGGAAAATAAATGCAAAAACGAGTTTTTTTTATGTCAAATCCGTTCGGAAATTGTGCACTTTGACGTTTATTCTTTTTCACGCCTCGCCATTTCGGTCATAACGCTGATTATTGTGGGTCTGACCGCCCGTTTTTGCGTTTAAAACATATTGTTCATCTTTACCTCTGCCTTTTTTCTTCTCGGCTTCTTTTTCTTTCTTACGGCTCTCCACGAGCTCATCAAGAGTCATCCCGTTGATCAAAAAGTCCTGCTCTTCACTGTCATATTTGCTTTGTTCCCATACTGCCATTTTCACTTCTCCTTCAGTTTTATCATCTATATTTATATCTATATGATTAAAAAGCCCCGGAAAAAGCTTCCCGGGGCTATGCTCCTGTTTACTCGATTCCAAGTTCTTTTTTCAGCCTTGCCGCGTATCTGCCGCACTGCGTCGCGGCGACCGCGCCGTCCGCACAGGCGGTCACGACCTGACGGAGAGGCGTCACGCGCACATCGCCAGCCGCATATACGCCGGGAACGTTCGTTTCCATTTTCTCGTTTGTGCGGATGTATCCGGTCTTGTCCTCCATGTCGAGAACGCCCTCGAACATTCCGGTGGTCTTTTTGCCGGTAAAGCAGAACAGGCCGAAAAGTCCGTCGTCCTTGTCGGCGGAAAATACGCTCTTTTCGCCTGTTGCGGTGTTTCTGACGACGATCTCGCTGAGAACGTCCTCCCCGCCAAGCTCAACGACCTCGGTATCGCACATCACGCTGATCTTCGGGTTTTCATCCAACTCCCGCTGCGTCTCCGGAGTAACATTGAGCCGGTTTCCCTTATGCAGAACGGTAAGTTTGCGGGCAAATTTTGCAAGGTACAACGCCTCTTCCGCCGCCGTTTCATTGCCGCCGACAGTATATATCTCCAACCCCTCAAAAAAATTGGCGTCGCACACCGCGCAGTAGCTCACTCCCCTGCCGACATATTTCGATTCATTTCTGCACCCGATGAAACGCGTTATCGCACCGGTGCAGATAATGACGGAGTATGCCCTGTACTCGCCCCGCTCTCCGATGAGCCTTTTCACCGTGCCGCTGAGATCGCACTCGGAAACGGTATCGCAAACACGCTCACAGCCGAATTTTGCGCACTGCGCGCTCATGGGGGCGACAAGCTCCTGCCCGCGCTCGCCGTCGATCCTGCTCTGGCCGGGATAGTTCTCTATCTCATGTGCCAGAACTATCTGCCCGCCGTCTATCCCCTTTTCGATGATCAGCACGGAAAGCTTCGCTCGTCCCGCGTACAGTCCCGCCGCAAGCCCGGCAGGCCCCGCGCCGAGTATTATCACGTCATAAATTTTATTTTCCATTTTCCTGACCTCATTCGCTGTTTTTGTCAAAAATACACGCATTTGCCTTTTTTGTCAATGCGCTGCCACGCGCAAGCACACGTCAAAGCGGGCGCTCATATTTTCCCTTGTATTTTTTGGCAGGATTGCTATAATATCCGCAGAAACCGCATACAAATTTTTCCCGCGCCTATGAAAGGAACCGCCGTGAGTATTGAAATGAAAGCTGTTTATTCCGCGCTCAATTCGCTTCTTGACTATGCGGAAAGCAAAGCGCTTATCACCGCCGAGGATCGGATATATTCCGCAAATCTCCTTATCTCAGTCTTGGGGCTTGATGAATTTGAAAATATCCCTGCCGACACCGGTTTTCCAGAGTGCCTGGAGCTGCTGTGCGACTATGCCTGCGCCGCGGGCATGATCGAAGATACGCAGAGCAGCCGCGACCTTTTTGATACGCGGCTCATGGGCTGTATCACGCCGCGCCCGTCGCAGGTGACGGCTGATTTCAGAACGCTTTACGCAAAGTCCAAAGAGGCTGCAACGGATTATTTCTACGCGCTTTCTCAAAACTGCAACTACATTCGCCGTGACAGAATCGCAAGGGATGAGCGCTGGACAGCCGCGACAAAGTATGGTGAGCTTGAAATAAGCATCAACCTCTCCAAACCGGAGAAAGATCCTCGGGACATTGCTGCGGAGAAACTTAAAAAGCCGTCGGGATACCCAAAATGCCTCCTTTGCATCGAAAACGAGGGCTATGCCGGAACGCTCACCCACCCCGCCAGAGAAAATCTGCGCATCATTCCGCTCGACATCTGCGGGGAACGCTGGGGCTTTCAGTATTCGCCGTATGTATATTATAATGAACACTGCATCGTGATGAACTCACGGCACAAGCCCATGGTCATCGACGAGGCGGTTTTTGGCAAGCTTTTTGCTTTTATAGAGCAGTTTCCGCACTATTTTCTCGGCTCCAACGCCGATCTTCCAATAGTCGGCGGCAGCATTCTGTCGCATGAACATTTTCAGGGCGGACGCCACGAGCTGCCCATGCAGAGAGCCATGGCGGAGTTTGAATTTAAAGCCGCCGGTTTTGATGACGTAAGGTGCGCCGTACTCAACTATCCCATGACGGTGCTGCGCCTTGACGGCGAAAGCAGGGAGAGGATATGCGCCCTTGCGGGGAGAATACTTAAAAAATGGCGCGGATATACGGACGCAGCGGCATTTATATTCGCCGAGACCGACGGGATACCCCACAATACGGTAACCCCGATAGCGCGTATGAACAATGGTCTTTACGAGCTTGACCTTGTGCTGAGAAACAACATAACAACGCCCGAGCACCCTCTCGGCGTCTTTCACCCGCATGAACATCTGCACCATATAAAGAAAGAGAATATCGGCCTCATCGAGGTTCAGGGTCTTGCCATTCTCCCCGGCAGGCTCAAGGGTGAAATGCAGCGGCTCAAAGAGACCCTGCTTGCCGGCGGCGATGTGCGCGCCGTTCCGGAGCTCGAAAAGCACGCAGCGTGGGCGGAAGCGCTTATGCGCAGGCACACCGATTTCAACGCGGAAAATGCGGATAAGATCATACAGGACGAGATCGGGCTTGTCTTTTCGGAGGTGCTGGAATGTGCCGGTGTGTTCAAGAAAACGGCCGATGGCCACGCGGCTCTCATGCGCTTTCTTGACGCTTTGAACGAGGTGTAACATGAATCATTTTTATTTTTCCGCGCCGGGGCGCGTAGAGATAAGCGGCAACCATACCGATCATCAGCACGGCTGTGTGCTCGCCGCGGCGATAGATATGAAGACGTGCGCCGATGTGACGCTCAATGGCGACGGCGTTATCCGCGTTTTTTCCGAGGGCTTTGCCCCGTGTGAGATTTCTCTTGACGCGCTTTCAGCCATTGAGAAGGAAAAAAACACCACCGCGGCGCTCGTGAGAGGCGTTGCGGCGGCATTTGCAGGGCGCGGATGCCGGCTGGAAGGCTTCGACGCGCATGTAAACTCCACGGTGCTGCCCGGCTCCGGGCTTTCAAGTTCCGCGGCGTTTGAGGTGCTCATGGGCAGGATAATCAACGGTCTTTTCTTTGAAAACAGGCTAAGTCCTGTCGAGATCGCCCGTATCGGCCAATACGCAGAAAACGTCTACTTCGGCAAGCCGAGCGGACTTATGGATCAGACTGCGTCCTCCGTGGGCGGACTTGTATTTATCGACTTTGCCGACCCGGCGGATCCGGCGGTCGAGCGCGTGCCTTTTGATTTTTCAAACTGCGGCTATACGATATGCACAGTCGATTCCGGCGCGAACCACGCCGATCTCACACATGAATACGCCGCAATTCCCGCTGAGCTTAAAAAGCTATGCGCCGTTTTCGGCAAGGAGTATCTCCGTGACGTGGACGAGGCCGAATTTTACGGCCGCATTGCCTGTGCCCGGAAAGCCGCCGGGGACAGAGCGGTTCTGCGCGCAATGCACATTTTTGACGAGAACCGGCGCGTCAGAGCGCAGGTTGAAGCGCTCAAACGCGGCGATTTTGACGCGTTCCTGCGCGGAGTAATGGAATCCGGGCTTTCATCCCTTCTCTATCTCCAGAACATCACCCCGACAGGTGAAAGCGCGCATCAGGACATGGCGTTCACGCTGGCGATATGCAGCAAAATTCTGAACGGAAAAGGCGCTGTCCGCGTCCATGGCGGCGGCTTTGCCGGTACAGCGCTCGCCTTTGTTCCGGATGAAGAGCTTGAAAGCTTTGAAACGCAGGTAAACCGCGTCCTCGGCGGCGGCTCCTGCCATGTTCTGCATATTGTCTGAAGCACTCCGGAAAGAGGTCAATGGACTGCGGCGGAAATCAAAATTCGTTTGCAGTTCCTCTGTTATCTGACTTTAAACATAGTTCTTTGACAGCCGCTTTTATTCTTTACTGTTTCTTTTTGTCAAAGCGTATCTTGATAGAAAGCGTCTAAAGGGGGCATTGCTTTCGGCACTGCAAGGATCAGAGGTCGGCGTTAATGCTCATGTACGGTAAAAAACATCGGCAGAGTGCCCTGCCGCTATTCCGATCAAACGCGGCACAGTACTATTTATAAAATTATAAAATTTTCCGCACTCTGTTGACTTTCCCCGATATAAACAGTATAATGCCGCACGGTTATCAGAGGACTTGCAATCAACTAAGATTGTTGAAGTGGGATAAAACCATTTTCGGGCTTTATCCCACTTTTGTTTTGTGCAGCTGGGTAAGGCAAAAAAGGCTTTACCCCGCTTCCTTTATGGGAGGTATCTTAATGAACGCCAAAACAAAATCTTTATTCGGTTACATTTTTCCTGCATTGGGAGGATTATTTGTAACCTATCTTTACAATGTTGTCGATGGCATCTTTGTCGGACAGGGTGTCGGATCGGCTGCTTTAGGCGCAGTTAATATCGGTGTACCGTTTATTACGTTTGTTGTCGCTATTGCTGCGATGTTTCCTATGGGCGGAGCAACCGTTGTAGCGATTCGTATTGGGCGCGGAGATAAAGAAGGTGCGAATCACGCTTTTATGACAGCGTTTTCGCTGACACTCGCCATATCCGTACTTTTAATGCTTGTCGGAATGATGTTCTCGGGGCAGATCGTTGATTTCAGCGGAGCAAACAGCCTGAGTGCCCCAATGCAGGAAATGTCCAGATTGTATTTGTTTTATTATTCTGCCTTTTCCGTCCCTATGCTGCTTTCTACCTGCCTTTCCGTATTTGTACGAAATGACGGTTCCCCGGTGTTGGCGTTTGTAGGTATGTGCGTTGGCGCGGCAGCAAATATTTTTTTGGATTGGCTCTTTATCTTTCCTTTGCAGATGGGTGTCATCGGTGCGGCAATCGCATCTGGACTGGGACAAATTTGTTCTGTTCTCGTTTTATTGGGTCATTTTCTGCGTAAAAAAGGTGATTTACGAATCAAGGCATTTCGGATTGATTTTTCGCTTATTAAAAAAATCTGCAAGAGAGGTGTTCCCGAAGCGGTCACACAGCTCACAACACCGATCACAGCACTCTGCTATAATTTGATGCTGGCAAGCCTGATCGGGGATATCGGCGTATCTACATTCAGCATATTGAGTTTTATTTTCTCCCTTGCCAATGCAATCCTGTCCGGTGTTGCACAGGGCTTGCAGCCGCTTTGGGGAATGTGTTACGGCAGGAAGGACACTGAGGAAATGAACTGGTATTTTCGCAGCGGAATGATCATCAATGCCATTCTGTCCATCCTGATTTATGGCGGTCTGTTCTTCTTTGATGTGCCGATCATCCGTATTTTCAACAAAGAAACAGAGCTGGTGCAGGCGGCCGCACAGGCATTGCCGCTGTTCGCTTTGTCCTTTGTGCCAATGGCTTATAATTTGATTTATACAGCGTTTTTCTTCTCTACGAAACGGACGGGGGTGTCCGATGTTATTGCCATCAGCCGCGGCATTGTGTTGAAAGCCTTGGCAATTTTCTTAATTCCAATGATTTTCGGAACGGAAGCGATTTGGTTTGCCCCTTTCACTGCTGAAATGATCACATTGGTGATTGCGGTAATACTCAAGCGTACAAACCGCTTGGTATATCAATACTAATATCAGCCTTAATATTATATTTATATTTTGCGGTGACGTTGCCCCCCTGCTATTTAACATTGGGCAAAAAATCCGAAAACAGGCTTTTGCAGTCCGTTTTCGGATTTTTACTGTGTAACGCCGAAGGGCGTTGTCATACTTCCGCTAATTACTTCTTATCGGCGATCAGCCTGTCGTATGCAATATATGCCAGCAGACCGGCAATACCCATACCGAGCAGCGTTTTTATGAACGCCGCGCATTTACAGCGCTTTCTTTCGCAGATTTTACGATCAGCTTTTTTCATGTTCTTCTACCTCCATAGTTTTTTCATGTTCTTTTATCCAGCTCTTGTTCGCTTTGTCTATACTTTCCCAAAGCTATTTTAGCAATATTTATATATGAGCACTATGGGCAAACACCATTTTTCTTCCAAATTCCAAATAAATTCTCTCTTTACGCAAAAAATGTCCCGGAACGGGACGCCTTTCGGCGTCCCGTTCCGGGATTATGTCATTGTTCGGAAAGCGATTTGACGTGCAGCCGTGCGATCGCACGCGAAAGTTTCATCTGCGCCTCGCGGTGCTCCCGGATGGACTGCTTCTGCAAAAGCTCCTCTTTTGCGGCGTCTGCCGCATGCCGGGCGCGCAGGCGGTCAATGTCCTCGGGACGCTCCGCCGAATCGACCAGCACAAGAACATCATTGTCCTCGATTTTGACGACGCCGGAGGATACAGCTGCGATCTGCTCCCCTTTCCCGTCTGGAACGCGAAGCCTGAGCGTACCGGGAACAATGGCACAGATCGTATTGGCGTGTGAGGCCATGATGCCGTATTGCCCGTCCGGCGCGGGAATGATAAGCGATTCGCACAGACCGTCATAAAACGTGCGGTCAGCGGCCAGAATATGCAGGCGGAAGCTGTTCACGGTCAGGCCTCCTTTTGCAGAAGTTCAGCCTTCCGGACGGCATCGTCGATCGTCCCTACATTATAAAAGGCCGCTTCCGGACAGCCGTCCATATCGCCGTTGAGAATCGCCTGAAATCCGCGCAGAGTTTCCGCAAGCGGTACATACGCTCCCGGAATACCGGTAAATTTCTCGGCAACGTGCATCGGCTGGGAGAGGAAGCGCTGTATCTTTCTTGCTCGTGCAACGGTCAGTCTGTCGTCCTCGCTCAGCTCGTCCATGCCGAGAATGGCAATGATATCCTGAAGCTCCTTGTATTTCTGGAGAAGCTCCTGTACACGGCGCGCCGTTTTGTAGTGCTCCTGGCCGACGACGGACGCTTCAAGTATACGCGAAGATGACGCCAGCGGATCGACGGCGGGGTAAAGCCCCTGCTCGGCGATTTTACGGCTCAGCACCGTCGTTGCGTCCAGGTGTGTGAACGTTGTGGCGGGCGCCGGGTCGGTCAGGTCATCGGCCGGAACATAGACGGCCTGAACGGAGGTGACGGAGCCGTCGTCGGTCGATGCTATGCGCTCCTGAAGCGCGCCCATTTCCTCCGCAAGCGTCGGCTGATAACCGACGGCGGACGGCATACGGCCAAGCAGCGTCGAAACCTCGCTGCCCGCCTGCACATAGCGGAAAATGTTGTCGATGAACAGCAGAACGTCCTTTTTTTCGGCGTCGCGGAAATACTCCGCCATTGTCAGCCCGGACAGCGCCACACGCATACGAACGCCGGGCGATTCGTTCATCTGCCCGAAGACCAGCGCCGTTTTGTGCAGAACGCCGCTTTCATGCATCTCGTTCCAGAGATCGTTGCCCTCGCGGCTGCGTTCGCCGACTCCAGTAAAGACGGAATAACCGCCATGCTCTGTGGCAACGTTATGGATAAGCTCCTGTATAAGCACTGTTTTGCCGACGCCCGCGCCGCCGAACAGACCTATCTTGCCGCCCTTGGGGTACGGCTCCAGCAGATCGATGACCTTGATGCCGGTTTCCAGCAGCTCTGTCGCCGGACGCTGTGCTGCAAAAGCGGGCGGTTTTCTGTGTATCTCCCACTGCGCAGTCTCTGCGGGCAGTGCGCCCTCGCCGTCTATTGGCTCGCCGAGAGCGTTGAACATCCTGCCAAGCGTAGCCTCACCGACCGGCACACGGATGCCGGTTCCGGCTGCCTCGACGGGCATCCCGCGTGAAAGCCGTTCGCCAGAGCCGAGCAGCACACAGCGCACACGCTCGGCTGACAGCTGCTGAACGACCTCCATTACGCGCACCTCGCCGCGCACCGTGACGCGCAGCATCTCACGGATGGCGGGCAGCCGCCCTTTTTCAAAGCCGCAGTCCACGACCGGTCCCGCGACTGTCAGGATTTTTCCCGTATTCAAAGTATCTGCGCCTCCTTAGCGTTTCGCCGCTGCGCTGCCGCGCCTGCGGTGATTTCTGTGATCTCCTGCGTGATCTCCGCTTGCCGCAGACGGTGATAATCGGATGAAAGGGAGGAGAGAAGTGCTTCCGCATTGTCGTTGGCCGTGCGCATGGCCGTCATTCTGGCGTTCTGCTCGCTGCAGAAGCTATCGACCAGCGCACTGTAAATAAAGCCCGATACATAGCTTGGTACCAGGGTGTCAAGCACCGTTTCGACAGACGGTGCAAAAGTAAACGGCGTTCTGAGCGCCTGCTCTTCGTGATCTGACGCAAATGTCTGCTGATGAAGCGGCAGGAGCCGCGTTGATATGACTTCCTCGGCTATGGCGTTTTTCATGTCTGTATAAACGACGAATATCTTCTGGATTTTTCCGCTGTCGTAAAGCTCCAGCAGCGTGTCGCTTATCTCACGGGCGCGGTGCATAGTCGGGTTCTGCGCGGTGTAAAGAAAGCTTTTCTCGATTGGGACATTGTGGTGCGCAAAATACTGCCGCCCGTATTCGCCGACGACAAAGAGCTTCGCGTCCGCGTGCTTATCCAGCAGCCTTTTGGCCTCGCGCAGAACGTTCTGATTATACATACCCGCCAGACCTTTATCCGCGGTGATGACGAGATACGCATAGGTTCCGTTCAGCTGTCGGTCGTCTCCTGGGAAAAAATACCGGCTCTCCACGCCGCCTGCCATGCGGAATATCCGCTTGATCTCCGTGCGCAGCGCGTCAAAATACGGCCGTGTGTTCTCCAGATCGGCACGCGCCTTCCGGAGCTTTGTCGATGCTATCAGATACATCGCGTTTGTGATCTTCTGCGTATCGCGCACACTCTCGATATGATCCTTGATCTCTTTCGTGCCTGCCATCAGTGTTCACCGCCCGAATCCGGTATCTGCGCAATAAACTGCCTTGCCGCATCCAGAATCTGTGCGCAGTCCTCGTCCGTCAGCTGACCGGTCGAGTCGATACGCACGCAGAGCGGGGCAAGCTGCCGCTCAAGCGCGGACAGCATCTGCCGTGCGGCGCTTGGCACCTGGGCAGGAGTAACCGCCTGGAAAACATGGCCAAGCGCGCTGACCAGCAGAAACACCTGCTCATGCTGGCTGTATGGGTGCGACTGCTCTTGACGCAGCATCTGCATCAGCCCCTGCCCATAGGCAAGCCGACGCTTTGTCGCGTCGTCCAAGTCGCTTGAAAACTGCATGAAAACTTCCATTTCGCGGTACTGCGCCAAATCGAGCCGTATCGCACCGGCAGCTTTTTTCATGGCCTTTGTCTGCGCCGCGCCGCCGACACGGGAAACGGACAGCCCCACGTTGACAGCGGGGCGCTGTCCTGCAAAAAACAGGCTACTTTCCAGAAAAATCTGTCCGTCAGTGATTGAAATGATATTTGTAGGGATATAGGCGGAGACATCGCCTGCCTGCGTTTCCGCAATAGGCAGCGCCGTCATGCTGCCGCCGCCAAGATGATCCGCCAGATGCGCGGCGCGCTCAAGAAGCCGCGAATGGAGATAAAACACATCGCCGGGATAGGCTTCACGCCCCGGTGAGCGCCCCAGCAGCAGACTCAGCGCACGGTATGCCACCGCGTGCTTGGAAAGATCGTCATACACGATCAGCACATCGCGTCCCTGATGCATAAAATACTCGCCCATCGCGCATCCAGAGTATGGCGCGATATACTGCATCGGCGCGGAATCGCTGGCCGAGGCGCACATAACGATCGTATAGCGCATCGCATCATGCTCCTGAAGCGTCCTGACTATCTGCGCCACGCTCGATGCCTTCTGACCGATAGCGACGTAGATGCACACGACGTTCTGATCCTTCTGGTTGAGTATGGTATCAATGGCAATTGCCGTTTTGCCGGTCTGACGGTCGCCGATGATGAGTTCGCGCTGGCCGCGTCCGATCGGAAACATGGAGTCGATAGCCAGAAGCCCCGTCTCCATAGGCTTATCAACCGGCTGACGGTCAATGATGCCGGGGGCGGGAGATTCGATCGGATAATAATCCGCTTCTTCTATTCCGCCTTTCCCGTCGATAGGTGAACCAAGCGGGTCTATAACACGGCCAAGAAAAGCGTCGCCCACCGGAATACCGGCGGATTTTCCGCTGCGCCGTACCGTACCGCCTGCGCACACGGCGGCATCGTCCGCAAAAACGACACAGCCTATGCTTGTCTCGCGCAGGTCAAGCACCATGCCGCGCACACTGTTTTCAAAAATAAGGATCTCGCCGTATTCCGCGCCCGGCAGGCCGCTGACCTCGGCGATCCCGTCGCCGCAGGAAAGCACTGTGCCTATCTCGGTTGCCTCTGCTTCCGGGTGAAAATCACGCAGGGTCTGTTCAACCAACGGTATCACATCGCTCCGGCTGCGTATTGCGGCGGCAATACGCTCTTTCAGCTGTCTGCTCTTTCCCGCGCTGCTCCAATCATAAACCAGCTCACGCGTGTCTCCTTCGCCGAGTTCAAGCCGGAACCCGTCTTTCATCCGATCGTCCAGCTCCCAGCGGAGGTTTGCCGGACGGCGGTATTTCTGCTCCAAAAACTCGCGCAGCTGTGCAAGCTGCTCTTCGGCAGGCGCAACGCGGCTGTATACGCATGCCTGTAATTGCTGCCCGCTCATGTGTTATGCCCCCGTTCGACGGCCTTCAGAAAGTCCGCGTAGGGATCATCCCCATCGGAGATCAGCTTGTCAACGGCGTCGGAGACAAGTTCGCCGACCTTCTCGTTCGCCTCGCGCAGAATGGCGTCCTTTTCACGCTCGGCCTGCGCCCTTGCATCGGCAAGCAGCTTTTGCTTTTCGCTCTCCGCTTCCGCAAGGCAGGCGGCGATCTGTGCGTCGGCCTGTTTCTGCGCCTGTGCGCGAAGCTGCTCCGCTTCCGCGTTCAGACCGGCAAGCCTCGCTTCCGCCTGCTGATTCTTCTCCTCAGCCTCATGCAGCTTCGCCTGCGCATCGGCCTCAAGCCCGGCGTAATATTCCCGCCGCTTTTCCATGAACGCGGTAACGGGCTTATACAGCAGAAAATACAAGCCGCCCGCCAAAATGATAAGATTAAACGCGTGCAGCAGTATCTGCTGCCAGTCAATATTCAGCGGTACTCCCATCATGCGTCCTCCTTACAGAACGAAGATGATAAGAATAGCAACGATCAGCGCGTAAATAATGGCGGTCTCTATAAACACCAGACCCAGCATCATGGCAGAACGGATGCTGCCGGAGGCTTCCGGCTGACGGGACATACCCTCGGCACTCTTGCAGATGGCAAGAGCCATGCCGAGTGCGCCTGCGGTCGCAACAAGACCGACAAGAGCGGCGGCGGCGATTGCTTTCGCGTTCGTCGGGCTTTCGGTCGCGGACGCTGACGCGCTCTCTGCGGCAGGCGCGGCGTCTGTCTCGGCGGCGCTGGCCGTCACGGCCGTAAGCGTGCAGAGAAGCATAATGACGAGAATCAGAGATACCATTCTTTTTGCGGAAAATTTCATAACAGAGTTCCTCCATACTTCAAGCGTTTTGCTTGACTTTTTTTGTCTGCGGCTCGGTGACCTCGCCGTAGAAGATAGATACCAGCGTTGTCAGCACATATGTCTGTATCAGCGCATGCAGAAGCGTGAACATTATCCCGACAAATACCGGCAGCACAAAGCTCAGGCTGAGCGAATAGTAAACAAGCTCCGTAACCAGCAGACCGCTCAGAAGCGCGCCGAACAAGCGGAAGCTCATGGAAATAGGAAGGGAAAAATCCTTGAGCGTGTTGGCCGCGCCGCGGAAATGATTCACACGGATGCCGCCGCCAAGAATGACCAGATATGACATGCAGCCGACACTGATGGCCGCGTTGATATCCGACAGCGGCGCGGGAAGAGAAACGGAGGCGCCGTTCGTCGTTACAGCCTGAAGGCCGAACAGCTCAAAGACCGTACCGAAGAAAACATAAACTCCCGCGGCAAACAGGTACAGTCCCAGAAAGCCGTTCCGGTGCGGGCTGTTCGTCTGCGCAAGGTTCTGGAAGAAGCCCACAAGCTCCTCAAGCAGAAGCTGGAGCTTTCCCGGAGTATACCGGAAGCGCGGGATAACAAAAATCCGCGCCAGCACCGCGAGAAGCAGCAGAATACCCGTGACGGTGAATCCGGATATCACGGCAGGGTTTACGTTCAGCAGCCCGAACAGGCTTATTTTATTGTCCTCGTGCAGAACGGCGTCCCGCATGACCGCCTGCAAGGATTCCGAGGCTTCGCGCCTGCCGCACAGCAGGCTCAGCGTCAGCGACGCCAGAAGCAGAACGCCGAAGATCACAAGCGAAACGTTTTTTTGTTTTTTGCTCATAACAACTCATCCCTTTCGTCAGGATCCTGCCGGGAAAAACATCATTCCAAAGCTGACCAGCAGCAGCGCGCAGCATACCCAGATTGCCGGAATGCCGAACCTCACGGCGGCAATGCTCCCGGCGGCCGCCCCTGCCGCGAAGACGGCTATAATGCTGAAATATATCAGCGACGCATGCAGCGCCTCCGGTTCGTGCGTGCGGCAGTATGCGCACAGCGATTCCGTCGCGGCACGCAGATTGCCGATACACATCGTGCTGGCGTAAACATGGCCGCGTATTTTGTGAAATGTCTGTATCTGCATGGCGCAGACAAACGAGACAATCGCATTTGCAAGCGCGTCAACGCTGTGCGGCAGAAAGCCGACCGTAAACAGCAGCACTGTTTCCGCACACAAAATGATCTGCCGCCAGTGGAGCTTTTCACAGCGCTTCAGCCGGATGTGCACAGCCTCCGCCGCGACAGTCCCCAAAAAGAATGCCAGCAGCGGTACAGTGTATTTAAGACAGGCACCCCAATTTCTTTTCAGCAGCGCCGCCGACAGCAGCACGATATTTCCCGTCTGCGCGTTGGCGAAGACGCCGCCGCGGCAGGTATAGGTATACGCATCCTGAAAGCCGCCCGACAGGATAACGCATACGGCGGCGCAGAACGTATCCGACATCTGTCCTCCGGGCATCGTCCGGCGGGGCTTCATGTGCTCTGCTCCTTTTCGTATAGGCTGTAAGTATACGCGGCTTCCGCCACTTTTGATATATGTATCATTTTGGCTTGCCTTTCTTTCGGAACGCTGCTGATACGCTGTCTTGACTTCCCGAAGTGTGCATATTATAATGCGTGTGCAGATATATGTAAAATCTTAAAAAAATATATCATTCATATCATTATCATATAGCAAAGGAGAAAGTGACATGGAGGTCAGCTATGATTATTACCGGATTTTTTATTATGCCGCCAAATGCGGAAATCTCTCGCAGGCGGCCAGACTGCTGGTCAATAATCAGCCCAATCTTACGCGGTCGATCAAGAACCTTGAAGCTGCGCTCGGCTGTCCGCTTTTTTCAAGAACAAACCGCGGTATGAAGCTGACTCCCGAGGGAGAACGGCTTTACCGCCATGTCAAGATCGCCGTGGAGCAGCTTGAAGCCGGAGAAGCGGAGCTGATGCAGAGCCGCTCTTTGCAAGCCGGTACGGTGTTTCTCGCCACAAGCGAGGGGGCGCTGCGCTGTCTGCTCCTTCCCGTGCTTGCGGCCTTTCGCGCCCGTTATCCGGGCGTGCGTCTGCGTATCAGCAATTACTCCACGCCGCAGGCCATCGCCGCCCTGCGCGAAACGACAGCCGACTTTGCCGTCGTCACGACGCCAGTGCCGTATGCCGCCTCTTTCCAGCAGACCGACATCCGCGCCATTCACGAGGTCGCCGTCTGCGCGCCAATCTTTCAGGAGCTTCTGAACCATTCGGTCACATTGGAGGAGCTGCGCGCCTACCCGCTTATCACACTCGGTGCGGACACGCAGTCACATGCGCTTTACTCCGGCTTTTTTGCTGCCAACGGCCTGCCGTTCCGGCCGGATATCGAGGCGTTCACCGCCGACCAGATACTTCCGATGGTGGAAGCCGGTCTCGGCGTAGGGATCGTTCCGCGGGCTTTTATCCGTCCCTCGGACGATGTGCGCGTGATCGACCTTGTTACGCCGCTCCCGCCGCGCCGCGTCTGCCTTGTCAAAAGAAAAGACCAGCCCCTCAGCGTCGCCGCCGGAGAGCTGGAAAAAATGATAATCGAATCGGGAGAAAGCGTAATATAAATGCGGGAAGTTTCCTGTGCAAAATTATGCTTGCGATACGTCATAATATATGATAGTCTGTCGCTGGCACTTCTTTTGGAGCGCTGGGCGCTGCACAACGGCAGGCGGCTGCGTCAAAACAACACCATAAGGTCATCAGCCGCCGCAAACGGCGTCAGATCGACCGATGATATTGCTTTTCCTTTCCAAATCGAACCCACTATGTTGGGCTTCGATTTGGATTTTTTATGCTTTTACTACCCGAAAGGGGGTGAAGCGTATGCCACTTACGATTACTTTTCATGTATTTACATACACGATTACAATAACCGTAAAGCAAAACCGCCACTCGGGCAAGTGACGTTTTTTGTAGCTTAGCTATAAACCAAGTTTTTCCGAGCTAACCGCTTGTCGCAGTGCCCTTTTCATGTCGCTCGAGACTCGATATGTCAAGCATAACACCGTACAGTATGGATGATATTTGCGCCCGCTCAATCTATTTCCCTGACATTCTGTGAATCCCTCTTTTCCTCCGCTTCAATGTACATTTCTTCGCACTCCCTTTGGGCGGCGGCAAGTGCGCGTATCGCCGTTTCCGATGCTCTCACCATTTTTAAATACATTTCCTTGTAGTTTGGTTCGTTACTGGGTTCGTTTTTCATAATGCACCTCTTTAATAAACATATTTTGGATACATTTTACATCCAAACAGCACAAAATATTGCATTTTGAACATATTATAAACGCATAATATGTTTATTTGAGGCGAATTATGGCGATAAAGAGCCTGTCAATAAGAATAGACGAGGAGCTGCTCAACAAGCTTCACCAAGTTGCGGACTACGAGGGTCGTTCCGCAAACAGCCAGATACTTTTTCTTATCCGCAAATGTGTAGAGGATTTTGAAAAGAAGCAAGGCAAAATAACCGAAGAAAACAGATGAGAAAAACTCCCGGACGGATTCCAGTAAAGTAACACCGCCCGGGAGATTATGTTTGTCGAAAGATACCATCAATGACAAGAGCACACATGCCTGACAGTGTGCTCTTGTCAATTGATGGCAACGGCTCTTGTTTTAGTCAAAACTGCTTATAGACACGCGGGACACGCTTTGACACGGCGCACAGCAGCTCATACGGTATGGTCTGCGCGGCGTCGGAGAGGGCAAGGATGCTGTTGTTTCTGCCAAAAATCTCAACCTCGCTGCCGACCTCAGCGGCGGGAACGTCCGTAAGCTCCGCCATGCACATATCCATGCAGATGCTGCCGCGCTGCGGAACGAAGCCGCCGGAGGTATAGAACGAGCATTTGTTGGAAATGAGCCTCGGCAAGCCGTCCGCATAGCCTATCGACAGCACGCCCATGCGGGTACGACGGTCGGTCACAAAGCGCCTGCCATAGCTGACAGAGGTGCCTTTTTCGTAGAACTTGATAGTGCTGACGGTAGTGACAAGGCGCATACACGGCAGAAGCCCAAGACGTCCGCTTGTATCGCCGTAGCCATAGAGCAGCAGCCCGGGGCGAACCATATCAAGGCACATTTCCGGGTAATTCACCACTGCGCCGCTGTTTGCGCAATGGCGTATCGCAAACTTCACTCCGCCGCGCTTTTCAACGGCGGCGATAACGTCGGTAAAGAGTCTGAACTGTGCGCGGGTATAGCTTTCGTTATCCGCGCCGCTCTCATCGGAAACGGCAAAGTGCGTAAAGACACCCTCCGGCTCAAGCCCCGGCAGTGAACAGGAGCGGATAACGTTGTCAACGCCCTCGTCAAAATGCCCACCCTCCACAAGAAAGCCGAGACGCGACATACCGGTGTCAAGCTTGATATGGATGCGCAGCTTTTTGCCCAAAGCTTCGGCGTCGGCGGAATATTCAAGCGCCTTGGCAAGACATGTAACCGTCTGGGTGATATTGTTGTCGATAAGCGTCTTTGTATACTCATGCGGCGTATGGCCGAGAATAAGTATCGGCATGGTGATGCCGCCGTCGCGCAGTTCTATCGCCTCGTCAAGGCATGAGACCGCAAGATAATCCGCCCCGGCATTCTCAAGCAGCTGGGAAACCCTCAGTGCGCCGTGACCGTAGGCGTCGGCCTTCACCACGCCCAGAAAGCGGCAGTCTGCGGGTATCGCGCTGCGGATAGCGTTATAATTATGGCGGATGTTCTCAAGGCTTATTTCCGCCCATGTTCTCTTCTGTAAATCGTTCATTGCCTACTCCTGTTTTCCGATATAACTAACTTATGTTCCAATTGTATATATTTGCAAACACCTTGACCTCTCCCCCGCTTATAAGCTCGGCATAGATGGGAGCAAGAGTGTATTTATCTATATGTATCTGAATCGAAAGTTCATCGCTTGCTTCAACGCTCGCGGCAATTTCACCGTTCTCCTCCCACACGCTGCCTGCATACCCGCTTTTTATTCCGTCGATAAGCATCGGGAGCGCCGACAGCGGGGAAAGGCCGAAGCTTGTGAGTTCGCCGGTATCGAGCGCCATACCGTTGAACTGGAGACGGCTTTCGCCGTTTTCGACTCTCGCGCTTATCCCGCTTATAAGCTCCGGCTTCGTCACCGTAACGGTGCAGCCGCCGCTGTCGGAAACATATTTCACGGTAAACTCCGCCGTCTTATCCTCATACTCCGCACGCAGCGCCGCGTCAAAGCTCAGACTCTCGCAGGCACGCAATTTTTCGGTAAAGCTTTCAAAGCTGTCTCCTGCGCGATCCGCGCCGCACGAGGAGAGCAGCAGACATACTGTCAGCATCATCGGTACAAGCAATTTTTTCATAAAAATCTCCCTTTCGGATTTCGCGGCGGCTCCGCCGCCTCATACTTGTACCATATATATGTCCGTGCCGCTATTATAATCACCCGTGCAGAAAAAGTCAAAAAATTTCCCTTGCAATAAAGCGGAAAATATGCTATTGTACTGTACACTATGAACGGGAAAATAGCGTTTCAACATTCAGCAGAGAGTGGAGGCCGGCGGCTGGAAGCCTCCTTGGATGCGGCGCTTGGTTCGCCCGGGAGTGCCCGATCAATCATCGGCGTGTGGGACGCGTTACAGTTCCCTCAAGCGCGGCACACTGTGCCGAACGTGGGTGGTACCGCGGAGGTTCTTGCTTTCGTCCCATTTGTGGGGCGGGAGTATTTTTTTATCTCAATTCATTATTTAATTTTAAGCGGCGGCGCCGTGATATTTTTCAACAGGAGAAGACGATGAAAGAACTCATGCAGGGGCTGAGAGACGCCTCTATCAAAGCGATCGGCGAATGTGACAACGTTGAGCTGCTTGAACAGCTCAGAGTCAAATACCTCGGCAAAAAGGGAGAACTGACGGCTATCCTCCGTCAGATGGGCAAGCTTTCCGCAGAGGAGCGCCCGATCATGGGGCAGCTTGCAAACCAGCTTCGCGCCGACATAGAAAGCACGCTTGATGCGCGCAAGGCGGAGCTTTCCGAAAAGCTCATGGAGCTGAAGCTTGAATCGGAGGCGGTCGATGTGACCATGCCCGCGGAAGCGCCCAAGCTCGGCCACAAGCACCCGATGTACAATGTGCTTGACCAGATAAAGGACATCTTCATCGGCATGGGCTTTGAAATAATAGACGGACCTGAGGTGGAGCTTGCCGAATACAACTTTACAAAGCTCAACATTGAGGACAGCCACCCCTCAAGAGAATGGACGGACACCTTCTACTTCACCGAGGACAGCAAGATACTCCTGCGCACACAGACCTCCCCTATGCAGGTTCACGCGATGGAATCCAAGACGCTGCCTATCCGCATGATCGCCCCCGGACGCGTCTACCGCAAGGATGAGGTCGATGCGACCCATTCCCCCATGTTCCACCAGATAGAGGGCATGGTCATTGACAAGGGCATCACCATGTCCGATCTCAAGGCGACGCTCAACCTCGTTGTCGAGAAGATATACGGCAAGGGTACCGTGACGCGCTTCCGCCCTCACCACTTCCCGTTTACCGAACCAAGCTGCGAAATGGACATCCAGTGCCACAAGTGCGGCGGCAAGGGCTGCCCCACCTGCAAAGGCGAGGGCTGGATAGAGGTTCTCGGCGCGGGCATGGTGCACCCGAAAGTTCTCTCCGGATGCGGCATCGACCCCGACGTATACTCCGGCTGGGCGTTCGGTATGGGTCTTGAGAGACTTGCAATGGGCGAATACAAGATAAACGATCTGAGACTTATTTTCGAGAACGACACGCGCTTCCTCGAACAGTTCTGATGACCGCAGGAGCGGCGCAGATTTCAATTAGAGTTTAGTGTTATACATTGATTGGAGAATAAACGATGAATCTTTCGAGAAAATGGCTCAATGAGTTTGTTGAGCTTCCTCTGGATAAATACGACGACAGAACCTTTGCCGAAGCCATGACCATTTCCGGCTCAAAAGTCGAGATAACCGAAGACCTGAGCAAGGAAATAGGCAACGTCAAGGTCGGCAGAATACTTTCCATTGAAAAGCACCCCAATTCCGACCATATGCTGGTCACAAAGATAGATGTCGGTGCGGAGGAGCCTGTAAAGATATGCACCGGCGCGTGGAACATCCACGTGGGCGATCTCGTTCCGGCCGCGCTGCACAACTCCGTGCTGCCCGGCGGCGTGAAGATCACGAAGGGCAAGCTCCGCGGCGTAGAATCCTGCGGTATGCTCTGCTCCCTCAAGGAGCTTAATATGACCGTACATGACTTTCCCTACGGCGAGATAAAGGCCGCCGCCATCCTCGGCGACTACAAGCCGCTTGACCCCGAAAAGCCCTCTGTCTCCGCAGATATCCACAGCGGCGACAAGATTTTCGGCACGGTCTACGCTGCGGATGTGACCGATGTTGCCCCCTATGCCGTAGGTAAATGGAAGGTATGCATCGATCTTGGCGCAAGAGAGCTTTGCTGCGTTACCGACTGTCAGAATATCCATGCCGGCGACATGATCGCGTTCGACACGGCAAAGGACAAGGTGTGCACGCTTGCCGATCTCCACGCAAAGCAGGAGGAGTTCCCGCACTGCATTGAGGACGGCATACTCGTTCTGCATGAGGACTGCAAGCCCGGCGACGACGTCGGCGTTCTGCTCGGTATGGACGACCATATCGTTGAGTTTGAGATAACCCCCAACCGCCCCGACTGCCTGTGCACCATAGGTCTTGCACGCGAAGCCGCCGTTACCTTCGGCAAGGAGCTGAAGCTGCACACCCCCGTTGTCAGAGCTGCCGCAGGCGGCGATATCAATGACATGGCGAAGATCGTCATTGAGGACGCCGAGCTCTGCCCCCGCTACACGGCGCGCATGGTCAAGAACGTCCGCATAGCCCCCTCCCCTGCGTGGATGCGCGAGCGTATCCGCAACGCCGGTATGCGCCCGATAAACAACATTGTCGATATCACCAACTATGTCATGCTCGAGTACGGCCAGCCGATGCACGCGTTTGACTTCTCCTGCGTCAAGGATCACGAAATTCACGTCCGGCGCGCAAAAGAGGGCGAGGTCATCACCACACTTGACGGCACCGACCGCAAGCTCACCACAAATATGCTGTGCATATGCGATACGGAAAAGCCCGTGTGCGTAGCGGGCGTTATGGGCGGCGCGAACAGCGAGATAGTCGGCGACACGGATATGGTCCTGTTTGAAAGCGCGAACTTCAACGGCCCCTCCGTCCGCCGCACCGCAACCGCTCTCGGTATGCGCACCGACGCTTCCGCCCGCTACGAAAAAGGACTTGACCCGCAGAATACCATAAAGGCAGTCGAGCGCGCCTGTGAGCTTATTGAACTTCTGGGTGCGGGCGAAGTGGTCGAGGGCGTCATTGACGTTGTTCCCGCCGAGCTTAAAACCACCACCGTCAAGCTTGAACCGGACAAGATAAACGCGCTTTTAGGCACCGATGTTGACCGCGATACCATGGTCAAAATCCTCGTTGACCTCGGCTTCACCGTCGAGGGCGACACAATATACGTTCCCTCGTGGCGCGGCGATGTTGAGCACTACTCCGACATTGCGGAGGAAGTCGCCCGTTTCTACGGCTACAACAACATCCCCGTAAAATTCACCGGCGCAATAAGCACCTGCGGCGGCTTTACCGACGTGCAGCAGTGTGAGCGCAATGTCGGCGCGGCTCTGCGCAGCATGGGTCTGGATGAGATAATCACCTATTCCTTTATCTCTCCCGCCTACTACGACAAGATAAGAATGCCCGTCGATTCCCCGCTGAGAGACAGCCTTAAAATACTCAACCCGCTCGGCGAGGACACCTCGATCATGCGCACCACCATTCTCCCCTCCATGCTGGAAATTCTGACCCGTAACTACAACTTCCGCAATCCCGCCGCTGCGCTCTATGAGATCGGCAGGATATACCTCAAGCGTGAGGACGGCCTTGCGGATGAGCCGAAGATAGTTTCTATCGGCGCTTACGGAAACAACATCAGCTTCTTTACGGTAAAAAGCTGGGTCGAAGGGCTGTTTGAAGCGCTTGATATCGAAGGTGCAAAGTATGCTGCAGAGCGCGAAAATCCCGCATATCACCCCGGTCGCTGCGCAAAGGTCTATGTCGGCGACGTGTATGTCGGCATATTCGGACAGATTCACCCGGAAACGGCGAAGAATTACGGCGTAGACGCCGAGCTTTACTGTGCTGAGCTGAATTTTGCGGCGCTCTACGCTCTCAAGGGCGCACTGCCGGTATACAAGCCCCTGCCCAAGTTCCCCGCCACGACCCGCGATATCGCGGTCGTCTGTGACAGCGGCATTACCGTCGGGGAGCTTATGGACTGCATAAACGAAAACGGCGGTCAGTATCTCAAGGGCTGCAAGCTGTTTGACATTTATACCGGCCACCATATCGCGGAGGGCAAAAAGTCCGTCGCATTCTCCCTGACAATGCGTGCGGACGATCAGACGCTTACCGACGAACACGCCGAGGAGACGATAAGGGCAATACTCGAAGCGCTTGAAAAGAAATTCGGCGCGGTAATAAGATAACGGCGTCAAACGGCTTTGCCGGATAAAGCAAAAATTTTAAAGCAATTTTCCTTTACTTGGAACTTTTTCGTTTTATAATCGTCTAAATAACAGAGAAAAAAAGAGGAGGGTCATCATGGAAGATGCTACCAGAAAATTTACGGCCGTTGACAGCAAAGCGGAAATGAAGGAGATATTGTCCTCTGTGTACAATTCCCTCATGGTAAAAGGCTATAACCCCATCAATCAGATAGTGGGCTATATTCTTTCGGAAGACCCGACCTATATAACGAATTACAACAACGCCCGCTCCCTCATCTGCCGCATCGACAGGGATGAGCTGATGCAGGAGCTTGTCAAAACCTATCTTGACAAGTAATACGGAATCTGCCCTCTGCTGCACAAAGCGTTTGGAAACCTGCATTTTGCGGTTTTCAAACGCCATTGTGCAGCTTTTTTATTTGGTTGCCGACTAAGTATCGCTTGATTTTTTATGAATGGCAAAGAGATAAAGTCTGCACTTTGATACGGGTGAGCTGATCGTTCCTGTGGAAGTAAAGGCGCAAGTAAATCTCAGAGCCAAGAGCTTGAAAACCTATCGAGAAAAATTCTCGCCCGAACTATCTGTTCGTACATCTATGGCGGACTATAAAAAAGGAGACCGGCTCGTTGATCTGCCGCTGTATGCGATAGATCAGATTGCAAAGATATAGTATTGTAGGATTATAGACTGCAAGGTGAAGAAAGTTGCCGTGCGTTTTCATTTCGGTGCGGCAAGCGGAAAATTACATTGTCTTGCGGGTCGGAATGTGGTATACTGAAAGGCAATCAAGAGATTTAATGTGATTAACTCTTCTAAGCATAAGCGGAGTTGAACACACACCGCATTTCGGCGGCTCTGCCCGGCTCTTACGGGTTTCAAAAAAATAATTTGCAGCAAAAGTTGGTGCTTACATGGATAACACAATCGCTTTCGATACACTGTACGACCGCCTTATCGCCGGGGAGGAAAAGCTTGCGCTTATCGGCCTTGGCTATGTGGGTATGCCGATCGCCGTTGAGTTTGCAAAATACGTGAAGGTTATCGGCTATAACCATAATGAAAACAGAATACGGCAGTACAAAAGCGGCGTTGACCCGACAAACGAGGTCGGGAACGAGGCCATAAGCCGTACTACGGTCGATTTTACCTCGGACGAAACAAGACTGCGCGAAGCGAAGTTTCTCATCGTCGCCGTGCCCACGCCGGTAAACTCCGACCACACGCCCGATCTCTATCCCGTTGAAAACGCCTCGCGCATAGTCGGGCGCAACCTCACTAAAGGCGCGGTCGTATGCTATGAATCAACGGTATATCCCGGCGTCACAGAAGACGTTTGCATACCTATCCTTGAAAAGGAATCCGGTCTGGCGTGCGGGACGGATTTCAAGATCGCGTACAGTCCCGAACGCATCAACCCCGGCGACAAGGTGCATACACTGACCACTATCCGCAAGATCGTCTCCGGCATGGACGAGCTGACGTGCAGGATCGTTAAGCAGGTTTATGACATTGTTATCAAAGCCGGGACATATCCGGTCAGCAGCATCAAGACTGCCGAAGCCGTCAAAGTCGTCGAAAACAGCCAGCGCGACATCAACATTGCTTTCATGAACGAACTTGCCATGGTATTTGACCGTATGGGCATCGACACGAATGAGGTCGTTGACGGCATGAACACTAAGTGGAACGCTCTCGGCTTCCGTCCCGGTCTTGTCGGAGGACACTGCATCGGCGTTGACCCGTATTATTTTACATACGAGGCGGAAAAGCTCGGCTATCACAGTCAGATAATCCTCAATGGCAGGATAGTGAACGACGGTATGGGCGCGTTTGTCGCGGAAACCGCGGTAAAGAAAATGGTCGAGGCGGGGCAGGCTCCAAAAAAGAGCAGGGTCGTTATCCTCGGGATCACATTCAAGGAAAACTGCCCCGACTGCCGCAACAGCAAGGTGGAGGATATTATAAAATGCCTCGGCGGCTACGGCATTGAACCTCTGGTCGTCGATCCGTGGGCAGATCCCGCAGCAGCAAAGAAAGAATACGGCATTGACCTTACCGCGCTTGAGGATATCCACGACGCCGACTGTATAATCGCCGCAGTGGCTCACAGGGAGTTCCGCGAAATGGAACTCGGCGATATTCTTAAGCTTTACCGCCCCGGCATTGAGCCGGTGCTCATCGACGTAAAGGGCATTTATCCCATAAAAGAGCTTGGAGCCTCCAGCATAAAATGGTGGAGACTGTGAGCAGACAGAGAACCGCGTTTTTAAGGGGCGGCAGCAAAAGTTACCATTTTGCTGCCGCCCCTTATCTTTACTGTTTTTTATTCAATTCTGTTTTCGGCACAGCTGCGTTTCGCGGTGCAGCGCTTTATGACTGCCCACAAAACATTCACAAGCACCCAGCCTATACCTGTCGCAAGCGCGACCGCAGGCAGTCCCATTTTATCGACCAGCAGCCACGAGAGGACTACACGAAGCGCAATATGGCTTGTCGCGCCGATAAACGGAACGGACACGCGGCCTATGCCGTCAAAGTAGCCCGCAAAGCTGCCGCCTGTGAAGCAAAACGTATAGAACAGAGCCACAATCTTCATATAATCGCGTGCGTTTTCATAGGCCGCACCGCTGTAACTTCCCAGCATGAAACCAACTGATGCGCTTGCGCTGACGTACATTATCGCCGACATCGCAAGCCCCATACAGATCATAAGCACAAAACTCCTGCCAAACGTCTCGCGCACCCGGTCATCCTTGCCCGCGCCGTAGTTCTGCGCCACAACTACCGAAGCCGCAGCGGCGCCGCTGTCGGCAAACGAGTTTGCAAAGCCCTCGATACGCGTCGTCGCGGTGTAGGCGGAGATCATTTCCGTGCCGCCGGTGTTTACAGCACCCTGCACAAGCAGCTTTCCGATATACAGGCTTGACTGGTGCATGGCGGTAATAAAGCTGAAATGTGCCGTCCGGTGCAGAAGCGCGGCATCCATTCGGCAGTCCTTGCGCGTAAAGATCAGCTCCGGCGTTTTATGGCGCAGATATATGATGCACAGCATCGCCGAAAACGCCTGCGATACCGCAGTCGCCCATGCCGCGCCGGAAATGCCCCATTGCAGCTTGGCGACAAACCAGTAATCCAGCAGCAGATTAACGCTCACCGCCGCAAACAAAGCCAGCAGCGCCGCATTTGCCCGCCCTATGGAGCGCAAAAGCGCACTGTACAGGTTATAAAGGAATGTGGCCGGGAGACTCAGCAGAATAATTGTGAGGTAGGCGGTCACAAAGCCTGTCAGTTCCGCCGGTGTGCGGATAAGCCGGAGCAAAGCCGGAAGTATGAAAAAACCGACGGCGCTGCACACAACGGTCACAAGCAGGCCAAAGGCAAGCGACAGCCAATGCTCACGTCTGAACGCTTCCCTGTCCTGCGCGCCGTAAAGTTGTGCAAGGATAACGGAAATGCCGCTGCACGCGCCAGTTATCATAAAGATAAACAAATTCATCACCGCGCCCGCAATGCCCACGGAGGCAAACTCCGCACTGCCGGCAAAGCGTCCGAGAATAAAAGCATCCGCCGTGTTATAGAGCTGCTGCAAAATATTGCCTACGATAAGCGGTGCGGCAAGCCGCAGTAAATGCTGTGAAACGCTGCCCTCTGTCAAATCATAAGAGCGTGTCATATGGTCACCTGTCCTGTCTTCTCTCTGTCAAAAAGGTTTTTATGTTTCCGAATACCTCCGGCCGGCAATGGTATTACAAATTCCGATACGGATTATAACCGCCGGAAACGATAAACGCAATGCTTTTCTGATAAATTATCCGTGTCGATAAGCCGCTTCATGCTCACCGAACCCGTCAGACAGAGCAAGACAAGCTGTTATAGAAAATTTTTCGTTTTCCCGGCAGGCATCTCACTTCCCATCATCAACAAATTCAAACAGCTCCTCAACGGTCACATGGAACACTTTCGCAATATCCATAGCCAATTTAAGGGAAGGATTATATCTTCCGTTTTCCAGATGGACGATCGTTTCCCGTCTCGCACCAACAAGCTCGGCCAGTTCGCTCTGCTTATACCCCACTTTCTCCCGATACTCCTTGATTTTGGTTACGAGCACGATTAACCCCCCTTCGCGTCCATATAGCAGAACAGTATCGTTCGTATAACGGACGTTGCCACCAGCACACCCATCAGCAGGTAGCCTATCAGCTCCGTGGATACGGAAAACCGTAAAATGGCCGACAGAAACCCGATGCAGACGATCAATACCATAGTTATCTTATAGCAGACCGAGTCACAGCGTTTCAGATTTGCCGCGGCCATTTCGTCCACGACCTCTTTCTTGTATTTTCTTTCCCGCGCACCCAAAAAGCAGAAAAAGAAAAAAGCGAAGATCGCAACGGTTGTCTGAATGGAGCTGAAATAGCTTTCCCACCCGTTTCTGGCCCAGCACCAGTAATATACCGCGATACAGACCGCCAGTACGATACGTGCGATGAGCAGCTCTTTTAATGTTACTTTCTTATTCATACTTTTTCCCTCAATGTGACATATTTCGCACTTGCGATGTTACAAATATATCACTTGCATCAATGCGCGTCAACAGGAAAAGTGAAATATTTTTAACTTTTGTTTTTGAAACGGCAAGCCGTCTTTCTTTCAATTTCATGCGTGTTGTTTTTTTCTGCACTGAATCGGTGCAGAAAGCTGATGCAATTATAGGCGCAAACAGCGGTTTTTCCGCTCTGCGAGTGGGCGGATAAGAGTTCCTTGTATATGCCCGGAGATGGCAGTACAGACGGCATAGCAGCCTGTTTTATTGCAGCGCTGCATACGGCGCTATATTTAACATTTCGTTTGCTTGAAAAGCGCGGTGAGATGTAGTACAATAATTACAATTATGCTTGCGATGAGCAATTTAAAAGGCGGACTATGGCAAAGATAAGAAAAAACAGAACAGGCGGCATAGAGCGCAGGCGGGACTTTGCGAGAAGTCTCTGTTTTCTTGCGCCCAGTTTTCTGGGCGTGGCGGTGTTTTTCATCGTGCCGTTCTGCGTTGTGGTGTACTATTCACTTATAGACGGGGTCGGCTCGAGAAACTTTGTGTTTCTGGACAATTTTATTAAGCTTTTCAACAACTCCGCGTTCATCCTTGCGGCGAAGAACACGCTGCATTTTTCCGCGATAGCGGTGCCGCTTGCCGTGGTGCTGTCGATCATACTGGCGCTGATGCTTGAAGCGCACATCCCCGGAAAATCGCAGTTCCGCACGTTCTTTTTAAGCCCGATGATGGTCCCTGTGGCGTCGGTCGTGCTTATCTGGCAGGTGCTTTTTAATTATAACGGTACGGTCAACGAGTTTTTGCTGCTTTTCGGTGCGGATAAGATAGACTGGCTGCAATCGGAATACAGTCAGGTCGTTGTAATAATCCTGTTCCTGTGGAAAAACCTCGGGTATTTTATGATATTGTTCATGGCGGCGCTTGCCAACATCCCAAAGGAGCTGCTGGAGGTCGCGGACGTTGAGGGCGCAAGCGAGCTTTATAAGTTCTTTGCGATAAAGCTTCGCTATCTTTCGCCGACGGTGCTTTTCGTCACGATCCTTTCGCTCATAAACTCATTCAAGGTCTTCCGCGAGGTGTATCTGCTGACGGGGGATTACCCGTATGAAACGCTGTATATGCTCCAGCACTTTATGAACAACACCTTCAACTCCCTTGATTATCAGAAGCTGTCCGCCGCAGCCGTCGTTATGGCGCTCGTCATGGTGGTAATTATTGCGCTTCTGTTCAAGGCGGAGGACTGGTTCGGAAAGGACGTGGAGGGATGAAGAAGAAACATTATTTCTCCAGAGGCGTCATGTTTATACTCTGCGTTATATTCGCAGTGATTTTCCTGCTGCCGACGGTGCTGACGATCACGAACTCTTTTATGTCGGAGTCGGAAATAAAGTCAAACTACGGTATGATCTTCTCCACCACGAGCGGCGGTTATGTATCAAAAACTGTAAATCTCAAGTTCATTCCCGATAAGGTCACGTTTTCACAGTACATAAACGGGCTTGTGAAATCGCCCGATTATCTGCTGAAATTCTGGAACAGCGTTTTCCTCGTTGTGCCTATCGTGATTTTGCAGGTGGGCATTGCCTCCGTCGCCGCGTACAGCTTCACACGCTGGCGCGGAAAGATAAGAAGCGGCATATTCTTTTTCTATGTCATTCTGATGCTTATGCCCTATCAGGTGACGCTTGTGCCGAACTACCTTGTCTCAAAGTGGCTTGGCATACTCAACACCCGCTGGGCGATAATACTGCCCGGAATGTTCGCTCCATTTTCGGTGTTCCTGCTGACAAAATTCATGCGCCGCATACCGTATGCGCTCATTGAGGCGGCGAAGATAGACGGCGCGGGCGAATGGGAGATTTTTACAAAGATATGCATCCCGCAGTGCCGTTCGGCGCTGTATTCTATAACGATACTCGTTTTTATCGACTATTGGAACATGGTCGAGCAGCCGCTGATCTTGCTTGAAAATGCCGATGCCCAGCCGCTTTCGGTTTTTCTCTCGTCGATAAACTCCGGCGAGATAGGCCTTGCCTTTGCAATGGCGACTGTTTATATGATACCGACTCTGCTTATCTTCCTCCACGGCGAGGAATATCTTGTAGAAGGCATTGCCAATTCCGGCAGCGTCAAGGGCTGATTAAAGTTTTACGATTGACTGAGAGGTATACCGACATGGAAACAGAAGTCAAGAACAGAACATGGGTAAAGGACGCCGCGATAGTGTTTCTTGCGGTGCTGCTTGTGCTGACGTTTTTCTCGCGCACTATACTCAACGCGTCGCTGACCGAGGTCGCAACGCAGGAGGTAAAGTCCGGCACTATCACCGCCAAGGTGCGCGGCACGGGCAAGGTGGTCGCCAACGGCAGCAATAAAATCAAGGCAAAAGGCACCGTGACCATAGCCAAGGTCATGGTAAAGACTGGCGCGGAGGTCAAGACTGGGGATATCCTCTTTGTACTCGGCGCGGGCGACAGCGCAGAGCTTGAGGCGGCGAAGAACACCCTTTATGACCTTGAAGCAAGCTATAACGCCGCCGTTGCGGCTCTGCCGGTAAGCGACGGCTTTGCAAACGAACAGGCGAATATAAAAGCCAGAGAAAGAGACATTGAAGCAGCGCAGGCAAGATTCGAAGCGGCCGAAGCGGCTCTGAAAGCCAATCCGATAAATGATCAGAAAGAATTGGAAGAGCTGGTTGCAAGAAGGGACGCTTTGGAAAACGAAATTAATACGCTCCAAAAAGAACTCGACGAATATACAAAAGAACTTGACACGAAAAAAGGAACCCTTGATGACGCCATGACAAGACTGAATTATCTAAGGTCATTGCTCAGTTCGCTGAAATCAAGCGGAGGGGGAACGGGTTCGGCAGCAGACGGCGCTTCCGGGTCAACGGCAGATGATGCAGCAGCCGGAACGGCAGGAACAGCTGGAACGGAAGCAACAACGGAGGCGGCAGAAAATTATACGCCGTCAACGGGAGATACATCAATAGAGGAACTCGAAAAGCAGGTGAAAGAGGCGGAAGCCGAAGTTGCCCGCCTTTCGGCCGAGTATGCAGAGCTTCTTAACAAAAATAACGAAGAGATCAATAAAAGAAAATCGGAAATATATTCAAAGCAAAGCGAACTGACAATTGTTGAAAACCAGATCAAAGCATGGACGGGGTACAATACCAGCTACACGGAATACGTGGAGGCAAAAAACGCGCTGGCAAATGCCAAAGATGCTTACAGAGCCGCACAGGCTGAGCTTGCTTACTCCATGGCGCTTGCAGGACAGAGCGCAAATTCCGCCTATGTTGCCGTTCAGACCGCAGCCGATAAGATTGAACGGCAGAAAGAAAAGATCAAGGAGCTTTCCGGCGAGGGCGACAACAACGTTATCGAGGCGAAGACGGCGGGAACCGTGACGGAAATAAACTGCGCTTCCGGCGATACGGTTGCCAAGGACGATATCCTTGCGGTCATTGAGGTCGCCGACATGGGCTACACCGTCAGCTTCTCCGTGACGAACGATCAGGCGCGCCGCCTGAGAGTCGGCGATGAGGCGACGATAAGCAATTTCTATTGGGGCAACGAGATAAAGGCAACACTCAAATCCATTGCGACCGACAAGGAAAATCCCCAGAACAAGAAAGTGCTCACCTTTGACCTTGAGGGCAATGTCACCGCCGGGTCGGAACTTACCGTGTCCGTCGGTCAGAAGAGCGCAAACTATGACCTTGTTGTGCCGAACAGCGCTATACGCAGCGACAAGAATGGCAAATTCGTCCTTGCCGTCGAGGCGAAGAATTCTCCTCTCGGCAACAGGTATATGGCAAAGCGCGTCAAGGTCGATGTTCTGGCAGAGGACGATACCAACTCCGCCGTGACGGCAGAGCTTGACTCGGGCGATTTCGTGATAACAACATCCTCCGCGCCTATAAAGAGCGGAGAACAGGTTCGCCTTGCTGACAGTCAATAATAAGGACTTCACCGCACAACACGCCTGCGGTTTATGAATAAATCCGTGCCGCCGCATCGGCAGAAGCAACGGATAGACGACAAAAGGCGGTAGATGAAATGGAAAAGACCGACAGCAAAAAGTCTTTAATATTGAAGGATGCCGCGATCGTGCTGCTTGTCGCACTTATGGTGCTCACGTTCATGTCAAATTCGCTCATGAGCCACTTTCTGCCGCAGGTAGAGGTCAGTACGATAGGAAGCGGCACGCTCTCCACCGCGATAAGGGGGACGGGCAGGGTCACATCCGCAGGCAGTGCAGGGATAACATCACCCTCCGCGAGAACAATCAAAACCGTTGAGGTGAAAGAGGGGCAGAGACTTAAAAAGGGCGATCTGCTCTTCACCTTTGAGCATGTGCAGGACGGCGAGGTCGAGGCGGAGCTTGAAATACTTGACCAGCTTTTTGCCGAATACAACAACTACGCCTGCCAGACGCCGTGGCTCACGGACTTTACCGACAAGCTCTGGGACGTCACGGTCAACGGCATTACCGAGCATATCCCGATGAGCAAGCTTGAGTATTATATGGGCGTTTCCCAGCAGCAGATGAACGCCGCACCGTACATAGACGCTTCTGAGGCCGCCGTTTTCTCGGCAAATTACAGCGAAGTAAAAGCGACATACGATTTTGCAAAGAAAAAAATCGCGGAAACGCGCCTGTATGAAACAAACGCGATAACCGCGATCAACAGCACCCTTGAATATACCGCGAAGAGGATCGCCGAACAACAGGAGCTTATAAAGGAAATGCGCGGTGAGACCGGCGAGAGCAATATCTTTGCCCCATATGACTGCACCGTGACGCATATAAGCTGCAAGACCGGCGACACAGTCGAAAAAAATCAGGAGCTGTGCGTTGTCGAAACCGACAGCAGCGCACATACGTTGAACTTTGTCGTCGCGCCTGAGCTTGCCGGGCGGCTGACCGTCGGCGATACAGCGCAGGCCGGTACGGGATATATGGACAGCGGCGTTGCCGCGACGCTCAAGAGCATAAAAACGGCGGATAACGGCAAGCTGCTTACGTTTGATCTTGAGGGAAATGTTTTCTCGGGCGACGAGCTGACCCTTGTTCTGGGAAAAGAGAGCGCGGAATTTGATCTTGTCGTGCCCGCCACCGCGATACATACCGATTCCTCCGGCACGTATGTGCTTGCGGTCGAGGCGATGAGCAACCGCCTCGGTTCGCAATATGCGGCGCGTCGTGCGGCGGTGGAGATACTTGCCGCGGATGATTTCAGCTGCGCCGTGCGCGGGAGGATAAGCAGCGGCGATTGGGTGGTCGTCAGGACGGATTCCCCGATAGCCGACGGCGATCAGGTGAAAATAATTTCGGACGGCGCACAGCAGTAATACAGTGTGCGCCCGGTTTTACCCGGCTGATTGAAATTCAGTATAATTTCAGGGCAGGAGTCTTCGCATGAAGAAAAGAATACCGAAAAAAAGAATAATATATGCAGTTGTCTTTGCCGTCCTCCTGCTGGCTGCCGTAAGCTGCTATGCTGCGGTAAGGAGCATTTCTGGTATGCTCCTCACCCAGCAGGAAGCGAAGCGCTGGCAGGGCGACAGCGACACACCGTATGCCCAGATAAGCTGCTTCATCCCTGTTGACCAGAAGATAGATACCGCGCAGGTGAACGCCTTTCGCCAGGTGATGATGAAGAAGTTCCAGGAAGCGTCGCTTGACATACACTCCGGCGAACAGCTCTATGTAGACGCGTGGAGCACCGCCGGAAAGCTGAGTGTATCGAGCGCTCTCGGCAAGGGCGATGTGTACGCCTATGCCGTCGGGGGCGATTTTTTCCTGTTCCATCCGCTCAGGCTCAGAAACGGAAGCTATATAAGCGGCGGCGATCTCATGAAGGACAGAGCTGTACTCGATGAAGAAACGGCATGGCTCCTGTTCGGTTCCGACAATGTGCAGGGGATGAGCTTCAAAATAAACGGGCAGAACTTTATCGTCGCCGGAGTTATCGAACGCGAGGATGATTTTGCCACAAAAAAGGCGTATACCGACGGCCTTGGCATATTCATATCCTACGACGCCTATCTTGAGCTTGAAAAAGACGCGGGCATAACATGCTATGAGGTCGTTATGCCTGAGCCGGTCAAGGGCTTTGCGCTGGGCGTTGCAAACGACAAGTTCCCGATAGGCCGCGGCGAAATAGTGAACAATACGACCCGCTTTTCCTTCAACAGGCTTGTGAAGATAGCGCGGCAGTACGGTCAAAGGTCGATGCAGAACAAGGGCGTGATGTACCCGTATTGGGAAAACGCCGCCAGATACGCCGAGGATATCGCGGCGCTGCTCACCGCGCTGTGCATGGCGTTTTTGCTGCTGCCGTCGATAACGGTGCTTGTCGTTGTAATAAGGTGGCTTGTCTACGGCAAGAAAAAGCTTGAAGATGAACTTCTCCCGCAGTTCGTGGAGAACACGGAGGAGGCCATCCGCGCCCGCCAATATGCACATCTCCAGAAAAAGAAAAAAGAAAAGAAATAAGCCTGATAAACCACGGGCGCGGTCTTTCCGTGAAGCTGACCGCGCCCGTGGTTTTTGCGTCAATCGGATTTCAGGATGAAGAAGTCGGGACCTTTTATCTCGAACAGGATCAGCGACAGGCCGAGCAGAAGGTCGGTAAGTGCGGATGGCTCGTCAAGGGATACGGAGAAATCCTCTTCTATCCTGCGGATACGGTACAGCACCGTGTTGCGGTGGGTAAAGAGCATATCGCAGGTCTTTTGAAGCGACCGCCCACACGTAAGATAGTAATACAGCGTCTCGCAGTATTGCGTCCCCTTTTTGCGGTCATGTTCGGCGAGAATACGCAGCTCGTGTGCGATAAGATCGCGTCGGCTCTCAACATTTTTAAGCAGCAGCGCTGTGCGAAGCTGCGCGGCCGTGCATACGCGGCCGCTGTGAAAACGCGGATCCGTCATAAGCTCAAGCGCTTCATGCGCCGTCCGGTAGAGTGCCGGAAGCCCATACAGATTGTCAAGCTCCTCCGATATGACCACTTTCAGCTGAAACTCCTCCGTCAACGCGGAAAAGACGGAAAGATCGCTGTTCCCGTGCAGAAAAAGGAACACGTCGCCGCGGTAAAGAAACGGATGCGAATTGGGGAAAAGGCGCTCAAGCTCTTCTTTAAGATGCAGCTTACCAAGATAAAAGCTGTGATATGCCGTCAGATCAATGAGCGCAAAGCCGGTGGGGTGAAAATCCGCAAGATAGGTGTTTGACAGCTGAAGCTGAAAATATGGGGCGGACGGGAAGCCGCCGTCAAGCAGATGCATAAGTATTTCTTCGGCCGTTTCAAACGGCTTGTCCTGGCGGCTTGCCTCAATGAACAGCTGTTTGGCGAGAACTTGCTCCACCGTCTGCCATATTTCCGCGGGAACCTCCTGCAAATGCCCGTCAGTGTCCACGCATACAAGATATCCAAGCCTGACACCCGCACTTACAAGCGGTGCAAAACGGCGGCGGTAGCCGCTCCCTTCAGGATTTACAAAGTCTGCCTCGCCCGCACTGAGCGCCTTGCTGCGGCTGATCACGGCGCTTGCTTCATATGTGATCTCTCCACGCTGCACGGCGTCCTGAAAAAGCGTGTCGGAGAAGCCGAGCGGGCGGTAATGCGCCGCGATATGAAACGCATCATCCAGCACGAGCAGCGGACATTCCAGAAGCGCGCCAGTATCGGCGGCGAGAGATTTCAGATCGTCCTGAGAAAAAAATTCCGAAAGCAGCGCCTTTGCGCCGCCGGATTCCCAATGCGTGTTTGTCATTATTCTTACTCCCTCCCTTTTGTGCTTAACTTGTGCGTTCAGCACAATCGGTAATGGCTTTATTGTACTACCGGCTTATTGATATTTCAAGCAAAATGAGTAAAATCATAATCGCAAGGAGGGAAAAGAGAAAAGAAAGCAGCGAAAAGAGAAGATGCAATGATGGGAAAGAAAAATTGAGTGACAGCAAACGCCCTGCGGAAATTGAACTTAAGATGCAAGGCTTTTGATATAGACAGCACAAATCAGGATGTGCAAATTAATAAATCAGTTAATAAAATGCTTGGAGGCGTTAGTTATGGTACCTACTATTTATGGTGAAAATATGTTTGATGATTTCTTTGGCGACAACTTCTTCGGCGGTCACAATCCGCTGTTCGGCAAACACTCAAGGAACCTGATGAAGACGGATATCCGCGAGACGGACGATGCAAAGGCATACAGATTTGCCGTTGAGCTGCCCGGCTTCAAGAAGGAAGAGATCAGCCTCGACATCAAGGACGGTTATCTTACCGTCAGCGCCGAGAAGGGTCTTGACAAGGATGAAGAGGACAAGAGCGGCAGACTTCTCCGTCAGGAGCGTTACGCCGGGGCTTGCTCCCGCAGCTTCTTTGTCGGCGAGGTAAAGCCGGAGGATGTAAAGGCAAAGTATGAATCCGGTGTGCTGACCGTCATTGTCCCGAAAGAAGATGTAAAGAAGACCCCGACCGCAAGCAAAATTGCGATCGAATAAACCGCAAGCAAATCGAATAAAGTTCAAGCAAAAAGCCGCCTGCAAAAAATGCAGGCGGCTCTTTGCTTGTCAAAAAAGTCCTTACAGGAGTTTTTTGCTGCCTCCCGTTTTATTCTGCGCTTTCCACAAGTGCAGCAAGGGCGGGTGCGGCGGCTGTGCCGAAAAGCCTCACGGCAGTCAGCGCCTCCTGAAGCGTGTTGCCGTCGCTGCCCACCTCGAGTATGAGCGAGCCGGGTGTGAGATGCTGGTTATATCTCTGCGGCACGAGCAAGACTGGCCGCATGAGCGTAGGGTGCGCCCCGCTCACGGCCTTTTGGAGATACATCGCAAGAGAAAGATTCTGCCGCCAATTGTCGTGCGAAAGCCCGCTCTCGTCCGTTCCGACAAGCAGCATGACCTGACTTGCACAGCTTTCATCGCCCTCTGCCAGCGTTTTGTATATTACTCCGTTTTCGCCGAGGGAATCGCGGTGGATATCTATTACTATTCTGATATCGGGATTTTGGGCAAGATGCTGCGCTACCGCCTGTCCGGAGCGCGTATATGAGCCGGTGTAGCTCGGATAATCGTATATTCCCCTGTCGTGCAGAACGTTAAGCCCCGCCGCCGTGAGTATTTCCGTCAGCTCATCTCCGACGCGCACGACGTTGTAGTTCGTGTCCTCCGTGCGGCTTATGTCGCTTGCCTCGTAAGTGTCTATCCCAGCAGGCGTGTATGCCTCACTTGAATGGGTATGTATTATAAGAATCTGCACCGTGCCGGGTTTGAGCCGGATGTCTGTCCCGTCACGTATGAGCTGACCCATATTTACCTGGTATGAGGTCTGATTTTTTATGGTCAGTCCTCCCTCTATCGTCGTTGGGATTATCATGCCGCCCGGCGTGGGTATCGGTTCGAGAGGCGTCTGCAGCTGTGCGGAAGGCTCCTGCTGAGCGCTGACTCCGGAATATATCACCGGCTGAAGCACCGGTATTTTCTGCGCACCGCTGCTGAGACGGTCATAGCTTTCGCCGTTGACGCGCACGTTTTCCATCCTCATGCTTTCTCTGCGTTCGCTTATATACGCCTTTGCCTGACGGCACAGCGGCGACATTGAAAAAATATACATGCTCATCATGATTATTGCAGAAGAAACGATCCTGCGTGAAAGGGACATAGTAATCTCACCACCCGTGAAAAATACTATGTCCAAGCACCGCTGTTTATTCATATGCCGGCGTATCGGCGCGCCGCGTCGCATTTTTTATTTACCGCCGTTATGTATAATTTAATCCTCCCGAGGCAAAAATAGGATTGCAATCCAATATATACGGAGGTTTTGATTATGAACAACAGCAGCTCCGGCAAGAAGCTGGAGAGATTTTTTACAGGCAAGGGCTTCTACATAGTCCTTTTCCTGTGCGCCGCTGTAATCGGTGTATCCGCATGGATGATGACGGCAGGAAATGTGACTATGTCAGATGAGCATACCCAGATAAACAATTCGGATTTCGGCAGCGCACGGACAGAGACTATCATTGTTCCCGCCGCACAGGAGCCTGCTCCCGCCATGGACTATGACGAGCTTTTCCTCCCCGAGTCTGAGCAGGAAGAGACCGCACCCGCCGCAGAAATCGAGGACGAGCCTGCCGAAGAGGTCTGGACGGAGAACGCGGAAATGCCCATGGCGCCCGAGTATGTATGGCCTGTGAGCGGCGATATCGACCGCGCATATCATACCAACCAGCTGCGCTATGACGCGACAATGGCCGATTGGCGCATCCACGACGGCATAGACATCGCCGCGCCCATCGGCACAAGCGTCTGCGCCTGCCGTGCCGGGAGAGTGGAAAGCATCGTCAGCGACGATCTGTACGGTACTACGCTCACTATCGACCACGGCGACGGTACGAGAGCCGTATACGCAAATCTTGCGGATATCACCGCCGTGAATGTTGACGATTATGTTCAGGGCGGGGATGTTCTCGGCGCCGTCGGCAGCACCGCGATCTGCGAATCCGCGCAGGAAGCGCACCTGCATTTTGCCATGAGCATCAACGGCGAAAGCGCCGACCCTCTTGCGTTCCTCAACGCGTGAATATAAAAGTCACGGTGTCAACAGTTGGGGCAGCGCCGACCATAAATCAAAAAGGGATGCAGCGATTTTTTCTTTTCGCTGCATCCCTTTCAGCTTGTCAAAAAAGCCCTGCAAGGACTTTTTTGACCGCGCTTTCCGCCGAGCATTTTGAAAGAATTCAAAATGCTGTTACCGAAAGCCTTGATATATCAAGGCTTTCGACGGCGGTTTATCCAATTTGAGGTGGGCCTTGCCCCCTCAAACTCCCCCGCTGCTCTGTTATCTGACTTTAAAACATAGTTTTTTGACAGTCGCAAAGGGATGCAGCGATTTTTTCTTTTCGCTGCATCCCTTTTTATGTTATTTGACTACTACCCTGTTGCCGTGGATGGCGAGGCGGCCTGCACAGTATTGAGAGACGGCCTGTGTGAGGATCTTCCATTCGCCCTCCTCCATGACCCTCTGCCGGAGAGTGTCGGGCGTGTCGTCGGGCAGGACATTGACGGCCTTCTGGTATATGATATTGCCGACATGCCCGTCCCCGTCGGCAAAATACGCCGTCGCGCCCGTGACCTTTACGCCGCGTTCAAGCGCGGCGCGGCAAAGATCGCCCTCAACGTCTTCAAAAGCGGGATAGAGCGCGGGATATGTACCGATTATGCGGTTTTTGAACTGATACGGCACCACGCCGAGCGGCAGGTCATAGCCTGCCAGAATAACAAGGTCGATATCCATATCCTTGAGCTTGTTGGCGATAGCCATGCTGTGGCTTGTCATGGTGGGGAAAAGCTCTGGGTCCACGACGTAAGCCGGAACGCCCGCGTTGAGCGCACGCTTCATCGCGTAAACGTCCTTGTCGGGAGAAATAACCGCCACCAGCTCGAAATTATCAATTTCTTTGAAGTACATTGCGTCCAGAATCGCCTGGAGCTTCGCCCCGTCTCCGGACACCAATGCCGCAGCTCTGACCATAACCTCTCTAAAGCGGAAAGAAACTCTCCGCGCCCCCTGAATTAAAACTCTTGTACAACGGCGGGAAACACGCTATAATAATACTCAAAACCGATCAAAGTGAACTTTGCTCAGTGCTTTTGAAGCGTTCATGAGCCGCGCAGGCAGCGGCTTAAATGAAGGCGCAAGCTTTGATTTGATTGCTCGGGTTTATGCACGGCCATGCTTCAAAAGGTGCTTTATGCGAAAACTGCATAATGTGTTTCGGCATGTTATGTTAAGTATTATACTGTATTATTCTGCGGCGGTCAAGGTGTGGAGGCACAAGTTTATGACAGAAATTTTTCTTATTCGACATACACAGGCAGAGGGAAATATATACCGAATGATGCAGGGCTTCTGGGACGGCGCAGTTACCGAAGCGGGGGTCAGGCAGCAGCGGGCGCTCAGGGAACGCTTTCTGTCCGTACCTGTTGATAAGGTATATTCAAGCGACCTCAGACGCGCTGTTTTCACCGCCGAGGCCATAAGCGAGCCGAAGGGGCTTGAGGTTATCAGGGATGAACGCCTGCGTGAGATAAACGTGGGGCCGTGGGAAAAGGCGTATTTCGGAAATCTTTTCCATGATGAACCGGTGCTTGCCAATGAATTTGTGTTCAGCGCGGAGACATGGCACATCGACGGTGCGGAGACGTATCGTCAGGTGGCGGACAGGGTATATAACGCAATCGAGGAAATAGCAAGGGAGAACGACGGCAAATGCATTGCAGTCGTCAGCCACGGTGTCTCCATACGCGCCTTTACATCGAGGGTGACGGGCATCTCGCTCAACGACGTCAAGAGCCTCCCTATCTTCCGCAACACCTCGGTTTCGACCTTTACATATGACAAGGGGACTTTTTCCCCTGTGGAGCTTAACAGCTATTATCATATAGAAAACATCGGCGTCCCTGTTTTCAACAAAACACGGGATATACGCCATGAGTTTATCGATCCGGCGCGGAACGAGCAATATTATAACGCCTGCTATGAGGACGCGTGGCTTGCCGCGCATGGAAGCCTCGAGGGCTACACGCCGGCGCCGTATTTTAAATCCGCCATGGAGCACTATGCATACAACGACCACTCCGTCATAAAGCTTTTGTGCGGGGATGAGGACGCCGGACTTGTGGACATGGATATGGCAAGGGGCGCGGAGCGCGGCGTGGGCTGGATAAGCCTGCTGTATCTCAGGAAGGAATACCGCGGCAAGGGCTACGGCGCACAGGCGCTTGCGCGCCCTCTCATGATGTACAGGGAAATGGGCAGAAAAAAGCTGGGGCTGCACACTGCACCGGATAACACCGCCGCGATAGACTTCTATCTGCGGCACGGTTTTGAAAAAAAAGGCAGCGAGAACAAGCTTCTGCTGTTGGAGAAGATGCTGTAATGAAACTATACGACAGGCCCGGAATAGTCAAAAGGCTTCGTCTTCCGGAAAACCAAAGGATACTTGTCATTTCCGATATTCACGGGAATCTTGAATATCTCAGGGGCGTGCTTGAAAAGGCAAACTTCTCCGATGAGGACGAGCTTATCATTGACGGCGACTTTCTCGAAAAGGGCAGCGACAGTCTCGGAACGCTCAGGTACATAATGGAGCTGACCCGCCGCGGCAACGTGCACACAGTGTGCGGCAACTGTGACGACTGGTTTATAATATTCAAAGCGCCGCCCGAGGCGGACGAGCATTTACTGCAATACATACTGCATAAAAAGTGCGGACTTTTATGGGATATGTGCAACGAATGCGGCATTGACCCGTTCGATATCGACAGCTTTACCGACTGCAAGAAAAAGCTCTTCATGAGCTTTCAGGACGAGTGGCGGTTCATATCGGCACTCCCGCACGCCATAGAGACGGAAAATTTCATCTTTGCCCACGCCGCAGTCAACCCGAAAAAGCGGCTGGACGAGCATACGATAGACGACTTTGTACGCTGTGATTATTTCATGAAAAAGGGATTCCGCTTTGACAAGTGGGTCATTGTCGGGCATACGCCGGTGGTGCTGTACAACAAAGGCAGGGTGTGCGCCAACCCGATAGTTGACCGCGACAGCAAAATCGTCAGCATCGACGGCGGATGTGTGCTCAAAGACGACGGACAGCTGAACTGCCTTATTATCCCGCATAAATTCAGCGATCATTTTTTCTGGGAAAGCTATGACAACTTCAGAGAGTACAAGGCGCTTGACGCGCAGACGGCGAGCAGCGAGTCGTGCTATGTCCCATGGGACGACAGCCTTGTGCAGGTGCTTGAGCGGGGAGAGGAATTTTCCAGATGCCGCCACGTTTCAAGCGGGTACGAGCTGGACATACTTACAAAATATCTTTACAGCAACACGGAGTATACAAACTGCAACGACTGCACCGACTATGTGCTGCCCGTCCGCAAGGGCGATATGCTCAAGGTCGTGGAAACAACGTCAAGAGGATATTTCTGCAAGAAAAACGGCGTCAGCGGCTGGTACTTCGGGAAATTTGAGGAAACGGTATGAGCGAGATATTTGAGTTTCTCCCTGTTTCAAAGGAGGATATGGAAAGCCGCGGCTGGTGGTGGTACGATTTTCTTGTTGTCACAGGAGACGCGTATGTCGATCACCCGAGTTTCGGCACCGCGGTCATCGCCAGAGTACTCGAAGCGGAGGGCTACCGCGTGGCAGTGCTTGCCCAGCCCGACTGGCACGACGCGGAGGCGTTCCGTGCCATGGGACGGCCAAAGTACGGCGTTATGATAGGTTCCGGCAATCTCGACTCGATGGTCGCCCGCTATACCGCTGCAAAGAAGCCGCGCTCGGAGGATTTTTATTCCCCGGGGAAAAAGGCCGGTCTGCGGCCCGATCATGCGGTCGTGGTATATGCCAACCGCGCAAGAGAGGCGTTTCCGGGACTGCCCGTTGTTATCGGCGGGCTTGAAGCGTCACTGCGCCGCTTTGCCCATTACGACTACTGGGACGATAAAGTGCGCCGCAGCGCGCTTTTTGATGCCGGGGCGGATATACTTATCTACGGCATGGGCGAATATGCCACGCGTGAGGTCGCAAAGCGGCTCAAGTCAAAGACGCCCGTGTCGGAGATCACCGATGTGCGCGGAACAGCTGTCGCCGTAAGCGATCCTTCGGTATGTGCATATCCCTATGTGGAGCTTCCGTCCTTTGAGGAGGTTCGGGATAACCGGCGGCTTTACGCAGAGGCAACGCGTGTTGAGTATGAGGAGCACGACCCCGTGCGCGGCAAAGCTCTTATACAGAAGCATGACAAGCGGTATCTCATAGTAAATCCGCCTGCAATGCCGCTTACGTCGGCGGAACTGGATTTTGTCGCAGAACTGCCGTATACAAAGGAATACCACCCGATGTATGAGCCGTTAGGCGGCGTTCCGGCGCTTGAGGAGGTGCGTTTCTCGGTCACGCATAACCGCGGCTGCTTCGGCGGCTGCTCGTTCTGTGCGCTTGCCTTTCATCAGGGACGCATGGTAACATCGCGCTCGCACGAAAGCGTGATACGCGAAGTGACCGCGCTTACAAAACTGCCGGATTTCAAGGGATATATAAACGATGTCGGCGGCCCGTCGGCGAACTTCCGCCATACCTCATGCGAAAAACAGAAAAAATACGGCATGTGCCCGGACAAACGCTGTCTCGCGCCTACGCCGTGTCCCAATCTTGACGCGGATCATTCTGATTATCTCAAGCTGCTGAGGAAGCTGCGCGCCATACCGGGCATCAAAAAGGTGTTTGTGCGCAGCGGAATACGCTATGACTACATGCTTGAGGACAAAAACAGCGAATTTTTCTCCGAGCTTGTGAAATATCACATCTCCGGTCAGCTAAAGGTCGCGCCCGAGCACTGCATTGATTCCGTACTCGATTATATGGGCAAGCCGCATATAGACGTCTACGAAAAGTTCATGGAACGCTATAAAAAGCTCAACGACCGGTACTCGAAGGAGCAGTACGTCGTCCCGTACCTCATGAGCTCACACCCGGGCAGCACCTTGCAGGACGCAGTGGCGCTTGCCGAATATCTCAACAAAATGGGCAGGCAGCCCGAGCAGGTGCAGGACTTCTATCCAACGCCCGGAACGATATCCACCTGTATGTATTATACCGAGATCGACCCCATGACCATGAAGAGCGTTTATGTGGCGAAAAGCTTCCATGACAAGGCGATGCAGCGGGCGCTGCTGCAATGGAAGCGGCCTGACAAGCGAAAGCTTGTGATAGAGGCGCTCAAGGAGGCAGGCCGGGAAGACCTTATAGGCTTCGGACCGGAGTGCCTTGTGCGTCCGGACTATTCCCCGGCGAAGCGCGGCAAGGCACACTCCGCGGAAAAGAAAAAGGAAGCGGTGAAAACAGAAGTGCCCGCGGCGAAAAAGCCGGTCAGCAAAAAGGGCTGGGCAAAGGCGAAGCCGAAGAAAAACGCAAAGCCGAAAAGCCGGAACAAATGAAAACAGCCGTGCGTAGAAATCCGCACGGCTGAGACTGTCAAAAAGCCTTATAGAGTTTTTTGCCCACAGGCAAAATAGTTTTAATCGTTTTCTCCGATGTACAAGCCGCCGGAGAAAACGATTTGTGCATTGCATTATAATTTTAACTGCATCCGGACATGCGCTATCCCGTCTTCAAGAAACTCATCCGAACACTGCCGGAACCCGAGCTTTTCATATAAAGTCTTTGCGTAGACCTGTGCTTCGAGCGTGATCCTGTCCGCGCTGAACTTTGACGCCGCGACGTCGATCGCCGCCGCGACGATCTTGCTTCCAAGGCCGCAGCGGCGCTTCACCGCTATCACACGACCTATCGCGGCAGAAGGGAACACTGTCCCCGGCGGCAGCACACGCGCATATGCTTCAATGCCCTCATTGTCCTTCAGCCAGACATGGTAAGCCGTTTTATCCGCGTCGTCAACCTCCTGATATGGGCAGTGCTGCTCCACAACGAAAACGGAAACTCTCAGCTTGTAAAGCGCAAACAGTTCCTCTATGCTCAGTTCTGAAAAATGCTTCACAATTATTTCCATATGTTTCTCCAGTAAACTCAGTATAAAAAATAAGAAACCGGACTGTGCCAACAGCCTTTCATGGTACTGTGCAATTCCCTGCTTCCATAAGAAATAAACGGAGATGTCCGAAAGCATAAGGCCGGGCAACTCCGCTTATTTATACGTTTTTGCCGCCGGCAAGTCTGCCGGCGGCATGTTTTCACAAGTCAGAAAGGAAGCTCATCCTTGCTGTCGGAGCCTTCTTCGCCGAGAGAGTCAAGGTCAAACTCAAGGTTTTCGCCGCACTCGGGGCATTTGATAGAACCGGCTTCAAGTGTTTCCTCGTCAAAGGTTATTTCCTTGCCGCACTTAGGGCATACGACGTCATAGATAACGCCGTCGTAATCCATGTCGTCATCATCGTCCTCATAGTAATCATCGGTGAGATCGTCGCACCCGCAGCATCCGCAGCAGCTGCCTTCGCACTCGTCATCCTTGTCATCGGGCATATCCAGATCGCATGTAAGCTCCTCCAGATAGCTCAGCTCGTCGCCGATCTCATCAATGGCGTCGGCAAAGTCCATACTGGTGTCCTGGAGGTCCTCTATCTCATGAGCCATGTCAGAGACTAAATCACAAAGAGCACCCCACAGCTTGCCTTCTTTGGTTTCGGGATCTACGCCGAGACCTTCTGTAAGTCCTTTCAGATATGCAGCCTTTTCTACAACTGTCATTTTTGAAAACCTCCTTAATTCACATTCTGTCGGAAATCGCGTTTTCAATATTCAAATAAAGGGAGACGCAAAGAAAACGCCTCCCGTTATTTTTCCGTGTTAAAGATAAATTATGCGCGGGAAAGATACTCGCCGGTGCGGGTGTCGATCTTGATCATCTCGCCCTGCTCGATGAACAGAGGAACCTTGATCTCTGCGCCTGTCTCAACGGTGGCGGGCTTGGTTGCGTTGGTAGCGGTGTTGCCTGCAAAACCGGGGTCAGTCTCTGTGACCTGAAGCTCCACGAAGAAGGGAGGCTCAACATTGAAGACCTTTCCCTTGTAGGAATAAATAGTGCACTCCATATTTTCCTTGACGAACTTGAAGTTGTCGCCGAGGACGGAACCGTCAACCGGCTCCTGCTCATAGGTTTCGGGGTTCATGAAGTAATAGAGATTTCCGTCGGCATAGAGATATTCCATAGTCTGGCGCTCAACGGTAGCATTCTCAAACTTTGCGGTGGGGTTGAAAGAAGTTTCGGTAACGGCGCCGGTGATAACGTTCTTCATCTTGGTGCGGACAAATGCCGCGCCCTTACCGGGCTTGACGTGCTGGAACTCAACGACCTGCATGACGTTTCCGTCCATTTCAAAGGTAACGCCGTTTCTGAAATCGCCTGCTGTAATCATAAAATGGTCCTCCCATATAAGTTTGTAAATTTAACTCATTTATTTTACAGTATAATTCTTTTTTTGGCAAGAGTTTTTTTCTTTGCCGTACCGCACGATATACACACAGCTATATTCCGGTCTGTTCCTCGGTCGCGGCGGGAAAAGTGACGATAAATCTCGAGCCGTGCGGCCTGTTCGGCCCAACGGCTATCGTGCCGCCGTGCAGTGCCACACAGTCGTGCACTATGCTCAGACCCAGGCCCGTACCGCCTGCCTCTCGGGAGCGCGCCTTGTCCACACGATAAAAGCGCATAAATATGCTGCTTCTGTCGCTTTCAGGGATGCCTATGCCGGTATCCTCAACGGTTATTTTTACGTTTTCCCCGTCCTTTCGGACGGTCACGTCTACACTTCCGTTTTCCACGTTGTATTTGACGGCATTTTCCATAAGGTTGAAAATTATGTTGTACATATCATCCGTCGTCGCCATTACAACGCAGCCCTCGTCAAGCCTGCACACAATGTTGACACGCTTCTCGTTGGCAAGCGGACGCAGAATTTCCGCCGCGTCGAGAGCCGTCTGCTTTACGTCCACCGGTTCCGGAACTATGCTCATCCCGTCGTCCATACGGCTCAGTTCAAGAAGCTTTTCCGTCGTGTGCTGGAGGCGCTCCGCCTCATGGGCAATGTCCGCGACAAACTCGATCACGGTGTCGCTGTTGATGTTCTCACATTGGGTTATGCTGTCTGCCAGAAGCCTTATGGATGCAACGGGCGTTTTCAGCTCGTGCGACGCGTCGGACACAAAGCGCCTGCGCTGCTTTTCGTTGGTTTCAAGCCTCTCCGTGAGCAGGTTGAATTCTTTGCCGAGCTCCGTTATCTCATCGTGACCGGAGGCAGCAAGCCGGTAGTCGTATTTTCCGCCCGCCACAATGCGCATGGAGGTGACAAGCTCCTGTATTCTCCGCAGAAGAAGTCTTGAAAAAAGCGCCGTCATTGCAATAGCAACGAATGCTATAATGAGCGAGATTATCTGTATGCGCGACTGAATGGACAGAATAATCTCCGCTCGTTCGCTGTCGTGCTCCAGAATATAAACCGCGCCGAGCGTGCCGCCCTGCCCGTATATCGGCATTGTGCAGCAGCTTTGGAACGCATTGTCGGAAAACTCCGATTTAAAAACGGTTTTTCCGGTCAGGGCGGTGAAAATGTCCCCTATATCCGTTTGAACGCCGGTTTTCCCGAGACTGTCGTAAAGGACGATCCCGTCGCCGTCGGTAACGGCGACGCGTGAAAAGCCGTAGATATCAAGCAGATCAAGAACGTCCTGTATGCTGTCCTGATCTCGCCTTTCGAGAGAGGCGAGAGACGAGGACACAACGCTCACCTGACTTTTGAGATATGTTTTTTTCTCCTCAAAAACGCGGTCGCGTGAGGAAATGATGGGATAAATGTTCAGCAGCAGCAAAAGTGCAAGCAGCAAAACAGTGATAAACGCCATCAGTTGGAAACGGATACTGCGCATAACAAAAACCTTTCGGGACGGCTGTTATTCCGCAAAATAGTAGCCAATGCCCCATTTTGTGATGATCATCTGCGGATTTGCCGGATCGGCTTCGAGTTTTTCACGGAGCCGCCTGATGTGTACGTCAACCGTTCTTGAGTCGCCCAGATAGTCATATCCCCAAACGAGATCAAGCAGGCTTTCGCGGCTGAAAACTTTGCCGGGATTCTTCATCAGAAACGCGATAAGGTCAAATTCCTTGACCGTAAGTTCAACCTCCGCGCCGTCCTTGAGCACACGCCGTTTTTCCTCGCTGACGGCTATGTGGCCGTGGGTAAGCTCGTCCTGCTTCGTATCCTGTACGGCGGCGGTCGATACGATGGACGAACGACGTATCAGCGCCCTTACGCGGGCTTTCAGCTCCAGCACGTCAAAGGGCTTTGTTATATAATCGTCCGCGCCGGATTCAAAGCCCATAAGAAGATCGGCCTTTTCGCCGCGCGCCGTGAGCAGGATTATAGGAACCGTTGAAAAAGCGCGTATCTCCTGACAAGCCTGAAGCCCGTCCTTCTTAGGCATCATAAGGTCGAGGATTATAAGGTCGTAATCGCCCTTTTCCGCCAGCGCGACCGCCTGCTCTCCGTCATAACAGGCGTCCACAGTATACCCTTCGTTTTCAAGGTTGAATTTTATGCCCTTTACAAGCAGCTTTTCATCGTCTACTACAAGAATTTTCATATTACTCCTCCATACGGCATCGGCAAGCGGCTTTTTATGGGCATAGCGCGGTTTTCACGCCGCCTGTCCCGCTGTGATCAGCAGCCTGATACCGTCAAACCGCCCTTCGCCTATTCCTTCTACTTCCATTATTTCCTCAATGCCGTCAAAACCACCGTGTTCCTGGCGGTATGAAATGATGTTCTGCGCCAGCACTTCGCCTATCCCGGGCAGCTTCATAAGCTCATCGGCGTCGGCAGTGTTGATGTCCACCTTTTCTCCCGGGAGCAATTCGATATAATCCGCATCAGGGTCGTCCCCGCCGCGCATAATCTCCGCATCGCTTATATGACGGACGATAACATTTTCCCCGGCGCCGACGCGGCAAAGGAAAAAGCACAGCGCGGCGGCCACGAGAAAAACAGCGGCGGCAAGGAGAAGGGTATGCAGTTTTTTCATCCGCCCGGCTCCTTTTTACAAAAAAATGCAATGTTTTGCATAAAAATATAAGGAAGAATTATCATCGCTATGCCGGTATTGCTTTTTTTGAGCAAAAACCTTATAATATGTTTTGTATGTCTTTATATACTATACCATATTCCAGCGAAAATGGGAGAGCAAAATGAAAAAAATACGAGTTTTTCCCCTGATTCTTCTGCTGTGTCTGGTTCTGTCGGGCGCCGCCCCCGGCGCATATGCGCTGGATGACCCGACGCTTCCGGCAGAGGCCGTGCTTCTGGCAGATCTTGATACGGGAGAAATAATATACGAGAAGAATATGAACGAGCGCCGCTCACCCGCAAGTCTCACCAAGATAATGACCGGCCTTCTTGCGGTCGAGGCTCTTGACAACGGCCAGTGCAGTATGACCGACATGGTCACTGCCGGACAGGACTGCCTGACGGGCTTGGGGGACGACAGCAGCAATTCCGGCATCATGCCCGGCGAGACGATGAGCTTCAAGGATCTTTTCTACTGCGCGATGATCCATTCCGCAAACGAGGCGTGCAACGTTCTTGCCACATATATTTCCGGCAGCATAAGCGCGTTTGTGGAGCAAATGAACAAGCGTGCCGAGGAGCTTGGCTGTACCGACACACACTTTCTTGACCCGAACGGGCTTTCAAACGAGGGACATTACACCACCGCGCACGACCTGTATCTTATTACCCGTGAAGCGCTGAAGCATCCGGACTTTATGACCGCCTGCAACACCGTGTACTATGAAACCGAAGCGACCAACATGAATCCTCCGCGTCAGATGTATAATTCAAACGCGCTTCTCACTGCCGGCGGCTACTACGGCGATAACTATGTTTATGACGGCGCGGCGGGCGTAAAGACCGGCTATACCCGTGCGGCAGGTTATTGCCTTGTCTCTACCGCCCAGAGGAACAGCATCAACGCGCTTGCCATCGTAATGGGGTGCAGCGGACAGCTCAACTCCGGTGCGGATTGGAACGGCGAGTTCAATAACTTTGTCGCTTCAAGAAAGCTTTACGATTGGGTGTTTGACAATTTCTCATACCGCACTATACTCGACAGCGCTTCTTTCGGCGAAAAAGTCCATATTGACCTTGCCGAGGGAGACGGAATGTTCACCCTGCGCCCCGAGGGCGATGTGACGGTTCTGCTTCCCAACGATATAAGTGACGACGCCATTGAAACAAGCGTGACCGTTTATAAGGAAAAGCTTGTTGCACCTATCGAGGCGAACACGGTGCTCGGCGAGGTAAGGGTCAGCGCGGACGGCAAGGACTACGGCAGCATTAAGCTTGTCAACCGCAACGACATCGAGATGTCCAGAGTCGAGTTTATCAAGATGCAGATAAAGAAGTTCTTTGCCCAGAAGTGGGTCATCGCGGTGATCATAGTTATCATTGCACTGGCCATGGTTTACTTTGTGCTTGTGGCGCGGTACCGCCGGTTAAGGCGCAGACATCTGCGCGAACGCCGCCGCGCCGAAGAACAGCGGCGCATTGAGCGAGAGAGAATGAGGGCGAAGCAGCGTAAGGCGGAAAAGGAATATTCCCGCCGGGGCTATGACGGGGACGATTACCCGCGCAAGCGCCGGAGCACCGGCAGCGACGAGGCGGACTATATAAGGGTAGACCCCGATGAACGGCATGACAAACCGTCGGATTTTGACGAGCTGATGAATAAGTTCGATAAGTTCATGTGACGCTGTCAGCTGTGATCGGATATCAGCATAAAGGAAAAAAAGGTTGTAAACTAAAAGTTGGGGTGCGTGGGTAAGCCCGGGCACTCCAACTTTTAGCATGTTGAAAAAATAAGAGTAGAGCATAACAGAAAAATCCTTTAAAATGAAGCTGCTTAGACAC
>CAVENX010000022.1:0-43087 GCA_963617275.1 bacterium
GCTTTGCCCTTTTCCTTTACCTGCGCCGCCGGTGCGCCCTCGCCGCCGTTGGCGTTGTAACTCACCATGTACCCGGTGTGGATCGCCGCATTGAGCAGCGGCTCGTTATCTGCGCCTATACTTATGGCGTCCCACTGCGCCTTCGCGCCGAGATACCCGATATAATACACATCCATAAGCCCGTTGCAATTAAAGAACGCAGCTGTGCCGATATCCTTTACATCTGTGGGTATTGTCACTCTTGTAAGTGAAGTGCACTCACAAAACGCCCGTGCTCCGATGCTCGTTACGCCGCTTGGCACTGTCACATTTTCCAGCACCGCACAGCCGTAAAATGTATTCTGTTCAATGCTTGTCAGCGACTCTGAAAGCCTTATCTGTTTCAGCAAAACACAACGCTGGAAAGCAGATTCACCGATTTTATTGACAGCATTGCCCATAGTGACAGATGTCAATTTTCTCACGCCGTAAAAAGCATATTCCGCAATTTCGTTCACTCCGGTCGGAATCGCATAGCCGGTATTTTCCCGCCCTGCCGGATATTTTATAACGATATCGCCGGACTTGCTGAACAGGATACCGTCAGCCGAAGAGAAGACGGCATTATCCGCCGCAACGTCTATTCTCTGCAAGCCGCTTACCATTCCCAATTCTATGCGGTCATGATTCGTATAAGGTACCGTCGGGCAGTCAAACGCACGCTCCCCTATACGGTTTACGGTAGAAGGAACGGAAATGCTTATGATATCACGCATATTCCAGAAAGCATAGTCGCCGATTCCTGCAACTCCCTCTTCTATCACAACGGAAGTAACATAATATATATGCCAAGGGGCGGTTGTTGGCATATCAACTTCGTTGGAGACGGCGTAATTATCCATATCTCCCGTACCGGTGATTCTCAGCAGGCCGTCTTCATCCAGCGTCCATTTGAGGTTTTCACCGCAGGTGCCCGATACGGGTTCCCACACGGCATAAAGAGTTACATCATATTCGTCTGTAAACCTGCCGCCGGGCTGGTACATCGGTAATGTATCGTCCTTATTCGTTGACCAGCCGAGGAAGAACTGGTTTCTGCGTGTCGGAATAACATCGCTTAGTATAAGTTCCTCGCCGTACAGCTTTTTCTGTGAATCCGGTGCGCCTTTACCGCCATTAGCGTCATACATCACGGTATGGGCGGTATGCACTGCTGCATTGGCAAATTCATTTTCGTTTTCGATGTTTATAATCTTCCACTGTGCTTCGATACCGGTGTAGTACACATCTCTTAATGTTGAATCTCCAAACGCGCCTGCACCGATAAACGTCACCGTATCCGGAATAGTAACAGAAAAGCCATTCGAAGAGCCGCAGGTCGCAAACGACTTACTGCATATTTTCTTTGTTCCGTCTGAGAGAATGACAGATTTCAGGCGATAGCATTTATTGAAAACATACGGCTCGATCGTCGCTACGCTGCCGCGAATACGAATCGATTCAATTTCGCTGTCAAGAAAAGCAGATTCGCCAATGCTTGTCACGCTCTCCGGAATATCGTATTCAGTAATGGCACAGCAAACAAAAGCCCGTTTCCCTATTCTTGTGACAGTGTTTGGAATTTCGACCGAAGCTGCCGAAAAACACATATCAAACGCGCTGTCTCCGATACTTGTCACTCCGGGAGCAATAACGATTTTTTTGATACCTCTGCGCAGCTTTTCCCACGGATGGTTGGCCGAAATAAACCCATCATTTTTCATTTCATAGTCATACATATCTCCCGTGCCGGAGATAGTCAGCACGCCGTCTGCATCCAGTGTCCATGTGAGGTTTTCACCGCAGGTACCGCTTTCTGTTTCTCTCGCGCAGTGCAGCGCTGCATTCGTTAATGTGGAATTTCCATCTTTAATGTATATCAGCTTCCAAAGCACAGGCGAGCCGGAATAGTACACATCTTTAATATTATCGCTTTCTGTAAACGCACAGCTGCCGATACTTGTCACGCTTTCCGGTATCGTCACGCTTTTAAGATTGGTGCACCCGTAAAATGCGTTTTCACTGATTTCCGTAACCTTGTCCGAAATCACTGCGCTTACAAGCCCTGTGCAGTATTCAAAAGCACCGACGCCAACGCTTGTGACGCTATCAGGCATCGTTATACTTGTAAGGCCATTACAGCCCCAAAAAGCCCAATCTTTTATACTCGTTACGCTGTCAGGTATTTCTATGCCCGTAAGCGACGTACAGCCCGAAAAACTGTTTGCTCCAATACTTGTCACACTATCGGCTATTGACACTTTTTTTAGATTTCCGCACCAATAAAAGGCGTCTGTACCGATGCTTGTTACCCCGTGTTCAATTATTACTTCTTTTATTGATGCGCTATAATTATGCCAAGGAGAATAGTTGTTCTCAAGTCGAGCATAATTATCCATATCACCCGTGCCGTGGATATTAAGTGTTCCAAAAGTAGTCAATATCCATTCAAGACCGTCGCCGCACTTGCCTGGAATGGTGGGGTTGCATGCCAGACCTCTCTGTGAAAGATTACCAGCTGCATCGTATACATAAGCATGAATTGTATATGCACCTATTTCAAAGTTATGTTCTTCATATCGAATATAGGCAGTGGCTACATCCCCAGTGATATTGCCTTCATACCACACTATATCATCCTGACCGTTATATCCCGTCCACACAGGAAAATCCACTTTTGTAACCTTTACATTGTCCGAAAAAACACACGCTACTTCAAAGCCGTTTGTGTCAAATTTGGTCACGCGAAGGCTCGAAATTTCCGGTTTTTCTTTATCAGGCGGATAGCACTGTTCGCAGGATGAGTCAAGTTTATTATTCCCGGTATATTCCTTATAACCGCAGCCGGAACATTCACGGTATCCTTTATGTGGATGCTCTGCTTCATTTCCGTATGTAAAGCTATGTGTATGGTTTTTTTCATAGTGAATCGTTGTCCACGCCGACTGACCGCTGGCGTTAACGGCACATACGCGAAAATCCCAGCTTGAGTAATTTCCCAGCCCTGTCATCACATATGATGTGGCGGTCGTGTTCTTATAGTCGCTGTCGTCTGCCCAGTTGTCTTTGCTTAAACTGTAAAACTGAACCCTATACGACGTTGCTCCGGCGCTTGCATCCCATGACAAGGTTGCGCTGGAATTTGTTTTATATATTGCGGTGAAATTTCTTGGGGCATCCGGGACAGGAACAGATGAAACTGTCACATCTCCGCTGTATATAAACGCGGTTTTCCCATCTATTGACACTTTATACCATATATTTCCAACAGTATTTACCCACTTTTGCGTTGCAATCAGTTTGCTGCCTATCGTAAGCTTTTTTACTATTGTTGAGTTTGGGTCGGTTTCTGAGCTGCACGGCAAGCTTGTCGCATTACCGGCTACTTTAACCGTCAACTGCACGTTGCACGCAGTGTATGTACACTGCGAGAGATAATCATTTTTCTCATCATGTATGCTGGGTATAATATAAGTACTCGAGCTATCACTATTTATGAGTGAAATCAATTCACTTCTCTTTTTTGTTCGACCACATTTTATTATACAATTATCTCCCCAATTTCCCTCAGCAAGAGTAATTGTTTCTCCGTTTACGGCATAAACGATAACAGCATGATGAGAAGAGCTGTTACTATCTTCATCCCCTCTGTAATATTCAATATAGTCCCCTACAGAAAACTCATAATCTCCACCTATTGTGTTTAACTTTTTAGACGCATCCGCTATAACACCGTTATAAAGCCAATATAAATATCGGGCGAAACCCCTACATTGCGCTCCACCATCAAAATTATTTGAAGTACACCCCGGAGTGTCCCCAATCATTTTCTTTTTAGTGTGAGTGCCAGCGTTTTTATTCCCTAAACACGCTTCCGTGCTCGTAGCTAAAATCCAATTGGAGCTGTCTAATTTTTTTAATTGATTTTCTGTGTAGCCTTTATTCCAAAATCTGCCTCTGCAAACACTCATATACTGTTCAAGCACATTATTTCCCGATACGCTCGCATTTGAAAAAACTTCATAACTTGCTAAAACTTCATCTTCATGTTTTGTCGATAAAAGCATTATCGACAAAACATCACTGTTTATGATTGCACATACCTCCGCTTCGCCCACATCGACCGCCGTGACAAGGCCGGTTTCGTCAACGGTCAGGACTGTTTCATCGGAGCTTGACCATACCGCCGCGGTGAGGTCAACGCTCTCATCCGTGCAGACGATTTCAAGCTGCATCGTTTCGCCGACTTCAAGCTCCGTTTTGGGCGCGGCAATGCGCAGAGCAGGCTCCTCGTCCTCCTCCGGTTCGTCCGTGGGTTCCGGCTCCTCGGTGGGTTCCTCGATAATTTCCTCATACTCCGCGTCGGGCATGGGGATTATCTCCACCTCTTCATCCGGGATCGTTTCTTCCGCCGGTATCTGCTGTGCTTCCGGCAGTGTTTCAGGCTCATCCGCCGTTGTTTCCTCTGCAAAAGCCTGTGCGGGAACAAGGCTTATGAGCATAACGACCAGCAGCAGCGCGGATATTATTCTTCTCTTCATCGTAGCCCCTCTTTTTCGTTTCATTCGCGGAATCATACTTATATATATATATATATATATTATAATACATCTTTACGCAAACGTTTGCAAGAGTGGATATGAATTATATCGTATCTAAAAAGTTTTTTGTAAAAACACCACAAAACCGCTACGGTGTTTTTATGGAATATGACGGAAAAATTGTCCATAAAGTCCCCTGTCTGTCCGGTTTTTGCTGACTGGTTGTCCTCATGCTTCTCTTTGATGAGGGAGACTTGAAAAGACCCCTCAGGCGCTGTCGCGCCAGCTCCCCTTTCAGGGGAGCCATGAGTTGATTCTGCCGCGAGAGCGGCACAATAACTCCTCACTCCTCATTCCTAACTGAACGAAGCTCCTCACGGCTTTCTCGGACTATTTCTGTGTGTTTTGATATTTGCGCACAAACGAGTGAGCTCCTGCTTCACAAAATTTTGTGCAACATTGCCTCTTTACTTTTACGCGTAAAAGATTTAAAGTAATGCACATCAAAAGGAGCTGCAATGCAGCGGAAAGGAGCCCACGATGGCAAGCAAGATGATGATACGCAAAAACTTCAAGTCCGCTATGGGCTTCTATTATACCTATGCCGCCTTCCGTTTTGAGGGCTATTTTTGCTGCGCTGAAAAAGAATTTCCGGCAACACACAGGGCATAGAACAATTTCTATTTTGTTTATAAATCCCCTGTTCCGACCGGAACAGGGGATTTAATTTTTTATAAAGGAGAATAATAAAATGAAAAAAATACTCACCGCCGTTCTGGCAATGCTGATGCTGCTCAGCATCACGGCGTGCGGACAGACCGCCGCCCCCGCAGCAACCGAAACACCTGCAACTGAAGCGCCCGCTGCGGAAGCTTCCGCAGAAGTTACCGCTGAACCGGCAGAAGCCGAAGCAAAGGTTTTCCGCGTAGGCGTATGTCAGCTTGTACAGCACAGTGCGCTTGACGCGGCCACCCAGGGCTTTGTGGACGCGCTGAAGGAAGAGCTGGGCGACAGCGTTGTTATCGACGTCCAGAACGCTTCCGGCGATATCGCAAACTGCTCCACTATCGTCAACACCTTTGTTTCTTCCGATGTTGACCTCATCATGGCCAACGCCACTCCCGCGCTGACCGCCGCCGCTTCCGCAACCTCCGAGATTCCTATCCTCGGCACCGCAGTAACGGCATACGGCGTAGCGCTTGACATTGACGACTTCAACGGCACCGTCGGCGGAAACATCTCTGGCACATCCGACCTTGCCGATCTCCAGCAGCAGGCAGAGATGATAACCGAGTGGTTCCCCGAGGCAAAGAACGTTGGTCTGCTGTTCTGCTCCGCTGAGGCAAACTCCCGCTACCAGGTAGACGAAGTCGCAAAGGTTCTGACTGAGATGGGTCTTACCTGCACAGAGTTTGCATTCACCGATTCCAACGACGTTGCAGCCGTAACCGAGAAAGCAGCCGCTTCCTCCGACGTTATCTACATTCCCACCGACAACACCGCCGCTTCCAACGTTGAAAGCATCGGCAACATTCTGAGCGCTGCAAAGGTTCCGGCTGTCGCAGGCGAAGAGGGCATCTGCTCCGGCTGCGGCGTGTGCACCCTGTCCATCAGCTACTACGATCTCGGCGTGACCACCGGCAAGATGGCCGCAAAGATCCTCAAAGGCGAAGCAGATATCTCCACCATGCCCATTGAATACGCTCCCGCAACCCCCAAGTTTAATCCCACCATGTGCGAGCTTCTCGGCCTGACCCCCGTTGAGGGCTACACGGCGATTGAAGGCTGATACGGCCCCGAAAAACCGATAAAAGCGGCCCGGCAAAGAGCCTCAATGAGGTTCTTTGCCCGGTTCTCCGTTAAACATAGAAAGGGAAAATTACTATGCTGCTTACTTCACTTCTCAATTCTCTGCCCGGCGCAGTTACCCAGGGACTTATCTGGGGACTGATGGCAATAGGCGTATATGTCACGTTCCGCATCCTTGACGTCGCTGACCTTACGGTTGACGGAACAATGGCTCTCGGCGGCGCGGTGTGCGTGATGCTCATACGCGGCGGGATGAACCCGTGGCTTGCAATGCTCTGCGCTTTTATCGCGGGCGCCTGCGCCGGACTTGTCACCGGTGAGCTGCATACGCGCTGCGGCATTCCGGCGATACTTGCAGGTATCTTGACACAGCTTGCCCTTTACTCCGTCAATCTCCGCGTTATGGGCGGCAAGGCAAACCAGGCGGTCAGCGTGGACAAGTACAGCATCATAGTATCTCAGCGATTTGTGCGTGAATTGAGTATGCGCAATCCCATGCCGCTGCTTATAGTCATCACGGCGGTGCTTATAGTAATTATGTATTGGTTTTTCGGCACGGAGATCGGCTGCGGCATACGCGCAACGGGCGCAAACCCGCACATGGCGCGTGCGCAGGGTATCAACACCAGCCGCAACATAGTTGCCGGTCTTTCCCTTTCAAACGGCATTGTCGCCCTCGCTGGCGGACTTCTGAGCCAATATCAGGGCTCGGCGGACGTAAATATGGGGCGCGGCGCGATAGTCATCGGACTTGCCGCCGTTATCATCGGCGAAAGCCTGCTTGGCAGGATATTCAGGAACTTCGGTCTGCGTCTGCTTGCCGTATCCATCGGCGCGATCATCTACTACCTCGTATTGCAGATAGTTTTGCAGCTCGGTCTCAACACGAACGACCTCAAGTTGCTCTCCGCCGTAATCGTTGCGATTTTCCTCGCCGTCCCCCATTTCAAAAATTCTATCGCACGCAAAGGAGCTGCCCATCATGCTTGAGATTCAGAATATTTATAAGACCTTCAACCCCGGCACCGTCAACGCAAAGACCGCGCTCAACGGTCTGTCCCTTACGCTCAACGACGGTGATTTCGTCACCGTGATCGGCGGCAACGGCGCAGGCAAGTCCACCATGCTTGCCGCTGTCGCAGGCACACTCAGCGTTGACAGCGGGGCAATAATCCTTGACGGGAAAAATATTTCCTCCATTCCCGAGCATAAGCGCGCCGCCGACATAGGACGCGTATTCCAGGATCCGATGATGGGTACTGCCGGCGATATGTGGATAGAAGAAAATCTGGCGCTGGCAGCGCGCCGCGGAAAAAGACGCGGCTTCAAATGGGGCATCGCCAACGGAGAACGCGAACAGTTCCGCAAGCTGCTTGCCCCGCTGGGTCTGGGGCTTGACGAAAGACTCACAACAAAGGTAAAGCTTCTCTCCGGCGGTCAGCGTCAGGCGCTGACGCTGCTGATGGCGTCGATGCAGAAGCCGAAGCTTCTGCTTCTTGACGAACACACCGCCGCGCTCGACCCCAAAACCGCCGCAAAGGTTCTTGAGCTGAGCGACCGTATAGTCGAAGAAAACAAGCTTACGACGCTTATGGTCACGCACAACATGAAGGACGCCATTGCGCACGGAAACAGGCTCATCATGATGGATGCCGGACGCGTCGTTGTGGACATCTCCGGTGAGGACAAGAAAAAGCTCACCGTTCCCGATCTGCTGGCGCTGTTCTCCGATGCAAGCGGCTCGACCGAGGCAAACGACAAAATGCTTTTAGCGTGAAAAAATCACCCGCTCCGAAAAAATCGGAGCGGGTGATTTTTTATACCGGTACCGGCATTGCGCTGCCGCTGTGCAGAGCGGCGGCATAGTCTATTTCACCGCCGTCAAGAATTTTTTTGCCGTTTATGAAAACCATATCTATTCCAAATGGCTTTCCCATACCCGGCGTACCGGCAAGAAGTTCGTCTTCATCGAAAACAGTAATATCGGCAAAGAAGCCTTCTTTTATGTATCCCCTGTCTCTGAGCATAAACCTGTCCGCTCCCGCGCCGGTCATGCGGCGGATCGTGTTCGGCATCGTGTCGCCCAGACCCGAAAGCGAATCGCGCAGAAACTTAGGATAATTATCATAGAGCGCGGGATTCTGCACGCCGTGCTCCTCGACCCACGCATCGGTCATATAAAGGCAAAGCTCGCTCTTCTCAAAGGTATGGATTATCTCATCGGTGGTATAAGGCCCCATGTTGACGCGTCCGTTGAAATTACTCTCTTTGCAAAGCTGCAAATACATATCCAGATCTGACTTGCCGTACTGCTTTGCAAGCTGATGCACACTCCTGCCCTCGTAATGCTCATACCCGGGACCTATGTACGCTATCTCGATATCGTCAAACCCGAAGCCGAGCAGCCGGACAGTCGCCTTTATAAGAATATCCAGCTTGAGCTTGTTGAGCGGCTTGCTGCGCTCCACCTCGCTCATACCACGGTACCATGCCGGAAGAATGACCGTGATGACGGAAACGCCTTGCAGCTCATTATAAATATCGAACTGTGCGCGCACTCCCTCCTCACGCATTTTGTTTATTATCCGCATAAATTCCCCGACATCGCCGAAGGATTTTCGCCCGACAAATATTGCGTGGGAATACTGCAATTTGAGGTTCGTCCCCTTTGATATCTCAACCAGTTCGTCAAGAGCGCGGAGCAGATGCGACCTGCCGAAAAGCTGCGGATAGGACATCGACACCTTGGACTCCGCCCGCGCATGGACAGTAAGCGGCTTATTGTATTTCACGCACAGCTGCGCCACCTTGCGAAGCTCCTCTGTATCCGCAAAAACTCCCGGGTTATACATAAGTCCCAGCGATACTCCGGCGGCGCCGTTTTTGAGATTATCCTCAAGGATAGAGAGCATTCTCTCCTCCTCGGCCGCCGTCAGCTTTCTGTTTTCATAGCCGGATACGCTTGCCCTTGCCGAGCAGTGGCCGGCAAGCGCGGCGATATTGCATGGTGTGCCATCGCGCCTGATCGCGTCAAAAAACACTGCCGCGTTCGGGTATACGCCCGTCATATCGTCTTTGTAACCGAAAAGGCCGCCGCCTATTTTGTCAATATGCGCCGTTCCCTCCTCAAAGCCGATGGCGGAAAGACCGCAGTTGCCCGTCACAAAGGAGGTTACGCCCTGACGGATAAACGGCTCAAAATAGCGCATGGGTTCTTTCTTTATAACGAACCAGTCGTTATGCGAATGGATGTCAATAAAGCCGGAAGACACGGATTTGCCTTTGAGGTCGATCACGCTGTCGGCGGCGTCGGTGATATCCGGCGCTGCTTTAACGATTCGCTCCCCGTCAATGAGAATGTCCGCGATAAAGGCGGGTGCGCCTGTGCCGTCATAGATTTTCCCGTTTTTAAGCAGAGTTGTCATTTTTACTTCTTCTCCCGATTTTGTCAGATCGTCAATTGATAGTATCATAGCAGCAACAGGTGAGTCAAACGATAACCCCGTATTCTCCGAATAGTAGAGTAAAAAAATCCGCAAAGGTCTTGAAACTGACAAGACCTTTGCGGATCTCTATATAATATCATTCAACTGTTACGGATTTAGCAAGGTTTTTCGGCTTGTCGATGTCGCAGCCGTTGAACTTTGCGACGTAATATGCAAAGAGCTGGAGCGGAACTATCTCCACAACGGGCATGAAAATATCCTCCGTTCTGGGTACGGCTATTACGTCGTCGGCCTCGGAATATATCCTTGTGTTCTTCTCCTCGGCAACGGCAAGCACCTCCGCGCCCCTCGCCTTCACCTGCTGGATGTTGGAGATCGTCTTATCAAGCAGCTCCTCATAGCAGCACAGTGCAACAACAAGCCGCCCCTGCTCGATAAGAGCGATGGTGCCATGCTTCAACTCGCCCGCGGCGTACGCCTCGGAGTGGATATAAGATATTTCTTTCAGCTTGAGAGAACTTTCAAGGCACACGGCATAGTCAAGATTTCTGCCGATAAAGAAGGTTGACGTCATATCATGATACTTCCCTGCAAGCGCCTTGATGTGCCTGTTGAGGTCAAGCGCTCTCTGCGTTCTCTCGGGAAGCGAGGCGATTTTCGAGGTGTAGTATCTTGCCTGTTCCTCTGAGAACCTGCCTATTCTGTACGCCGCCCAGACCGCGAACATATCAAGCACGGCAAGCTGGGTCGTATATCCCTTTGTTGTGGCGACGGCGATCTCCGGGCCTGCCCACGTATAAATGACATAGTCGGCAAGCTTTGCAATGGTGCTGCCCACAACGTTCACTATCGCAAGCACCGCCGCTCCGCGCCGCTGACATTCCTTTATAGCGGCGATGGTGTCCGCCGTCTCACCGGACTGGCTTATCGCTATGGCAAGGGTTTTTTCATCCATGACGGTGTCGCGGTATCTCAGCTCGCTTGCAAGTTCCGCCTCAACCGGGATGCGGCACAGCTTTTCTATGAGATTTTTCCCCACAACGCCCGCGTGGTAAGCGGAGCCGCAGGCGCTTATGATGACGCGGTTATAGCGGCTTATGTCAAGGCCAAGTTCGTCAAAGCTGACGATGCCGTCCTTTATCCTCGGGTCGATCGTCGCTTTCAGAGCGGCGGGCTGCTCCATGATCTCCTTGAGCATGAAGTGTTCATACCCGCTCTTTTCGGCGGCGGCAATATCCCAGACAATGCGTCTGACTTCCTTCTTCAGCTCACGCCCGCATACGTCGAAAATCGAAACGGAATCAGGAGTGACGCGGGCAAATTCACCGTCTTCAAGGTCGATCACGTTCTTGGTATGGCTTATAAGCGCAGTTATGTCGGATGCAAAGAAATTTTCCCCTGAGCCAAGGCCGATTATCAATGGGCTTGACTGCTTCGCGGCATATAGTACACCCGGCTCATCCTGCGGCAGCACACCGAGTGCATAAGAGCCTTCAAGTCTTGAAACGGTGCGCATAAGAGTCTGTTTGATATTACCGTCATAATAATAGCCCAGAAGCTGAACTATTACCTCGGTATCCGTCTCGCTGGCAAAATGAACGCCTTTGCGCTCAAGCTCCTGCCGTATCTGGGCATAGTTTTCGATAATGCCGTTATGCACCACGGCGAATCTGCCGTCCTCCGACATATGGGGATGGGCGTTGATATCGCTGGGTGCGCCGTGGGTCGCCCATCTCGTATGGCCAATGCCGCAGACGCCGGTAAGATCGTTGACCTCACGCACACGCTCCTCAAGCTTTTCCACCTTGCCGGAAACTTTTTCCATTCTTATTTTCGAATGGCTGAGAACCGCAACGCCCGCGGAGTCATACCCGCGGTATTCAAGTCTTTTAAGCCCGTCGAGCAGCACAGAGGCCGCTTCCTGATTTCCTGTATATCCGATTATTCCGCACATATTTGAGTCTGTCCTTTTTTTATTTTTTCAGCGCCGCCTCTACAAAACCGAGAAACAGCGGGTGGGGCTTATTGGGGCGGGATTTGAATTCCGGATGATACTGCACGCCGACGAAGAACGGACGCTCGGAAAGCTCCACGGTTTCGACAAGCTTGCCGTCAGGCGAAAGCCCGCTCAGCGTAAGCCCAGCAGCGGTAAGCACATCGCGGTAAGCGTTATTGAACTCATACCTGTGACGGTGCCGCTCGAAAATTTCCTTTTCTCCGTAGCAGCGCTCCATCGTCGTTCCGGGCGCTATGCAGCAAGGGTATGCCCCAAGTCTGAGTGTACCCCCCTTGTCTATATTATCGCTCTGCCCCGGCATAAAGTCAATAACCTTGTTCTTGCAAAGCTCGTCAAACTCGCCGGAGTCGGCGTCCGGAATACCGGCTGCGTTTCTTGCGTATTCGATCACGGCGATCTGCATCCCAAGGCATATGCCGAAATACGGAATATTGTTTTCCCTTGCGTATTTCGCCGCGCATATCATGCCGCCGATCCCGCGGCCGCCAAAGCCGCCGGGGACGATGATACCATCCATGCCGCCGAGAAGCGCGCTCACCGTTTCGCCGGTTATCTTCTCGGAATCGACCCAATTGATGTTCACATCGCAGCCGAGCGCGTAGCCCGCGTGGCGCAGAGCCTCCGCGACCGAAAGATATGCATCGTGCAGCGCGACATACTTCCCGACAAGTCCAATGTTCACCTTGCTTCCGGGATGCTTTATTCTCTCCACAAGCGACGTCCACTCGCTGAGATCGGCATCGGGCGCGCTCATGCCAAGCTCACGCAGGACAACGCCGGAAAAGTTGGATTTCTCAAGCATAAGCGGTGCTTCGTAAAGATACGGAAGCGTTATATTCTCAATAACGCAGTCCTCCTTTACATTGCAGAACATCGCTATTTTCCTGAAAACCTCCGGCTCAAGCGGCTCGTCGCAGCGCAGCATGATGATATTCGGGTTTATCCCAAGCCCCTGAAGCTCCTTTACAGAATGCTGCGTAGGCTTTGTTTTATGCTCTTCGGAACCATGCAGGAACGGCACTATCGTCACATGGATGAAAAGGCTGTTTTCTCTGCCGACCTCAAGCGAGATCTGGCGCACGGCCTCTATGAACGGCTGGGATTCAATATCGCCTATGGTTCCGCCGATCTCGGTAATGACTATGTCCGCGTTCGTCTTTCTGCCGACGCTGTACACAAACTCCTTTATCTCATTGGTGATATGCGGGATGACCTGCACCGTCGAGCCGAGGTATTCGCCGCGCCGCTCCTTGTTGAGCACATTCCAATACACCTTGCCGGTGGTAAGGTTTGAATATTTATTCAGATCCTCATCTATAAATCTCTCATAATGGCCGAGGTCAAGATCCGTCTCTGCGCCGTCTTCGGTGACATAAACCTCGCCGTGCTGATACGGGCTCATCGTGCCGGGGTCTACGTTTATGTACGGGTCAAGCTTCTGCGCCGCAACCTTGAAGCCGCGCGCTTTGAGAAGTCTGCCAAGGGACGCCGCGGTTATGCCCTTGCCAAGTCCAGAGACAACGCCGCCTGTCACAAAAATATACTTTGTCATATTCTTTTCCCCCTTATTCCCATTCCACCGTTGCTGGCGGTTTTGATGTGATATCGTACACGACGCGGGTAACGTTTTTCACCTCGTTGGTTATGCGGCTTGAGGCTGCTTCAAGCACCTCATACGGCAGGCGCGTCCATGCGGCGGTCATAAAATCGTCGGTCGTCACGGCGCGAAGTGCGACCGTGTAGCCGTAGGTTCTGAAATCGCCCATGACGCCGACACTGCGGCAATCGGTGATAACGGCAAAATATTGATTGGAAAGCTTTTCACATCCGCCCTTTGCCATTTCCTCGCGGAAGATCGCGTCGGCCTCGCGGAGAATGGCAAGCTTTTCCTCCGTGATCTCACCGATAACGCGCACACCGAGTCCCGGGCCGGGGAACGGCTGCCGGAACACCATGTTTTCCGGCAGTCCCAATTTAAGCCCTATCTCCCTTACCTCGTCCTTGAACAGCAGCCGCAGCGGCTCGACTATCTCGGAAAACAGCATATTTTCCGGAAGCCCCCCGACATTATGGTGGCTCTTTATCGTTGCCGCTTTCCCCTTGCCGCTTTCAACAACATCAGGATATATCGTTCCTTGGGCAAGCACCTCGATATCGCCTATCTTGCGCGCCTGCTCCTCAAAAACGCGTATGAACTCCTCGCCGATTATCTTTCTCTTTTTCTCCGGTTCCGTCACGCCCGCAAGCTTTTCAAGAAACCTCTCGCGTGCATTCACGCGAATAAGGTTAAGTCCGAATCTGCCCTTGAAAAGCGATTCGACATAATCTCCCTCATCCTTGCGCAGAAGGCCATGGTCAACGAACACGCAGGTGAGGCCGTCGCCTATCGCCCTGTGCAGCAGCACCGCCGCGACGGAGGAATCGACCCCGCCGGAGAGCGCCAGCAGCACTTTTTTTCCTTTAAGCTCACGGCGGTATTTTTCAATGGAGCTTTCGGCAAAATCGCCCACGTTCCAATCCGCCTTGCATCCGCAGACCTTGAAAATAAAGTTTCGGATCACAGTCTGTCCAAACTCGCTGTGCGTTACCTCGGGGTGGAACTGCACGCCGTAGAGCTTTTTTTCCTCGTCCGCCATAGCGGCGCATGGGCAGCTGTCGGTGTGCGCCGTGACGCGGAAGCCTTCCGGCACACGCTTCACGTAGTCGGTGTGGCTCATCCAGAAAACGCTCTTTTCCGGTACGCCCTCAAAAAGCGTGCACTTTTCGGCATAAACCTCCGTTCTGCCGTACTCGCTGCCGCTCATTGCGGAGACTATCTCCCCGCCCGCCATATACGCCATGAGCTGATGTCCGTAGCATATGCCGAGAACGGGTATGTCAAGACTGAGCACAGCCGCATCAAAATGCGGGGAGTTTTCGTCGGAAACGCTGTTGGGCCCGCCGGTAAAGATAACTCCCTTATACCCCGCCGCCTTTATATCGGCAGCGGTTATCGCATCATATGACTTTATCTCGGCATATACCCGCTCACTGCGCACACGCCTTGCGATAAGCTGGTTATACTGCCCGCCGAAATCCAAAACAAGAATTTTATCCATTATACTTCTATTTCCTTTGACTGAATTTCCGCGCCGGCTATAACGGGGCGCAGCTTATCAAGATAGTTTTCCACCTGCTGCTCACAGCGGCCGGTGAATTTTTTTGCGTCAAGCAATGTTTTGAGTTCCTCCGCCGAAAGGCCGAGACGCTCTTCATGCGCAAGGCGCTCCGCAAGATCGCAGGGAAGCCCTTCTTTCATCCGCGCCGTCGCTTCCATGGAGCAGCGGCGGATGATCTCATGCAGCTGCTGCCGGTCGCCGCCCTTTTTGACCGCCTCCATGAGGATGTTCTCCGTTGCGATGAACGGGAGATACTCATCGACGCTTTTTTCGATCACCTTTTCATTCACCTTAAGTCCCGACACAACGTTGTCTGCAAGCCGCAGGATGCTGTCACAGCACAAAAAACCCTCCGGCATGCTTATCCGGCGGTTCGCGGAATCGTCCAGCGTTCTTTCAAACCACTGTACCGACGCCGTCATCGGCGCGTTGAGCGCGTCCGCCATAAGGTATCTTGAAAGGGAGCATATCCGTTCGCACCGCATCGGGTTGCGCTTGTACGCCATCGCGGATGAACCGACCTGATCATTGCCGAACGGCTCCTCAAGCTGCCTGTCATGCTGTAAAAGGCGTATATCGTTTGCCATTTTGCAGCAGCTCTGCGCGATCGATGAAAGCACGTTCAGTATCCTGCTGTCAAGCTTTCTGGGGTAGGTCTGCCCTACCACGTCAAAGCATTTATCAAAGCCAAAGTCCGCCGCGATAAGGGCGTTCATGCGGTCGATCTTATCGCCGTCGCCGTCAAAAAGCTCCATGAAGCTTGCCTCGGTGCCGGTCGTTCCGCGTGCGCCGCGAAATCTCATGCAGGAAACAACATAGTCAAGCTCGTCCAGATCGCTTATAAAGTCCGACAGCCAGAGACAGGCGCGCTTGCCGACAGTGACGGGCTGAGCATTCTGATAATGCGTGTAGCCGAGTGTCGGAAGCGCCTTGTACTTCTCCGCGAACGCCGCAAGCGATGCGCACACGGAAAGAAGCCTTGCGCGCACAAGCTTCAAAGCGTCGCGGTATATGACAAGGTCGGCATTGTCGGTGACAAAGCAGCTTGTGGCACCCAAATGGATTATGCCTGCCGCCTCGGGCGCCGCCTTTCCGTAGGCGTAGATATGCGCCATCACATCGTGGCGCACCTTGCGCTCACGCTCACGCACACAGTCATAATCAATGTTTTCGACATTATCCTCAAGGGCTTTTATCTGACTGTCGCTTATATCAAGCCCCATGGCTTTCTCCGCCTTTGCAAGGGAAAGCCATAGTCTGCGCCATGTGCTATAGCGAGTATCGGAGGAAAAGAGGCGCTGCATCTCCTCTGACGCGTATCTGCCGGAAAGGGGAGACTGATATGTGTCTGTCATTTGCTTATGCCTTTCTGATTATTATGCTGTCCCTTTCCGCGCCGACCGAAACGTATGTGATCGGGCAGCCGATCGCCTTTTCTATATATTCGACATATTCTCTTGCTTCTTTGGGCAGGTCTTCCCATCTCTTGACGGAAGAAATATCCGTTCCCCAACCGTCGAAGTATTTTATGACGGGCTTTGCATACTGGAGCTGGGACGGGAACGGGAATTTATTCGTTTCGGCGCCGTTTATCTCATAGGCGGTGCACACGGGGATAGCTTTCATATAGCTTAACACATCAAGCTTGGTCAATGCAATCTCTGTTGCGTCCTGAACCTCAACTCCGTAACGCGTGGCGACCGCGTCGAACGCGCCGACACGTCTGGGTCTGCCTGTCTTTGCACCGTATTCTCCACCCGCCTCACGCAGTGCCTCGGCCTCCGGGCCAAACATTTCGCTTACAAAGGGTCCTTCTCCGACACAGGTCGAATACGCCTTTACTATGCCGACGACATCGCCGATCTTAACGGACGGACAGCCTGCGCCGACAGGCGCATAGGCGGCGGTGGTGTTGCTGGAGGTGGTATAGGGGTATATGCCGCAGTCAAGATCCCTCAAAGAACCGAGCTGGGCTTCAAAAAGCACTTTTTTCCCGGCCTTATGCGACTCGCGCAGATAGGTCATGGTGTCGCAGATATAGGGCTTTATCGCCGTGCAGTATTCATCCACCCACTGCTCAAGACGCTCCATCGTCCACGGCGTTCCACCGTAGACGCCCTCAATGATGAGGTTCTTCCACTCAAGCAGTTCGCGCAGATGCGAACGCAGTCCCTGCGGATAGAAAAGCTCTCCGGCAAGAACGGTCTTCTTCTGATACTTATCGGAGTAGAACGGCGCGATGCCCTGCTTGGTCGAACCGTATTTTTTGTCTTTGAGCCTCTGCTCCTCCAGCTCGTCAAGCTCTCTGTGCCACGGGAGAAGAAGCGATGCCCTGTCGCTTATCTTGAGGTTCTCCGGTGTAATGGAAATTCCCTGAGAAGTGAGCGTTTTTATCTCTTTCATAAGATTTTCGGCGTCAAGCGCAACGCCGTTGCCGAGGATATTCACAACGCCGTCTCTGAAAATGCCGGACGGAAGCAGATGCAGGGCAAATTTGCCCTTTTCGTTCACAACGGTATGACCGGCGTTGCCGCCGCCCTGAAAGCGCACGACAATATCGTAATTTTCCGTCAGCAGGTCTACCATTCTGCCCTTGCCTTCATCGCCCCAATTAATACCAACAACCGCACAATTTGACATATTACGCCTCCGAAAAACAAAATTAACAACATTTTGTATTATATAGCAAAACGTCTCATTTATAAAATACATATAATGTACGCTGTACGATACGAAAAAGATATAATAGCAGTGATCCGGCAGGGCGCTCTGAGCGCTGCAAAACTCCGGTCAGGCATGGGACAATAAAACACTTAATATGATTATAAATTACAGCACAGTGTGACAGGCTTCTTTGAATTACATAACTATAATTATCGTAACTTATGTAAACCGCAAGGAGGATAAAAATGGAGCTTGAAGGGCGCGGGAGATTGATTTTTCCCCGTGGTAGGTTTTTCAGACACAGCATAGACACGCGGTTTTATCTCGTGTTCCGCTGCGTCATCTATATGGGGATGGGAATGTTGATGGCGTGCGCAAGGATACTTGAGGACGGCGCGCCGCTGGGCATGGCAATGGTGGCATGTTCCGGTCCCGGGTTATCCGGAGTATTTTCGCTGCTCGGCGCCGCGCTCGGCTATCTTTTGAGCGGCGGGTTTGAATGGGGCATACGGTACATAGCGGCCTCGGTGCTCGTATACACGATAGCATTCGTTTTTCAGGAGGTCAGGATATACCGGCAGGAGTTTTTCATGCCCTGCGCCTCGGCAGCCGTTATGGCTGTCACAGGCTTTCTCTCCCGCATCACCTCCGCAGAGGCATCGCTTATACTGTATGCCAAGCTTTTCCTCGAAACCGCCGCCGCGTTCGGCTGCACATACTTTTTTAAGGAGGCTCTTTCAAACGATCTGCGCGTTACCGAGAGCGCAGAGCTTAAGCACAGCATTGCCGTAATGATAATGGCGGCCGGCTCGCTGATGGCGTTTTCAAATGTGCTGGTGTTCTCTACGGTATCCGTCGGCAGAGTTCTGGCGCTGCTGATAGTTATGGCTTCCGCCGCAAGGGGCGGTATGCTCACCGGTGCGGCGGTCGGCACGGTGCTCGGCATGGCGATGGACGTCACGGGCATGGGCGCCCCGTTTTACACCATGTGCTACGCTTTCTCCGGACTTCTTTCGGGCGTATTCGGTAAAAGCGGGCGGCTCTTTTTCACGCTGTCATTCATTCTGGCGGGAGCACTGGCTGTCATCTGCGCATGGGACACGGAAATATACATAAGCGCACTGTTTGAAAACTTCTGCGCCTCGGTCATATTTATGGTGCTTCCGGCAAGCCTTATCAACCAGACGGGGCTTCGCCTTCAATCCGTCGAGCGCGGCGGCGGGGATTCCGGACTTCGCAGGTTTGCCGCAGGCAGGGTAAAAAATCTCAGCGAGGCATACGGAACGCTTTACGAGACCGTAAGGCGCAATGTTAAAGAGCCGTTCAACAGCGAAAACATAGCAAAGGTCTTCGACAGAGCCGCAGACAGGGTATGCGTAAGGTGCAAAGACAAAAACCGCTGCTGGAACAGCCAATATATGGACACGCTCTCGGCAATGAACGACGCCACAGCCGCCATGAACGAAAAAGGCGCTCTCGACGCAGGCGATCTGCCGGGGTTCTTCCGCGAAAGCTGCGGTTCGCTCAAGGAATTTGTCGATGCGGTAAACGGTGAGCTTCGCTCGTTCACATACCGGCGGCAGCTTGCGGCGCGGCTCAAGGAAAACAGAGCTGTCGCATGGTCGCAGTACAACGAAATATCGTGCATACTCGGCTCTGTCGCGGACGAACTGGGCAGTGCGAACGGCTCCGATCCCCTTGCGGAACGACGTCTCATCCGCTTCCTCAACAGTCTTGACATTGATGCGCAGACCGCCGTATACCGCGACGGCGGCGGCAGAACACGCGTGACCATCGAGAGCAGGCAGCTCAGGCGGCTTCTTAAAACCGAAAACTATATTGAAAAGCTTTCGTCCGTCGTCGGCGTGCGGCTGAGCGTCCCGGCGGATATGCCGGACGGCTGTGCAAAGCTCAGCCTTATTGAGGCGGAACCGTTCGCTGTGTCGGTCGGCATCGCGGCGATGAAAAAGCGCGGTGAAAAGGTAAGCGGCGACAAGGGTACATATTTCAAAACCGATGCGGGCGTGCTGTGCGTCATTCTCTCCGACGGCATGGGTACCGGCGACGATGCGGCACGCGACAGCAACCAGGTTGTTGAAATACTTGAAAAATTCCTGCGCTCCGGCGTTGACCCGGCGGCTGCCATGAAGATCCTCAATTCCGTCATGCTGCTGCGCTCAAACGACAGCTGGGGATATGCCACGGTCGATCTGATGTGCGTCGATCTGTTCACCGGCGACACATGCTTTTACAAGTACGGCGCGGCGCCCTCCTATGTATGCAGCGGGAAAAGCATCAAGCGTATAAAGGGCGAAAGCATCGCGGCCTGTCTCGGCAACGGGGAAGGCGCGTCCCCCGACCTTGTGCATATGCGCCTGCACCCCGGCGCGACTGCCGTCATTGCTTCTGACGGCGTTATAGCAGGCACAGAGGATGAGTGGCTCAAGGCGCTCCTGAGCAAGGGCTTTGAGGATATGAAAGCACTCGCCCGCTCGGCGCTCAAGGAAGCGGAGCGGCTTTACGGCACGAACGACGATATGACGGTCGTTGCGGTCAGAGTGGAGGAGCGCGTATGATAGACAGGATAAAAGAAAAGCTGTTTTCACTGCGCGCCTCGGCAAAGCGCAGTGAACCGCGCCGCACAATATTGAGGGGAAATGCACGCAACGTGATAGTTGTCAAAGCGCCCAACGATATTTTCACCGAAGCGATCTTCATGCTCAGGGACGACTACTATACAAGTCAGCCCCTCTCCTCGGCAGAGCTTCTGCGGCAGGCAAGAGAAGCGGCATACGGCTACGCCGCGTCGGCCGCCGTAAGGGACAAATGGAAGCTGCGCCTCATCTATATTCTTGCCGCCCTGCTTGCCTTTGAAACCGCGGGACTTCTGTTTATAATATAAAAAACTGCCAGCCGAAAGGCCAACAGTTAGGGGCTGTCGACGAAGCTTGCTTCTATGACAAACAAAAAACTGCCAGCCTTTCGGCTGGCAGTGATTTTTCGTGTGATCAGTCGGTCACGTAAGGCATAAGAGCTATCTGACGCGCTCTCTTGATAGCCTCGGTGAGCTCACGCTGATGCATTGCGCAAACACCGGTAGTGCGGCGAGGCAGGATCTTGCTGCGCTCGGAGACGTAACGGCGGAGCTTTGCAGTGTCCTTATAGTCGATAGAGGTTGCCTTATCAACACAGAACTGGCAAACTTTTCTGCGCTTGCGGTTCTTGGGATTGTTCTTATCGAAAGCCAAAGCTGTATCCTCCTGTAATTATTTTAGAAAGGCAGTTCACCGTCGCCGTCATCCAGCTCGGCAAAGCCGCCCGTGGGAGCGGAGCTCTTGGGGGCATAATCGTTGCCATAGGTGGGCTGGCTGCCGTAACTGTTGGTGTTGTAGCTGCCGGAATTGCTGCTGTCGCGCTTGCTCTCGCCGAAGTAGACATTATCTGCAACCACTTCATAGGCAGTGCGGTTGTTGCCGTCACGATCCTGATATTTACGGGATTGGAGACGGCCGGAAACAACTATCATGCTGCCCTGATGAAAATACTTGCCGATAAACTCCGCAGTGGAACGCCACGCGGTGCAATTGATAAAATCGGTCTGTTTCTCGGCGCCGTCACGACCGGAATAATCACGGTCAACCGCGACGGCAAAAGAAGCGACCGGGATCTGTGACTGGGTGTACCTCACTTCGGGGTCACGGGTCAAACGACCCATGAGTACAATGTGATTAAGCATATCCCGTCTCCTTACTCTGCACGCATGGTAATCAAGCGACGCAGAATACCGTCGGTAATGCCAAGAACACGGTCAAGCTCTGCGGGGAATTCAGCTCCGCTGGTGAACTTCATCAGCACGTAGTAGCCCTCGGAAATGTAGTTGATTTCGTAAGCCAGCTTGCGCTTACCCATCTCCTCCATCTCGTCAAGAGTACCATTTGCCTCAACAAGTGCCTTGAATTTCTCAACTATCGCTACGGTCTCTTCCTCAGTGAAGTTGGGGTTGATAATGTACATTACTTCGTACTTCTCACTTGCTTTTGCCATAATCGCACCTCCTTCTGGTCTGATGGCCCCCTAATGGGAGCAAGGATGCCCGTCTCAAATTTACAGGCTTAATAATTATATCCTCTTTTTGCGGAAAGTCAAGCAAATTTTTCAATTAAATGCCTATATCCTACCGGTTTTTCCGTATTGTCCGGCGGGAAGCACATTTAAAACTTCACAAATTTCATATAAAGCGCTATAATACGTGTCAGTACATTAACGGAGATGCAGAAGATGTATTTTGACACCCACGCACATTATGACGACAAAGCCTTTGAGGCCGACCGCGGCGCGCTTTTGGAGAATCTGTACGAAAGCGGCGTTGAACTTATTATAAACCCGGGCTGTACGCTTGAAAGCAGCAGGAAAGCGATCTTGCTTGCCGAAACGCACCCGTTTGTATATGCCGCCGTCGGGATCCACCCCGAAGAGCTCGACGATTACACCGATGGTGCGCTGTCGGAGATTGAACAGCTTGCTTCCCACCCGAAATGCGCGGCAATAGGAGAGATTGGACTTGATTATTATTGGGACGACACGCGCAAAACCGAGCAGAAGGAGCTTTTCCTCCGTCAGGCCGAGTTTGCGACAAAGATCGGCAAGCCTGTTATTGTCCACGACCGCGAGGCGCACGGCGACAGCATGGAGATCGTAAAAAGCGTCAGAAATCTCCGCGGTGTTTTCCACTGCTACTCCGGCAGTGCGGAAATGGCGAAGGAGCTTCTGAAAATGGGCTGGTACCTTGGCTTTGACGGGCCGGTCACATATAAAAACGCACGTAAAACACTTGAAGTGCTTGAGATATGCCCGCTTGACAGAATATTGATCGAAACCGACAGCCCTTATCTCAGCCCCGTACCGCTGCGCGGGAAGCGCAACAACTCTGCAAATCTTGAATACATTGCCGCAAAAATCGCGGAGGTAAAGGGCGAAAGCCTTGAAAACATCTGCCGGATAACCACGGAAAACGGAAAAAGGCTTTTCGGCATAGAATGACCGGAAGCTTTCGGTCAGCTCAAATTATCCAAGGAGGTCAACATTATATACAATATGAAGACACCGTTTATTTTTGATCTGCACTGCGACACCATGCTGTATTTATATCTTGAAAACAAAACCCTAAGAACATGGGACGGACACATAAATCTTGCAAAGCTTGAAAAATGCGGCCGCGGCGTGCAGAGCTTCGCGCTTTTCCTGCCGACCTATGACTCCGCGGTGCGCCACGGTGTGACGCAGCCGCCGTATGAGCTTTTCAACAATATGTACTCGGTCTTTCTGAGAGAAATGCGCGATAACGGTGAGCGCATAAGTCAGGTTCGCTGCACCGGGGATATACGGAAGAACATTGAGGCGGGAAAAGTGTCCGCGCTGCTCACGCTTGAGGACTGTGTGCTCCTTGACGGGAAAATCGGACGCGTAGATGAAATATTCGAAAAGGGCGTGAGGATAGCCGCGCTCACATGGAACTATGAAAATTCCGTGGGCTTTCCGAACTCATCCGATGCCGGTGAACACCGGAAGGGACTTAAACCTTTTGGTTTTGAGGTTGTGCAGCGCATGAACGAGCTTGGCATCATCGTGGACGTATCGCATCTGAGCGAGGGCGGCTTCTGGGATGTGGCAAAGACAAGCAAAAAGCCCTTCATCGCCTCTCATTCCTGCGCACGCACCCTTTGCGATCACAGCCGCAATCTCACCGACAGCCAGCTGCATGCGATCGGTGAGTGCGGCGGCGTTGTCGGCGTGAATTTCTATTCTCAGTTTCTTGTAAAGGACAGTGATCATACGACCGCAGGTGATATCGTCCGCCATATGGATCATATCCAGAACAGGGCAGGCATTGAAGCGCTTGCCTTGGGTTCCGACTTTGACGGGATAGACTGTACGCTTGATTTTTCCGATTACGCGGGACTTCCCATGCTCATAGACGCAATGTCAGGCTGCTTTACCGACGATGAGATCGAGCTTATCTGCGGCAAAAATGCGCTCAGAGTCTTCAGCGATGCCGTCGGGTAACGCGCTGAAACGGTAAATGGAGGAACTGTATGAATGTACGCGAAATAAACGTATCCGAGATTTCCGCCGCCGTGGAAAAGCTTGTGGCGGAAGCAAACTGTTTCCTGCCGGCAGATGTGCGGCGTGCTCTTGAAAGCGCACGTGAAAAGGAGCAGTCCCCTCTTTGCCGGGACATTCTTGGCGATATCCTCAAAAACGCCGACATTGCCGCCGCACGGCAAATGCCGATATGTCAGGATACAGGGCTTGCCGTGTTCTTCGTCGAGTTGGGTCAGGACGTGCATATCACCGGCGGCGATTTTCAATCGGCAATGGACGCCGGCGTTGCACGCGGGTACACAAAAAACTATCTGCGCAAAAGCTCTCAGGATAATGTGCTTGGCGAAAGGGTCAACCGTGGCGACAACACGCCGGCGATCTGCCATATTGAGCTTGTTCCCGGCGACAGGCTTAAAATAACCGTGTGCCCAAAGGGCGGAGGATCTGAAAATATGTCCGCAGTTGGTATGCTCACTCCGTCGCAGGGGCGCAGCGGCATCAAAAAGTTCATCGTCGATACCGTAGAGCGCGCCGGAAGCAACCCGTGTCCGCCGATAATAATCGGCTGCGCCGTTGGCGGAACCATGGAGCAGGCAGCGCTGCTGGCAAAAAAAGCCCTTTGCCGCGAGGTCGGGCAGCATAATCCCGATGCGGACATTGCCGCATTCGAGGATGAGGTTCTATCGGCAGTTAACGCGCTCGGCATCGGGGCGCAGGGCTTCGGCGGAACGCAGACCGCCCTTGCCGTGCATATACTGACGCACCCCGTACACCTTGCAAGTCTCCCTGTGGCGGTGAATATACAGTGCCACGCCGCAAGGCACAAAAGTGTAGTTATTTAACGCAGCTTATATTAACATTGAAGGAATAAATATGCAAAATGCAGTCAGAAAAATCCGGCTGCCGCTGGATGATAATACAGTAAAATCGCTCCGTGCGGGCGACAGGGTACTGCTGTCCGGTACCGTATACACCGGCCGTGACGAGGCGCACCTTTATCTCATGCGCATGATAGAGCGTGGAGAGAAGCTCCCCTTTGACCTGAACGGCGCGGTCATATATTACACCGGTCCGTGCCCGGCCAAACCCGGTCAGGTCATCGGATCGGCAGGGCCGACCACAAGCGGGCGCATGGACGCATATGCCCCTATGCTTATAGAGCTTGGGCTTAAAGGCATGATAGGCAAAGGCAAACGCAGCGACGCCGTAAAAGAAAGCATGATGAAGAACATCTGCTGCTATTTTGCCGCGATAGGCGGTGCAGGCGCGCTCATAAGCGACAGCATAAAAAAAGCGGAGGTCATCGCCTTTCCGGAGCTTGGCGCAGAGGCGGTATACAAGCTTGAGGTGGTCGATTTTCCATGCACGGCAGTGCTCGACTGCTATGGAAACGACCTTTATAAAATTGGACAGGAGAAGTACAGACATGGATAAATCTGAAATTCGTGAAAAGGCGCTTGCGCTCCATGCGGACAACAGGGGCAAGCTTGAAACCGTCGGCAAGGTGCCGCTTGAAAGCAGCGGCGACCTTTCTCTTGCCTACACGCCCGGTGTTGCCGAGCCTTGCAGGGAGATCGCAAAGGATGCGTCTCTTGCTTATAAATATACATTCAAGGGAAATATGTGCGCCGTTGTTTCCGACGGCTCGGCGGTGCTGGGGCTTGGCAATATAGGCGGCATCGCCGGTCTGCCCGTCATGGAGGGAAAAGCCCTTCTTTTCAAGCGTTTCGGCGGTGTGGACTGTTTCCCGATATGCCTTGCCACGCAGGACACCGAGGAAATAATCAGAACCTGCATAAACATCGCTCCGTCCTTCGGCGGGATAAACCTTGAGGACATTTCAGCCCCGCGCTGCTTTGAAATAGAACGAAGGCTCAAAGAAGCCCTTGATATCCCCGTTTTCCACGACGATCAGCACGGAACCGCTATCGTCGTTTCCGCCGCGCTCATAAACGCCTGCCGCCTTACAGGCAAGCGCATAAACGAGCTGAACGTCGTCGTAAACGGCGCTGGCGCCGCAGGCACAGCAATAAGCAAAATGCTGCTCAATCTCGGCGTAAAGGATCTGTTTCTTGTCGATTCTCACGGCATTATCTGCAAAGGCCGCAGAGAAAACATGAACTGGGCAAAGGAAGAGATGGCTGAGCTTTCAAACCGCGAGGGCAGGAGCGGAACGCTTGAAGACGCGCTCGCCGGAAGTGATGTATTTGTCGGCGTTTCAAAGGCCGACATCCTCACAGGCGAAATGATACGGACAATGGCCGACGCGCCTTTTATCTTCGCGCTGGCAAATCCCAATCCGGAAATTCGTCCGGAATTGGCGCACATGGCAGGCGCGTCGGTCGTCGGCACGGGGCGCAGCGATTATCCCAACCAGATAAACAACGTTCTTGCTTTCCCCGGCGTTTTCCGCGGGGCTTTCGATGTGCGCGCAAGCGACATCACCGAAAACATGAAGATAGCCGCCGCCTATGCGCTGGCAGAGCTTGTGAGCGTTACGGAGCTTGCATCCGATCATGTTCTGCCATCCCCGTTTGACGGAGAGGTCTGCGGCGCGGTCGCAAAGGCGGTCGCGGACGCGGCAAGGCGCGACGGTGTCGCAAGGCTCTGACACATCCGGCATAAAACGGAGGGTATATGAAAAAGCTGATATGCCTTATGCTTGCACTCTTTTACCTGCTATCGGTTCCCGCTTACTGCGAGGAACCGCTGTCTGAAGATGCCGTCCTGCCGGAGAGCTGCCGCACATGGTATGATATTGCGGAAAACAGCGGCGCGTCGGACGGAAGTCTCGGCCTGCCGCTTGCCGCGAGGGCGCTTGACGGGCTGAGCAACACCTATGGTGTGCGCCTGCCTGACGGGGAGTATACGCATCTCCGGCTCCTGCCTTTTGATGATGAGGGCGTTTCGTTGGATGAATTTTCCGGCGGGCGCGCCGTGCGGGAGCATTCCGTATACCGTGCGGCATGGAACGGTGAGGAATACAGCCCCTTTGCGATTGCGGCGGACGACTGCGCCATACCGAATCTGACCGCCGGAGAGGGCGGTGTGCTCCGCCTTGACATTACGGGCGAGTGCACCGTAAACGCAGGCGGCGAGGAATACGGCTGCTTTGAGAACTTCGACTGTGTTCTCATCACCGGCGACGGCACATTGAGGATCGAAAACAGTTCCGGCATAAACTGCGGCGGACGCGATCTGCCGCTCCCGGCGCTGATACTCGACGGCGATGTTACTGTTTATTGCGATACTGTTATTGCCGCGCCCAACGCAGACACGGGGCTGAGCGCTGCGATATTGGGCGGAACACTCTGCGCCGAATTTCTCTATACAGAGGGCGGAGAGATAATAAACGCAGGAGGGCATATGCTTGCGCGCCATATGTACGATGTCTCCCGCATGACGCTGCGCGGCGGCGTCAGCATTATCGACGAACTGGTTTCACCCGGTGCGGAAATAGTGCTCAGCGGCGGTACCGGCTGTATTTCCGAACAACTGCCGTCCGGCACGGTCGTTGAAGGCGGTTCAGGTATGTTTGCAGCGGCCGGACTGGCTTCAGCCGATGTACGCTGCTACTCGGCAGCGCTTTTTGACGCCGAGGCTGACGGAAGCCCCTATCGCCCAACCGCGTTTGACGAATCGTGGGGCGGCATCCCCGGCGCCGAATGGGACGATCTCAGCCTTGCGGACATTGACGGCAGATACTTCTTTGCCGGTGAAATGACGTTTTCCGGCGTCTCCGCCGAAACCGTGCTGCCTTGGGGTGCGCTGCATCTGCGGCTTCGCGGCGGCAATAAGATCTCCGGAAATCTTTCCGGTTCAAGTTTGCTGTTTGACGGCGGCGGAACGCTTGACGTGAACAGCATCGGCGTATACGGCTTCGGCTCAGTCCATTGCCCTGTCTTTGCCGTCACCGGCGGCAGCGGCGTCACACTCAGCGGCAGCGACGAATTTTTCATGGACAGCGATGCGCAGTCAGAGGGGCTATTCCTCGTGGACGACAATAGCAGCTTTGAATGTGCCGGTGATTTCTGGATGAGAAATTCAGTGCTTGAAGTGCGCAGCGGCACTGTACATCTCGGCGGCAGCTGCTCTATTGAGCACGGCGGGATCATTGTCAGCGGCGGCAGACTTATCATTGACGGTTCGCTCTGGATAGGCGATGGCGATGTGACCGTCAGCGGCGGAGAGCTTATAATGACCTCCGGCGACGACGCGATATGCCTTGACAATGGTACCATCAACAGATAAACGATCATCCGGCGGAAGAAAGGTTCTTCCGCCGGATGAAATTTTAAAGATTCTTTATGCGGTTTTGTATTAGCATACCTACGGTATCGGCAAGCTTGTCAAGACTTCTTATTCTGGCATAGTCTCTGTCATAGACGAGCTTGGCGGACGGCACATCCTCATCGCTGCCGGTAAAAACGCACAGCACCGATATCCCGTCGGCGCGGGCACGTCTGACCTCAAAGGCGGTGTTGTCTATCCCCGCCTGCCCGGCGTACTGCTCCGGCTCCTGCCCCTCGCGGCGCTGTATTTTAATAACATCGTTCGGTTTTACGTCGGAGAGGATTATGAGCAGCTTATGGCTTGCCGCGGTTTTGTTCATGAGATAATGCGCCGCGGCGATCGCAAGTCCGTCGCGGTTGCAGCCGTTTGAGACATACTCGAATATTTTTGCGTTATCTGCGGGCTTAGTATAGTCTCTGAAAATGCGAAGTATCGTATACCCTGTCATGGAGCAGAAGGACATTACCCTGCATGGGATATTGCATCTTGTAAGACTCTCGGCTATCATATAGCCATGCGCGGATACGATCTCCTGCCGGCTTTTCTGCGACGTTGAGGCGTCAAGCAGGATGTCCACGCTGAGATCGCCCATATTGTCCTGCTCGTTCTTCTCGAAAACTTTTTCGTCGTTGAGTATTGCCGCCCGCCATACCCTTCCGCCGATAAGTGCACCGCTGTTCGCTCTGACCGGCGACGGCTGCAAGTGCAGCAGCACGGAGTTTTGTATCTTATCGGCAAGTTTGGCTATCGTTATGCGGTTCTGGGCAATATTTTTGTTATAGGAACGCCTGTTTCTCTCTATCTGCTCGGCCTCGCGCTGTCTTTCGAGAGCTTCAAAGCCGTTATGTATCTCGGAAGCGTTTACCCGCTCGCCATAAGTAAAGTGCAGATGACAGTTATTGTGCCCCTTGCGGCAGAGTGTGCGTTCCGCCTGCATCATGTCGTTCTCGGAAAAGGCCGGACGACCGTACTTTGTCTCCATAAATGCCCGGAGCTCCTTCTTGCTCATTTTGGTATTGAGCTGACGGTCGGGCTGTTCACTGTCGGCTTTTGAATTATAGACGTTATGCGGATGATCCGCGTAGCCAATGCCGAATTTTTTTATGCGGCTTTCTTTATTTGAAGCCTTGCGCCGTCTTAGCCCCGGTATGAAGAATTTCCGCTCCTTCTTTCGCTCATCCATACGTATCTGAAACCAGCGGCCAAACATTTCTTCCGTGCGCCGCACTATCTCATCGGTGCTCATATCCGGTGAAAATTCCAGTTCATCCAGCAGTTTCATGTCGTACCCGTTCATTTTCACCTCGCGCCCTAAGACACGTGAATAATGAGCGGAGGCAATCGCTTCAAAAAGATGATATCCGTCACCGCCCGGGAACTGTGCAACAAATTTTTCCGCGTATTCCCGTCTCAGGCGCGCAAGCGCCGGTCTTTCCGGAAGCTCCTTGTAATAGGTGCAGTTTTCAAGCCCCAGCCAGAAAAGCGACTGATACAGCTCCGCGTCCTCGTACTGCCCGAAGAGCCTCAGCACAGTTTCAAGCTTGCCGTACTCATAGTGTCTTCGTACCGCGCCGATTATGCAGTTCCAATACAGATCCGCACTGCCGTCCTCGTCAAAAGCCTTGAAATCCGGTGTAAAGGTGTAGTCCTTAGCACTGTTCCATATTATATTGACTGCTCTTTTGATTTGCAGCTCGCTTATCTCTTTCATTTGCTTTCAAACAGCTCGTTTTTTCCGAGTTTTGCGTCAATACGTGCGGATATGATATCCTGGACAAGGCTTCGCTCAAACATGTCAAAGCTCTTGTTGGTTATGCCCATCTCCAGCGCCTGACCGAGAGTAAGCCCCTGCTCGACAAGCAGCACCGAGGCAAGCAGTCCGCGCAGGTCAAGCGCCTTTGTGGAAATTTCCGCGCTGTCGCACTTTTTGCGTATCTCCTGGAACAGCTTCGAAAGCTCCTCGGCATATCCGGCTTTAAGCGTCGGATACTGCTCAAGCATCAGCTTTGTGAGGTTTTCTTCGGAAATAACGGGCATATTTATGACCATAAAGCGGGAAGCGAGAGCCTCGTTAAGCTCCCTCGTGCCGGCATAGCCGTAGTTCATCGTGGCGATAAAGCGTGTGCATGGGGCAAGCGTAATGCGCTCATACCCCGGAACGTCTATGATACGGCGGAAGTCAAGCGTGGCATGGAGCACGGAAAGCGACTCGTTCTTCGCCATGTTTATCTCGTCAAGCACGCCGAAACCGCCCATCTCCGCACAGCAGTAAACGGGGCCGTGTCTCAGCGTTACCTCGCCGTTTTTGAATGTATCCGTGCCGATAAGAGAGGCGGCGTCCGTATTGAGGTAAAAAGATATATCCCACTGCGGACGGTCAAAAACAGCGGAGAGGTTTTCCGCAAGTACGTTTTTGCCTGTTGCCTTGGGGCCTACAAGCAGAATATTTTCCCCGGAGAGGAGCGCCGTCAGCGCCTGCTCCCAGACGTCCTTTCCGTAATATTTGTACTTCGGCTTCGGCACCCGGTACTCCGCCGCCTCATCCGTCGGATATTTTTTACGGAACTTTTCTACCTTGCCGATTATTTCCTCGTCTATACCTTCCTGCCGCAAAAAGTCCAGCATGATCATATCCCCTTTTCATCTTTATATAGTCAATTACCTTATTTCCTATCATCTGTCCCAATTATAACCCTTTACCGGGGGATGTCAAATCTTTATTGTAAAGTCTGCGAAATAAGATTATACTTGATTTCAGGTATAAAGGAGGCGGGGATGTATGAACGAGGCCGCTTTGAAGCATGAAATATGCTCCGTTGACGGAAGAACCTACGGCGGAAGCCAGATGCTGTCCGACAGCAAAAATATCAGAAAATGCGGCTGCGGCGTCGCTGCGGCGGCCGATCTGCTCATATACCTGCACAGATACCGCTCCCCTCTCGGCTGTCCGCTTCTGAAAGCTCTTCCGGAAGAGGGCGCGATCCCGATTGCGGACTACCGCAGGCTTTTGACATGGCTCAGCCGCCGGTTTTTCCCGCTCATCCCGTCAAGAGGAATAAACGGCGGTATGCTTGCCGCGGGGCTTGATCTGTTTATGCGGCTTTACGGCGGCAAAATGACCGCGCTGTGGTGCTTCACTGGCGGGAAGATGTGGCAGCGCTGCGAGGATATGCTGCGCCGCGATATTCCGGTCATTTTTTCCGTCGGGGCAAATTTCCCTAAAATCTGGGGCAGGGAACGGCTCAGGCTGTACACAAAGCTGCCGGACGGGACTTTTCGTCCAAGCGGTTCGGTGCGCGCTCACTTCATGACCGCGACCGCCCTTGACGATACTCACATCCGCGTCTCCTCATGGGGGCGGATGTATTATATTTCCAGAGGCGAGTTTGACGAATATGTCAAAAAACACTCCGGAAGCATTATCTGCAACGTCGTATATATAAAGTAAGGTTTCGATATGCTTCGATATACAAAGCAGCTTTTGATCATTCATTTTGTGTATAACCGTCTCTGCAAAAGTTACAAAACAATATGTGCAGTCATACGTGCACTTGTACAATACAACAGAATGTAAAATAAAGATGAAAAACAGCATTGACAAATTGAAAAAACGGTGGTACATTGCACCCAACAAGCAAAGCTTGTGGAAAGTACACAAGAAAGGAGCCGAGAATATGTATAGTTTTACCAAGGGTTTTGACTGTGCTGTATCTTCTTCCGTTTGTCGTGAAGAGGCTTCTTCCGCATGTTCTCAGTGCTCCTCCGCTTCTTCTGTCGTTATAGTTATGGGCATCAGTGTTCTGATGTCCATTTTTGCTGCTATGGGCATAGCGTATATCATGCGAGACTGCCTTAGCATAATAATATGCATTATTATAATGCTTGCTGTACTTGCTCTTGCGATACGTCTTATTATTGATGCTTTTCAATTGCCCGCAGGTGGACAACCGTATTTCGGATAACTGTTGATCGGTTATATACAAAACGGTTCCGCTTCTGGGCGGAACCGTTTTTTTGTATATATTTGCCGCGTGCCTCCTTCGGCCGGGGTACGGCACGCGGCAGGCGCAAAAAAGCGTAAAAATGCTAAAAATTGAAATCAAGGAGTAAACGACTATGAAAAAGGTTTTGTCTATGGTTCTCGCCGTCGCAATGATGGTGTCCGTATTCGCACTGTGCGGCTCTTCCGCATTTGCCGCAGATGAAGCGATCAAAATCGGCGGTATCGGCCCCGTTACCGGCCCCGCCGCTATCTATGGCAAGGCTGTTGAAACCGCAATGAAGATCGCCGTTGACGAGGTGAACGCTCTTGGCGGCGTACAGTTTGAGCTTAACTTCCAGGATGACGCGCACGACGCCGAGACTTCCGTCAACGCATACGGCAATCTGATGGACTGGGGTATGCAGGTTCTCATCGGCACCGTTACCTCCACTCCCTGCGCCGCAGTTGCAGCTGAGGCTGACGCTGACCACGTATTCGTCCTGACCCCGTCCGCTTCCTCTCCCACTGTCACCGAGGGCAAGACAAACGTCTTCCAGATGTGCTTCAGCGATCCTAACCAGGGCGTCGCTTCCGCCGACTACATCTCCGCAAACGGTCTGAGTGAAGCAATTGCCGTCATCTACAACAACGGCGATGCATACTCCACCGGTATCTATGAAAAGTTCGTCTCCGAAGCAGCCGAAAAGGGTCTTAACATTGTCTACACCGGCACTTTCACCGACGATTCCGCAACCGACTTCTCCTCTCAGCTCACTGCCGCCCGCGATGCAGGTGCAGACATGCTTTTCCTCCCCATCTACTACACCCCGATCTCCGTTATCATGAACCAGTGCGCAGCAATGAATTGGGACGTCAAGTACTTCGGCGTTGACGGCATGGACGGCCTGCTTGCACTCGAAGGCTTCAACACCGAGCTTGCCGAGGGCGCATACCTGCTCACTCCTTTCTCCGCAGACGCATCCGACGAGCTCACAAAGAGCTTTGTTGAAAAGTACGAAGCAGCTTGCGGCGACGTTCCCAATCAGTTCGCAGCAGACGCTTACGACTGCGTATGGGCTGTCTACAATGCATGCACCGAAAACGGTCTTGACGGCAGCATGAGCACCGAAGATTTGTGTGATGCGCTTATCGCGGCCTTCACTGGCGGCTTCACTTACAGCGGCCTGACCGGCGACGATATGACATGGAACACCAGCGGCGAGGTTTCAAAGGCTCCTAAGGCTGTTGTTATCCACGACGGCGCATACGTGCTCAACGAGCAGTGATCCGCTAAACTTTTACACGGGTAAGGGGAAGCAGACGCTTCCCCCTTGCCCGGCGTGTCAAAAATGAGCGATGATTAAATCGCCGCCGTGTGCGGCGACTTAATCATCGCTTACATACAAAGGACGGTAACTCCCATGACTTTTCTGACATATCTTATCAACGGAATAAGCCTCGGCAGCGTTTATGCGATAATCGCCCTCGGCTATACCATGGTTTACGGCATTGCGAAAATGCTTAACTTTGCGCATGGCGATATTATTATGGTCGGCGGCTATATCTCTTACTTCGCGGCAAATTCTTTCGGTCTTCCCCCTGTCGCCGCCGTGCTTGCCGCATGCCTCGTCTGCACTGCTCTCGGCATCGTTATAGAGCGTCTCGCGTACAAGCCGCTCAGAAACTCCGCGTCTTTGGCCGTGCTCATCACCGCTATCGGCGTCAGCTATTTTTTGCAGAACGGTGCAATGCTCGTATGGTCTTCCAACCCAAGGGTATATTCTTCCCTTGTCAGCTTCGGCGGCATCAGCCTTTTTGACGGCAGGCTCAACATCTCCGGCGAGGCGATCGTCACCGTCCTTGCGTGCATCGTCATCATGGCGGCGCTTACTTATCTTACGCAGAAAACAAAGCTCGGCAAAGCCATGCGCGCTTGCAGCGAGGATAAGGCGGCCGCTCAGCTCATGGGCATCAACGTTGACTCCACCATCTCCGCAACCTTTGCCATCGGCTCCGCGCTCGCGGCAGTGGCGGGCGTATTGCTCTGCTCATCTTATTCGACACTTATGCCGACTACCGGCTCCATGCCAGGTATCAAGGCGTTTACAGCCGCGGTCTTCGGCGGCATCGGCTCCATTCCCGGCGCATTTCTCGGCGGGCTTCTGCTCGGCATAATCGAGAAGTTCGCGCAGGCATACATCTCCACGCAGCTGTCCGACGCCATCGTATTCGCGGTTCTGATCATCGTACTGCTTGTCAAGCCGTCCGGCCTGCTCGGCACGGCGGAACGTGAGAAGGTTTGAGGTGGAAAAGATGAAAATGAAAAAATATACCAGACAGTGCCTTGTGAACTACGCGCTTGTCATCGTGCTTTTCGCACTGTTCCAGGCGCTCTCCTCCACCGGTCATCTCAGCCGCTCCATGAAAGGGCAGCTCGTTCCCGTCTGCGTTTATATCACGACCGCCATTGCGCTCAACGTCGTCGTCGGCTTCAGCGGCGACCTCAGTCTCGGCCACGCGGGCTTCATGAGCATCGGCGCATTTTCCGGCGTTGTGTTCTGCCAGCTTTTCTCCGGCGTTTCCAATGAGGCCGTCCGTCTCATACTCAGTATGTTCTGCGGCGGCGTCACTGCCGGTATTTTCGGCTTTCTCATCGGTATCCCCGTCCTCAGGCTGCGCGGCGACTATCTCGCCATTGTCACTCTTGCATTCGGGGAGATCATTAAAAACATTGTAAACTGCGTCTATCTCGGCTATGACAACGAGGGCTGGCATTTCAGCTTCGGTCAGTCGCTTGCAATGGGTGAAGGCGCGGTGAACGTGCTGAACGGCCCTATGGGCGTTACAGGAAACACCAAGCTTTCCACATTCTTCATCGGCTTTCTGCTCGTGATGTTCACCCTTTTCATCGTGCAGAATCTTATGGATTCCCGCACGGGACGCGCAATAACCGCCGTCCGCGATAACCGCATCGCTGCGGAAAGTATCGGTCTTTCGGCAAGCAAATTCAAAATGATCGCATTTGTCACCTCCGCGTTTCTCACCGGCATGGCAGGTACGCTCTATGTCATGAACTATGCCTCCGTCGCGCCGAGTAAATTCAACTTCAACACGTCCATCCTCATTCTTTGCTTTGTTGTCATGGGCGGTATGGGCAATATCCGCGGCTCGATCATCGCGGCAATACTGCTCACTGTGCTTCCCGAAAAACTCAGAGCTGTCGGTGATTACAGAATGCTTATCTACGCCGTACTGCTTATCGCCGTGATGCTGATCACGCAGTCCCAAAACGGCAGGGACCTTTTTGCCAAGTTCGCCGCTCCCGTCAGGGATCTTATCGAAAACAAAGCAAACAAGGAAACAAAGGAGGACGCTCACAATGGCTGATCTTATCAGAGTAGTAAACGACAATGCGCTGCTCACCAAGCGCGATCTGGATAAGACTCCGGTGCTTGAAACGCGCCACCTCGGCATACAGTTCGGCGGTCTCAAGGCCGTGGACGATGTCAATCTCACAATAGGCCGCAGCGAGATATCCGGCCTTATCGGCCCTAACGGTGCAGGCAAAACCACGCTCTTCAATCTGCTGACCAAGGTATACCACCCCACAAGCGGGACTATACTGCTCAACCAGCGCGATATCAACACATACAGCACCATTCAGGCAAATCAGGCAGGTATCGCACGCACGTTCCAGAACATCCGCCTTTTCAGTGGCATGAGTGTGCTTGACAATGTGCTTGCCGGTCTTTACCGGGAGCAGACTTATTCCCTGCTCGACTCCATGCTTCGTCTGCCCGCTTTTGGCCGTTCCGAAAGGATAGCGAGGGAACGCGCAATGGAGCTGCTGAGTATTTTCAACATGGAAGATGTGGCGGACGCTCAGGCGGGCAGCCTTCCTTACGGTGCGCAGAGACGTCTTGAGATCGTCCGCGCACTGGCTACAAATCCCTGTCTCCTCCTGCTTGATGAGCCTGCCGCAGGAATGAACCCCTCCGAGACGGCAGAACTTATGGAGCATATCAGGAAAATCCGCGACACGTTCCAGATTGCAATACTGCTCATTGAGCACGACATGAATCTGGTAATGGGTATCTGCGAAGGTATTGCCGTTCTGAATTACGGCAGAGTCATCGCCAAGGGCACGCCCGACGATATAAAGAACGATCCCAAGGTGATTGAGGCATACCTCGGCAGGAAGGAGGCATAAGTATGGCAGAACCTATGCTCAAGGTAGAAAATCTGAATGTGTATTACGGCACCATTCATGCGCTCAAAGGCATATCCTTTGACGTCAACGAAGGCGAGATAGTGACCCTCATCGGCGCAAACGGCGCCGGGAAAAGCACGACCCTCAACACGATCTGCGGCCTGCTGCACAGCAGGACAGGCAGCATTACCTTTGAGGGCAGGAGCATCATGCACCGCAGCGCGCATATGATAGTTTCCGACGGTATTGCGCACTGTCCGGAGGGCAGGCACGTTTTTGCAAAAATGACCGTTGAGGACAACCTCGAGATGGGCGGCTTCACAAGACCCCGTTCAGAGATCGCCGATTCGATCGCAGCGGTATACAAAAGCTTCCCCCGGCTTGAGGAGCGCCGCACTCAGCTTGCCGGTACTTTGTCCGGCGGTGAGCAGCAGATGCTTGCAATGGGCAGGGCGATGATGTCAAAGCCCCGTCTGCTGATGCTTGACGAGCCGTCAATGGGTCTTGCGCCGATACTCGTCGAGCAGATATTTGACATGATAAAAGAGCTTCATAAACAGGGCACCACGATACTCCTTGTCGAACAGAATGCGCAGATGGCGCTGTCGGTCGCGGATCGCGGCTACGTTCTTGAAACGGGAAGGATCTCCCTCTCCGGCACGGGCGCGGAGCTCGCCGCCAGCGAAGACGTCAGAAAAGCGTATCTCGGCGGCTGATATATACACAAAAACAGCTTGCTGCAATTTTCATGTTTGCTGCAAGCTGTTTTTCTGCTCAAAAACTAACGTCGGGTCAGGCTACTTCATCTCGGATGCCTGACCCGACGTTTGATTTTATAGCTTTTTATCCCACGCTCACTTTTTATTGCTCCGGGATGCCGCGACTACCAATCCCGTCAGTGCCACAAGACCTATAACGTTGGGCAGAACCATCAGCTGGTTGAACATATCCGACAGCTCCCACACAAGGTCGTTGGACATGAGAGAACCAAGGAATATAAACGCGAGAGAAATGATCGTATAGATCACAACTGGTGCTTTCTTGCCGTGGAAGAGATATGCGGTGTTGATCTTACCAAAGAAGTTCCAGCTCAGAACGGTGGAGAAAGCAAAGAACGCAAGGCAGACTGCAACGAAAATGCCGCCGAACCCCTTGCCGAACGCCATGGAAAACGCCGTCTGAACCATATTCGTCTTGTTCAGATCGCCTGCGCCCGCGATTGTGATAAGCGGAGCGTCGCCGGCATAGAGACAGGTAATGACAACGAGCGCCGTCATTGTGAGAACGACAAAGGTATCTATGAAAAGCCCCATCATTGCAACCACGCCCTGATCGTGGGGCTTTGCAACATTGGCCTGCGCATGCGCGTGAGGAGTGGAGCCCATACCGGCCTCATTGGAGAACAGGCCGCGCTTTGCGCCCTGGCTGACGGCTATTTTCAAAGCCGCGCCGAAGCCGCCGCCGATGATAGCCTGCGGCTCGAAAGCATACTTGAAGATCATGCCAAGCGCAGAGGGGAGGTTTTTGATGTTGACCGCAAGCAGGACAAGACCGCCGGCAATGTAAAGAACCGCCATAAGAGGTACGATCTTTTCCGTAACCGATGCAAGGCGCTGTACGCCGCCGAGGAAGATGATGCCCGCGATCACGGTGACGATAATTCCGACGACCCAAGTGGGAACGCCAGTGGCATTATTGAACGCGGAGCCAATGGAATTTGACTGAACCATGCAGCCGGTAAAGCCAAGCGCAATGATAATGGCGATTGCAAAGAAGCCCGCAAGGAACTTGCCGAAATGGTTGGGGAAAGCCCTGTTTATGTAGTAAACGGGGCCGCCGTGTACGTTGCCGTCCTTGTCAACTACGCGTGTTTCCTGTGCCAGAACCGCCTCGGAGTATATGGTTGCCATGCCGAGGAAAGCAATGAGCCACATCCAGAATATTGCGCCGGGGCCGCCCGTGAGGATAGCGCCGGAAGCGCCGATTATATTACCGGTACCTACCTGCGCAGCAACGGCGGCGGTCAGCGCCTGAAAGGAGCTGAGTCCGGATTTGTTTGTCTCGCCCCTGAGTTTGATATTGCCAAAAACCGCACGCCACGCTTCACCGAAGCAGCGCACCTGAACAAACCTTGTCTTTATCGAAAACCAAAGCCCGCAGCCTATCAGCAGGATAACAAGAACATAGTCGGAAAGCATCCCGTTGATCTTGCACACAATGCTGTATAATTGATCCATTATGATTTCCTCCGTAATTTTAAAAAATAAAAAAGTTGCCGTCTTTTTCTCAGCAACTCCGGATAGGATATACAGGTATCGCCTGCTTTTCCCGCTCTGTCCTTTTGCCTGAGAGTTTCGCCATATCTCCAAGATACGACTTGCACCTTCGGCACTCATTTAAGAGATTCTCCAGAGTTCCTCCGTATTCAGTCTCCCGGCTGGATTCTGAACACTTCAATGGTATTAAATTGCGACTTTTCTGTATCTTCCCTTCCTTTCCTCAGCATCGCGCCGGATCGCCGGCCAATACTCAAAATACGGATTTGTAACGACAACGCATATACTGTGTTTCGTTGTATGGCATTTTAATATATAAGCGTCCGTTTGTCAATGCTTTCGTTCGGTCTCAACGCATATTTTCAGTATTTTAGAATTACTTGCTTTTTTCCACAAATCTTGTGTGCATTTTTTGTAAAAAAAGCACAATTTGCGTTCAGAGGTGCTCGCAGCTGCCGTCTCGGTGGAAGCTGTCCTCCATAAAAAAAGTTGAAGCGAAATTTTGTGCGTGATATAATAAAAAAAATTGCATTTTTGAGGGGGAACTATGAGAAGGCAGTTATCATTGATCGTCGGCTTGGCCGTTTTACTGTCTCTTTGCGCCTGCGCAAATGGCAGCAGCAAAGCCGAGGACGCGCTTGTTCTGAAAAACCGCGTTCATTTTGACGGCATCACGCTTGGCTTTGTCCCCTCGTCGGATCATGAAACGATTATCTCAGCCACTGAAAAGCTGCCTGAGCTTTTCAAGAACGAGCTTGCAAAGCACGGGGTTGACGTTGAGGCCGTCTCCGTTCAGGTAGGCGAAAGCTACGATGCGATCGGTGAGGCAATGGTCGCAGGCGATGTTGACATCGGCTGGCTGCCCGGCGGGACTTACGCCTTGTATTCCGAAGATTGCGAAGTCATCCTGACGGCCACCCGTGCCGGACTATCTGTTGACAGCGCCGACCCTTCTGCTTGGAACGACGAGAAAAACATTCCCGCCAAAACCAATGATACCGTAAAATATTACCGCGCACTTATATATGCCGGTCCGAGTGAATACGGGCGGATGTTAGCCGAAAAAACAAACAGAGGCGAAGCGCTCACATGGGAGGAGCTTGACGCGGCACGTTGGGCAACTCAGAAAGTCTCATCCTCCGCCGGGTATATTTACCCCAATCTCTGGCTAATGAAGAATTACGGCAAACAGCTGGCCGATCTTTCTGACGTCACGCCTTTCAGCACCGGCTACGCGGATGCCCTTTCAGCCGCCGCCGACAACGAGGTTGATATTTTTGTAGGGTATGCCGACCTTCGTTCCGACTATGCGGAATGTTGGATGCTTCCTGAAAGCAGCAAAACATCGGACGGCAGATGCGGAATGGGTCAGGACAGCAGCATATGGCACGAGGTCAAGGTCATAGGCGTCACGGATGAAATATACAACGATGCCGTCGCCGTTTCGAAAGGCAGCGCCCTGTATACCCCGGAAATTATTAAAATAATCCGGCAGAGCCTGGTCTCCATAATAAATTCCCCGCAGGGCGAGGACGTTTTTAAAATGTACAATCACACCGGATATGCAGAGGCGTCAGACGCCGATTATGAAACCGCCCGCACCGCAATTGAATATTTTTACTAAACACAGGTCAGCCTGTTTGAGTATAACAGGCTGATTCAGCTTGTCAAAGAAGCAAGCTTCTTTGACAAAAGGGGCTGCACTGCGCTCTGTGCCTCGGTTGTTCGCCGCAGGCGAACAATTCGACACTCGCTCCGTGACGGTCTGACGGGGAACGGATACACACCGCATTTCATCGGAACTGTCAGGCTCTTTCGGGCTTGTCGTCCTTGGCTTGCGTCAGCAAGCCTGCGTCCTCCGCACACGAAATATCTCTGACATTTCTCACTGAAATGTGCAAAGCAGTTTTTCCGGAGCGGATTTTTGTCCGGGCAAGGCATTGACCGCAGGCAATCCTTGTCTGGATTGTCAAGGGCAATAACGCAGAACGGGCGTAAAGACGCCCGAAAAAACCGGCGCGGATCCGTTTCCCGTCAGACTCAGTGTTTTTTCCGACGTACATGCCGCCGGAGAAAACGATCAAAACTATTTTTTGCCTGCGGGCAAAAAAACTCTGCGAGGCCTTTTTGACAGTCTTGGTCAGCCTGTTTGAGTATAACGGGCTGATCTTTTCTGTCTGCTCCGTGCGGTGTATACGCCGTATGTCTATTTTTTGACGGCGCGCATATTGACAAAACCGAAATAATATATTATTATACGAACACTCTTTGCACTGCATCACTATTGATTGGCAGGAATAAGTTTGTGTGTCCTTGTCGGTCAATGGTACATTCCAACTATATTGAAATGCGATTACAGTACAAACTGAGCAGGCGATGGTCTTTCGACCGTGGGGCTGGGTTACCGAAGTGTAACAGCAGAGTGGGTTTGCACCCTCTGTGGGACAGTAGTATGTTCCGTGGAGAGGTGTATTTTTTATACCCTCATGCGGGAAATGTGTGATGAGTAACAAGTATTTTTGGAGGGCTCTATGGACGAACGTAAAATTATCAAACAGCTTTCATTGACCGGAATAATCGGGAATATCGCGCTTGTGGCGTTCAAGCTGTATGCCGGTATCGCCGGTAAGTCAAACGCCATGGTATCGGACGCAATACATTCCCTTTCCGATGTTTTCGCAACCTTTGTGGCGTTTATCGGCGTGCGCATTTCACGGAAAGCGCCTGACAGCGCGCATCCCTACGGGCACGACAGGTTTGAATGTCTCGCCTCGCTCGCACTTGGACTTATACTTGCCGGAACCGGCATAGGCATAGGCGTCGGCGGCGTCAAAACCGTGCTTTCCGGCAGCTATGATACGCTTGCCGCCCCATCGCTCATCGCGCTTATCGCAGCTGTTGTTTCTATCGTCGTCAAGGAAGCCATGTTCCACTACACGATGCATTATGCAAAAAAGCTCAACTCCTCCGCATTTATCGCCGACGCGTGGCACCACCGTTCCGACGCGCTGTCATCCGTCGGTTCTCTGGCAGGTATCGGTGGGGCTATGCTCGGCTATCCTGTACTCGACTCCGTTGCATGCATAGTGATCTGCCTGTGCATATTGAAAGTGGCATATGACATTCTCAGGGACGCGATAGATAAGATGCTTGACACCTCGTGCGGCTCACGCTACGAGGGGATGCTGTCGGAATTTATCGCAAAGCAGCCCGGTGTAGACAGTCTCGATATGCTCCACACGAGAAAATTTGGCGATAAGATATACATAGACGCGGAAATTTCCGTCAATGGTGAGCTAAGCCTTACGGATGCGCACGAGATCGCCGAAAGAGTGCACGACGCTGTTGAGAAAGAATACCCGGATATAAAGCACATCATGATACACGAGAACCCTACGCTCACTTGACAGTTCATGATATAATTCACTTGATATTACGACAAATGAGGTAACGAAACAATGCCTGTAAATTACATAGAGACCGGCAGTCTCGACCCATGCTACAATCTGGCGTTTGAGCAGTACCTGCTTGAAAACAAAACCGACGGCAAATGGCTGATGCTGTGGCAGAATGCGAACACCGTCGTAATCGGCATGAACCAGAATACCGCCGAGGAAATAAACGCCGATTTTGTAAAAGCGCATAATATCACCGTTGTGCGCCGCATGACCGGCGGTGGTGCGGTTTATCACGATCTCGGTAACCTCAACTATTCCTTTATCACCGACACCGGCGACAAAGCCTCACTGAGCATCGAACAGTTTTCGCGCCCCGTCTGCCGTGCGCTCGAAAGTCTCGGTCTCCGCGCCGCGGTCGGCGGCAGAAATGACATAATTGTCGAAGGTAAGAAAGTTTCCGGCGTGGCGCAGCGTATCTACAAAAACAGGATACTGCACCACGGTACGCTGCTGTTCCGCTCAGATGCGGATATGATCGCGGGGGCGTTGAACGCCGACCCTTCCAAATTTGAGTCCAAAAGCTCAAAATCGGTAAAAAGCCGCGTCGGCAATATAAGTGAGTTTCTTCCCGACGATATGAGCTTTGAGCAGTTCCGCGAGGCGATCAGACATCAGCTCAGTCTGGAGGGCGCAGTCGTCCGTACCCTGCGCGAGGATGAGCTTGAGAAAATCAGGAAAAACGCAGATGAAAAATACAGAAGCTGGGAATGGACCTACGGCAGAAGTCCGAAATACACCTTTAAAAACAAGGCGAGATTCCCGGGCGGCAGCATTGAGGTGCGCCTGTTTGTGGAGGGCGGCATAATAAAAGAAGCCGCTTTCTCCGGCGACTATATGGCCGTTACCGACTGTGCCGATGCCGTGCGTGCGCTGTCCGGCGTGAAATTCAGCCGTGAGGATGTTCTTGCAGCACTCTCGGCGGTGGATACGGAATCCATGTTCGGCGCGATCACCGCAGAAAATATCGCTGACGTGATCTTCAGCTTGTCAAAAAAATCCTGAAAGGACTTTTTTGACCGCGCTTTCCGCCGAGCATTTTGAAAGAGTTCAAAATGCTGTTACCGAAAGCCTTGATATATCAAGGCTTTCGACGGCGGTTTATCCAATTTGAGG
>CAVENX010000023.1:0-42748 GCA_963617275.1 bacterium
CGACACTCGCTCCGTGAGAAGTGTTTTCTCCGACGTACATGCCGCCGGAGAAAACAATCTAAACTATTTTTTGCCTGCGGGCAAAAAACTCTGCGAGGCTTTTTGACAGTCTCGCCCGCAGCCGGTTTTCCGCATCGGATGCGGGTACTCTTTGCGTACCGAAAAATGCATGATTGTATTTCAGGGGCTTTTTTGTTATACTGAATTTATAAGCATTTTCGCGGAGGCTATGCAGTATGAAAACACGCATTATAATAAAGAGAGCCGTCCTTCTCTGCGCGGCGCTCATGCTCGTCCTGCTGGCGGGCTGTACTAAAAGCATCAAAATAGGCGGCGAGAAATTCAGCGAGGATTCGACCTCCGTCACCGCCGTTATCACCGACGGCGAAACCGAAAAGCTCGATCTTTTTCCCGCTCTGAGCTCCGCCGATCTGAGCGGCAGCGTATGCTATGATGAGATATTCCGCTGGGCGCAGGCTCATCCCGAGGTGGACGTGCGCTTTTCTCTCGCCTTTCCCGACGGCACAACGGCGGACAGCAGTGCGGAAGCTCTCTCCCTCCCCGGCCTTACAAGCGACGATATTCCCGAGGTGTCGCGTCTTCTCGGCTTTATGAGCGGCCTCAAACGCCTCTCACTTGAGGGAAGCGCGCTTATCTCAAGTGATCTGGCTGCGCTGGAGGAGGCGTTCCCCGGCGTGGAGCTGTCGTATTCCTTTGAGTTTTTGGGGCAGTCGGTGGATTACCGCTGCGAGACGCTTTCTCTTGACGGGCTGTCCTCGCAGGATGTTCAGGCTGCCGCAGACGCGCTTTCGCAGCTGCCCCATCTCAGGACGGTCGATCTCGGCGGCGAGACTACGAGCGCTCTTACGTGGGACGATATCGCGCTGCTTGAAAGCGCCTGTCCGAACGCCGTTTTCGATTACGATTTTACCCTCTACGGCCTGAGCTTTTCCCTCTCCGCAAAGGAAATGGATCTCAGCCACACCCCAATTGCCGATGAGGGCGCGCTGGTTGCGCGCATAGTGCCGTGTATGTCCTCACTTGAGTATCTCGATATGGACAGCTGCGGCGTTTCAGGCGAAGCAATGGCGGCTATCAGGGACGCGAACCCCGGTGTGCAGGTGGTGTGGCGCGTCTGGTTCGGCGACGCGTACAGCGTGCGCACCGACGTTGAGCGCATCCTTGCCTCCAATCCGACCAGCGGCGGTAATCTTACGCTGAAAAACACCGTCGATCTCAAATACTGCACAAAAGTCAGATATATGGATATCGGCCATAACGAGATCCTCGGCGCAATCCCGTTCGTGCAGTATATGCCGGAGCTTGAGGTGCTGATCGCGGCGATGGACGGTCTTACGGATATATCCGCTCTCTCCGCCTGCACAAAGCTTGAGTATCTCGAATTGCAGACAAACTCCCTCACTGACATCTCCGCGCTTGCGCCGCTTGTGAATCTCGAGCACCTTAACATAGCGCGCAACGCCGGTATAACCGACCTCTCTCCCCTGTTCGGCATGACGAAGCTTGAGCGGCTGTGGCTCGGCGCGTCAAGCAGCTACCCGCAGGAGCAGATAGACGAGATACACTCCATCGTTCCCGGGTGCAGCATAAACACCTTTGTCTATAACGACCCCACCGAGGGCGGCTGGCGCTATACCGGCTCCAACCCCAATCCGGAGGTATACGAGCTTTATAAGCACGAGCGCTACGAAAAACTGCTTGAGCAGTTCGACAATTACGACCGCAGCGCATATTCGTTCTATTGGAACGACCCGAAGTGCTACTGAAGGCAGCACAGGCAGCCCGCAGGCTATGATTTTAACGGGAAACCGGAAAAGGAGAGAAGCGCCGTGTCACGAAACTATAAGGAAGAATTTGAAGCAAGAGTTACCTATATCCGCTCCCTGCTGGCCGAGAGTCATGCCGACGGCATCGTTTTCGGCAACTCCGGCGGCAAGGACTGCGCCCTTGTCGGCATCCTCTGCAAGGCCGCGTGTGAAAACACCGTCGGCGTTATAATGCCCTGCGCCTCGAAGCGCAATTATACCGTTGACGCCGACGACGGCAGGGCTGTCGCCGAAAAGTTCGGCATAGAAACGCGCACCGTCGATCTGACCGCCGTGCGGGAGGCGGAGATAACCGCGCTTGAAAAGGCCGCCGCGCTCAACTCCGCGGCGCTTACGAACATCGCGCCGCGTCTGCGCATGACCACACTCTACGCCATCGCCGCTGCGGAAAACCGTCTTGTCGCCGGTACGGGCAACCGCAGTGAGATATATATGGGCTACTTTACCAAGTGGGGGGACGGCGCTTCGGATTTTGACCCGATCGCCGACCTTACCGTCACGGAGGTTTACGAGTTCCTGCGTTATCTCGGCGCGCCTGAGCAGATCATTGCCAAAGCCCCCTCCGCCGGTCTTTTCGAGGGACAGACGGACGAGCAGGAGATGGGCGTAAGCTATGCCGCCATTGACAGATATATCCTCACCGGCCAGGCCCAAGAGGCGGACAGGCTCATAATCGGCCGCTATCACTCCCGCTCGGAGCATAAGCGCCGTCCGGTGAGCACCTTTAAATAAATTTATACAGCGCATCCCGCTCCCGCCGCCGCGCTTTTTGTAGAAAACACACCTTGAAGCGCAAAAATATAGAAGGTATAATAGCTCATGAAAAATAATTCTGGGAGGAAAAATAAATGGATCCTAACAAACGTCCCGAGAGCATGGAACGCATAACCACCTCTGCGCTTGCACAGCGCTTTATTGACGAACAGATCGCCGCCCTGCGCACTCAGATAGGTGAGAAGAAGGTGCTGCTGGCTCTCTCCGGCGGCGTTGATTCCTCCGTCGTCGCGGCGCTGCTTATAAAAGCCGTCGGCAAGCAGCTCACCTGCGTCCACGTCAACCACGGTCTTCTGCGCAAGGGTGAGCCTGAGCAGGTCATTGAAGTGTTCCGCAATCAGATGGACGCAAATCTCATCTATGTTGACGCGACCGACCGTTTCCTCGACGCTCTCGCCGGTGTGGACGAGCCGGAGACCAAGCGCAAGATAATCGGCAGGATCTTTATCGACGTTTTCGCCGAGGAGGCGCACAAGCTTGAAGGCATAAGCTTCCTTGCCCAGGGTACGATCTACCCCGATATTCTTGAATCCAAGGGCATCAAGGCGCATCACAATGTCGGCGGTCTGCCCGAGGATCTTAAGTTTGAGCTGGTCGAGCCGGTCAAGCTGCTCTATAAGGACGAGGTGCGCGTCGTCGGCAAGGCTCTCGGCCTGCCCGACAGCATGGTATACCGTCAGCCTTTCCCCGGTCCCGGCCTCGGCGTGCGCTGTGTCGGCGCGATCACCCGCGACCGTCTCGAAGCCGTCCGCGAATCCGACGCGATACTCCGCGAGGAGTTCGCCAGGAACGGTCTTGAGGGCAAGGTGTGGCAGTATTTCACCATCGTCCCCGATTTCAAGTCTACCGGCATAACCGACGGCAAGCGCACATATGATTGGCCCGTCGTTATCCGTGCGGTCAACACCGTTGACGCCGTGACCGCGGACGTGGCCGAGCTTGATTTCAAAATGATGCAGCATATCGTCGCTCGTATCACGCACGAGGTCAATGGCGTGAACCGCGTTCTCTGGGATATCACTCCCAAGCCCAGCGCCACCATTGAGTGGGAATGATACCCCCACTCCAGCGCCTTTTTAGCAATTTGAAAACCCGAAAGCCTTTGCATGTCAACGGCTTTCGGGTTTTGTGTTTCATGCAGCGTTTTAACTTCACAAATTTTGCCGACGGAGGATTGAAGGGCAAAACACAATGATAACCGGACTTTCCGCCTCTCTTGGCAGCGATTTGGCAGCGGTCGGCGAATCATTGCCATTTGCGCCGGCGTGTGCTATACTGTATGTGTCCCCCGAGAACACTATCTCCGAGGTGTTGATTATGAAAATCGATCACATTGCATTGTGCGTAAACGATCTGGAAGCCGCCAGAGATTTTTTCGTCAGGTATTTCGGCGCAAAGCCTAACGGCGGATATCACAACACAAAAACAGACTTCCGTTCGTATTTCCTTTCGTTTGACGACGGTGCGCGCCTTGAGCTTACAAATAAGCCCGGGACGGATGATGCGCCGAAAGCCCTTCCACGCACCGGCTATGCGCATATCGCTTTCAGCGTTGGGAGCCGGGAAAAGGTCGATGCGCTGACAGCGTGGCTTAAAGAAGACGGATACGCGCTTGTCAGCGGTCCGAGGACTACGGGCGACGGTTACTATGAAAGCTGCATCGCCGCGCTTGAGGACAACCTCATTGAGATCACCGTCTGACCTTATGCGCCGCCCCCTGCCCGCCGCCGTCCGGACGCGCCTTGACAGCGCTCTCTTCGCGCACTATAATAAGGATATACCCCTTACCGTATGGAGGATACTGCTATGAAACAGTGTATGGACGCGGAAAATCTGCACCGGCGCTTGAAGAAGATCATCGGTCAGGTGCAGGCTATCGACAGGATGGTGGACGAGGACGTTCCCTGCGAGGACGTTCTTGCGCAGATCAACGCGGCAAAATCGGCGCTGAACGGGTGCGGAAAGGTTGTTCTTGAAGGGCACATACGGCACTGTGTGCGCGACGGTATTGAACACGGCGACGCCGACAAAACGATAGAAAGCTTTACAAAGGCCGTCGAACGGTTTGCAAATATGCAGTAAGCGTTTTCAGGAAAAATTTGCTCCCTCCGGAGCGGATTTTTCTTTTTTTCTGTTGACAACCCATACCCCTATATGTATATTATACCTATACCCCGTAAAGTATTTAAAGGAGTGTTTTCCTATGAAACATATTATGGAGAAGCTGGAACGGCTGCTGGAGTTAGGCGGCGTCAAAAAGGACATTGCGCTGCTCGTTGTCTCCGGAGCCGCCGTAGTTTGCAGTCTTCTGAAATTTCATCCGTTTCCCTTTGATATCGCGTGGATCGCCATTGTCCTGTGCGGTCTGCCGATCATTCTGGAGGCGCTCATTGGTCTTGTGACAGCGTTTGACATCAAGGCAGATGTGCTCGTCTCGCTTGCGCTGGTCGCCTCGATATGCATCGGCGAGACCTTTGCCGCCGGTGAAGTCGCCTTTATCATGCAGCTCGGCGCACTGCTTGAGGAGCTTACCGTGGCAAGAGCGCGCGCCGGAATAGAGAAGCTCGTACATCTGACGCCGCAGACGGCGCGGGTGCTGCGAGACGGCAGGGAGGAGATCATCCCTGCCGAGCAGGTCAGTGTGGGCGATCATATCCGTGTCCTCCCCGGCGAAAGCATACCGGTGGACGGTGTTATAATTTCCGGCCAGACCTCCATAAATCAGGCCGTGATGACCGGCGAATCGCTTCCCGTGGACAAGGGCGTCGGGGACAACGTATCCAGCGGGACTGTCAATCAGTTCGGCGCGTTTGAAATGCAGGCATCAAAGGTCGGGGAGGACAGCTCCATACAGCGCATGATCCGGCTGGTGCAGTCGGCCGATGCGGGCAAAGCCAGGATCGTCGGCGTCGCCGACCGCTGGGCGACATGGATCGTTGCCGTCGCGCTTTCCGCCGCCGCGCTGACATGGCTTATCTCGGGGCAGATCATCCGCGCGGTCACTATCCTTGTCGTCTTCTGCCCCTGCGCGCTGGTGCTCGCAACGCCCACTGCGATCATGGCAGCCATCGGCAACGCCGCGAAGCACGGCTTCCTTGTGCGCGAAGGGGACGCCCTTGAACGTCTGGCAAAAGCGAAGATCATCGCCTTTGACAAGACCGGCACACTGACCTGCGGCACGCCGGAGGTCGCCGCGGTCGTCAGCGTTGCCGGGCAACTCAGCGAGGACGACATTTACCGGCTTGCAGCCTCTGCGGAGCAGTTTTCCGAGCATCCTCTCGGAAAGGCCATCGTAAGCTGCCGCAGAAAAAGCGGCGGCGTGTTTACCGAGGCGGAGGACTTCCGGATGATCCCCGGCCGCGGCGTATGCGCATGCATTGGGGGAAAGAACGTGCTTGCGGGAAATCCGGAACTTTTCAAAGAGCACGGGGTCGATATCACGCCGCCGCCCGAGGCGGAAGACTTTATCCGGCAGGGCTGCACGGTCATCTACGTAGCGTCGGACGGGGTCTTTGCCGGTTTCATCGCGCTGTCCGATACGCTGCGTAAGGAAAGCGCGGCAACGGTCGCGGCATTGTCAGAGCTTGGAGTAAAGCCCGTGCTGCTCACCGGCGATCATGAAAATGCCGCGAAGACCATCGCGGGCAAGCTCAATATCGGCGAGGTACACGCAAACTGTCTGCCGGAGGATAAGCTGAAATACATCGGCGAGTACCAAAGTGCCGCTATGCCGGTATGCATGATAGGCGACGGCGTAAATGACGCACCCGCCCTGAAAAAGGCGGACGTAGGCATCGCGATGGGCGGCGTAGGCAGCGACATTGCCGTGGACGCGGCGGATATCGCGCTCGTAGACGATGAGGTGAAGGAACTGCCGCATCTTGTGGCGCTGTCCGGGCGCATGATGAAAACCATAAAACTCAACATGGCGTTTTCCATGACGCTCAACTTTATCGCCATCGCGCTCGCCATCGCCGGTACACTGAGTCCCGTCATAGGCGCGCTCGTACACAACGCCGGTTCGGTACTTGTCATAACCAACTCAGCTTTTCTGCTGAAATGGCGGAAAAAATAGATTCTTTTCATAGCGGCGGCACGAGGTTCTTTGACAGTCTCTGAGACTGTCAAAGAACTATGTTTTAAAGTCAGATAACAGAGCAGCGGGGAGCTTGGGGGGCAAGGCCCGCCTCAAATCGGATGAACCGCCGTCGAAAGCCCTGATACATCAAGGCTTTCGGTAACAGCATTTTGATCTCTTTCAAAATGTTCGGCAGAAAGCGCGGTCAGACCCTTGCAGAACAGCGGTTCTGCAAGGGTCTGCTATTTCTCTATTTATAACTTGCTGCATTACGGCTGAGGGCGCGGTCAGTATATTTCCCGCTCCGTCACGCAGTTTTCCTTGATCTCGCCCACAAGGACACCGAGCGCGTCCACAACATGCGGGCGGATGTCGCCGCCGATGAGCACGAGCATTATATCGTCGCCCACGCCGAGACGGCCGCTGTTGAGCCAGACACGCACATAGTATATACCCGGCAGCTTCAGCGCATTTTCGACCGCCGCGTTCACCTTTTCCCCGTCGTAGGAAAAATCCATCTCCCTGACGGGCATGGCGCTTTCGTCCCCGCGCCGTACCTTTGCCTTTGCGCTGACCCTGACGACGCCGTTATGGAAAAGGAACATTCCGCATTCCGCCGCCTTTGGGTCGGCCTTTGCCTCCCTGAGCCACTCATCCGCCGACGGGGCGGTCTTTTTTTCGGGCTTATCCGCCTCCGCGCAGTTTGCCGACCCCTCCGAGGCGATCATTTTCATGCCGTGCTGCACGGCTGCGATCACCGTGTTCAGGTTTTCCGCGGCAGCCTTTCTGCTGCCCGGGAGATTTATTATGAGCGTCCTGCCGCGTATTCCGGCGGCGGCTCTGGAAAGGCAGGCACGCGGCGTAAACCTCATGCTGCCGGTGCGCATCGCCTCCGGTATGCCGCCCGTCTCGCGCTCAACGACGGCAAGCGTCGCGTCGGGAGTGACGTCCCGCGGGGAAAAGCCCGTCCCTCCGGTGGTCAGCACGAGATTTATCCCAAGATCGTCCGCGCACTTTATAAGTTCCGCCTTTATCATTTCGACCTCGTCGGGAACGACGCTTCTGTATATCACCTCAAAGCCGTTTTCCTCCGCTATCGCGCAGACCGCAGGACCGCTCGTATCCTCCCGCTCGCCCGCATAGCCCTTGTCGCTTACCGTGATGACCGCGCATGAATATTTCATTTATCCCCGCTCCTTTCAAAATCGCCGTGTACGCCGCCCGTCTTTTTGAGCAGGCGTATATCCGTAATGACCATATCCTTCTGCACCGCCTTGCACATATCATATACCGTCAGCGCGGCGGTCGAGACCGCCGTGAGCGCCTCCATTTCAACGCCCGTTCTCCCATCGCAGGAGACGCTTGCCTCTATCTCCACGCTTCTGCGCTCCTCGTCGAGGTGCAGCTCAAGGTTTATCCCGCCGATGAGTATCGGATGGCACATGGGGATGATATCCGGCGTGCGCTTTGCGCCCATGACGCCCGCGATCTGCGCGACGGTGAGCACATCGCCCTTTTTCATTCCGCCCGAACGTATCAGCTCAAATGTGCGCTCATTGACAAGCACCCGCGCCGCCGCCCACGCTGTGCGCACGGAAACGGGCTTTTCGCCCACGTCCACCATTTTTGCCCTGCCCTGCTCATTGAAATGCGTAAAATCGTCCACCGTTATCCCCCTATCTCGTTCATGTTGCGTCCCGCGCCGCTCCGGTTCGACGCGTCAAGGATGCCATGCCACTGCGGCTTGGCGCGTATTGCGTTTTCAAACTGCGTCCTCATCCCTTCATAGTCGAGTCCTTTTACGGAATACTCGGCGTCGGAGTGAAGGCACGGCTTTATTTTCCCGTCCGCCGTCAGGCGTATCCTGCTGCACGATGCGCAGAAATGCGCGCTCACCGGGCTTATAAGCCCGACGTTTCCCTTGCCCTCCGGCAGCCGGTACAGCTTTGCGACGCCGCCGTCCGACTCCGCCGGGATAAGCTCCGGCAGCTTTTCCGTCACTGTTGTGCACGGGATATACGCGTCCGGGCCGAAGTCGCCGCTGTCGTACATCGGCATAAGCTCGATAAAGCGCACGTCCAGCGGATATTTTTCGGTAAGGCGCGCAAGAGCGGGTATCTCGTCGTCGTTGAAGCCGCCTATAAGCACCGCGTTAAGCTTTATTTTCTCAAACCCCGCTTCAAGCGCCGCGTCTATCCCGCGCAGAGCCTCGTCCAGCTCGCCGCGTCGGGTTATATAGCGGTACTTCCCGGCGCTGAGCGTGTCAAGGCTGATGTTGAGCCGCTTCACCCCCGCGCTTCTGAGCGGCTTTGCAAGCCGGGGAAGATCGACGCCGTTCGTCGTGATCGCAACGTCGCGTATCCCGTCGATAGCCGCCGCTTTTTCGCAGATAGAGACGATGTTCTTCTTCACAAGCGGCTCGCCGCCCGTTATGCGCAGCTTTTTTATCCCGAGACTTGCCGCCGCCGCGGCCGCCGTGATCATTTCCTCCTCGGTAAGCATCTGCTCATGCTCTCTTTTGCACACCCCGTCCTCCGGCATACAGTAGCGGCAGCGGAGATTGCACAGTTCCGTCACCGACATGCGCAGGTACGTTATCTCACGGGCGAAGTTATCTTTCATTATCTTTCTCTCTTTCAGGCATCAAGTATGATAAGGTCTTGACAAATTCGACTTTCAAAAATATAATAGTCGCAGTATATAAAAAATTCAATATTAAAATGAGGTTCGGGTATGAAGCTTATAAAAACGCAGGATGCGGCAGGCCACGTGCTCTGTCATGACCTCACGCAGATCATAAGGGGAGAATACAAGGACGCACGGTTCCGCAAGGGTCATATCGTGACGGAGGAGGACATCCCCGTCCTGCTCTCAATGGGCAAGGAAAACCTGTACATATATGAGATGACGCCCGGCATGGTGCATGAAAACGACGCGGCGGAGCGGCTTTATGCCCTGTGCGCAAACGACAACATGCTGCGCAGCGAGGTCAAGGAGGGCAAGATAGAGCTTACGGCCGCCTGCGACGGACTTTTCACCGTGAAAAGCGACAGACTTCTTGCCGTCAATTCCCAGGAGGATATAATGATCGCCACGCGCAAGGGCGGCACCGCCGTGCGCAGGGGCGACAAGCTTGCGGGGATGCGGGTCATCCCGCTCATCATTGAGGAGGAAAAGCTCCGCCGTGCGGAGAACGCCGCAGGGGATGAACCTCTCATGGCGCTGCACCCTTTTATAAAGAAGACCGCCTGCATCGTGACCACCGGCAACGAGGTCAAAAAGGGCGTTATAAACGACACTTTCACACCCGTGGTCATTGAAAAGCTCAAAGCCTACGGGATAGAGACGATCGCAACGATCCGTTCCGGCGACGGCGTGGAGAACGTCAGGGACGCGATCCTTGAGATGCGCTGCAAAAAGCCCGATCTCATATTCTGCACCGGCGGGATGAGCGTCGATCCGGATGACAACACCCCCGGCGGGATACGCGCAAGCGGCGCGAGGATAGTTACCTACGGCGCGCCGGTGCTGCCCGGGGCGATGTTCCTCGTCGCTTATTTTGACGACGGCACGGCGATATGCGGTCTGCCCGGCTGCGTGATGTATGCGGGCGCGACGGTGTTCGACCTGCTGCTGCCGCGTCTTGCCGCAGGTGTGCCGGTAACAAGGGGAGACGTTGTCGCCCTCGGCGAGGGCGGGCTGTGTCTCGGGTGCAAGCCCTGCCGCTATCCCCTCTGTCCTTTCGGCAGATAAGGCTTTATTACGTCTTTCAATGGCACCCCACGCAAAGCGGGAGTGCACATGACAAATAATATCATATTGAAAGGAAAAGTACAATGAAAAAACTGCTCTCCCTCATCCTCGCGCTTGTCATGCTTCTCAGCTTCTCCGTTTTCGCCTCTGCCGCCGGATCGGAAGACGTTGAGATCGTGGTTTTCGCCGCCGCTTCCATGACCGAAACGCTGACCGAGATCGCCGAAATGTACAAGGAGGTTGCTCCCAATGTCACGCTGACCTTCAATTTCGACTCCTCCGGAACGCTCAAGACCCAGATCCAGGAGGGCGCGGTATGCGACCTGTTCATCTCCGCCGCACCCAAGCAGATGAACGCGCTTGACGGCTCTCTCGCCGACGACGCGGACAAGAATCCCGACGGTCTTGACATGATCGTTACCGACAGCCGCATCAACCTGCTGGAGAACAAGGTCACGCTCGCGGTTCCCGACGGCAACCCCAAGAATATCAAGAGCTTCGATCAGCTTGCGGAGCTTCTCAGGAGCGGCAGCGTGATGCTCGCCATAGGCAACAGCGATGTTCCGGTCGGACAGTATACCCAGAAGATCTTTGCCTATTATGAGATCGACGAGGCGGATATCGTCTCCTGCCTGACCTACGGCTCCAACGTCAAGGAAGTTACCACCGCCGTCTCCGAAGGCGTCGTTGACTGCGGCATTATATACGCGACCGACGCATGCTCCGCAGAGCTCACCGTTGTTGACAGCGCCACAAAGGATATGTGCGGTCAGGTCATCTACCCCGCCGCCGTCCTCTCCGCTTCCGAGCATCAGGAAGCCGCCGCGGACTTCCTCGCCTATCTCCAGAGCGACGATGCCGTCGCCGTATTCGAAGCGGTAGGCTTCTCCCCGGCATTCTGACAGATAATCTTCTTTCCGATTCCTTTGAGGGGCAGGGCACTTCTCTGTCCCTCAGCTTTTTATATGAGGTGTCACTATGGATTGGTATCCGCTATGGAACTCCCTGCGTATCGCCGCCATCTCCGCCGCCGCAGTCTTTTTTCTGGGCATTTTCGCGGCATACTACATTGCAAAGCTGCCGAGGCTTCTTAAAGGCACGCTGGACGTGATACTGACGCTGCCGCTTGTCCTGCCGCCGACGGTCGTGGGGTATCTGCTTCTGCGCGTTCTCGGGCCCAAGCGCGTGGTAGGCGCGTGGGTGCTGAGCACTTTCGGGATAAGGCTGGTCATGACATGGTGGTCGGCGGTATTCGCGGTCATCGTCGTGGTGTTCCCGCTGATGTACCGCACTGTGCGCGGCGCTTTCGAGGCCTTTGACGAGACGCTTGCTTACTCCGGGCAGACGCTCGGGCTTTCCAACACCTATATTTTTTGGCGCATCCGTATGCCCTGCTGCCGTTCCGGCGTTATCGCGGGGGCGGTGCTGTCGTTCGCACGCGCTCTCGGCGAATACGGGGCGACGTCCATGATTGCCGGATATACCCCCGGAAAAACCGCAACGATCTCGACCACGGTCTATCAGATGTGGCGCACCGACAACGACGCTCTGGCGCTGAAATGGGTCATGGTAAACATCGCCATCTCCGCCGTGGTCATGCTTGCGGTAAATCTTCTGGAGAAAAAGAATCTTCTTGTCTCCGCGGGAAAGGGGAGGAAAATTCCGTCATGAGCCTGCTTGTCGATATAGAAAAGGATCTCGGACAGTTCTCGCTCCGCGCACGGTTTGAGGCCGGAAACACGACGACGGCGCTTCTGGGCGCTTCCGGCTGCGGCAAGAGTGTGACGCTCAAGTGCATTGCGGGGATAATGACGCCCGACAGGGGCAGGATCGTCCTCGACGGGAGGACGCTCTTCGACCGCGAAAAGCATATAAACCTCACGCCGCAGGAACGCCGCGTGGGCTATCTTTTCCAGCAGTACGCGCTTTTCTCGAACATGACCGTCGAGCAGAACATACAGTGCGGCATACGCGCCGGCAGCCGCAGTGAAAAGCGGCGGCTTTGCGCGCAGGCGGTGCAGCGCTTCCGTCTTGAGGGGCTTGAAAAAAAATATCCCGTGCAGCTGTCCGGCGGGCAGCAGCAGCGCACGGCGCTTGCGCGCATCCTGCTGTCGGAGCCGAAATGCATCCTGCTTGACGAGCCTTTTTCCGCGCTTGACAGCTTTCTCAAGTGGAATCTGGAGCTTGAGCTGTCGGACATTCTCTCAGACTTTGACGGGCCTGTTCTCTGGGTGTCGCACGACCGCGGGGAATGCCGCCGCAACTGCGAAAACGTCTGCGTGATGGAAGCGGGGCTTGTAAAAAACGTCACGACGATGGCGCTGCTCTCCGAAAATCCGACGTCCGTCGCCGAGGCGCGGCTGATGGGCTATAAGAACATTCTTCGCGCCGAGCGCACAGGACGGGGCGTCCTCTTCCCCGATTGGCGGCTTGAAATACTATCGGAGCTCCCCGGCGGATTTAAAAACGCGGTCATTCCCGACTCCGCCGTAAGTGCGGGCGGAAAGCTGCCGTTTCGCGTCGTGCGCACGATAACAGATCTCGGCGGGGATATCCTTCTCATAAGACCCGAGGACGCACCGCCCGATTCCCCCGTTATAAGCATCCGCTGTCAGCAGAGTGACGGCAGCGGCACGGTGCTTATCGACTTTCTGCCCGAAAAGATGCTGTTCATATGATGCAAAAATGCCGCTTATCACCCTGTGATAAGCGGTCTACTTCTCGAAGAACCTCATTAAGGTTCTTCGACAAAAGGGGCTGCACTGCGCTCTGTGCCTCGGTTGTTCGCCGAAGGCGAACAATTCGACACTCGCTCCGTGAGAAGTGTTTTCTCCGACGTACATGCCGCCGGAGAAAACGATCAAATCTATTTTTTGCCTGCGGGCAAAAAACTCTGCGAGGCTTTTTATATCTGTTGCCTATTGTGCGGTTTTAATTGTCGGCGTAGACTTCGCGGAAGCGTTCCTGTTCCACGCAGTCCGAAAGACCGGTGATAAAATCCTTGACATCCTCCGTCGAGGCAAGGGCGGTGTGCAGCGCGGTCTTGCCGCCGTTTTTGCACAGCGACACCCGAACCGCCGTTCCGCGTCCTACACGGCTTTCAAGCAGCATCGTGCCGCCGTGCAGGCGCGCTATGCCCATTGCCGCCGAAAGACCGATGCCCGCGCCGCGGCTCATATCTCTCAGCTCAGTCGAGCCGCAGTAGCGCTCAAACACGTTATAGAGCAGCCCCGTTTCAATGCCGCAGCCATCGTCATCGACGGCGAGCACCACCGTCTCCCTGCCGTCGATCAGGCGCACGTGTATCTTGGCGCATTTGCCGTGTTTCACAGCGTTCGAGATCAGGTTGGAAAGCAGGTTCTTCATAAGCGCGGGATCGACCTTTGCCTGAAGCCCCGCGGGCGCTTCATAGTCGATCTTCACATCCGGAATGAGCGCGGAAACGATATCCGTATATTCCGCGAACAGTCTGCTGACGTCAACGGGCTTCGGCGCGAAGTTCAGCGTGCCGTTCTGGATACCGCGCACGATCGTGATGTTTCCCACAAGCCTTGCGGCCGAGGAGATGCTTTTGTTCAGCGAAGCCGCCATATCCAGCATATCCGTGTTCCCGGTCTTCTCGCCCTGCGCCCTGAACCGCGACGCCGACATGGACATGATCATCAGCGATTCGCGCAGCGCATAAAGGAACGCGTCGTTGATCGCCACATTGTCAAGGCATACTTCCTTGATGACAAATATCTGCTCCCCGTTTCTTTTTGTCGCGCGTATGATGCAGTTTCTGCCGTTTACGCCGGTGTTTGCGGTGAAATCATCCGCCTGCATACCGGATATCTCCGTACCGAGCAGCGTGGAAACATGTTTGCCGACGCATTTTCCGCCAAGGATCGCCACGGCGGGAGGATTCGCAAAAACGATTTTTTCGCCGCGCGCGATCAGCACTGCCTCGCCTATAACGGACAGCACATCCAGATCAAATTCACTCATAATAACTCTCCAAAAAAATATTTTTACTCTCTCGTCCCGGACTTCGGGACATTGTACCCATGCATATGATATGGGACAGCGGCGAATAAATTCCTCATATGCAATCCTATCAATCGCGTGTTTGTGTGCATTTTAGCACACATCGACAAATTACACAATACGCCGATATAAATTTGCTTGGAATTGACATAAATTTTGGCACATTTTTAAACAAAAAAATATGGATAAATATTGCATTTTTACAACATTATGTGTTAAAATCAATGTGTTAAGCAAAGGACAAATTCCCCTTTGGGTTTTTGTATATATTTTTTCAGCAAATCTTAATTTGGAGGATTTTCTAATGATTAAAGTTGGTATCAATGGTTTCGGCCGCATCGGCTCCCTCGCCTTCCGCGCTGCCATCAAGTCTGACGATATCGAGGTCGTCGCGATCAACGCTCCCGGCCATCCTGCTTCCCACATTGCATACTGCGTAAAGTACGATACCGTTCACGGCCGTTTCGACGGTGAAGTCGTCGGCAACGATGAAGACAGCACCGTGACCGTCAACGGCAAGGTCGTTAAGGTTCTCTCCGACAAGACCTACCGTGACGCTACCCTCATTCCCTGGGGCGAGCTGGGTGTAGAGTATGTTCTCGAGTGCACCGGCGTTTACCTCACCAAGGAAAAGGCACAGGCTCACATCGACGCAGGCGCAAAGGTCGTCGTCATGTCCGGCCCTGCAAAGGATGACACCCCCATGTTCGTATGCGGCGTCAACCTCGACAAGTACACCAAGGATATGCAGTTTGTCTCCAACGCATCCTGCACCACCAACTGCCTTGCTCCTATCGCAAAGGTTCTTAACGACAACTTCGGCATTATCGAGGGCCTCATGACCACCGTTCATGCTTCCACCGCTACCCAGGCTATCGTTGACGGCTTCCCCAAGAAGAAGGATCTGCGCGGCGCAAGGTCTGTTTACAACAACATCATCCCCGCTTCCACCGGCGCTGCAAAGGCTGTCGGCAAGGTCATCCCCGAGCTCAACGGCAAGCTCACCGGTATGTCCATGCGCGTTCCCACTCCCGATGTCTCCGTCGTTGACCTGACCGCACGTCTTGACAAGCCCGCCACCATGGACGAGATCAAGGCCGCTATGAAGGCAGCTTCCGAAGGCGCCATGAAGGGCGTTCTTGAGTACGTTGACGACGAGGTCGTTTCCTCCGACTTCCGCACCGACGCACACACCTCCATCTTCGACGCACAGGCCGGTATCTCCCTCAATGAGCACTTTGTAAAGGTCGTTGCATGGTATGACAACGAATGGGGCTTCTCCAACAAGATGCTTGACCTCACCCGCCACATCGACTCCGTCCGCAAGGCGTAATAAATCCGCCTCAAGGCAGCTTGAAATAACGATCTCCCCCTGCTCATCCGGGCAGGGGGAGATTCAGTTTATCAAAGGAACTCATTGAGTTTCTTTGATAAAAAGGCTGCACTGCACTCTGCGCCGCGCAGGTACTCACTCAGTCACATTGAATGCGCTGTAAACGTCCATAAGCTTTTTGTCCCACGAGAAGCCGGTGCAGTTTTGCAGGGTGAACTGCGGATCGGGGCAATTGCTCACCGCGCAGCCGAGGAAGGTGACGTCCTGCGAGTCGCTGAGCATCGCCGCGCCGAGCGTACAGTCGTGGATGAGCGTGTTCTGGACATGGAGGCCGCTTACGTTGTGCGTCTCTATGCCAAGTATGCCGCAGCCGTACAGATCGCAGCTTTCGATAATGATATCCTTGCTGCCGTCAAGGTACACCACGCCGCCGGCGCACTGTCCCTGCTCCTTTGTGTGGCCAAGCTTCGTCCCCTCAAGGGAGATGTCAGAGCAGTCGTAGAAGCTCAGGACGTTTGCATAGCGCGGCTCTGTGACGATCTCGCCGCCGACGATATGGAGATTTTTCATCTTGCCGATGCAAAGCTCAAAGCCGTCGTACACGTTCCGCCATGCCCAGCCCTCTCCGGCAAATTCCGGTCTGTCAAAGCGCTCGGACGCGCCGTCGCCTATACCGGCGGCGTCCATGAGATTTATCTGGGGCACGTCTATATATATCACGGTGTCGGAGGCAAGCGCGGCGATAAACTCATCCGCGGTGCTCACGTGCACCTCGCTCGCGCCCGCTCTGTCGATTTCGGCATACTCCGCCTCAACGGCGCCGACACCGGCGGAAGAGAGCTGATCGGCATACTTCTCAGAAAGCTCCTGTTCGCTCATGCCCTTACCGTCAAAGCTGAAAGCGGAAATGCCGTCGTCAAAATCGTACCATTTGTCCACGCTGTTGGCCGTGAAGACAAGGCCGTTGATATTGGCAAGCCCCGTGCCGACGAATACCGAGGCAAAATGGTTGTCGTGCACATTCAGCGCGTCAAAGACGGCGTCCGTTGCTTCCCACACCTGAATGAGACCGCGGGCATTGCTGTTGTATACCTCGCAGTTATTGACGTTCACGCCTTCCACGCCGCTGAAAGCGAAAATGGACGCGGCAAGATAGTACGATTCGTTCTTCCCGCAGTCGTAAACGCGGCAATTGCTGACGCTGATATTTTTGCTCTGTGAAAAGTCAACTCCGCCGGCGGAGCAGTGGTGTATGTCGGTATTTACGACGCTGACGGCTTCGCAGTCATAGCCGTTCACGCCGATGGTGCCGCAGCCGTAGAGGGAGCAGGCGTTTATCGAAAAGTTTCTGCATCCGTTAAGGAAGACGACCCCGCCCTCGCAGGCCTCGGCAGCCTCGGTGTGGCCGACGGTAAGCCCGCTCAGCTCAACGCCGCTGCAGGAAGAGAAGCTCATGACGTTCGCCATTCTGGGGACGGTGACGATCTCCGCGCCCTCGCCGCTTATCCGGAGGTTTTCAACGCCGGTTATATCAAGCTCGTACTGACCCTCTATGCCGTAGTCGTTCCAGCGGTAGTATTTGCTTGCGGCGGAGTCGCCGTAGGTCTTGGCCTCGGTAAGATTGTAGGTTCCGGGCGCAAGGCGTATCTCCGCGCCGGGCGCTATCGCCGCAAGCAGCGCGTCTACATCGGAGACCTCCGCCGCCTTGGCGCTCTCCGTCCCGGCGGAGGGGCCCAGCGCCGCGCCGCAGCCGACAAGTATCAGCGCGGCCAGAACTGCGGCAATTATTGCGAATTTGCCTTTCTTTCTGTACTTCATTATCTGTATAAGCCTTTCTTTAAGATTTTCCTTTTCGCCCGTCATGCCCGTCGCCATCACATTGGGCAGCTTCGGCGCGTCCTGCGCCACGCTTATGAGCGTTTCGCCGTATTCCTGTTTTTCCGCACGCCCCATTTCGCGGATGACCGTCTCGTCACAGCTCAGCTCGCACAGCGCGTCCAGCTCCCGCCGGAAAAGATATACGAGCGGGTTGAACCAGTGCGCCGCGAAGACGGCAAGCGTCAGCCACTTGCGCGCAATATCGCGGCGGCGGAAATGCGTAAGCTCATGGGCGAATATGTTTCTCAGCATCGCCTCGTCGTATTCCGTATCCGGCAGCACCAGCACGGGAGAGAAAACGCCGATCGTTATGGGCGTATGGACATAGCCGCTCCTTGCAAGGCGCGGACGCCGCCGCCCGGGCGCTGCGGAATAAACGGCGCGCTCATACGCCGGAGCGCTCTTCAGCGATGCGCGCAGGGAGCGTGAAAAACGGAAGTAGGACACGGCCGGGATAGCAAAAGCAACCGCGCCGCCGCACAGCCATACCGCCGTGAGAATGCCGGCGGTATCCGCGCTTTTTGCAATGCTTTTCCTTTCGGCGTGCTCCTCCGCGGCGGGCGCGGTATCGTCCGGCGCGGTTGCGGCGTCATATACGGCCGGCACGGCGTACTGCTGCGTGACCTCGGCATTGTGCACGACCATGCTTGTGCGCTCCGGCGCGGACGCCCTGACGGGCATAAGCCCATGCACCGGAAGGATAAAGCGCAGCAGCACAAGCAGCCATGCATAGTAAAAGAACCTGCTTGACAGCTTTCCCCCTGTGATCCTGCGCAATATCATCAGAAAAACGCCCAGCAGCGCGCCGCCGGCGGACAGTGAAAGAAGCATTTTTATAAACGTCATTTTTATCTGTTTCATCCGTTCCGCCGGATTACTCCTCCACCCTGAACATTTTACGAAGCTCGTCGATATCGTCCTTTGTAAGTTCCTCGGCATTCACCAGCGCCGCCGCAAGGTCGCGCGCCCTGCCGTGATAAAGGCGCTTGAGCAGCTTCGCCGTCGCCCAGCTGTTGTACTCCTCCTCGGAGACGAGGGGCGAATAGTAAAAAACGCCGCGCTTTTCCTGCAAAACGGCGCGCTTTGAGACAAGGCGCTGCAAAAGCGTCTTTATCGTCGTCGCTTCCCAGCCCACGGATTCCTGAAGGCTTTTTCTGATCTCGCTCAGCGGCAGCGCTTCGGCACTGTGCCAGAGCAGCTGCATTATCTCAAGCTCCGATTCGCTTATTTTTTCGTTTATCTCATTCACCGGCACCGACTCCTTTATACGTGGCGCACCGCGCAATGCGCCCTCCGTGTCCGGCGGCGCTTCCGGGATACGCATACCCGCGCCGCACAGACTACACGTGTAATCTGCTGCGATGATAACACGCAAGACTACATTTGTCAACCACTATTTGGAAAAACAGAGGTTCGCGAACGCCTCCGTCGGCCAAGGGCGGAGCCATAAATTAAATCGCCGCGTCAGCAGCACAACAACTCCTGACTCCTCACTGAACAAAAAAAGTGCCCCCGGAGGATCCGGAGGCACTGCGCGGGGAAATGGAAGGAAAAGAGAGGAATATAGGATGAAAAAGTGTGTTGTCGGTGTGTTTTTATGGAAATGCTGCGCAGAGTGATATATAATCAGAGGCGCGAGGCGTAGAGTATGCCGCTGAGTGTGTCCGCGCCGGAGCTATGGCCGATCGCCGCAAAGCTCCTGCTGCTGTGCTCAAGATCGACATTTTCCTGAAGCTCTATTACCGGCTGGCTGAACAGTCCCTCACAGGCGCATTTCAGAAACGCGGCGCTTATGTCGTTGGTCTGGCAGAGCTTCTGCATTATTTTTCTTTTCAGCGCCCCGGACAGCTTTTCCGCACGGCCGCCGTACAGGCGTCCCGCCGCAAGCACACCGCAGAGGAAGTCGTCGCCGGAGGGGGTAAGCCCCTCGCCAAGCCCGATAAGCCCGCAGAGAAGCTCCGCCGCTCTCTCGTCGTCCCCGCGGCGCAGGGCCTCATCGGAATCTCCGAGCAGCTGTGCCGCTTCGCGTGCGGCCATGCGCTCTCTCCACAGCGTTCCGCCGGGGAGCATCAGGTCGGCAAAGCCGCCCGTTGGCATGAGCGCCGTCAGGCACTTTTCTATATATCCGCTGTCCGCCGCGCTGCCGCTGTCAAGCCGGGCGTTCCACACCCCGCAGCGCGTCATGTCCAGCATATGCCCGCCGATCTCCGCGCTGCCGTTGAGGACATTTATCTCCGTACCGCGCTGAAACCGCAGTGCGGCAAGCCGCTCCTCGCTGAGCTCCGACACAAGGCTCAGAGGCGAGGCAACCGTTCCGGCGGACTGTATCGACAGCAGCTGTGTGCCGCACATTATATTGACCGTTTTTTTGTAAACGGAATGGATGTAGCCCCCGTGAGAGGAATACAGCGTCTCTCTCGCAAAGGAGGAGCAGCCGGTTATCACTATCATTTGCGTTTCCCCCAATTGTTTTCAGGCTTATTTTACCCCAAAGGGACGCATCTGAAAGGATGCCGTGTGCCAAAAAATATAAGCGTCCTATACAACAAAGTAAACAAATCGCCCGCCCGCCGGAGCGCCGCGTCCGCTTGCGCAGGCACAGACGGTTTTTACGCCTGAGGAGGCGGACGGCGTTCGCAGCGGGCTTAATTGTGCAGTTTGCCTAATGCGGTGTGCTTATTTCGTGCAGATAAACGATGTGTTTTTCCGCCTGTTTGTGGAAAAATATACAGTGCAAAACCAAGGCGGTCGGCTCTTATCCGGCGTAAGAGCAGGTCTGCCCTATCAGGAGGAGTGAACGAATTGGTTCTATATAACGACATCAGAAAAAACACCTACTACGATTCCATAACGCTGATGCTGTTCTCCGGCGAACTGAGCGCCTGTGAGGGCGTGAAAAACGCATCCGTTATGATGGGAACCGAGCATAATAAGTCCATAATGACAAAGGCCGGTCTTCTTTCCGGCGAGGCCGTCGCCGCGGCTGGCGCGAACGACATGCTCATCGGCATACTCACAGAAACGCAGGAGCAGTCCGACAAAGCCGTCGCGGCGCTTGAAGCGCTCATGAACAAATCCGCGGACGGCGCGGCTGCCGTCACGGAGGACGGCGGCGCGGGCATAAGGGTCAGATCGGCTGCGGAGGCAATGAGCAAACTGGGCAATGCCAACTTTGCGATAGTGTCCGTTCCGGGCAAGTACGCCGCGGAGGAAGCCATGAAGGCCATGCACAAGGGGCTTCATGTCCTGCTTTTCAGCGATAATGTCACTATCGAGGACGAAATAAGGCTCAAGGAATACGCCGTTGAGCATGAGCTTCTCATGATGGGTCCCGACTGCGGCACGACATGGGTCAACGGCGTCGCGCTCGGCTTTGCCAACGAGGTAAGGCGCGGCGACATCGGCCTTGCGGCTGCGTCCGGCACGGGTCTTCAGGAGGTCTGCTGCATTATCGACCGTCTCGGCGGCGGAGTTTCGCAGGGACTCGGCACCGGCGGGCGCGACGTCAAGGAGCAGGTCGGCGGCAGAATGATGCTTATGGAACTGAAAGCGCTCGAGGCCGACCCGATGACCAAGGTCATCGGCATCGTTGGAAAGCCGCCCGCTTCCTCCGTTCTCAAGGAGATAATCAAGCTCTGCTCCACGTTCACAAAACCCGTCGTAGCATGCTTCCTCGGCGGGGACAGAAGCCTGCTCAAGGGGTCCTGCCTGCACTTTGCGGATACTCTTGAGGACGCCGCAACACAGCTGGTGCAGCTCAGCCGCGGCAGTGATTTTGCCGCCGCTTCCGCGCCGGATTATAAGGCGATCGCCGCGGCGGAGAGCGCGAAGTACGCGCCCTGCCAGAAATACGTCCGCGGTCTCTACTCCGGCGGAAGTCTCTGCTACGAGGGCATACTTCTTGCCGAAAAAGTCGTTGGGCACGTATACTCCAACATCTGCACCGGCGATTATCTGCTGAAAAACGTTGAGCAGTCCGAAGGCCACTGCTACATCGACATGGGCGAGGACTACTTCACCGACGGTATGCCGCACCCCATGATAGACACGCGTCTGCGCGTACAGCGCCTCAAAAAAGAAGCGCAGGACGAGTCCGTTGCGGCGATAGTGCTTGACTGCGTTATCGGCTACGGTTCGAACGCCGACCCTGCCGGTGCGCTTGCCGCCGCCGTAAAGGAAGCGCGTGAGCTTGCAAACGGCAGACATATCACCTTTATCGCGTCCATCTGCGGCACGGACGGCGATTTCCAGAACCGCGCCGAACAGCAGCGCAGGCTTGAGGACGCAGGCGTCATCGTGCTGGGCAGCAACGCGCAGGCCGGTATGCTCGCCGCCGAGATAATGAAATCGCTCTGAAGGAGGAATTTGTCAGATGAACGGAATCAACGCTCTTTTTTCGCAGGAGCTTGTCTGCGTCAACATCGGCGTGGAGATATTCTATGACGCCGTCCTGCAGCAGGACAAGCGCTGTGCCCAGGTCGAGTGGAAGCCGCCCGCAGGCGGAGACATTGAGCTTATAAAGATACTCAACTGGATCGAAGGCTGAACAGGAAAGGACGGAAATTTTAATGAGAGACATAGTCAGGCAGGCCAACGACAAGGCGCTTGCCAAGCTGAAAAACGCAATGCCGTACTGGGTGGACGTAAAAAGCGCTCACGAGGTGCTCGGCATTGACAGACACACCATACTGCACGCCGGCCCTCCGATCACATGGGCGGAGATGTGCAGACCGATGCAGGGCGCGATCGTCGCGGTGCTCAAGTACGAGGGTCTTGCGGCGAACGACGACGAGGCATGGGCGCTTGCCGCCTCCGGCGAGATAAAGTACGAGCCGTGCCACGAGCACGCCGCCGTCGGCCCCATGACCGGCATAACCTCATATTCCATGCCGATGATCTGCGTGGAGAACAGGGAAAACGGCAATATGGCATACAGCACCTTCAACGAGGGCGCAGGCGACGTTATCCGCTTCGGCGCGTTCGGTGAGAACACCGTGCGCCGTCTCAAATGGATAGAGAGCGATTTTGCGCCCGTGATGAAAAAATATGTCCGCTCCGTGGGAGGGGTCAACCTCAAGTCCGTTATTGCACAGTCGCTCAACATGGGCGACGAGCTGCATATGCGCAACGCCGCCTCCACAAATCTGTTCCTCAAAACGATAGTCCCCGGCCTTGCCGCCTGCTGCTCCGGCATTGAGGAGTACAGAAAGTGCGTCGATTTCATGACGACGAACAACGACCAGTTCTTCCTCAATTTCGCAATGGCCGCAAACAAGAGCGCCGCAGACGCCGCCGCGGGCATCGAGTATTCCACGATAGTCACCGCCATGGCGCGCAACGGCGTCAACATCGGCATCAGGGTGAGCGGTCTCGGCAGCCGCTGGTTCACCGCGCCCGCCGCCGATGTCAAGGGGCTTTACTTCTCCGGCTACACCGCAGAAGACGCCAACAAGGATATCGGCGACAGCGCCATAATGGAGACTGGCGGCGTCGGCGGAATGGCTATCGCAGCCGCGCCCGCGATAGTGCGCTTCCTCGGCGCGGGAAAGTATCAGGACGCGCTCAACTACACCTACGAGATGTACGGCATCTGCTACGGCGAAAGCGAACAGTACACCATCCCCAACCTTGATTTCAGAGGTACACCCACCGGCATCGACATCTCCAAAGTCGTTGACAGCGGCGTCACCCCCGTTATCAACACCGCCATCGTCAGCAAGGAAGCCGGCGTTGGCATGATCGGCGCGGGCGTATCGCGTGCGCCGCTGAAGATGTTTGAGGACGCACTCAGAGCCTACGGCGAAAAATATATCGGATAAGTCAGCTTGTCAAAGAAGCAGACTTTTTTGAAGTTAATCAAGCTTTAATAAATATAAGGAGTAACAATTATGAAAGACTACAACGTTTACCGGCTCCCCATGGCAGGCCCCGACGACGTATCGGAGCTTGCAAAGCTCATCGACAACGGCACCGTCGATCCCTTTGAGATAGTCGCCATAAAGGCGCAGACCGAGGGCGACGCCTATTCCCGCGGCTACGCCATGCAGAGCTTTGAGCTTATGCTCTCCGAGAAGATGGGCATCACCCGCCAGGAGGTCGCCGCACGCATCCCCATGCTCATGATCGGCCTTACCGGCGGCCTTATGAGCCCGCACTACAACGTCTTTACCAAGCGCGAAGCGCCCGAGGCCAAGCCCACCGGCGAAAAGCGCTTTGCCATCGGCGTGAACGTCACGCGTGTGCTGCTGCCTGAAGAATACGGCACAGCGGATATGGTAAGGCTCGTCGCGGAGGGCGTGAAAAAGGCTATGGCCGACGCCGGCATAGACGACGTTAAGGACGTACACTGCGTCTCCGTCAAGTGCCCGGCAATGACCGGCGCACGCCTTGCCGACGCCGCCTCAAGAGGCAAGAAATGCGTCAGCGACAACACGGTCGAGGCAAGCTCCAAGGCAAAGGGCGCAAGCGCTCTCGGCGTCGCTCTCGCTCTCGGCGAGATCAAGGACAGCGACGTGACCACAGAAAAGATCTGCAAGGACTGGAGCCTTTACTCCAACGTCGCCACCACCTCCGCAGGCAACGAGCAGGTCGCATGCAAGATCCTCGTCCTCGGCAACAGCGCAAACTCCTGTGCAAAGCTGCACATGGGCAGCGGCGTCATGAAGGACACTCTCGACGTTGACGGCGCAAAGGCGGCGTTCAAGTCCGCCGGACTTAAATTTGAGGACACCATTCCCCAGTCCGAACGCGATCGCATCGTCACCGTGCTCATAAACGCCGGTGCGGACGCCGAAGGCTCCATCAGAGGCCGCCGCACCACCATGAAGTCCGACTATCTGCAAAGCTATCAGGGCGTTTTCGCTAAGGCCGTTATCAACGCCATCGTCGGCGCGATGATCGGCGACACCATGATCCTTGCCTCCGCCGGTTATGAGCATCAGGGCCCCCACGGCGCAAACCTTGTAAACGCGATAGTGCGCGTCGAGGAATGATAAATGGCGGAAATTCTTGTTAAAAACGCCCGTCTTGACGGCGCCGTTACGGACGTGCTGCTCAGCGGCAGGACCGTGAGCAGGATCGCGCCCTCTATCCCCGTCTCTCCGGACGCCGCGGTCATCAACGCGAAGGGCGGCGTGGTCATCCCCGGCTTTGTCGATTGCCACAGCCACATCGACAAGTCCCACCTCATGGACGGCGGCAGGGCAAAGTACGTCCACGGCACGGGCGCTGTCAAGGGTGGTCTTACACGCGTTGAAAAGGCCGCGTTCACCGTGGAGGATATATATAAGCGCGCCGAGGCCGTCGTAAAGACAGCCATTGCTTCCGGCACACTTTTCCTGCGCACGAACTGCGACGTGGACAGCTATGTCGGCCTTAAAGGTATAGAGGCGCTTACAGCTCTGCGCGAAAATTACAAGGACGACATTACCATCCAGATAGCCGCCTTTGCGCAGGAGGGCGTATTCCAGGACGATAAAACGCAGGGTCTTCTCAATGACGCGATGCGCATGGGCGCCGATCTTGTCGGCGGGCATACCATCACCTTCGGCGAGGGCGAGCGGCACATCGACTTCATTCTTGAACTTGCAGCGAAGTACGGCGTCGAGGCGGATTTTCACCTTGACGAATCGGGCAATCGGGAGAATTACCTCCTCCCCTATCTTGCCCGCCGCATGAAGGAAACGGGTCTTTGCGGGCGCGTGAACGCCATCCATATGTGTACGCTTTCCGCGCTGAACGACGCGGAGCTTGCCGAGGCGCTCGATATCATCTCCGGCTGCTCGCTCAAGGCGACGATAGCCCCCACGGCGATCTCCACAAGAAAGATAGCCCCCGTGAAAGAGCTTCTGAAGCTCGGCATACCCGTAGGGCTCGGCAGCGACAATATCCGCGACTTCTTCAACCCCATGGGCTCCGGCGATATAAAGCAGATCGCATATCTGCTCACCTATCTCCAGGCGTTCTTTACCGATGAAGAGATCGGCGATATCTGGTCTATGATAACCGACCGCGGTGCAAAGGTCATAAGCGCCGATTACGGCGTGCGTGAGGGCGGACGCGCCGACCTCACGATCTTCCCCTCCGCCGACGTGAGAGAGATCATCGCTTATCAGCTCCGGCCGTCGCATATCATAAGAAGCGGCCGCCTGATCGGCTGAGAGAATACGAAAAAACGGGATGCAGCATAATTCAAATGCTGCATCCCGTTTTCAGCTTGTCAAAGAAGCAAGCTTCTTTGACAAAAGAGGCTGCACTGCGCTCTGTGCCTCGGTTGTTCGTCATATGCGAACAATTCGACACTCGCTACGTGACGGTCTGGCGGGGAGAGATGTCGGCGCAGCCAAGGGCAGAGCCTTGAGTTGAATCCACCGCTTGCATCTCAACATCTCCACTCTTAACTCTCCACTCTATATTTTGATGCGTCGGCGGAGCCGACACAATAACTCCTCACTCCTAACTCCTCACTGAGTGAAGCTCTCATTAACTGCTCCACAGTGCGGCGAACTTTCTCGCCTCGTCTATCACACGCGTTTTGTTCTTTATCTTCAGGCTCAGACAGGGCTTTGACCCGGCCTCTACACGGAGTGCACCCTTGTATTCCGGCAGGGCGTACAGACGCGACACCTTTTCCATGTCGAAATCCTTCACCGTAAAGCGCAGATACCCCTGCTTCTGCGTGATGTCGCTTATGCCCGCCTTGCCCGCTTCACCGCGCAGAAGCGCGACATGGATAAGCGCATTGACGCCCGGCGGCGTTTCGCCGAAACGGTCGATAAGCTCATCGGTGAGATCGTCCGCCTCCTCCTCGGTGCGGATGAGCGCGATGCGCCGGTAAATATCCATGCGCTGTTCGGAGGACGGAATGTACCTGTCTGGGATGTTCGCGGCGACGGCAAGATCGGCGGAGCACTCCGCCCGCTGCGGCACCTCAATGCCGCGCGCCTCAAGCACAGCCTCGCTGAGAAGCTTCATATACATATCGTAGCCCACGTCTGTCATATGCCCGGACTGCTCCGCGCCGAGAAGGCTGCCCGCGCCGCGTATCTCGAGATCGCGCATGGCTATCTTATAGCCGGAGCCGAATGCGGCAAAATCGCGGATGGCGTTTAGGCGCTTTTCGGCGATCTCGGTAAGCACCTTGTCGCGGCGGAAGGTCAGGTAGGCGCTGGCGCGGCGCGTCGAGCGCCCCACCCTGCCGCGTATCTGGTGGAGCTGTGCAAGGCCGAGCTTGTCGGCGTCCTCGATGATAAGCGTGTTGACGTTGGGGATGTCGATGCCGGTCTCGATGATCGTCGTGCAGACAAGCACCTGCGTTTCTCCGTTTGCCATGCTCTCCATTACCGAGGAGAGCATATTTTTGTCCATTTTCCCGTGCGCCACGCCGACCGTAACATCCTCGAGCATCGCCCTGATGCGGGAAGCGGTGCGGTCGATGTCCTCGACGCGGTTATGCAGATAATACACCTGCCCGCCGCGCTGCACCTCGCGGCGGATGGCGTCGGCGACGATGTTCCAGTCATGCTCCATTACGAAGGTCTGCACCGGAAGTCTGTCCTCGGGCGGCTCGTCGATGGTGGACATATCGCGTATACCGCTCATAGCCATGTTCAGCGTGCGCGGTATGGGCGTTGCGGAAAGCGTCAGCACATCAACGCCCTGCGCAAGCTCCTTTATATGCTCCTTATGCGTCACGCCGAAGCGCTGCTCCTCGTCCACGACCAGAAGCCCGAGATCCTTGAACTTCACATCCTTGCTCAGAAGCCTGTGCGTGCCGATGACAAGGTCTATGCCGCCGTCGGCAAGCCCTTTGAGCGTGGCTGACGTCTGGGCTCCCGCCTTGAAACGGTTGAGCACCGCGATGTTGACCGGAAAGCCGAAAAACCTTTGCAGCGCGGTCTGATAATGCTGCTGGGCAAGCACGGTCGTCGGGACAAGAATGGCCGCCTGCTTGCCGTCCATGACGCATTTCATCACCGCACGCAGCGCAACCTCCGTCTTGCCGAAGCCGACGTCGCCGCAGAGAAGTCTGTCCATGGGGACGGACGACTCCATATCGCGCTTTATCTCGTATATGCACCTGAGCTGATCGTCCGTCTCGACATAGCCGAAGTTTTCCTCAAACTCCTTCTGCCACTCGTTATCCGCAGAGAAGGCAAAGCCGGGCAGGCGCTGGCGCTTGGCGTAGAGGCGGATAAGCTTTTCCGCCATGTCCCTGGCGCTGGCGCGGGCACGCTGGCGCGTCTTCTGCCACTCCGTGCCGCCCATCTTGCTCAGGCGCACCGTGCGCTCCTCTCCGCCGCCGGTATACTTGCTCACCATGTCGAGCTGTGTGGCGGGGACAAAGAGCGTATCCGTCCCGGCGTAGCAGAGTTTTATATAGTCCTTGTCAAGTCCGTCAACCTGCATCCTCACGATACCGGCGAAGCGGCCTATGCCGTGGTTTTCGTGCACAACGTAATCGCCCACGCTGAGATCGGCGCACGACTCGATACGCTGTCGGCCGGCGGGGAGCTTCCTGCTCTGCCGCCGTTCCTTCCCTTTTCTGTGCACAAGCTGGGAATCGGTGAGTACGGCAAGGCGTATCCCGGGATACTCTATCCCTGCCGAGATCGACCCGATATATATCGCGCACCGCCCTCTTTCGGGCAGTTTTTTCATCTCACGGTACACGACCGCCGTTATATTCTGACCCTTGAGAAATTCCTGCAAGACCCCGGCGCGTCGCTCATCCCCGGCAAGGACGACGACGCGGTAATCCTGCTTGAGATACAGCTTTACATCCTCGCTCGCCGCCTGTGCGCTGCCCGCATAGGAGGGGAGCTGCTTTGCGGGAATACTGGTGACCGTTTTCGGCGGGAGCGGATTTGTGCCGAGGGTGAACGCGTCGGTCATGTACACGGGGAAATCCGCAAGCTTTTTTATAAGCGCTTCATAGCTCAGATAAAACCCATCGGGCGCAGCGGCGACCATTGCACGGCGCTGAAGCTCATGCACGTCGGCATTGAGCTGCTTTATATAATCACGCGCCCTCTCGCCGCAGCGGGACGGCTGGTCAAAGATCACTATCGCGCTGGCGGGGATATAATCCGCCCCGCTCGCGGCGGGGTAGAGAATGGGCAGATACCTGTCCGCATCGGTCATGACAAGGCCGCTTCTGAGCTTTTCCGCGTCTGCGGTGAGCGTCGCGGCGATCTGCACGGCGTTTTCGCTCGTGCGGCGGCGCGCATACCTCGCGGCGGCGGCTTCTATCTCCCGCGCAAGCGCCTCCGCCCCGCCTATGGCAAGGCTCGGCAGGCTCTCCGCCGCAGGGAGGACGGTGCAGGTCTTCACCTGCTCGTCGCGGCGCTGCGTGGCGATATCAAAATGCGACATCGAATCTATCTCATCGCCCCAGAACTCGATACGCACCGGCTGAACATCGCCGGGTGAGAAAAAGTCGAGTATTCCGCCGCGGCGGGCAAACTGTCCCGCGCCCTCCACCTGCTCACACTGGGCATAGCCGCAGCGGACAAGCGCGTCCTCTATATCCTCAATGGCGTAGGTGCCGGTATCCTCGATCGTAAACGCCGCTTTCAGAAGCGTCTCGGGCGGCATACAGCGCTGCATGAGCGCGCTGACCGACGCCGCACACACCTCCGCCTTGCCCGACGCAAGCGCATGGAGTGCGGAAAGGCGCTTCTGTTCGGCATACCTCGACACCGCCTCGGCAGGGTAAAAGGTATAGTCGCGCATACCGAGAACCGTACACTCCCCGCCGAGCATGGCCGTGAGGTCGGCGGCAAAATTTTCCGCAGCGGTATCGTCCGGGCAGATCACGAACACGGGTCTTTGCGTTTCGTATCTCAGCGCGGCGGCAAGATTTGCCCGATGCACCGCTGAAAGCCCTGAAACGAGCGCAGGAAGCCCGCCGCTTTCCACCAGAGAGGGGAGGGCGGCTGCTTCCTTGTTTTTGAATATTTCATTGATAAGAAGTTTCATTTTTTCGTTTTTTCCATGATTTTTTGCAGAAACTTAAGCTTGAAAATGTTAAAGCTCAGTTTTTATCCGGCAGAAGTCCGGCAAATACCTTTGCCGCTCTCTTTTCAAGAAGGAAATATGACGCCGCGCCGAACAGCTCCATGAACAGCGCAAAGCCGTACATCGCTTTCAGCGAGTATATATTAAAGCTTATTCCCGCGGCAGCAAGAACATAAATTAAATTCAGAACCGTTTTATGCCAAAGATAGACATGGAACTGTATATTTCCGAGTGTTTCCCAGATTTTTGAGCGGAACACTTTTTCTGCGGCTGGACTTGTGAAAATATGGATAAGAGCAGGGGAGACAAAGAATGCGATAAGAAATCCGTCCCCTTTCCCGCGCACAATGTCAAAAGCCGAAATCAGCAGGATCACAACGGAAAGCAGGTAATATCCTGTTTTGCGCAGGGAGTATTTTTCATTTACCAGAGCCAAAAGCACGCCGAAAAAGAAGGAATAATATCCTCTGGAGGAGGCGTAGCCTAAAAAGGGCAGCTCTATCTCATAGCTTAACACGCCGCAGCCGAGCAGCGCCATGACGATGCACGCATATTCGACTCTCCATCCCTTTTTGCTGCACAGGCGCACCATGGCATACAGCAGGATATAACACAGCAGCAGTACGCACACATACCAGCTTGGAGTATTTACCACCGTATCATGAAAGCACCAGCCGCCCTGTATGCCTATCATGTCCGCCGCCGTCGAAACCAAGGTTATATTAAGCGGGGCGGTAAATCCCGACTGTATCCACAAGATAATATCTACCAGGGCGTACGCCAGTGCGCACAGCGCGAGCATCGGCAGAAGCCGCTTTGCCCGCCTTGAAATGAATGTGGGGAAATCCAGCACTCCGGCGTATATCCTCCTGACCGTGCCAAGCATCAGGAAGCCCGAAAGCACAAAGAAAAATTCCACTATCCAGCCAAAAGAAAACCTGCCTCCGCAGTAATTGATGTGCCCGGGGAAGAATGCGGCAAAATCCTGCTGAAAATGATGCATCACTATCATCATCGCGGCGGGTATTCTCAAAAAGTCAAGACCGTACTTCCTGTTCATTTTTTTCTCCATTTACAGCTTTATCATTTCCCGCTCTGCGGCAGAAAAACGCCTTTCAGAAATACGGCAGATCCGGTTTTCCCGGCGTGTTCCGCGGCGGCGCTTACTTTCAGAACCAGAAGCTCCCGCCGCCGAGGACGAGTATATAGTAAACTATCCCCGACACGACCTGCCAGAGCAGAAGCGCCGCGCAGATAATAAAGCGTGCGTCCTTTGCCCGTTTCCTTTCATTGAGGAGCACGGCTATGCCGGCAAGAAGGGCAAAATACAGCCCTATATGCGCGCCCCACGAGATGTTGCCGTGCTCGGCGCGGTCGCCCGTCTCCATAAGGGCGAGGTATTCTCCTATCCCCGATGCCGCGACGGCATAGGAAAAGGCGAACCAGTGCTTTCTGATATACCTGTACCCATAGCACAGCAGCACCGCCAGCGCAAATATCCCCGCACGGGGCAGTCCCTCGATAATGCCGTGGCTGTTGGTCAGCCAATTGAGCACGGGCGCGAAAATAACCGTTGAGTTTTCGTCAAAAAGCACGGCGGACTGGTAAAGCTCCACCGCGACGCCCGGCAGAACACAGGCGCCGAAAAGAAATTCGTTTTTGAAATTTCTCGCCCGGGTGAGCACAAAATCCGTTATCAGAAACACAAGCAGCGCCGGAGCCATGCAGAAAAGGAAGCTCGGCTTTACCGCGGCCGTAACGGTGCAGCACAGCGCAAAGCACGCAAGAAGCTTCCCGTCGGGCTTTCCGCGCAGATTTTTGAGCAGGATAAACGCGCAGAGCATCGCCCCTATCGCAAACGGCTCCATCACGTTATAGGTGGGGCTGTGAAAATTGTTGACGGTGAGGTTAAGCCCCTTATAGAACTTCCTGCCCGGGATATACGCGGTAAAAGCGCACTGCGACAGAAGCGCCGCAAAAAGGACAAGCGCTTTCGGGCACTCACCGTCCGTTATCCGCTCAAGGCAGACAAAGGCAAGCGCCCATGACGCCGCCGCGAACAGCGCAAGCAGCACGCCGACTCCAACCTCCCCGCCGATACGATACGCCCAGCCCATGAACGTTTCCGCAAGGGAATAGAGCGTTTTGCCGCTCTTTATCCAGTCCATGTAGACATAAAGGTCGGAAAAGTACCGCTCAAGCTTCATCGCCTGCCATGTATACAGGAATGCCTGACTTATATAGAATACCAGCCCAACGGCGCATACCGCGGCGAAAAGCAGGCGCTCTTTTCTGTTGTCACCGATTTTTTCCATTTTACACTTTCTTTTTAAGCAAAGGGGATCCGAACCCCTTTTTAAGCGGATATGAGTGCGGACCGGAAAGCCTTATCCCCTCTTCCGCGTTTCGCGTTTTTTATTTCTCTTTTTTATAGATTTCCCGCACAAGATACTGCGGTGTGGCGTTGATGCACATATATATCCTGCCTATGTACTCTCCCACCATGCCCAGCACCACGAGGATTATCCCGCCGATAAGCAGCAGCAGCGCAGTCGTGCTGCTCCAGCCGAGCGGAGCACTGTTGAACGCAAAATGGCGGATGATGATGACTATCATATATATGAACCCGCACAGCGCCGAGAGACATCCCAGATAATTCGCTATTCTCAGCGGCTTTACCGAGAACGACGTGAAGCCGTTCATCCACAGGCTTATGAGCTTTGACAGCGTATAGCCGGAAGAGCCGCTCTCCCTCTCGCGGTGATCGATAGGCACGTTGCATATGTTTTTCGTCGAGCGCAGCACAAGCCCGATCACATACGGGTAGCAGCCCTCATAGCGCAGCATCTCGTCCATGACAAAGCGGCGCACGGCAAAGTACGAGCTTATATACAGCTGCTTCGGCTTGCCGAGCATTATCTCGGTCATTTTGCTGTTGAGCCTGCTGCCCCAGTTGCGGAAGCCGGAGTGCTTCTTGCTTTCATAGGAGGCGTACACCGCGTCGTAGCCCTCGTCAATCTTTTCAAGAAGCCTGTCCATCTCATCGGCGGGGGTCTGGCCGTCGTCGTCAAGGCAGACGATCACATCGCCCGTTGCCTGACGGAACCCCGCCATAAGCGCCGCGTGCTGGCCGAAGTTGCGCGCAAGATCGACGCCGGTTACATGGCTGTCGGCGGCGGCAAGCCGTTTTATCTCGTTTATCGTGCCGTCGGGCGAGCAGTCGTTCACAAGAATTATCTCATGCTCACGCTCTCCGACAGTCTTCTTTATTTCCTCTACCACCGCGCTGATCGTCTTTTCGGAACGGTAGCAGGGTATAACGAATGATATCCTGCTCATATCTTCCCTCTTTCTCGGTATCTTTTCTGAATGGGATTTTATAAATTTATGCCTCCACTTTCATGGGATGCGGCAAAACCGCAGATTTTGCCGGAGGGGGCTATCAGAGTTAGGAGTTAGGAATGAGGAGTTATGGTGCCGCTGACGCGGCGGCTTGGATTTTTCTCAATCATCTTGTTTTAATGTAAAAGCATAAATCTTTCTAAAACCCGAAAAAAAACGAGAAATTCGGTTATCAAAAGGAAACATAACAGGTCGGCTCTGCCGACACAATATCTCCACTCTCCACTCTCTAATTCAATAAGTCGGCTTGCCGACACAATAACTCCTCACTCCTCACTCCTCACTCCTCACTCCTCACTCCTCACTCCTCAATCCTCACTCCTCAATCCTCATTCCTCACTGTATAAAGCTCCTCATTCCTAACTACGCGAAGCTCTTAACTCACTTATTGATCATTGCCATAAAAACCACGTCTTTATATTCCCCGTCGAGATACACCATATCGCGGAACACGCCCTCACGCGTAAACCCGGCGTTTTCATAGCTTTTTTCCGCCTGAGTGTTGCCTGCAAGCACGCGCAGGCTTATTCTGTGCAGCCTGAGCGTCTCGAAGCCGAAGCGGGCGAAAAGTCTTGCCGTCTCACTGCCGAGCCCCTTGCCGCGTGCGCTCTCCTCGCCGATGAATATCCCGTACTCGGCGGAGCGGTTTTTCATGTCGATATCGCGGAAGTACACGGAACCGACCGGCTTGCCGGCGTCCCTGTCTATTATAATATACTGCACCACCTCGCCCGAGGCAACCTTTGTGCGCATCCAATTATTGTGAATTTCCTCTGTAAAGGTGTCCCGGAAGATGAAATTTTTCCGCACCGATTCCGTGTTGCGCCATCTGACGATGAGCGGAGTATCCTCCATCGTTATCGGCCGCAGCATCACCTTTTCACCGTAAATTACCCTTTTCCCGTCCATTTCAATTCACTTTCCTGTAAACATAGCATTTATCCGCCGCTTTTCCGGCAAACCCATAATCAGCCGAGACCTCTCTGTCGTCCCCGCCTATCATGATAAACTCCGTATCAGACGTTATGACGCCGCCCTCATCGGTCATCCATTTTATGCCTATCTGCGGCGGGATATCCCTGAGCCGGTCAAAAACGCCGTCCTCGCTCATCGTGGTTACGCTTGCTGTCTCTCCGCCGAATATTTCGGCAAATGCGGCCTTGTTATCCGGCGCCTCGTCAAATCTCTCTTCATGCACGAACGTGCCCGTGGGAATAACGGCGCACAACGTGATGCACAGCGCCGCCGCTTCAAGAGCGAAAACCGCTGTCTTTACGGCTTTCCCGCTCTCCGTATCCGATACCGCAAAAAGCAGTGCAAAAATGAGTGCGGGTGAAAGCATCCGGTAGTCGCGCCAGTCGAACACATCGTAAAGCGCGATATTGGCCCCGAGCATCACGGCATAAAGGGCAAAGAAGCTGAGATAAAGCCTTCTCTTTTCGCCCTTTGCGGCCGCCTTATACAGAAAATACGCCAGCGCCGCAAGATACTGCCACCTGAACGCCGCCTCGGCGCTGAACGCAAAGCAGCCCCTGAAATAAATTTTCAGATTGCTCAGCGTGTGGTGCAGGAGCACGGCGGGCTTGTGGGCAAGCGGCGTCCTGCCGAGCAGCGCGGCGAAGCCGTCGGGATACGGCGTCATAAAAAGCGCACATACTTTATAAAGCAGCAGACATCCCGCCGCATAACATGCAAGCTTTGCTATCGTTTTTAGATTGAATCCGAAGTCCCAGCGCTCCCACAGCAGCGGCAGCAGGACGATTACATAGCATATCCTCAGCACACCGAGATACACACCCATGGCTATTGCCGCAATGAACACGCACTTTCCATGCGTTTTCCTCCAGCGTATGTAAAGCGCGGAATACACGATCATCGCCGCAATGCATGGTATCTCCATCATTGCGGTGTTGATATACAGCGCGGCCGGTGCATATATGAGCAGCAGCGCCGTTATCATAAGCGTCCTTTTTCCGTCCGGCTTTACCAGCAGCATGAAAAGGCCGATGCTCACCGTGAGCATAATGAAATTCGCGGCAAATATCGAATTGTCCCGCCACGGAAACAGCAGCGCATACCAGCCCCACGCGAAAACCGGCGACAGTCCGTGGCTTCCGAGCGGCCCCACGGGCGCTTTGTATCCGGCAAAGCCTCCGCCCGCGCCGAAGTCAAAGCCGCAGTTATCCACGGAAAACAGCATCCGCCAATAGCCGGTCTCATCGCTGAAATACGGCTTTGCACTAAGAAAACCGTGTCCCTGGACAATATACCACAGCAAAAGGTACGCACACGGTATCAGCATCGCAAACGCGTACAGCGTGTAGGTTTTTATTTTCCCTGCGCGGCCGTTTTCCATATGCTTGTCCTCCGTTTCGGATTTTATCGTTAGTTAATGCGCACTTATGCCTTTGCCGAAGTAAGCGTCCAGATCTCTGATTTGGCTAACACGCTCTCGTGGCTCCCCTGAAAAGCGGAGGCATGAGTTGAATCCGCCGCGCCAGCGGCTCATCCGCTCCTCACTCCTCGCTGAATAAAGCTCTTTCGCAAGGAGATCGCCGAGGCCGTTCACCTCGCCGTTTATTTTCTCATAGAGCGCCTTCACGCCGTCGAGCGCAAGAATACCGTCGTAAAACGCATCATTATATTCTATCACAGTCATGCCGCCCTTTTCCAGCTTTTCTTTGCTTTCAGCATCGATATCCGCCAGCTGCGGACGCATATAGGCGATCGCGTCGCTCACCGCGGCTTCGAGCGTGCTTTGAAGCTCCTCCGGCAGGGAATCATACGAGGCCTTGTTCATGCATATCTGGTTAAGGTAAAGGATATGGTTGGTGCAGGCGAGATACTTCTGTACCTCGTTGAAGTTTGCACCGACGCAGGTGTCGGCGGCGTTCTCCTGCGCGTCTATCGTGCCGGATTGCAGGGAGAGATACACCTCGCCCCATGCAAGGGGCGTAGGCTCTGCCCCGATGGCCGACCAGAACGCCATATGGTTTTTATTCTCCATTGTACGTATCTGCAGGCGGGCAAAGTCCTCTATCGTGTTGAGCGGAACGTTGGCGGTGGTAAGGCGGTATGTCGCGTTCTGCAAAAAGCCCAGAAGCTCAAACCCCGCGCTTTCATAAGCGCCCGCAATGCTCGCGTGAAATTTTCCGTCTCCGTTGAGCACTCTGTCGATGCTCTCCCCGTCGTATTTTGAAAAGACCATGGGCAGGTCAAAGACCGCCGCCTCCGGTATGAAGCTGACGAGCGGCGCCATCTGGCACAGTACAAGGTCTATATCCCCCGCCTGCATCTGGCGGATGAGATCTGCATCGCCGCCCAGCTCGCCGTTGGGATGATAATCCACCGTAAGCGCGCCGTCGGTAAGCTCCTCCACGCGCTTTGCAAGGTATTCGTTGAAAAGCTGTCCCGCCGCGCCTTTCCCGGTGGAGTCGGCAAGGATAAGCTCTCTCTTCCCTTTTTCCTCACTCCCGCACGCGCACAGCGCACTCAGCATACATATCAGGAGCAGGACAGAAATATATTTTTTCATTTTTACTTTTCTCTTTTCGCAAAACTCATGTCAAATTCAATCCGTCGGCTCTGCCGACACCACATCTCCACTCTTAACTCTGATAGACCCCTCCGCCAAAGGCATAAGTGCGCGTTAGCCAAATCGAGATTTGGACGCTTACTTCGCCAAAAGGTATAAGTGCGCGTTGACCAAATCAAAGATTTGGACGCTTACTTACCTTTCAGGGGAGGCAATATTGTCGGCTCTGCCGACACAATAACTCCTCACTCCTCAATCCTAACTCCTCACTGTATGAAGCTCCTCATTCTCATATAAGGGCCGTGGACAGCCATGGTATATATGTTATAAGAATGAGTGCGGCGAGGAACGCAAGCATGAACGGCAGTGCGCTTTTTGCGACCGCCATAGGCTGCTCCTCGGCGAGATTGCCCGCCACGAACAGGTCAAGCCCGAACGGGGGCGTCGCAAGCCCTATCGACAGGCAGCACACGAGCACCGCGCCGAAATGCACGGGATTCACCCCAAGCTCCTCCACGGCGGGCAGAAGCACCGGCGCGAGGATTATTATCGCCGGGCCTGTGTCCATGACCATGCCCAGCAGCAAAAACAGCAGCACCAGCACCGACAGAACGCCGAAGCGCGATGCGAAATTATCAAGTATGAACGCGTTTATCGCGCCCGTCGCCTTTGTGAGTGAGAGAACACGCCCGAACGCCGTGGCAAAGGCAAGCACAAAGGCAAGCCCCGCATAGCTTTTCACAGCCCTGCGCATGATCGGCAGAAGCTGATCGAGCCTGATGCTTTTATACACGAAAAGCGAAATTATCAGCGCATAGAACACCGACACGCAGGCAGCCTCGGTAGGCGTGAAAAGCCCGCCGTAGATGCCGCCCAGCACGATCACCGGGCAAAGGAGCGCCCAGAAGCTTTCCCTGAATATCCGCGCCTTTCCTTTTTTCTCAAGCTCGTCAAGCTTTCCGGCGATCACTTCGCGGTTTTCGCCCTTGCGGGCGCAGTAAAGCACCGCGTATCCCATAAGAAAAAGCGCAATGAGCACGCCGGGAATGACCCCGGCCAGAAAAAGCGCCCCCGTTGAAACACCGGTCGCCAGCGAGTACAGCACAAAGGGGATGGACGGGGGGATGACGACGCCGAGCCCGCCCGCGACCGCGATAAGCCCCGCGCTCCAGCGCCGGTCATAGCCAAGTTCCGTCATAAGCGGGATGCACATCGACCCGACCGCTGCCGTCGTCGCAGGCCCCGAGCCGGAGACGGCGCCGTAGAAAAGGCAGGTGAGGATGACCGCGCACGGGATGCCGCCGCGCCGCTTCCCCACGAAGACGGCAAACAGGTCGAAGAGCCTGCGCGAGATGCCGCCCTCGGCCATAAGGATACCGCCGAGGATGAACAGCGGCACGGCAAGGATGGGCGTGGAATTTGCGCCGGAGAAGCAGTTATTTATTATCTGCGCCATTGACCCGCCCTTTCCCAGAAGCAGGACCGGCGCGCTTGCCCCCGCGATCATACTCACCCCGACAGGCACGGTGAGCGCGACGGCAAGGACAAAAACGATCATTACAAGTGCCGCCGCCATTATCTCTCTTTCCTCTTCCCGATTTTTTCCTTCAGGCTCTGTGCCGAGCGTATGCACGCAAGCGCGAAGCCGAGCAGGACGAACAAATATACCGTCCACATCGGCCAGAGCATCGCGGGCGATGTCTCGCCGCTTTTTGCGATACCAATCACCACCGGTGCCGAAGAAACGGCGCACAGAAGCATCGCCGCAAGCACAACGGCCTGCACCGCAATATCAAGCAGCTCCGCGCCCCTTTGCGGAAGGATATCGGAAAGGGCGGTCACGCGGAGCATTGTTCCTGTTTTGATTGTATACGGCAGAGAGATAAAAACGCTCCATATCCACATGAAACGGCAAAACTCCTCCGCCCAGGTCAGCGCCGGGACGAACGGGAGCTTTCTTATTATCACCTGCATCAGCTCCACCACGGCGATGGCGGCAAGAAACGCCATGAGCAGCGTCTCCTCAAAATGCACATCCAGCCATGTGAGCAGCTTTCTGATTTTATTTACCATGTTTTCTGCGGCTTTCTTCCGCTGTACTGTCTTTCCGACGCTGCGGCGCGCAGTATGCCGCACGCCGTCCCCCGCCGGTCTTGGGCGCAATATTTTCGGGCACAATATTTAAAAAGGGACACCGCATCAGCCGGTGTCCCTTTTTATAAGAGATATTATGCCATCTCGTTGAGCTTGTGAGCCATAGCGGACTTTTTGTGAGCTGCATTGTTCTTGTGCAGCAGACCTTTGCCTGCCGCGCGGTCAACTGTCTTGACAGCAACTTTATAGGCACTGACAGCTGCATCATTGTTGCCTTCGGCAACTGCTGCGTCAAACTTTTTAATCATAGTTTTGAGCTCGGTCTTCTCAGCGCGGTTCTTTGCTCTGAGTTCCTTGGACTTCTCGTCTCTCTTAGCAGAAGATTTAATGTTGGCCATGCTTAAACGCTACCTCCTCCTATAAAGTCGAGCCGACATTCTGTCAACCCGCGTTTTGATATTATAGCAAAGAGTTTCCTGAAAATCAAGCCCTTTTTCAAATTTTTTCTCACTATTTTTTCTTTTTCCGCCTGCCGGATTACTTGCACAAGATGTTGGGTATAATTTATCCGGCACCGCACGATGCGGTGCTCATTACGGCAGTCGCCGACCTGTAAGGAGGAAAGAACTATGGCATCTGCAAGGCGCACGGATATGGCGGCGGAGCTTCTGGGCGACATTGACGAAAAATTAGGGCGTGAGCACGGGCTTGCCGTGCGCGAAATGAGTGTTGACGGCTTTCCCGTCACCGACGTGGAGGTGCTGAACGAAGCAGGGTCCTCTCTCATCGGGCGCGGGATAGGAAGCTATTTTACCCTTTCCCTGCCTGCCGGGGCATTTGACCTGCGTGTGTGTGAGGGCGTTCTTGCAAAGCTCATCTCACAGCTGCTGCCCGCACGGCGCGGCGGGCGTTCCGTTGTCGTCGCGGCGCTCGGCAATCCCGACATTACGCCCGACTCGATAGGTCCGCTCTGCGCGTCCTCGCTTATCGTCTCACGCCACCTTAAAGCGGCAGAGCCTGCGCAGTTTTCTTTTCTCTCGGACGTGGCGCTCTGCCGTCCTGGCGTTCTCGGTACCTCCGGGGTTGAAAGCGCGCAGCAGATACTTTCATTCTGCTCCATCGTCAAGCCCGCTTTCGTTGTGGTTGTGGACGCATTCGCCTGCCGGGAGGCCGAAGGACTTTGCCGCAGTGTGCAGATCTCCGACACAGGCATTGCACCGGGTTCAGGCGTTGGCAACGACAGAGAGCGCATTGACGCGGATTTCCTCGGCGTACCGGTTATATCTATCGGCGTACCCACAGTCATGGATGCAGGGCGGTTTTTCTCCCCGGAGGGGCGGACGACCATGTTCGTCACCCCGCGTGACATCGACGCAAAGGTACGCCGCCTGTCGCATCTCATTTCACGCGCTCTCAACCTTGCTCTGCATCCCGGTCTCAGTCCGGAGGATATAGACACCCTGCTCGCGTAGGTCCAATGTTTCACGTGAAACGTCAGGCGAGTGAGGAGTTCCTCACTTAATTGAATTGTTTCACGTGAAACTATTGAAAAAAGCACTCCTGCCTGCTATAATGACATGAAAAAACTTTTTGGAGAGAGAAAATGGCAAAGATATTAGCTGTGGCCAACCAGAAAGGCGGCGTCGGCAAGACAACGACCACCGTCAATCTCAGCGCGGCTCTGACGCTGCTCGGAAAGCGCGTGCTGCTGTTTGACGGCGACCCGCAGGGCAACGCCACGACGGGCATGGGGGTATCAAAGAACACCCGCCCGAACGCCTACGACATGATGTCGGGCGCGGAGTCTCCCGAAAAATGCGTGGTGCATACGAAATTCGGTGATGTAATACCGTCAAGCAAGGAACTTGCGGCCTCGTCGGTAGAGCTTATCGACGCGGAGAGCAGGGAATACGTCCTCAAAAACTGCCTGATGAAGCTCTACGGCGATTACGACTACATATTTATAGACTGTCCGCCGTCGCTTGAGCTGCTGACGGTCAACGCGCTTGTCGCGGCGGACAGCGTGCTCATTCCCATGCAGTGCGAATATTACGCGCTTGAGGGCATCGCCGATCTGCTCACAAGCATAAGAATGTGCAAGAAAAGGCTCAACAAGCGCCTTGAGATAGAGGGTATCGTGCTGACGATGTATGACGCACGTGCAAACCTCACCTCGCAGGTAGCGGCTGAGCTGAGAAAGTATCTTGACGAAAAGGTGTATGACACGGTAATACCACGCAGCGTAAGACTTTCAGAAGCGCCCAGTCACGGCGTACCTGGCATAGTCTACGACCGCTTCAACAAGGGCAGCCGCGCATACATCGAGCTGGCGGAAGAATTTATAAGAAGATCTGAGAGGTGATAGAGTGGCAGCAAAGGAAAAGAAAGGCTTGGGCACGGGGCTTGCGGCTCTGTTCGGAGAGGACGAGCTTGACGGGCAGAGCGAGCTGATGACCCTGCCCATAACAAAGGTCGAGCCGCGCAAGGATCAGCCGCGTGAGTATTTCGACGAGGCCGCGCTTCAGGAGCTGGCGGATTCGATCTCTCAGTACGGACTTATCCAGCCGATAGTTGCTCGCAGGCTTCCGGACGGGTTTTATCAGATCATTGCGGGCGAGCGCCGCTGGCGCGCAAGCCGCATGGCAGGACTTGCGGAGGTTCCGGTGCGCGTCATTGAGGCAGACGACAGGACGACCGCGGAGCTTGCGCTGGTGGAAAACCTTCAGAGGGAAAACCTCAACCCGATAGAAGAGGCCAAAGGCTACAAGACGCTTATCGAGGTGTACGGCCTGACGCAGGAGGAAACGGCAAAGAGCGTCGGGCGCTCCCGTCCCGCGATAACAAATTCCATGCGTCTGCTCAGTCTCAGCGACGACGTGCTCAGGCTCGTTGAAGACGGAAAGCTCTCCGCCGGTCACGCAAGAGCGCTCATCCCGATAACCGACGAAAAAACACAGCTTGACGCGGCGAAGGAGGTCATCTCAAAATCGCTTTCGGTGCGCAAAACCGAGGCTCTGGCCGCAAAGCTCACGAAGGAGCCGAAAGAAAAGAGCGAACCGGCAAAGCCGTTTGTAGACTATTCAGCCGAGGTCGAAAAGGAGCTTGGCGAAATCCTCGGAAGGCGGGTGCATCTCGTCAGCGGGAAGAAAAACGGCAGGATAGAAATTGAATTTTACGGCGCGGACGACAGGGAAAATCTGATCGACCGGCTCAGAAAGCTCAGATAAGAGCCTGCAGCTTGTCAAAGAACCTCAATGAGGTTCTTTGACAAAAAGGCTGCACTGCGCTCTGTGCCTCGGTTGTTCGCCGCAGGCGAACAATTCGACACTCGCTCCGTGAGAAGAGTTTTCTCCGACGTACACGCCGCCGGAGAAAACGATCAAAACTATTTTTTGCCTGCGGGCAAAAAACTCTGCGAGGCTTTTTTTGACAGTCTCAAGACTCAGATAACGGTCTGAAAAAAACGCTCCCGAAGGAGCGAAAAGAGAATTTAGTAAAAGAAACAGGAGAAATAAAAATGCTGGATATACGATTTGTGCGTGAAAACCCCGATATAGTCAAGGAAAACATAAAGAAAAAGTTTCAGGAAGCAAAGCTTCCGATGGTGGACGAGGTGATAGAACTTGACACGCTCAACCGCGCCGCGATCACCGAGGCGAGCGAGCTTCGCGCAAGCCGCAACACACTCTCCAAGCAGATAGGTATGCTCATGGGTCAGGCAAAGAAGGATCCGGGCAAGCTTGAAGAGGCGGAAAAGGTCAAGGAGCAAGTCAAGAAAAACGCCGACCGCCTTGCGGAGCTTGAAAAGCTTGAGGAGGAATACGCCTCCCGCATCCACAAGCTCATGCTCCAGATACCGAACATAATAGACCCCAGCGTTCCCATCGGACCGGACGACAGCGCAAACGTCGAGGTGGAGCGCTTCGGCGAACCCGTCGTGCCCGACTTCCCCATTCCCTACCACACCGAGATCATGGAGAGCTTCAACGGCGTTGACATGGACTCCGCCG